>NZ_NNRM01000001.1 GCF_002252525.1 Brucella pseudogrignonensis
CCCCTGGCCTTTCCGGCCAGAGAAACTTAACGTGACAACACCCACGGTAGATGGGCTGATAGTGGAAACGGCACGCATTTACCTTGAGCAGATTGAGACATTTTCGACGCGGATTCTATCTCTCGAAGCTGTCCTAAAGAAAGAAGCCGCACGGTCTGACGCTTCATCGCGTATGATGACCATGCCCGGTCTAGGGCCTATCACGGCTATGGCCATTGAAGCATTCGCCCCCACGCTGAGTGTCTTCAAGCGCAGTGGGGATTTTGCTGCATGGTTGGGTCTTGTGCCGCGCCAACATTCGAGTGGCGGAAAGCAGATTTTGGGACGTACATCGAAAATGGGGCAGCGCGATATTCGGCGTTTGCTCATAATCGGTGCCATGTCGATAATACGCTGGGCAAGTAAAAAGGCGCCAATACATGGAACGTGGCTTCATGCGATGCTTTTACGTAAACCTAGAATGGTCGTTGCCATAGCTTTGGCAAACAAGATGGCCCGCAGCCTTTGGGCAATGCAGACAAAGAGGGAAGATTATAGAGATCCGCTACTGACTGTCGCGTAAGTTAAATCGGCAAGTTAGAGCGGAACGACGGCGTGTGAGGAGGTCAACGGATAGTAAGGACAATGATCGGCAAACGGTTCTGGAAACGCATCCGGGTCAATGGGCTTAGAGCCCGTAGAAGTGATTTTGCACCAGAACCGCTAAGCTCCATACCGGCCAGCGGCTATGTGAATGCCGCAAAACAGGCCTGATACATGACCGCACCCGATCGCACGTCTAAATTATCCAAATTCCAACTTGCACAAATGGGGGTATCCATACATGACCCGGTGGGGGTGCGGACGAAAACTTGGACTATCAGGGAGGTAGTTCATGTATTCCTACGAAGACCGGATACGAGCAGTTGCGCTTTACATCGAGCTTGGCAAGCGCCCGAAAGCGACTATTCGCCAGTTGGGCTATCCAAGCAAGAACGCTTTGAAGGCCTGGTACCTGGAATATGAGCACCATCTCGATCTGCGTTTAGGATTTGCGCCCCGAGCGCCTAAGTTCACACAGGCGCAGAAGGAAGTGGCTGTTGAACACTACCGCACGCATGGTCGTTGTGTTTCTGCAACGATGCGCGCCTTGGGCTATCCCGGTCGTGCAACGTTGACAGCATGGGTTCGTGAGGTGTTTCCCGAAACTAGCAAAGCTGTCACTGGAAGAACTGGACGTCCACGATACCCTGATGCGCTGAAGAAGGCTGGCGTCGTCGGACTTTATAATCGGCAAGAAAGTGCACAGGCTTTGGCCGAAAAGCTCGGCGTATGCAGACCGACACTGTATAACTGGAAAAACCAGTTACTTGGTCCGGAGGCTCCCGCAATCATGAAACGCAAGAACAACTCACCGCCAGTGCCAGAGAGAGAAGAATTAGAGCGCCAGCTCGAAACACTGCAGCACAATATTCAGAAACTGCAGCTTGAGCACGACCTTTTGAAGAAAGCGACCGAACTCATAAAAAAAGACCTGGGCGTCGATCTGCAACTTCTGAGTAATCGGGAGAAAACGCTGTTGGTTGACGCCCTCAAATACCTTTATCAACTCCCTGATCTGCTTACTCAGTTGGGATTGGCGCGCAGCTCATATTTTTACCATCGAACTCGCATGAGGATTACCGACAAGTACCTCACTATTCGTCAAAACATCACCGAAATTTTCGAAGCCAACCGTCGATGCTATGGCTACCCCAGGCTACAGGCGTCATTAGCCAAACAATCCGTTACAATCTCAGAGAAGGTTGTGCAGCGCTTGATGAAACAGGAGAACCTGATCGTTGCCACGCCAAAGCGGCGGCGATATCGCTCTTATCTCGGAGAAATTAGTCCGGCGCCTGAGAACCTTATTAATCGCGACTTCCAGGCCGCAGGCCCAAACGAGAAATGGCTGACCGATATCACTGAATTCCATATCCCGGCTGGCAAGGTATATCTCTCGCCCATCATCGACTGTTTCGATGGGTTGGTTATAAGCTGGTCTATCGGAACGAGACCAGATGCGGAATTGGTCAACACGATGCTCGATACCGCAATAGAAACTCTCACAGGTACAGATGAGCGGCCAATAGTGCATTCTGATCGGGGTGCACACTATCGCTGGCCGGGTTGGCTATCGAGGATCAGTGATGCGAAGCTGGTGCGCTCAATGTCCCGCAAGGCGTGTTCTCCAGATAACGCTGCATGCGAAGGCTTCTTCGGAAGGCTAAAAACAGAGTTCTTTTATCCCAGCGATTGGAAGAACACCACACTCGAGCAGTTTATCAATGAAGTTGATGGCTACATTCGGTGGTACAACGAGAAGCGGATTAAGATATCACTTGGCGCACGCAGCCCAATCGAATATCGAAACTGTCTTGGCATTGTGACGTAAAACCAGTCCAAGTTTTTATCCGCACCCCCAAAGTTTGCCGCCGCCGTATCGTTGGACGGACTATAAAGCACAGACACCCCTTCATTGGGACATAGAGGCCACCCAGAGAGTGATTATCGTTTGCATACCACTAATTCTTATTCACACTTCAATCTCGCGCCAGCGGGCAAAATAGATGAAATCGATCAGAATGCAGATACGATCACGGCTCAAAGAAGAGGCTGTCGAAAATGAGCAGTTGATATCCTGAATACTTCGTTCGTTGCCTTATTGGATAACGTTTCTATTCTATTGAATACTGTAAACACAGGTTAATAATGAAACCGCAACTGCGCAATTTCCAAACTCTGAGAATTGCCCGTTCCACTGACACGATAAACCATGCGATCTTCCTGAGAGATGCGGCGCGACCACCAACCAGTCAAGTCGCCCTTTAATGGTTCAGGTTTACCAGTTCCCTGAAAAGGCGTTCTCTGACACTGTTTAATCAGTTCATTGATGCGGTCGCGCGTCTTATTATTGGTATTCACCCAATACAAATAATCTTCCCAAGCTTGTTCCGAAAAAACAAGCTTCACTTGATCAACTCACGTTCTTCGCCGTTGCCAGCTTCGAGCTGGGCGATTGAAGTACGCAAACGCGCAGCGTTGTGCGGCGTTGACAAGAGGTGAAGCGTTTCATTTACCGCGTTCCATGTTTCTAAGGAAACAACAACGACGGACTCACCATTTTTACGCGTCACGACGACTTCCTGTTTGTCGTTGATTGCGCGGTCCATCACATTTTTCAGTTGCGCGCGCGCGTCCGAGTAAGTCATTACATCCATGAGAGCAATCCTTTCGTATCGCACTATATATGTACAATATCTGGTACAATTAAGGCGAAACTTCAAGCGCGTCAAGAGTTGCCTGGTTCGTCAATGTCAGAAGAGGATTTTTGCTCTGTCCTCACACCTCTGAATGAACACCTGAATTTGGTAACAATTTTTTTGAAAGAACGGAGGGAATAATAGCAAGTTTCCAAGCGGCCAACGTAGACCTAACAGACTTTTTGGTGAGCTTTTGATTTGAACTTCGAGTTAAGAACAGCGCCTCCTTTTCTCATGAGAGGCAAGCGCCCGCTGTTTCAGAGCGCCAGTCAAGAATCCTGGCTCCAATTCAAAGCCGTCGGATCACGTTCCCATACGCGTTGAAAACAAATGAACTGCAAAGCGGTCACTCGGCATCAACACACCAAAGACTTGATGGACTTGGGATGGCTTTTCCACACTCACCTTTTGGTTTTCAGTAAGGGCAATGGGCCATTAGATTGTGCCCGTTTGTAAAATGAATGGGTTGCATCTAGCCTTGCAACTCCCCATTTTTTGGTCATGATAAAGAACACAACCTTTCGGCACCCTGTCATTATCTCTCCAGGCGATATTGATGATATGGGACACGTCAACAACGCGGTATATCTGCGCTGGGTACAAGAGGCTGTTATCAGCTATTGGCAGGCTAAATCCTCAATCGAAAACCAAGCTCAACTCCTTTGGGTGGCCCTAAAACACGAGATTAGCTATCATGCGCCGCTGTTTTTAAACGACAGTGTAGAAGCTCTGGTAACCGCCACAGGCATGAAGGGATCACGCGCCTTTTTCACGACCACTATTAAGCGCAGTGATGATGTGGCAACGGAAGTAAACAGCTCCTGGTGCTGCGTTGATGCAGAAACCCGTCGCCCGCGCCGGATAGACGAAAACATCGCCCGAATATTTCTACCGGGATAGACCGCGCAATTAGCTCGATAGGGTGTGATCTGTTGAATTCACGCTGAATTTGACCTAGTTTTGTTTTTGATGTTGATCAGATAAAGTGGCACTGTTACTTTAACGAGATTGCGGACGTGGCTCATTCTTTGTGGCATCTGTCATGCAGATTTCAGGCACGCTATTTCACGCCACATGTCAGTGGCGGCTTGTCGTAACTCACGATGATCAGCGGCATCGAATTGGTTGCAGGGGAAATAATATATGTTGTAAATCGGATCATGTATCGACGTGAAGTTTAGCACATGTCGCGCCGATTTAAAGCGCTTCATAACATGCTCCCGTCGTCGGATCGGCTGATGCGAATTCTCTGCCCGATTGTTCAAACCCTTATGCTGGCGATGATCGCAACCGCTAAGGCCTATAGCTCGTTTGGCAGCGCCATAAGATCGTAATTTATCGGTGACCATAACCCGCGGTGCACAGCCCTGAGCAGAGAGAAGCTTGCACATGAAACGCTTGGCAGCCGTGGTATTGCGGCGTTTCTGGACCAGAACATCTATCACGAAACCATCCTGATCAACCGCTCTCCAAAGAATGTGATGCTCACCTTTGATCGTAATGACAACCTCATCCAGATGCCATTTTTCACCAAGGCGTGGTGTGCGGCGACGGATATTACTGGCATAGGTCCGTCCGAAATTCTCAGCCCATTCGTACACAGTCTTATGTGTGACGAAGATCCCACGATAAGCCAGCATATCTTCGACCATACGAAAGCTCAGTGGAAAGCGGAAATACAACCAGACAGCTTCCGCGATAATCTCAGCTGGATAACGATGGCGACGATAAAGCGAGGCACGAGGTTCTGTCATACCCTATTATCGTTGCTGACGTTTACACTTTGATTAAGGTAACGGTGCCCTGCCGGGTGGTCAGCCGGAGTTCGGCCGCTGCCCGCGCGATGACAGTCTCTTTTGGGCCGCTGCTATCAAGAACCTTGTCCAGTTCGCGCGCAATGCGGCGTGCCGTCGACCATTGCTCGTTCGAGATATTGCGAGCTATCGGTAAAATTCGATCGTTCCAGGGCATGGCAAGGTGCCGAATTGAAATCGTTAGCGATAAGTCGCCCTACTTTTATCGCGTAAGTGCAAAGGATAAATGACGTTTCTACGTTTGAAATTGGGAAGTAAAAGCCACACCAGTGAAGCTTTAGCGCGGCTCGACGAGCGGCTTGCTCCTTCGCCGGTCGGCACGGGACTGATCGAACGGTTCCATTTTGCCGACGCCTGCGCCTCGCTGTGGCTTGATGACGAGCTGGTCGAAATGGAGGATCTGATCCTGCATGATGCGGCGCGCGATATCCGTTCTCCCCAGACATGCTCTGACCATTGCCCGCGACGTGTTGCAGATGCGAGGGCGCATCGCCACGCATGCGCCGGACGGGCGCTGAGCCCAAGCGGTTTGCGCAGTCTGCGGCAGGGGTGGCTGGTAGCAAAGCCTGGGTGTGACGGCATCGGCGCGGACAACGAAATTGCCGCCGTGCAAAAGGCGACAGTTGATTCCCAGGGGAGACACGACCGTTTGGATGAGGGGGTCGCGCTGCTCGGCATCGATCTCATTGCCATTGACGCGGTGCTGGCGCGGTCCGAAGACGTGCTGGCAAGGGTGAAACAGCCACAACGGCTGGCGAAGCCGGAGACAGACCCGCTGAGCCGCGATCCCGAGTGGGATGAGGAGCGCCCAAGCCATGGGTCAAATGGCTTTGTGGGCCTGTAAACATTAATTGTACCGCAATTTTCGGGAAAGGGCAGGCGCTGGGCGAAGCTTCGACCGTAGATCGCACCATTCAGAAAATACTGCACAGCAATGACATGTCCACCATAGACGTTGATCAGCGGGCAGGGCTTTTGGCATTTCAACAGACCGAGGGTTTGATGAATCTCATGTCGCAGATGATTTGGACCCTTGAAATCAGTGAGAACCAGCAGCTGGTCACAAAGACAACCCCGTCTTCTAAGTCAAGGGCGGCGGCCCACCAGACCTACCGGGGTACGGTTTTGGGTTGGGCAATCCGTATGCAGCTATTCCATTTCCCTTGAGCCTAGAGTTAATACTTCGAATCGACTGGCGTCGAGACGGATCGTGAAAGAAGTTCGGCCTAGAACGCAGACGCGCTAAACTAACAAACCAATACTAGGCAAAACACAAGGAACGGCTGCTGTCTTCTAAGCCAGGACGAAGGACTTTGCGTACTTGGGATGAAGTACAAAGCTCCGGTGAACCACATTAAATTACGCGTACCATCTCCGAATATAGATGTCGTGCACAAACTGTAGGCATCTAGGCCAGATCTGATGGCAGCTCTGATCAAAGTAGCTAGGGTAGTGGAGAGAGATGGGCCATGCGAATTGCCGTTCTTGGTTGGGGAGCGCTAATTTTGAACCCTCAAAAACTAGAGGTCAAAGGGGAGTTTAAGATTGGCGGACCGCCGCTCCCAATGGAATTCACTAGAGAGGCCGCTAGGGAGCGGGTCTCGCGGGCATCAGGGCCAGCGGCCATATTGTGTCGCATAAACAGGCGCGAGACATGACAGCACCCAGCTCGCAAGACTGTAACATCACCAAAATCAAAGTGCCAAACGGGCGTCATCTAGACATGACAACACCATCCTTTGGCCTTGGTAAGGCAAACACAACCACCGATTGACATGAGAAAATTTGCATGATAGCGATTTTAGAAAATGAATTGCACTAAACTTAACTACAGAGGCATCAATAAATTATCGCAAGTTAAATGGTGAATTCCGGGGGGATTTTTTGCGAACGAATGAGTCTTTATACAGGAGCTGGAAAGGGTTTTCTCTTTCTCTCCATGATCTTCCACTGTTTCTCATTTAGAGGGGATTGTTGGATGGATCCTCTCGACATAGCCGATTCAGCGTGGGTATCGACAATAATTGATGCGATTCGAGAGGGCCGCATTTTTCTTGCGGTTCAAGGAGTACACTCGGTAACAGATGTTGACCGGTTGCTATACGGCGAGTGCCTTGCACGACTTCTGAATCGCGATGGTACAGTCACAAGCGCTCGCGAATTCATTCCCATCCTCGATATATGGGGTAAAACCCCGCTTCTCGATCAACACATGATCAAGCTCGTACTTGACGAATTGGACGCTGATCCACGTGCCGTTTTGGGCTGCAACATCTCTACAGACGGCCTCACTGACGCCGAATGGTCATTGATTTATCGTCAGTTGGTCGAACGTGCTCATTTGGCTCACCGTCTGGTCCTTGAAATCACCGAAACGCGACCGCTCGGCGACATTGTGACCACCAACAGATGTCTGGCGGCTGCGCGTAAGCTCGGTTGTCTCGTTGCTGTCGACGACTTCGGAAGCGGTCAAGTCACACCCTGGCAGCTGCTACGGCTGGAGGTCGATATCGTCAAGATCGACGCCGCATTCGTGCGAGACATCAAGGAATCCCATCCTCGGGGCAACAGCCTTCAATTCATGATCGGACTGGCAAAATGCGCAGCTCCGACCGTCATCGTTGAGGGCGTCGAAACCAATACTCACTTGATCGATGCAGTGATGGCCGGGGCTACCCATGCCCAAGGATACCATCTGTCTCGACCAGTATTTCTGCATTCAAACGAGCCTGTGTTCCAGGCTAATTCTGAGGGTAAGACATGTCATTAATTTCCAGAGATCTGGCGCGTGTACTGGGGTCAACCGCCATTGCACTGGTTCTAACAGGCGCAGTTGCGAAAGCTGAGCCCGCAGTTACAACGGATGGAGCCGCATATCGGTATTCTGCGGGCGGCACGGATACGACGAGTGGTAACACTTTTGAAGCTGCCACGAGCGGGCCGACAAAGCGGGCATGGGGCATGCTCGTATACAATGGCTCGATTGCGAATGTCTCCGATACAGCTGTCATCACGTCTGGAGCCAAGGCTCACGGAATTCAGGTCGGTGCCAAAGGTGGCAACGCAGACGGTGCAGATCATTCAGCAATCAATCTCGGCAACGGCGTGAATGTTACGACGAGCGGAAATGATTCTTATGGTCTTCATGCTATTGATGGCGGCACAATCTCTGGCACAGCGACTGTCGGTACAACGGGTGCCAGAGCTTACGGCGCGTTTGCAGAATCTTTCTCGACAATCGATCTGACTGGCGGCTCTATCACCACGAGTGGCAGCCTTGCATATGGCCTGCTCGCGAACAACGATATGAATACTGTCGGCGGTAAAATCATCGCGACGGATGTTGATATAGATACCGCTTCCAGCTGGACATTCGGTGCTTATGCCAAGAACGGCGGCGAAGTTACGTTAAACGGTGGCTCGATCACGACAACAGGTGAACGCGCTTATGGCATTCTCGCCAGCAACGGAGGCATCGTCAATTCAAGCGCCGACGTCACAACCTCATTCGATAAGACCCATGGCGTTCAGGCTGGCGAAGACGCCAATAATCCGGGTGGTAAGGTCAATCTTTCAGGGGGGAGCGTCACCACTGGAGGAATCTTCTCTGTAGGTCTGCATGCCGTTCAAGGTGGAACGATCCAGGGCAACACATCAGTTACGACAACCGGTGTGAACGGACACGGCGCATTTGCCGAGAGCGATTCCGTTATTTCCCTCAACAACTCTACAATTATAACCAACGCAGATGCAGCCTACGGTTTGCTCGCCAACAACGATAAAAACACCGTTGGCGGCACGATCACGGTCGTAGACACCGTCATCACGACGAATGGTGTTCATTCTTATGGTGCGATTGCTGATAACGGTGGCCAAATAAGCCTGACAGGCGGTTCAATCACTACTGCGAATGACAAAGGCAAAGGAACGCAAGATGGCGATGGGTCGCGCGGCTACGCTCTCTTCTCGCAAGGCGACGGTTCTTTTGTCAGTGCAGACGGTACGACAATCCACACAGTTGGCCAACGTGCCTACGGCGCATATGCGTACAATGGCGGCGATGTTGACCTGAAAAACTTGTCGATCACGACCGAAGGTTTCATGGCCTACGGTGTGTATGCATCTGGTACAGGATCTGTGCTCAATGCCGAGAACGTCAACATCACCACTTCTGGCGACGTTGGCGACGCTGCATGGGCCTATGCGGGTGGCGTTCTTAATCTGAACGGCGGTACGTATAACATTCTCGGCGAGCAGAATTCCAATTCCCCACATGAAAATGCCAACGGTCTTATTGCTGTTGGTGGTACGGCAACAACTGATGGCGGCGTGATTAACGCTGAGAACCTTGTGATTAATACCACGGGCGCTGACAGCTATGGTTTCCGTGCTGGCGCAGTAGTTGGCAACGAGCAAACGTTCGGTACGATAGATCTGAAAAACACCACTATTACTGCATCTGGTGAGAACGCCTATATCGGCCAGGTTCAGTATGGCAGCACACTCACGGTCTCGAATTCCACACTGAATTCCGAACGTGGGATCGGCATTGGACTGACTGACAGCGCCAATGTGACGCTCAACAATACCTCGATTATCTCCGGTAAGGAAACGTTCGAGTCCACATTCACGAAATCTGGTCAGACCCAGAACCTGAGCTTGGGCGACGGCACGACCGCAACGCAGAATAACGGAACCCTGCTCAAGGTAAATCGTGAAGCAGCTGGCGGCGACGGTATCGTCAATCTGAACCTGCAAGCTGGATCTTCATCGAGCGGCGATATCGTTGATACTGACGCTACGAAGACGACCGGTCTCACCAATGTCAAGGTTGAGCAAGGTGCGACCTATAATGGCAAGATCGAAGGCATCACTGATCTGGACGCCGAATCCGGCACAGAACTGACTTTCGAAGCTGGTACCGAGATCGCGGGCAACCTGACTGGTACGAACAGCACCTTCAATTTCGATCCTTCAGGTGCGAATATCGGCGGCGATGTCGAGTTGAATAACGCTTCCTCCACCCACGGCGGAAGCATCGGCACCCCAATTACCGTTGGCGGCAGTGTCCTCGTTGATCCGACCTCCATTATGGGCGGCAATTGGGATATTGCTGGTGATCTTTCCGCGAATGGAACGATCACACCCGGCAACTCGATTGGCGTGATAACGGTTGGGGGCGACGCCACATTCGGTGCAAACTCTGTTTATGCGGTCGAAATCGCAGGCGACGGAACGAGCGACCGTATCGATGTGACCGGAAAGGCAACTCTGCAAGGTGGTACTGTCGAGGTTACTGCACTTGACGATAAGGTGAGCTACCAAGACGGTCAGACCTATACGATCTTGACTGCAGGCGGCGGCGTTGACGGCCAGTTCTCTGAAGCCGTATCGAAGTCGATTTTCCTGACAGCTGAATTGCAGCATCTGGCAAACGCGGTCGATCTGACCGTGGGCCTAGTTTCTGATCCTATCGATCCAGAGAACCCGCCAGTCGTATTCGAAAAGGTGGCACAGACGAACAATCAGTTAGCTACCGCTCGTGCGCTGGATAGCCTGGAACAAAGTGGTTCGTCGCTTGAACTATACAACTCGGTTCTGTTCCTGACGAGCGAAGACGAAGCCCGTGATGCCTTCAATCAGCTGTCGGGCGATACGCATGCTTCGGTTAAGACGGGTCTGATCGACACCGCAAACTTGACTGCTGATGCAATCAATAATCGCCTTCGTTCAGCTTTCGCAGGTGTGGCTGCCAAGGACGCACCTGTCTTGTCGTTCGCTCAGTCGCCGAAAGGCAGTGCACCGCAGCCGTTCGAAGCCGTTGCGCCTGCTTCATATGATTACGGCGTATGGGCTTCGGGTTTCGGTTCGTGGGTTGATCACGACGGAAACTCAAATGCAGGCGGCCTGAAAACTACAACGGGCGGTTTCTTGTCCGGCGTAGATGTAGGATTTGCTTCAGGATGGCGTCTCGGCGTTGTCGGTGGTTACAGCCAGACCGATCTCGATGCCAAGGGACGTTATGCTTCGGCGACGAGCGACAATTGGCACCTGGGTATCTATGGTGGCAACCAGTGGGGTCCGATTGGCTTGCGTGCTGGTCTCGTGCAAACTTGGCACAGCATCGACTCTTCACGCTCGGTTTCCTATACTGGTTTCAGCGACAGCCTCGATGCTGATTATGATGCCCGTACGTTCCAGGCATTCGGTGAACTTGGTTATCGCATCGATACGGCAGCGGCATCCTTTGAACCGTTTGCCAACCTGTCGCATGTTCGTTTGCATACCGATGGTTTTACTGAAAAGGGCGGTGCGGCAGCTTTGTCAGTTAACAGCGAAACGACCAACACCACCTTCACAACCCTTGGTCTGAGGGCATCGGCTCTAGTCCAGCTTGGTGCCACCACCGCCAATCTGAAGGGAACTCTCGGTTGGCGTCACGCTTATGGTGACATCACGCCGGAATCCACACAGTACTTCGCAGGAAGCAATGCCTTTACCGTCGAAGGTGTCGCAATTGCCAAGGACGCGGCGCTGGTCGAAGCAGGCTTTGATGTCGCGATCACAGAAGCATCGACACTAGGTCTGAGCTATGTCGGCCAGTTTGGTAACGACACCACCCAGAATGGCTTCAACGCCGCTTTGAATGTGAAGTTCTAAAACAAGTTTGGAAATCGCGACGCCCCCTCAAACAGAACAAGCATAGCGATTTCCATAGATAGGACTTTGGGTTGACCCTGGGTTCTTAACTTGCCGCCCAGCCAATATGGTTGGGCGGCTTTTTGTGTAAGCTTCGCAAGTATAGTCAGGTAAAGTCTATCCCAATTTATGGGGATTTTTGCTCACAATCCGCTGGTTTTTCGTAGATTTCTTCTTAAAAATACTTCATAAATTTGAGAATATAAAAATGGGCAATATCTTCGCATCGTCCATTCGAATGCGAAGATCAAACTTGGGGCACACAGACGCTGCGGTCGTAAAGCGTCTTGGGGTAGGAAACATGTCAGTATCGCGAAATACTTCGCGCCGCGTTATCGCGGCGTCCATACTCGTGTTGTCTTCGACAACACTCATTTCATCAGCGCTAGCTCAGAGTGTATTTTCAGGCGGTACGCTCATTATCTCCGGTGAACAAACCGTCGCGGATGACTTTGATTTGTTAACATCGGGGACGGTTCAAATAACCAGCGGCGGCAATGCAACACTAACTGGGAATATCGTCACAAATAGTAATATGTTGACGTTCTCTACGTTAGGCACGGGGCTGGTTACCGGAAATATTGATGGCGGATCCAGCCTCATCGATAAAACTGGCACTGGAACACTTGTAATTGACGGTCAGATCAGCGGCGGTGGCACGGGTATCTCAGTACGAGGGACGCTCGTCCTTAACAATGCTAACACATTTGGCGGCGGCTCAGGGTCCATCCTTCTTAGCAACGGCACTATCATAGCGGGCGATAATAATGCCCTTTCAACAGCGCGAATTACGACAACTTTTGCTACAGGCACTCTCTCTGCCAACAAAGACGTAACATTAGCCAACAATTTCAGTCTGAACACCGATACCGATCTCGCGGTAGACACGGCCGGACATCAGATATCTTTGACGGGCAGAATTCAGGCGAATTCAGGCGGTGGTTCGGCGGCGCGGCTTATTAAGAACGGTGTGGGTACGCTTACGCTTTCAGGAAACAACACTTATGCAGGCGGCACGGTTCTCAACCAGGGTACGCTTTCTGTTTCCTCTGATAGCAATCTCGGTGACGTCAATGGAGGACTAACCTTCGATGGCGGCGAACTCAAATTTGGCTCGGCCTTTGATTTGTCGACGTCGCGCACAATCAATCTGTCGGCAGGTGGTGGTACCATCGACATGGCAGGGATCGAGAGCACGATCAGAAGGGCAATATCAGGAAGCGGTGGCCTGACAGTCAAGGATAGTAGCAATTCCGCAAATGGTACGCTGACCTTGGAAGGCATGAATGATTATACTGGAGCAACCACGATTGCCGACGGCGCGACATTAGCTTTATCTGGTCAAGGGCGCGTGAACCAATCAAGCGGCGTTCATGTTGATGGAACGTTCGACGTTTCCAATGCCAGTTCCGCACAGATTAACAACCTTTCAGGCCATGGAAATGTCGCGCTTGGCAGCAATTACCTGCAAATCAATAACGCCGCTGGAACGTTTAGCGGTGTGATCTCCGGCGTTGGCGGCGTAAATATCGGTAGTGGACAACAAGTTTTCACTGGTACCAATAGCTATACAGGCGGGACAGGCATCATGGCTGGTGCTGTCCTGGAGTTAGGAAATGGCGGTACTGAAGGATCAGTCGCTGGCAGCATAACCAATTATGGCGCGGTTGTTTTCAATCGCTCAGATGACGTCCTCTACAACGGAGAAATTACTGGCAATGGTCTTTTCGCCCACGTCGGCAGCGGAAAGCTCACTCTTACCACCACCAGTAGTTCAAGAGGCGACGTCCTTATTGGGCCTGACAGCACACTTCAGCTGGGCAACGGTGGCACGACAGGGCACATAGGCGGCACCAACTTCACTGGCACAATTACCAACCTTGGCACCTTAATCTATGATCGCTCGAATGCAGTTTCCTGGAAAGGCGTTTATGCTGGTGACGGCGAAATCATCAAGAAAGGAGCCAATACGCTCACTCTGACTGGAGACAGTTCCGGGTATGCAGGTTCTACCACGGTCAAAAGCGGTAAACTGATTGTTGGAGACGCACTCGGAAACGGTAAACTCGGCGGCAACGTGACGGTGTTCGACGGCGCAAGTCTCGGCGGTTATGGCACGCTCGGTTCTGGCGCAGGTTCTCTCGTAAGCATCCAATCCGGTGGCATTCTCTCACCTGGCAACTCGATTGGAACGTTGACGATCAATGGTGACCTGACACTTCAGCCTGGCTCCTTTCTTATGACTGAGCTGTCAGGTAACGGCACTGCCGATCTCGTCAATGTCACAGGTCGTGCAAACATTGGCGGTTCGCATCTCGTCATAACGGCACTCGATCCAGAGATCAGCTACAAGGCAGGCCAGAATTACGACATTCTGACAGCAGGCAATTTAGTCAGTGGTCAATTTGCTGATGTGACTTCGAACTCAGCGTTTCTGACCTTCACACTCGATCCAGAACAGAGTTCGAACGCCTTTAACGTTGAGCTGAAGCCTATTGCAACCGAACCGGAACCGAGCAATCCAAATCCTGGTGGCAATCCGGGAGAAGGCGAAAACCCGAAGCCAACCCCTCTGTTTACAACAGTGGCAAACACGCAAAACGAGTTTACAACCGCTCAGGCACTGGATTCCCTCGCCCAGACCGGAAGTTCTCTGGCCCTTTACAACAAGCTCTTGATGCTCTCCGCTCACGAAGCCCGAGCTGCTTATGACAATCTGTCTGGTGAGGCATATGCGTCTGCAAAAGGTGCGCTTGTCAATCAGTCGCATTTCATCAACAGCGCAATTACCAGTCGTCTTCAACAGGCTAGCGGCATGACGCCGACGGCACCTGTGGCAACCATGAACTATGTGTCAGCACCCAAGGAGCCTGAAGCCTTCGAGGAAATGACACCCGAGCTGGACTCTAAAAATCTCTATACGGGATGGGGATACGTTTACGGCGCTTGGAGTGAACAGGATTCGACCAGCAACACTAGCCGCATGAAATCGTCAGTTGGCGGCTTTGTAACAGGTATCGACAGGCTTGTTTATGAAAACTGGCGTCTGGGACTCCTGGCTGGCTATAGTCATACCTCCTTCGATGTCGATAGCAGAGCATCAGCCGGCAGCAGCGATAACTACACCATTGGTGCTTACACGGGCACCGAATGGCAGATGTCTGACGGCAACGCATTGGCTTTCAGCTCCGGCCTTGCTTACACTTGGCATCAGTTGGATATGAACCGATCTGTCGCTTTCCGCGCTTTCAATGATAGCTTGAGCGCTGAATACGATGCGGGAACCTTCCAGATATTCGGTGAGCTCGGATACAAAATCCGACTCCCGAAGGCTGTGCTCGAACCGTACGCCAATTTGTCCTATGTGCGATTGAAAACTGATGCTTTCAACGAGGACGGCCAGACGGCAGCAGCGCTATCCATGGAATCCGACACGACGGACACCACGTTCAGCACCCTCGGATTCCGAGCTTCGACTACGTTTGATCTGGGATCGATCCCCACTACCGCACGCGCTGATCTTGGCTGGAGACACGCCGCAGCAGGAGACGTGAACCCTGTTTCGACCGCGAGCTTCTTGGGCTCGAACACTTTCACCGTGACTGGTGCGCCGATAGCCAAGGACACCGCCATTATCGAAGCCGGGTTGGATTTTGTGCTGTCGAAGGACGCCACACTTGGTCTGTCCTATAGCGGTCAGTTCGGCTCTGGAGCACAACGAAATGGCGTCAACGCGTCATTGAAGGTTAGCTTCTGATCTTTTCTACCGACACTGACCGAAAGAGGGCTACGGCCCTCTTTTTGCGTTCGTAGCAAAAAGGAAATGCCTGAAGCTATGAATTACTGGTGGTAAGCATACGTCGTCGGAGTCGAAGTTTATGCTTACACAGATAATGTCCAACGAGGGCTTGGAGCTGGAATCATGAAATTTGTTACCGCAATCGGAATTGCGTTACTCGCAACTACTGCGACATCTGCGAACGCGCAATCTTTACCGCGTTATGACCCGGCAACTTATTGCAAAGGGGTCTCGGACTTCAGTGGAGGCTCGTCAGTTGTTTACAAAGGATGCATTGAGATGGAGCAGAGCTCTTACAATGAGCTGAAGTCCAATTGGTCTGGGCTTACTTCGTCTATACGCAATCATTGTGATGAGGTTGCTAGATTTAGTGATGGCTCATACGTCATCTTGAAAGGCTGTGTTGACATAGAAGCCGATGCGGCAGCGTCGACACCAGATTTAAAGTTTTAAGAGATCAGCGATATGAAAACACTTAACCTTGTGATCGCGCTGGCGGCTGCCACCTTCATTTCCTTTACAGCGGGAGCAGCAGACCAGCTTTGGGTCAAGATCGGCGCCATCGAACGCAAGACGTGCCCAAGCGACAAGTGTGGAACAGTTGGAAAGCTTTTCTTCCGTGAGTCTGCGAGAATTCTGGAGACGCAGAACGGCTGGGGCCGTGTAACGCGGGTTTATGATGCCTCGTGTTCAGGAGGCAAATCCCAATATGTGGATTCAGGGAGAGCAGTCTGTGACAAAGCGAATGGTATCGTTGATGGCAAATTCGCCGAATGGATTAAACTCGATGGTCTGTCTAAGGAAAGGCCTGCGCCTGCTAAAGCAGGAAATTCCGCAATCGAGCAGGCTTTAAAAGATTCCGACCGATACGAGGACCATAAAGATCGCTTCATTGCCGCCGCCGATGCGCTAATGACCTCAGGTCAATGCACGCTGCAAGATTTTATTGATGAGGGGGGCTGGATGCGCTCGACACAAAAAAGCAGAGGTGTCGGCATCTACTTCACCTATTGTGACGGAGGTTCGAAGCGCGTTTATCTCGACGTGAACACGGGCAAGGTTTCCACAAATTAGAAGATAAAGGTCTGTTTGTTTCTCTGATGTAAACAACGTTAAACGCTACTGGGTGTCTGCAAAGGCTCGATATACTGAACAACAAACTTACCGAGTTCCGAAGGGACATATTCAGCTATCTTCCCCGTTGGCCTCTGTTTCTCACGGTAATTCTCAACATAAATTTCCTGCTCAGGTACGGCAGTGAGGAGGCCCATTGCGGCAAGATCTGCATATGCTAAACGGAAGTTCAGGACACTCTGTTTTTCAACATACCGTACAGTTCCCTCATAATTAAACACCTCAGACGGGTACTTTAGAGCGGATGGATCAGAGAATGTAGGCTGACCAAAATGCAGACCTTCAAAGTTGCCAGCCTTGACCTCTCCGTAGGTGTAAGATCTGCGTGGCTTCACTTCCCATTGTAGCCGAATGATATGATACTCTGTTAGCCGATCTATTATACCCAAAGCAACATATGCAGGAGCTCGTTCTTCCTCATCGCTGGCTATCGTACCTCGAGCCGCGACTTCTTTGAGCGCTTCTAGCTTTTCAGCGCCGCGCGAGCGAATAGCAATCTGTACGGAGTGACGCAGGAATGCACTAATATCATCGTTCTGTATCAACGATGCAGGGTCAAACACTGCATTTTCGGCAAGTTCTTCTAGCCTATTGGCAAGATCCATCATGAAGCGGTCTCGCCTTTTGACGGCGGGATCCGATACCAAAAGGTCGAACAACTCTGAGGCTGTCCCTGACGCTCCTGGCGGCAGAAACTGGATAATGGACTTAGTTAAAAACTTCAATACCTTGTAGGTGTGTTCGCCGTTTGTTGGTTGTGTTAGATCTTCCATGTCAACCACCAATGTCTAAATGAATACAAGTCTCACCAAATACTGGTCAAATCACCTTTTCGATGAACTATTGAATGCGATTTGCAGCCTTTGCGATTGAAAAAGACCGCTCTATCGTCTTTTCCCGAGTAAACAATGACGTGATCCGCCTTTAAGACGGCGTCAGTGTCCGCTTTGCAAGACTTGCCGCCGCACCACATCCGCGAGTACGCTTGAACGAAGTCTAGAACATCGCGATTGTTATCGCCCTCCCATTCTTCCGTGTATCCCAATTGCATCATGTTGTCCGAAACTTGGCTCATAGTTCTACAAGCCGCATTCGCATAGCTTGAGAAGGCCGTCATTGTAATGGCCATCGATATCAATAGTTTCTTCATGTTGCCCCCTTGTTAGTTCATTTCCACTTGCTAGACCAGGTGCGCAAACAGCTTTAGCGGCGCTGTACTGAATGGAAAAGCTGGGGAACAGCGTTATCCGGGTAGTTTTAAGCAATGAATGGTTACGGCACGCCTAGGCACTCGAAATGCCCCAACCCGATGTAACCAGCGGAAGGCGGTGGCCGACAGTTTTCCATTACCTGAGACTACGGTTAATGGCCCTTTTGCGACGTAGAATTGTACAGCCGATGAACCTCTGACCAAAGTTGGCGCAGTGTAAATCGACCGCACATGTCGTACGCCCTCTATATTAAACCGTTTCACTCGAACTATTAACTATTGCGCGAACGGCACGGGCTGAAATCTTATATTTCTTAGCAATTTCTGATATGGAAGTCTTTCTCATAAACACGCTTTTTATTTCCTTTCGCTCGTTGCTTTTCACTTTTCGCGGCCGTCCTAAATGCTTTCCTTTCAATCGTGCTGCTTCCATCCCAGCCCTGGTTCGTTCGCTAATAAGAGAACGTTCAAATTCAGCTAACGCGGCCATAATATGAAATATTAGCCGTCCACCAGAAGATGTCGTATCGATACTCTCCGTCAACGACTGAAATTCGACACCTTGCATTCCAAGATTATTCACAAGTTCAACGAGATTAACGAGAGACCTACCGAGTCGGTCAAGTCGCCAAACCACCAACGTATCTCCATCGGAAAGGTGATCCAGTGCTCCCTGAAGCCCCGGTCGATTAGATACTTTCCCGGAAACGCCTTGATCTGTGTATATTTTGCTACATCCTGCTAAACGAAGGGCATTTAGCTGCAAATCAAGGTTTTGATCGTCTGTAGAAACCCTCGCATAACCAATCCGAGCTGCTTCTTTTTTTGCTTTTACTAGATCTACGTTCTTCTTTTCTGTCCGTGGGCGCATAGTAAATATTCTGAGCTTCGCCATTTATCTTAACGCCATTCTTGTTCTCGCGAACCCCCCTTGGCGTTGACATAAAGGGAACCCTTTTGGCATGACGTTAACAGTGAGGAGGGGTCATGATTCAGGTAATTTTCTATTTGTTGCTTCTGCCAATATTGTGCATGTCTGGAGGGAGCCAATCTATTGCGGCTGAAATTACCGTTGATGAGTGCGTGGGTGATTGCCCTGTCTATTCCGGGTTCGTAGTGATAAAGGGTGATATTGTTCAAGGAGATCTTGCCCTCATCAAGGCATTATACGCGACAAAGCCGAAATCAATTCGCGGAAGATATGCGACTTTGCTGGATTCCAGCGGCGGCAACCTGTATGAATCCATCAAGATTGCAAAATGGGCACGCCAGCACGCTCCGTATGTGGCGGTTGGGAAAGAGCAAGTTTGCATGAGTTCATGCGTCCTGATTTTGGCTGCGGGTCGATACAAATATCCTGACGGTAAGATTGGAATTCATCGTCCTTACCTCACCGAGCAAACTACGCTTCCGCTCCAGCAGATCATGGATACCGTATTGAATGCGACCCGGGAATTTCTCGCTTCGACTAACATCCCGCAGGCCTTGGCAGATGATATGTTCACTATACCTCCTGAGGATATACAAATCCTCAGCAAAGCCGATCTGAGCAAGTATCGTCTCGACCAGACAGATATGGTCGCCAACGAAGAGGATAGTTTGAGGGACGCTGAGAGACTGGGGATATCTCGCTCCGAGTATATCAGGCGTACAAACAAGCTTAAGAAATCGGGAGCTATTCAAGCCTGTCAGGGCATCAAGGATCACTTGGAGCAACATGACTGCTCACTTCGCGCGCTTTTTGATTTCGGCCTTCTCATTTCGTTCGACAAACCATCCGTTCCAAAATCTCAAGACTTTTCTAATAGTCAATATGAGGATCACTGCACCGGGAAGCTATATGGAATTGATCAAGACCCACCTCCGTGCTCGAAGGAAGATATATGGGCGATGACTGTGAACGACTTCTTCGCGGATCACCCGGAAATCGAGCGATCAAGCGAATTCTTCAATAGTTTGAATGCAGAGATAAAAAGACTGCAATCGTTAGAAGAAGACAACACTAATCCTCGAATTCTTTATATGGCTTATCAGAATGTGACCCGAAAGCATTGAGCTGGGTACGGTTTGAACATTGGGGGGAGAAAGAAGCAATAATATTGCTAGTGTGACGATTATCGTGAGGGCCATGGCCAGCTTCGGTTCGGGCATGGTCTGCAAAAACGCGCGACGGGAATATTATGTCCTCTACTAACAGGGAGGTAAGGCAGTTGCCATCAACCCAGATCGCGATAGTAGCAAGTGGAAGGTGCTCTCAAAGTTTTTGATCACAACCAGCTTATTATCGTTGTTTATGTCGGCCAACCTAGGATGGCGGGAGCCGTTCACCTCCGCCCGTATCGAAAAGTCGAAACCTTTAGCAACTGAGAGCCGATACAAACGGATAGTTGCCAATCCTGAACCGCGAAGAAACGCGTGCTAGATCATTCAAGCCCAGCTCTTTTCAGCCAACGTCCGTGCCCATTTCAAGCCAGCAATTGGAACGAAATTTTACTCACAATCCAACATTAGTCTTTTTCCTGGGTTGAAGTCTGGACTGTATGGAGGAAGGTAAAGCAACCGGCATCCGGCGTCTTCGATTGCGTGACGCACTCCTTCCGCTTTGTGTGCAGGCAGATTATCCATGATGACGATGTCGCCCGGCACCAAGGTTGGAATGAGAACCTGCTGGACATAGGCCTAGAATGCTACCCCGTTCATCGCGCCGTCCAAAACCATGGGTGCGGTCATTCCAGATAGCCTGAGGGCTCCGGTAAACGTCGTCGTCTTCCAATGGCCGTGCGGGACCGGTGAGCGGCATCTATCTCCGCAAGGGGCCCGTCCACGAAGCCGAGACATCTTCGTGTTCAGGCCGGTTTCATCGATGAAGACGAGCCGCGCCGGATCGAGATCGAGTTGGTCGTCGAACCAATCCTGACGACGTTTCAGCAGGTCAGGACGCTCCTGCTCCAGTGCATGCGCGGTCTTTTTTTGAAAGTCCAGCCGCGCTTTCGCAGCCAGACGTCAAGCGCGCTGCGGCCGATCGATACGGCTCTGTCCTCGCGCAATCGCAGAACCATCTCGTTGAGCGTTATATCCTTTTTCTCTTCGATTATGCGGATGATGAAGTCCTCGTGAGCGTCGAGGCGTGAACCACCGCGTCGGCCCTGCTTGGCAGGCGTCAACTGGCCGGCCCGTGCGCTGGCAATCCAGGCGATGGCCGTTGAAATGCCAATTCCAAATCTGGCTGCCGCCGATCTCGCCGACATGCCATCGCGTGACGCAGCCAGAACGCGGCTACGCAAATCATCACTGAAAGCTCGGGTCATATTGCCTCCGACCAAATCACCAGTCGAAGCGATAGAATCAGAATTCGGCAGCCAGGGGAATCCTCAAACGCGATTCCGCGTTCAATGGACGTGCTCTAGATACGTCGTTCACAGAATAACCATTGTGAATGCTTCGACGGGAATTCGATCCCGCCGAGAATTTCATTATTTTGACAATGGATTAGGTATAAAATCGCACCATCGACTCCCGTGGCAGCACCTTGATTTTCGACCCATTTCCTGCGGCTCCAAATCGTTCGAACCGCTCCACGCAGACAGCTTCCATACGGCTGATACCGGGCTTGAACATACTGCGAATATCAAAAGAGCTCGGATTGGTCTTCAAATATTCTCGAGCCGATCCCGTCAGAGCCATTCGCAGATCGGTATCAATATTGATCTTGCGAACCCCCATTCGAATGGCACTCTCGACTTCCTCGAGCGGCACTCCAAAAGTTTTCGGCATGTGCCCGCCGCTACCGTTAATAAGATCCTGTAGATCTTCGGGTACAGTTGAGGCGCCATGCATTACGAGGTGAGTATAAGGGAGGAGCTGGTAGATAGCAGAGATGACATTCATAGCGAGAATATCACCCGTCGGTTTGCGGGAAAACTTGTAGGCTCCGTGTGACGTGCCGATTGCCACCGCTAGTGCATCAACACCGGTTGCTGCAACAAAATCCGCGGCCTGTTGTGGATTGGTGAGTAATGCCTCGCGGTTGAGAGTCCCGACGAGGCCGTGACCGTCTTCTTGCTCGCCGCCGCCGGTTTCGAGTGAGCCGAGAACTCCAATTTCGCCCTCGACGGACACACCGCGGGCGTGCGCGTATGCTACCGTCCTGGCGGTGACGTCGACGTTGTAGCTGTAGCTTGCCGGTGTCTTGCCATCGCCCTCCAACGATCCATCCATCATCACGCTGGTAAAACCTAGCGCGATAGCGCTTTCGCAGACTTCCGGTGTTGAGCCGTGATCCTGATGAAAGCAGACCGGTATGTTGGGAAAGCGTTGCGCCGCAGCTTTGACAAGGCCGCTCAACAGGATGTCATCAGCATATTTCCGCGCGCTCTGGCTCGCTTGGACGATGACCGGGCTGTCCGTGCGTTCCGCAGCATTGAGCACCGCAAGAAGCGTTTCCAGATTGGTAATATTGAAGGCGGGTACGCCATAGCCGCGTTCGGCAGCGTGGTCAAGAATTTGACGCATGGTTGCGAGTGTCATGAATATCCTCCCATAATAGTAATAATAAGACCGTAGACCCAAATGCGACCCTGTTCTTGGGCAACTTCAGTTGGGAAAGGACCTGTTGATCTCGGCAATTTCCTCGGCGCGCAGCGGCGAGGTCTTTCTGTCTCCAAGGATGAAGAAGAGCTTTGCGGTCTCCTCAAGTTCCTCGTAGGCGTAAACTGCTTCTTCCAGACTTGACCCGGAGACGATCGGCCCGTGATTGGCAAGCAGCATCGACCGGTGATCTCGCGATACTTTCTTCACTTCGTTTGCCAAGGCTCGGTCGCCCGGCCGGAAATAGCGTACAAGTGGCAGACGTCCGACGCGCATCACATGATAAGCGGTGAGTGGCGGCAAGACATTGTCCGTCTGTTCATGGCAAAGGCAGGAAACAGCAACAGAATAGGTCGAATGCAGATGTACTACTGCCCGCGCAGCTAGCCGTTCTTCATAGACGGCCAGGTGGAAGAAATATTCCTTCGACGGTTGGTCGCCGCTGATCAGTTTTCCGTCGGGCGTGAGTTTGGAGATGCGATCCTCTTCCAGGAAGCCGAGACTTGAATTTGTTGGCGTGACGAGGACGCAGCCATCGTCGAGTTTGACCGAAAGATTTCCCGCGCTGCCGTGGGCAAGTTGGCGTGTATAGAGAAGCCCGCCCATGCGAACGAGCTTTCTGCGCAGTTCCGATTCGTCGCTCATGGCCGAGCCCCCCCGGAAAGAGCTGAGAGTGCTTCCTCGAAGAAGTTCGGCCCGCCAAAATTGCCAGATTTTAGTGCCAACGCCAGATTCTTGCGGCGGCTGACAAGCACCGGGACACCGGGGCTGACCTCCGGCCCGATCGCCAGATCGCCGAGATCAAGGGCCTGTGCGACTGCGCCGGAGGTCTCCCCACCGGCTACGATAAGGCGAGTGACGCCGCTTTCCACCAACTGACGCGCGACGGACGCGAAGAGACCTTCGAGCTGTTCGGAGACTTGATCCCGGCCATAACGAGCCTGCGCGGCGGCTACATCCTCGGGTCGGCTCGACGAATAAACCAGTGGCGCCTTGCCATGATTGGCTTGGATAAAGTCGACGAGGTCGCACGGCTTCGTCCGCCCTTTCATTACGTCGTCGACCGAGACGGTCATGGCTGGATGATTACGGGTGTGAACGGCGACCTGGCCGCGGGTGGCCCCTGAGCAGCTCCCTGCAAGGATTGCCTCTGGACCGCTGACCCCTTTAAAGTTGCCGCGTCTGCCGACTGCGTGGCCCGTTGCGATAAAATTTGCGGCGAGCCCGAGCGCGATCCCTGAGCCGCCCGTCAGAAGAGGGGCGTCCGCACAGGCGCGGCCAATGATCACCAGATCCTCATCGTCGACGGCATCCACAATCACGAGCTTTTCACCGCCATCGGCGGCCGTCCGAAGAGCGTAGCATACAGCCTCGGCGCCCTGACGAAGAATAGCGGTCGGGACAAGTCCCACCTCGGACCGCGTCTGCTGCCGCAGCCATCGGCGGATATTCGCATCCGTCATGGGCGTCAGCGGATGGTTCTGCATCCCAGATTCGCTCAGGAGCTTGTTATTAACAAAAAGATGCCCCTGATAAACTGTGCGGCCCATGGCTGGAAACGCAGGGCAGGCGACGACACCTTTCACACCAAGTGCGTCGGCAAGTGCTTCGGCAACGGGGCCGATATTGCCTTCCGGAGTGGAGTCGAAGGTCGAACAATACTTGAAGACGAACTGGCGGCAGCCCTGTGCCTTGAGCCAGTGAAACGCTTCAAGAGACCGTTCGACAGCTTCCGTAACGAGAACTGAGCGCGTCTTCAGCGAAACCACGCCGGCCTCGATATCCGGCGACGCATCGCTGGCCGGCACCTCCATGAACTGTGACGTAGCAAGACCACCCTGTCCGGGAAGGCCCTTGGCGAGCGTGTTAGCAATGTCGCTCGCTCCGGTGAAATCGTCTGCAATAACGCCGAGCAGCATCGTTTACTCCGTGACTAGTGTTTTCATGCGCATGACCGCAGCGTCGGGTGCGGTAAGGATGGGCTTGTTCACCTTACGTCGCACCTCTTCTGCCGCCCGAGAGGTAGAGAAATGAGCCAGCATGATCGCGTCCCGATCGGCAAAGCGCGGTGCCATGTCCGCGACGAGGCGATTGTGCGCTGTCGCATCGCCGCGTCGCAGAAGATCGATTGCATCAGGAACGACAATGGTGTCCAGAGCGCTCGCCGCGCCAGTCTCTGCAACAAATTGCTTAAACTCTTCTTCCATGCTCGACACAGCCGGCGCGAAGGTTGCCAGCATGCCGATGCGGCTGCCGGATGCGATAGCCTCACGGAACATGGCCTCGTTGGGCCGTAGGATTGGTAGGGGTAGTTCCTCGACCATGCGGTCGATCGCGGGCCCGAAAGCGGAGCATGTGATCAGAATGCCATTGGCCCCGATCCTTTGCGCGTAGCGGCCAAAGTCAACAAAGCGGTCGATCAGCTCTTCAGAGATCTCCGCTCCTTCTTTTGCGCGATCGGTCGTCAAGCCGTCGTCAAGTAAGTTGACGGCCTCTGCTTCCGGCCAATGCCTTGCCATGGCAGTTGCAATCGGCTCCATAGCGACCGGTGTTGCATGGAAAAGAACGATGCGTGGTGGAACTCTCGTCATGTTACACTCCAATCCTACGCCGCTACCTGATGCCGCGGCAGAAGGCCCGTCCGGGAGTAGATCGCGGCGGCCTTGCCATTGCTCAGATGATCCAAGAAGTCTTCAGCCGCTTCGGGACTGCAGGCTTCAGCGAAGATTGCGGCCGAGAAATCGGTATGCTTCTGATAGGGGTCTGGAAACGGCCCAACCACGTCAATACCGTCTATCGACATCAACTCACTGATCTGCTGCACGGCCAGGTCCGCCTCGCCAGCAATAACCTGGTCGGCGGTGAAGCCGGCATGGATGATGGTGGCTTTCGCATTGACGGCTTCCGCAATACCGAGACGTTCCAGGACGTGTCTGAAATGGATGCCGCTGGCGCCCGTTTGCGAGTATGCAATGGATCGTGCTGATAGCAGCGCCTGTTTGAATCGCTCTGGTGTCGATATGTCGGGCATGGCCATACCACTCCGGGTACCGAGACCAAAACTTGCCCGAGCAATCGGCCGAACTGATCCGGCACGCAATATGCCGGCCTCGACGAGGTTCTCGATCGGTTCATCGATCGCGATCAGGACATCTCCTCGTTCTCCGTTGCGGACCCGATCGATCAGCACGCCAGTTGGATTCCAGTCAACCGCAACTTGTCTACTTTCGGTTTGCCATGCGGGCAGGAGCACTGTTTTCAGCGCCAACTCGACGGCGAGCGTACTCATGACCTTCAACTGATCCCTCATGTACTAACTCCTCCTGCTCGGAAGGCCGGGTGGTAGTTCTCTTCCCGGCATCATCCAGATCATTCCTTCTTCCTGAATTACAGATGTTGGCCATGACTGGGTCAATTCTGAAAAATCTGATTTCATCAGGTGAAAATGCGGTAGGATAAGTTGTTCAGTTTTCTCATCGATCAGGCGAAGAAGCGGGGCGTCTGGCTCCCGTATGCGAGAGTGCGCTCGAATTTGACATTATGAAATTAGCCTCTCCGCCATGTTGACGCTGGGCCACGAAACTACATACTCTCTGGCATGGAACTTATGCTGGAGGAGCATAATGGGAGCCGTTAGTCACAAGGCATGGCGAGAGGCGCAGACTCGTCAGGGTCAATATCAGATAGCGACAGCAGATTCAGGCAAGAGCGACGCAAAAAGCATACAATCGGTTGATCGAGCCCTTTCCATTCTCGAAGCATTGTCGTTGCGTGACGCCCCGTTAATGCTCAACGAGATTGCCAAGGTTGCGGAAATAAACCTTTCGACATGCCATCATCTGGTGAAAACGTTGGTCAAGCGGGGATATGTCGTCTATGGCGGAAGGAGTGGCGGATATTCCCTGAGTTCGCGGCTAGAGACGATCTCACGGCAATCGTCGCGGGACTACAATCTGGCCGAATTTGTACGGGCTAACCTTCAGGAACTGAACCTCAATCTTCGCGAGGCCGTCCAGATGGCGGTGCTACGGGGGGCCGCGCTTGTCACGCACATACAGCTGCCTTCGCATATCCCGCCTCAGCTGGATCTAAGGGAGTACACCAAACTTCATACGGTCCACGCGTCGGCTCCCGGAAAGGCTATCCTCGCCTGGCTCCCTGAGGCGGAACTCGCTCGAGTTGTCGCTGACAATGGATTGACGGCGTTTACCGACAAGACGATCACGTCATTGGGAAACCTGATAGAAGAGCTGCGACTTGTTCGCCGGTCCGGTTTCGCAATGGACGACGGCGAGTTTCGCACAGATCTTGTCGGCTATGGGGCCGTCGTTCGCGACAAGTCCGGCGCAGTTGTATGTTCGATTGGTGCTACAATACCGCGAAAACGTGCGAGCGACGAATATCGAAAGCATATCGCTCGCACGGTCGTCGAATGTGCTCGAGACTTGTCGGGGCGGATGCCGGCTGGCTGTTTCGTGTAGGGTCGCCAAGACGTTTCTAATGTGCCTGGGCGGCGCAAACCGGCGTGCGCGCGGCTATGATTTCAACATTTCAACTTAGCTCAGGCGGACGAGGTCACAGTCGATCCGCACTTGAAAGGGTATCGCCATGAAATCCAAACTTGATCAGCTCCGCGACATCACCACGGTGGTTGCCGACACCGGCGATATCGAAGCGGTTGCACGGCTGAAGCCGGTCGATTGCACCACGAACCCGAGCATTGTCCTGAAGGCTCTCGGCACGCCGATGTTTGCAGAGGCCGTCAAGGAAGGCGTTGCCTGGGGAAGGAAACAAGGCGGCAGCCCCGAAGCCGTTTCGGCTGCCGTTGCCGACCGTCTGGCCATTTCTGTCGGCGCTGCGCTCGTGGAGCTCGTGCCAGGCCGAGTGTCGACGGAAGTCGACGCCGACCTGTCCTTCGATACCGAAGCATCGCTTGCCAAGGCACGGTTGATCATCGCCGCATACAAGGAGCGCGGTATCGACAAGGATCGGATCCTTATCAAGCTTGCCTCGACGTGGGAGGGCATACGCGCCGCCGAAGTGCTGCAAAAGGAAGGCATTGACTGCAACCTGACCCTTCTCTTCTCGAAGGTTCAGGCCGTTGCTTGTGCCGATGCAAAGGTCTTTCTGATTTCGCCTTTCGTGGGCCGCATTCTCGACTGGTACAAGAAATCGACCGGCAAGGAATACACTCCTAATGAGGATCCAGGTGTGCAGTCCGTCCGCGACATCTACACCTACTACAAAGCCAACGATATCAAGACGATCGTCATGGGGGCCTCCTTCCGCAGCGCCGGCGAAATCGAGGCGCTGGCCGGTTGCGATCGCCTGACGATCGCTCCTAACCTGCTCGACGAACTGTCAAACGATCAGGGCAAGCTGGAGCGCAAGCTCTTGCCGGAGACAGTCGAGCCGGCGGTGAGGATCTCTGTCGACGAGAAGACATTCCGCTGGATGATGAACGAAGATGCGATGGCGACGGAAAAGCTCGCCGAAGGCATCCGTGCTTTCGCCAAGGATCTTGGCACGTTGCGCCACATGATCCAGAAGGAGCTGCAGCTCGCAGCTGCATGACCTTGGTTAGTAGTGACTGATTTGCGGTCGATCCACCCTGGTCGAGGTTGGCCTCTAGTGGATGGGGGTGGATTGAGAATGTTCAACCGTCCCCCTGAGTATATTAATGTAAAAATAACAAAAAATGGCGTATCGATCAGTTTATTAATATATCAATTTTCACAATGTTAAATAAAAAAACAAGAAAGAGACGTGAAAAAACTTCCAATGTATTGATGGTGGAACGCAATCTATCAATAAAGAGGAAGTTATGACAAAAAAAATAGCAGACTTGGGTGTTATTGGTCTCGGAACGATGGGTGCCATGCTCGCGCTCAATTTTGCCGAAAAAGGTTCTGAGGTAGCGCTCTTCAATCGAACAGCTAGTAAGGCTGAAAAACTGCGCGCGGATAATCCGAAGTTTGCCGATCGCCTCTATCCTCAAAGCTCTCTGGAAGCCTTCGTTGCCTCTCTGCGTTCTCCGCGCGTGATCGTGCTGATGGTCAACGCAGGCGTTGCAGTGGATGATCAAATTGAGATGCTTGCGCCGTTGCTGGATGAAGGTGACATAGTCATCGACGCTGGCAATACCGACTTCAATGATACCGTCTCCCGCAATCGCAAATGGGATGATCGTGGTTTCCATTTTGTGGGGATGGGTGTGTCCGGCGGCGAGCTTGGTGCCCGCCATGGCCCGTCGATCATGGTTGGTGGTGATCAGCGTGTCTGGGCCAGACTTAAACCTCTGCTGGAGCCGATTTCTGCGAAGTATGATGGCAGCCCCTGCGTTGCCTGGCTGGGTCCCGATGGCGCCGGACATTTCGTCAAGACGATCCATAACGGCATCGAATATGCCGACATGCAGATGATTGCCGAGATCTACAGTATCATGCGTGATGGCATGAACCTTTCCGCCTCGCAAATGTCGACCGTCTTTCGAGATTGGAACAAACGGGGTTTGTCGTCCTACCTGATCGAGATCAGCGCAACGGTTCTCGCTGAGCCGGATACTCAGACCGGCAAGCCGTTGGTCGATGTCATAGTTGATGAAGCAGGCCAGAAGGGAACCGGCCGTTGGTCGGTTATCGAGGCGCAGAAACTGGGCATTGGCGCTACGACGCTTGAAGCCGCGGTTTCGGCACGAAGCCTGTCATCCCTGCGCTCGGAGAGGCTCGCGACCAGCAGATTCTATTCGAACATGGCCCTTGCTACTGATGCCTTCGTTGTTGATGAAACGAGCCTTGATGAGCTTGAGGCGGCACTGGAAACGGCAAAGATCATCGCCTACGCTCAGGGTTATGCGATCATGTCGGCCGCATCGCGTGAGTATTCATGGAATCTGCCGCTGGGCGAGATCGCCCGGATCTGGCGCGCTGGCTGCATCATTCGGTCGGTCTTCCTCAAGGATATCACCGAGGCCTATGAGACGAGCAATGAAGTCGTCAACCTCCTCCAGCAGCCGTCCTTTATTAAGCGTGTGAGCGAAGGCCAGCAAGCACTTCGTAGTGTAGTTGCAAAGGCCGTGAAGGCGGGCATCCCTGTCCCGGCGCTTTCGGCATCGCTCGCCTATTTCGATGATTATCGTCGGGCACGGGGATCGGCAAATCTCATCCAGGGGCAACGTGATCTTTTCGGCGCCCATACGTTCCGACGCCTCGATGCCGAAGGTGTTTTCCATCATCAATGGCCGGCAGTCTGAGAGAGCGGAAGAATGAGCAGTCTCAACACTACAGTCGACCTTTTCGACTATGTCATATTCGGAGGGGGCGGAGATCTTGCCGAACGCAAGCTTCTGCCGGCACTTTTTCATCGTGATCGCGACAACAACCTGCCAGACGGCGCGCGAATCGTCGGTGTCTCCCGTACTGCGCGCACGGATGATGACTACCGCGAATTCGCGCGCAAAGCCTTGCAGGCGCATGTGGCGCCCGCAGACCTCAGCGGCAATGTGCTCGAACGCTTTCTTTCACGACTGTCCTACATCAGCGTCGATGCGACCGGCGCGAATGGCTGGAAGGAACTGAAAGCATTTCTCGAGAAAGGGGGCTCTGATCGGATCCGCGCCTTCTATCTCGCGGTCGCTCCGTCTATTTTCGGGGCCATTGCCGCCAAGCTCAAGTCTTTAGGCCTCATCAACACCAGAACACGGTTGGTGATCGAGAAGCCGATAGGTCGCGACCTCACATCGGCGCGGGACCTGAATGCGGAGATCGCACGCCACTTCAACGAAGATCAGGTTTTCCGGATCGATCACTATCTCGGTAAGGAAACAGTGCAAAATCTGATGGCGCTACGCTTTGCCAACACGCTTTACGATCCGGTATGGAACTCGTCCTTTATTGACCATGTCCAGATCACTGTTGCTGAAAGCGTCGGTCTCGGCAGTCGGGCCGGATACTATGACACGGCGGGCGCACTGCGCGACATGGTACAGAACCATCTCCTGCAGCTTCTTGCGCTCGTGGCGCTCGAACCGCCGTCGACATTCAAGGCTGACGCCATCCGTGACGAGAAGCTGAAGGTGCTGCGAGCGCTTAAGCCTATAACTGCTGTGAATGTCGGACACATGACGGTTCGCGGTCAGTACCGGGCAGGTGCAGGCGACGGTGGCGCGGTTCAAGCTTATCTCGATGACCTCGGCGGGCCTGGGAGCGATACGGAAACCTTCGTCGCGCTGAAGGCCGAGGTTAACAACTGGCGATGGGCGGGCGTGCCCTTCTATCTTCGCACCGGAAAGCGCATGCCGACCCGCGCTTCCGAAATAGTCGTCACCTTCAAACCCATTCCGCTATCGATTTTCGATGCGTCGAGTGGCCATATCTCGCAAAACCGTCTGGTCTTGCGCCTGCAACCCGGCGAGGGCGTCAAGCAATGGCTTATGATCAAGGACCCGGGTCCGGGCGGCATGAGGCTAAGGCAAGTGTCGCTCGACATGAGCTTCGCCGAACAGTTCAACGTCCGACACCCGGACGCTTACGAACGCCTGTTGATGGACGTGATCCGTCGCGACCAGTCCCTATTCATGCGTCGCGATGAAGTGGAAGCAGCCTGGGAATGGATCGATCCGATCCTCGCCGCCTGGCAGGAAACCGAACAGAAGGTCCAGGGCTATACTTCCGGCACCTGGGGGCCGTCCAGCGCCATTGCGCTGATCGAGCGTGATGGTCGCACCTGGCACGAGCCTGAGTGAGCCCTCTTCGTAACTTCAACGCAAGGGATTTTCGTATGACCTATTCTCTCGCAGACTACCTCGACAAGTGCGCTTCTTCGGCACTACTACGTGAAGTCGGGCAAACCGTGCTGCGCCTATCGACTGCTGCAGTGGCGGTCCATCGAGCAATCGCTACATGCCGGGTTCCGGAATTGCGCCCTGTAAATGATCAAGCATCCAATCCTAGCGGCGAGGTGCAAAAGCCTCTTGATGTCTTCGCCGACGACGCGTTCCGCGCTGCGGCAATTCAATCGCCAGTGCGGGTCTACGGAACCGAAGAGCGGGCGGAGCCAATCGACCTTGGTGGTCTTGGAAAGCTGGCACTGGCTATTGATCCGCTGGATGGCTCATCCAACATCGAAACGAACATCTCCGTCGGCACAATCTTCTCGTTACTGCCTTTGAAAGCAGGCGACAGTACAGACCCCTGCTCGGCATTCGAGCAGCCGGGCGTTAATCAACTCGCCGCGGGTTTCTTCATCTATGGTGCGCAATTGCTTCTCGTGCTCACCATCGGGTTCGGTACCCAAACCTTTATCCACCAAGGGGAAGAAAGGGGGTTTTCCTTGATGGGGGATAGACATCAGATTCCGGTGGAGACATCGGAGTACTCAATCAACGCGTCGAATCGTCGTCATTGGGCTGAGGGAATCCGGCATTACATCGAGGACACTGAGGCCGGTATGGATGGGCCACGCGGAAGGGATTTCGGCATGCGTTATGCAGGATCGCTCGTTGCCGATACCTACCGGATCCTACGGCGCGGTGGAGTGTTTCTCTATCCCGGTGATAGGCGCGAAGGCTACAGGGGTGGCCGTCTTCGACAGGTTTATGAGACGAATCCGATTGCGTTCTGCATCGAACAGGCAGGTGGGGCGGCTACCGATGGCCGTCGGCGAATGCTCGAAATCGATCCTCCGAGCCTACATGTGCGGGCCCCCTTTGTTTTTGGTTCCCGCGATGAGGTGGACGCTGTCTTGGCTTATGCTAGCGCTGGACAAGCCGACGTTTCCGCGGCGTGATTTTCACATAGGGAAAGAGTGGTCTGTTTGATTGACGATTACAGGCCGTAGGAGGATTGTTCTAGATACAAACCGGGTGCTTAAGAAAACAACGTCTCCGATATAGAGCATACAGCGGTTTTCCGAAGGTACATCGAAGTTTATTCGTCTGGATGCCCAGTATCATATTGGTCAACTCAGCAATATTTCCCAAAGGAGGAGAAGTATGTCGCAAGCAGAAAACGTCAAAACGCACCCCGACTTTCCGGTTCCCGAAAAGATGAATGCATGGGTGCTGGGCGATCCCGGCCAGTTGACTCTCGTCGAAAAGACGGTTCCCACGCCGAAGAAGGCCGAGGTCCTGGTGCGGATTGACGCGGTTGCCATCTGCGCGACCGATCTTGAAATCATCGCTCACGGCCCGCCGGCTCAGATCCAGGGCGGGCTACCGTTCAACAAGAACTTCACACCGGGCCACGAATACATGGGAACGGTCGTGGCGCTTGGGCCCGGTGTCGACGAATTTCGCATCGGCGACCGTGTCACGGTGGAGATTCATGCCGGCTGCGGACAGTGCAAGCGTTGCCGTCAGGGTATGTACACCTCGTGCCACAACTACGGCAAGAACTATGGCGACGTGGACAAGGGCCACCGTGCCAACGGCTTCACCACGGACGGCGGGTTTTGCGAATACCAGGTCAACAGCGTCAACACGCTGATTCACGTCGATGATTCCATGAGCGATGAGGAAGCGACGTTGGTCGTCACCGCTGGCACCTCGATGTATGGCCTGACCGAACTTGGCGGCCTCGTTGCAGGTGAATCAGTTGTCGTCAGTGGCCCGGGCCCGATCGGACTTCTCGGCGCGGCGGTGGCCAAGGCGCTCGGTGCGCAGCCGGTGATCCTGACCGGTACCCGCGACAACCGGCTAGAGATCGGCAAGCAGCTCGGAGCAGATCACGTCATCAACGTTCGCAAGGAAGATGCCGTCGAAGCGGTTCGCCGTCTTACCGACGGTAAGGGCGTCGATTATGTTGTCGAATGTTCCGGGGCGCCGAACGCCGTTAATGAGGCAGCACGCATGCTGAACCGCGGCGGCAAGATCTGCCTTGCCGCCTTCCCCAGCGAAGAGGTCCCGATCGACGTCGCTTACCTGGTTCGCAACAACATTTACCTCTACGGCATTCGTGGAGAAGGCAAGTCAGCGACCCACCGAGCCGAGGCTTTCATGCGGCAGAAGCGTTTCGATGCACGGATCATCCACACGCACACCTTCGACATGGAGAATCTTCCCGAGGCGCTTCGCTACGCCAAGGATCGTGTCGAGGACGCGATCAAGGTGGTGGTGAAAAACAAGCGATCGGAGGCCGTCGCACAGGCCGCCGAATAATCGGACCAGAAGGAAAGTACGGGGCCGGTTGGGATGGAGAATGCCGGCCCCGTGCGCTTCGAATAGAGGCTATCGATTCCTGGGAGGAGAACATGGCACGTGAACTGCATTCAACAAACTCAGATGGTGAAGCGCGGAAGAGTATTGTCCTGCACTGGCTGAGCAAACTTTATGTCCAGGTCATTATAGGCGTTTTGATTGGCACGACGATCGGTTACTTCGAGCCGCAGATTGCGGTGGCGATGAAACCGCTCGGCGACGTGTTCATCCGCGCGATTAAAGCAATCGTGACGCCGATCATTTTCCTGACGATCGTCGTCGGCATCGCCACGATCGGAGACATGCGCAAAGTCGCCAGCATCGGCGTCAAGGCGATTATCTATTTCGAGGTGGCCTCCACGATTGCGCTTTTGATCGGATTAGCGATCGGCAACATCTGGCCTGTCGGCCGCGGCATCAACGCCAATCCCGCAACGCTCGACGCGGGCGCCGTTTCGACCTTCGTCCAAAAGTCCCATGATGTTACGCTCGTTGATTTCTTCATCAACATCATACCGCAGACATTTCTGTCGCCATTCGTAAGCGGAGAGATCCTGCCGGTCCTGTTTGTCGCTGTGCTCTTCGGGCTTGCACTTTGCAAGATTGGTGACAAGGCAAAGCCGCTCATCGGTCTGCTTGAGACCGCATCCTATGCGCTCTTTGGTATGGTCAACATCATCATGCGCTTCGCGCCGCTCGGTGCGGCAGGTGCAATGGCCTTCACCATTGGCAAATACGGCATCGGCTCGCTGCTCGAATTAGGACAACTCGTGCTTGCGGTATATATTGTCAGCATCCTGTTTGTCGTTATCGTGCTCGGGGCATTCTTGCGCATTGCCGGGTTCAGTCTGTGGAAGGTCCTGTCCTACTTCAAGGACGAAATCCTGATCGTGTTCGCCGCGACATCAGCAGAGACGATGATTCCGCGCTCGATGGCGAAGCTTGAGCATCTCGGTGTGCGCAAGGAAGTAATCGGCCTGGTGATGCCGACCGGCTTTTCATTCAATATGGATGGCACTGCCATCTATATGACAATGGCCACCCTGTTCATCGCGCATGCGACCAACACCGAGCTTACTTTGTGGCACCAGCTGACCATCCTTCTGATTATGCTGTTTACCTCGAAGGGTGCGGCAGGCGTGACCGGTGGTGGATTCATCGCCTTGGCTGCAACTATGCCGGCGATTGGCGTGCTCCCGGTGGCAGGCCTTGCCCTTCTGGTTGGCGTTGACCGTTTCATGGCGGAGATCCGCGCGGCGACCAACCTGACCAGCAACATTATTGCCACGCTGGTCGTCGGTCGCTGGGTCGGTGCTGTCGACAATGAAAGGGCACAAGCGATCCTTGATAGTGGCGAAAAACCAGAGGATGTGAAGCCAGCGGAAAGCGCTCCGCAGCTCGGTCAACCCGCCGCCACATTCTAACGCCAACAGCCACCCAGAAGCCATAATCGCACTTTCCACGTCCGGGCGAGTTGCACGGAAGTGGGCTACTCAAAAAGCTATCGAATTGAAAGGATCACGCCATGAGCTTCGCCTATTCGGAAGGAAATCCGGTCGAAGATACCTCGAAACTGGGCAAGCCGCCCTTCGATACCGATCGTCTGGATCGGCTTATGGAGGAGGCAAAGCTCGACGCCCTTGTCGTCAACACAAAGCACAGCATCCAGTACCTGCTTGGCGGCTATCGCTTCTTCTTCTATGATTATATGGATGCCCATGGCCTCAGCCGCTATCTGCCGTTCTTCGTATATGTGAAGGGAAGGCCGCTGGATTCGGGTTATGTCGGCGCGCCAATGGAGCGCTATGAAAAACAGCTTGGCAGTTTCTGGGTCCATAATCTCAACCTCAAAAACCAGGTCAGCACCGGTTATGCCAAGGCCGCAGCTGATCTGCTGAAACAAGTCAAGGGCGCCAAGGGCCGGGTCGGCATCGAAGTAGGTTTTCTGCCGATCGACGCATTCCGGGTTTTGGAAGAAGAGCTTCCCGAGGTAGAGTTGGTAGATGCGACTTACACGCTAGAGTATCTGCGTGCACTAAAATCGTCTGCCGAGCTTAGGATTCTTAAAGAAGCGTCCGAAAAGGTTGTCGACTCTATGCTCGCCGTGATCTCGAAACACGGACCAGGCACCAGCAAGATCACTCTCTTCGAGGCACTGCGCCAGGAAGAAACGGCCCGCGGCCTGAAATTCGAATATGCGCTAACCAACGTCGGTACAGCCTTCAACCGTGCTCCTTATGACAAAATCTGGGAAGACGGTGAAACACTGGCTCTAGACTCCGGCGGCAACTACAAAGGCTATATCGGTGACGTATGCCGTATGGCCTACACGAAAGAACCAGACTCGGAACTCGTCGATTTGCTTGGTCAGGTCGAACTTGTCCAGCAGACGGCGCGCAAAAACCTCAAGGCCGGCACGATCGGAGCGGAGATCTTCGAGAATGCCAACGCGGCCCTGGCGCAATGCTCGGCCAGCAACAAGATGTTCTTCTCAGCACATGGCATGGGCATCGTCAGTCATGAGGCTCCGTGGCTCATGAGCACTGCCTTCCCGCAATACACCGCTCATAATCGCGAAAAGCCTCTCGAGGCCGGAATGGTCATCTCCATCGAGACAGAGCTCCATCATACCGAGCGCGGCTTTATCAAGCTTGAGGACACTGTCGCCATCACGGCTAATGGCTGCGAAGGTTTCGGTGATCATGGCCGCGGATGGAACGTGGCCGGCAGATGACTTGAACAGGCAAAGGCCGGGCGTCGCCCACATCACCGATGTCTGGCCAAGACTGCTTTTGCCGCTGGATCGATCAGGAAGAAGTGCAGAAAACGATGTCGACATTTCCCTATAGCGCCCATATCGGTTATCTCTTTACCGAATTGCCGCTCTCCGAGCGTGCTGCGGCGGCCGCGCATGCTGGTTTTGATGCCGTGGAGTACCCAGCGCCATATGCCGTTCCGGCGGAAGAGATGGCAAAATGGCTGAAATCAGCAGGGCTACTCTATACACAGTTCGGTCTGTATTCCGGCGATGCGAACAAAGGCGAAAAGGGTATTGGCATCTTTCCGGCCCGGCGTGATGAGTTCCGCCGCAATGTAGCAGACGCGCTCGACTATGCAGAGGTCATCAATGTTTCGATGGTCCATGCCATGGCCGGTGTGCTGCCTCCGGATAGACGCAGCCATATCTACTGGGACTGCTATGTCGAGAATCTTGCCTATGCGGCTCAGGAGGCAAAGAAGCGGGGCGTTCGCGTTATCGTCGAGCCGATGAGTGCAGGCGCTGTCCCGGACTATTTTATCTCGACACCGGACCAGGCCGCCCATGCGATTGCTGAAGCGGGCGGAGATAATCTCGGCCTTCTCCTCGACGTGTTTCACACCGTCAGTGCCGGACTTGATGTCCATCACCAGATCGCGAAGCACGCAGAACTCATTGCCCACGTTCATATTGCCGATTTCCCAGGTCGCCATGAGCCGGGCTCAGCGACACTCGACTTCGCTGCAATTGGCCGCTCGCTGATAAATGCAGGCTACCACGGGAGGCTGGGGTGCGAATACATCCCTGCTGCCTCGACCGAAGCGGGACTGAGCTGGCTTTGTGCCACTCGGCTCTCCGACCAGCAGGCGAGATGATCCGCATGCTGGTGACTCTTGGCATCACCCGCAGCAGGTCATCGGTCCATTCATTGATCGCTTGAGAGCGGTGCGATGGCGGGCGTGCGACTGCGTTCGCAGACTCGACGATACCGGCATGCCCGTCGCGACAACCGCTTCGCCAACGAACAGGATCCACGGAATGAAAAATCTCTCTTCGCTCAACGTGCGCTCGACAACCACGCGTGACGATCGCGGCACGGACATGGCGAATGCTCTGCGCTTTCTCGCCATTGACGCAGTCCAGAAAGCGAACTCCGGTCATCCGGGGATGCCGATGGGAATGGCGGATGTTGCCGCCGTGCTGTTTTCACAGTTCATCAACATTGACCCTGCAGCCCCGGATTGGCCGGATCGCGACAGGTTCGTTCTTTCGAACGGGCATGGATCGATGCTGCTATACGCCCTGCATCACCTGCTAGGCTACGAAGATATGACTATGGAGCAGGTACAGTCATTCCGGCGCCTCGGATCCAAGACGGCAGGTCACCCTGAATATGGCCATGCGCTCGGAATCGAGACGACGACGGGACCGCTTGGACAGGGTCTGACCACAGCCATTGGCATGGCGCTTGCGGAGCGCATGCAAAATGCACGCTTTGGCGACGAGCTCGTTGACCACTACACCTATGTTTTCTGTGGCGACGGTTGCCTCATGGAGGGTATCAGCCAGGAAGCCATTGATCTCGCCGGTCATCTCAAGCTCGGCAAACTGATCGTCCTGTTCGATGACAACGGTATATCGATCGACGGCCGGACCGCACTGGCGACGTCTACCGATCAGGTCAAGCGTGTACAGGCCTCCGGCTGGAATGCGACGCGTGTCGATGGCCACGATCAGGTGGCGATCCGTCAGGCGATCGAGGCAGCGCGGTCGTCCGATAGGCCTACATTGATCGCGTGCAAGACGGTGATCGGTTACGGTTCACCAAAACTTGCCGGTTCTGAGAAGTCGCACGGCGCGCCTCTTGGCGAACAGGAAATCGCTGCGACCCGTGAGAACCTCGGCTGGAGTTCTGAGCCATTCTTAGTTCCTGATAGCGTGCGCAGTTACTGGCTCACTGTTGCAGAACGCGGCAGGACAACGCGTAGAGAATGGGCGTTGCGCCTTGAGGGGTCGACGAAGCGAGCCGCATTCGACGCATCGATCCGCGGTGATCTGCCGGGCGATTTTGCCGGTTCGATGGAGCGATATCGTCAAAAGCTACTTAGCAATGCACCGAAGATTGCCACCCGCAAGGCTTCGGAAGATGTGCTTGGATTGATCAACGAGGCGACGGAGCTCACCGTCGGCGGTTCGGCCGATCTGACGCACTCCGTCTTCACCCTGACCAAGGATATGAGCGACGTGCAGGCGGACAGCTACGCGGGCCGGTACATCCGCTATGGAATTCGCGAACACGGCATGGCTGCGGTGATGAACGGATTGGCGCTTCATGGCGGCTTCATTCCTTACGGCGGTACGTTCCTCGTCTTCTCTGACTATATGCGCGGCGCTATGCGGCTTTCGGCGTTGATGGGATTGCGCGTGATCTATGTGCTTACACACGATTCGATCGGCCTTGGAGAGGACGGACCGACACATCAGCCGATAGAGCATTTGACCATGCTGCGCGCGACGCCGGGATTGCTGGTATTTCGTCCAGCCGATGCGATCGAGACGGCCGAAGTCTGGGAGATCGCTATCAATCAGTTCCGTCCATCCGTTCTTTCGCTCTCGCGCCAGAATTTGCCCCTTTTGCGAACCGGCTCCGTCGAAAAAAACCTCTCGTGCAAAGGAGGCTATATCTTGAAGGACGTGGCAGGTGACCGGGATGTCACTTTACTCGCGAGCGGTTCCGAGCTTGAAATCGCAGTAAAGGCTGCAGAAACCTTGCATACGAGGGGTGTCGCAGCGGCGGTTGTCTCCATGCCGAGCCACGAACTTTTCCTGGAGCAGGACGAAGCTTACCGCAACGAAGTTCTTGGAACCACACCGCGTGTGGCGATCGAGGCGGCTGTGGGAATGTCCTGGGACCGCTTCCTCACTCCGACAGATATCTTCATCGGAATGGAAACGTTTGGCGCATCTGGCCCGGCATCGGAGCTTTATTCCCATTTTGGTATCACAGCCGGTCGTGTCGTCGCCGAGGCATCGAAACTCGTCGGTAGATCCTAATCCAGTTACGATGTGCTGAGGTTTGACGAAGGCGCGCGGACTCCCATTGTTGATGGCGTTGGCCGTGCGGTATGCGGTACGCCAATTAATCGTTCATGAGGAGAGAGGTGATGTCAGAAGTTTCGCTTCGTTCTGAAATCGATTGAAGACGAATTGTATGATCGAGGTACAGCTGCAGTCGCGGTTGGAATACGCACGCTTTTCGATGGCGATAGCGCGCGCTCTGATGATTTTTCGCTAAATCATGAAGATCTTGTCTTTGCTTATTCGAAGCTTTGTCGCGGGATGATCTGAGGTATTTGATGCCCTTCGCCAACGCCAAACGGATCGAGGATCGCCGTGATCGCATGTTCGCGGGAGAACGCATAAACATAACAAAGGATAGGCAGGCGCTGCTTGTCGCTGTGCGGAAGCATTGCCGACGATTATAAAGCCGATGGGGTTCTAGTCGCCCATTAGGTCGAGAGTGTGCTTATCCGCACGCCGATCTCGGCCCGGCAATGACAACACTGGGGCTCGCACCCTACTACGACGGACCGCGCCTTCATTTCGTTTAGAATGTCGACAGCGCCGATATCACCGGCGCTCTCTCAAAGGTCAATCCTGCAACAACGCTGTTCATCGTCGCATCAAAAACCTTCACCACAATCGAAACGATGACCAACGCCGAGACTGCCCGCAGATTTGTTGTCGCCGACCTAGGCGAGGAGGGCGTTGCGCTCCACTTCTGCGCTGTCTCCACCGCCTTGGGCAGGATCGATCGGTTCAGTCTAAACATCTAATTTATAAAAGATATACTAATCTTTGATGCAAGATGCAGCTACAGTCATAATTCAACTGAGAGGTGGCGATCCTGTAAAACTCACAATGATTGCTAACTTCGATCTCGCGCATCTACAAAGGGGACTGGCTGGTATTCTCATTTTGGTGTTTTCTGATCTAGAAAATTCGTATTACCGAGGGGACCTTTTCAAACACCCTCCAGGCAGCGGCACTCTCGCGAAGCGCGCAAAAAGCCATTTCGAAAGTGCCGCTCGAAATTGATGGCAGGAATGGTCCAAACTAGAGCCGATTCTCCTTATGTTGAACTCCCGCTTTCGCCGTATGGCGTTCAACATCGGTCAGTCCGCGCCCGTTCCCATTTTCTGCACCTCAAATACCTGTCTCACAATCAAACTAGGAACTTCGTCAAAAGATCCACTTTCACTTCCAGGAAAAGCAAACAGAAAATCGGGCCCCTTTGCCCATGTTGAAGTTACCAACTTCTTCTGCCAAATAGCCGTTCAATGCCTGATATTAGATGCTGTCGCATGCTTGAATTTGCTTGCGTCGTTTCGCCAAGGCGGATTGCTTCGAAAATCAGAAGATGTTCTTCTTTCACGCGCTTTGAGGTAACGTTTGTAGGGACTGAGCGCAACTGTCGTCCGAGTTCAAGCCCAAAAAGGATGTCAGGTCGAAGAAACTGCAGCGTCATTGCATAATATGGGTTCTTCGTCGCGCGGGCGATTGCCAGATGAAAGTCGAGATCGTTCTCGGCAACGGTTTGCGCTGATTGCCCGCCGTTTTGCATCGCGTCTATCGTAGCGGCAATTAGGGCAATATCCTTGTCGTTCCGTCTTTTGGCTGCTTCCTCGGCGGCTGAGCATTCAATAACGACTCGAAATCGCAGACAACTTTCCAGATCATTCATATTTCTTGGACGCGAGAAGTCCGACTGTGCAGAAGGCTCTGGTTTGGCAAAATTACCCGAGCCCCGGCGCGCCTCAATTATGCCCTCGCTTTTAAGAATGGAAAGCGCGTCGCGCAAAACCGGCCGTGACACTCCCAGTTCATTGGCTAAGACGGTTTCTGCGGGCAGTCGATAATCGCTTGTGAGCTTTGCAATGTTCACGTATTCGCGAAGCTTCTGGACTGTAAGTTCTACAAGTGGCGTACTCATTTCTCCTCCAATTTGTAAATAGTAGTAAATATTAAGGGCGTTGTCAAAAAAAATAAATACAATAAAAACAGGATATTGAGGGACATTGCCTTTGGTTGATTATATTCTATATTGACAACTTAATTGCGAATGCGCTGTTCTCTGCCAATCAGGTGGAGGACCCTATGAAAATTATTGGCGTTGAAACGCTTCAGATGCAGGAAGCTAGTAATCTCGTGTGGGTGAGATTGCATACAGATGAAGGTCTGGTTGGACTGGGTGAAACCTTCCGTAACCCTGATGCTGTGATCGCATACATTCATTCGACGGCAGCGCCAGCTTTGATAGGCAAGGATCCGACGCGTCGCGCTGCTCTGATGCATGAGATATCTCGCAGAATCGGAAATCATTTTAATGGCTTTCCTTCCCGAAGCGTCGAGGTTTCGGGCAATTCAGCTGTAGATCTCGCGCTCTGGGATCTGTTTGGTAAAATACAAAATCAGCCTGTTTATCAGCTGATCGGCGGAATGGTGCAGGACAAGATCAAGGTTTATAATACCTGCGCGGGAGCCCGCTATAACAACCGGGTACGGGCGGGATACAATACTGAGCTGATCAGCCGCGATGATCCGACACCTCAGAAAATAGAACGGCACGACGATCTGCTTTTGCAGGTCTTTGAACCCGCGCGTCTTGCAGAGGAATTGCTTGCCGAAGGCATCACGGCAATGAAAATCTGGCCGTTCGATCCATTCGCTCTGCGCAATCGCGGTAATGAAATCTCAGCGTCTGAAATGCGTAAAGCGCTCTGGCCAATCGAACAGATCAGAAATTCGGTCGGTGATAAAATGGATATCATGATCGAGTACCACGGCCTGTGGAAGCTGCCTGTTGCCCTCGAGATTGCTGATGCCCTGAAGGACTACAATATTTACTGGCACGAAGAACCGATCTGGATGCAGAATTTCGATGATCTCGCGATCTATCGTTCAAAGGTCGGTGGACGCGTGGCCGGAAGTGAGAATTTCGGTACGTCAGTCTGGTATCGTGAGGTCTTTTCCCGCAGGGCAGTCGACGTGGCCAATTTCGATGTGGCATGGATCGGGGGCCTGAGTGAAGCGCTTAAGGTTATGCATCTTGCAGATGCTTTTGACCGGGTTATTGCGCCGCATGATTGTACCGGGCCGGTGACACTGGGTGCCAATGTTCACTTGCTTGCGGCGAGTACAAACGGTCTGATTTGTGAAACTGTTCGCGCCCACACTCAGGGCTTTTATGCGGAAATCGTTGATAGTGTCCCGGTTGTCGAGAACGGCTTCATCAGCCCGTCCTCAAATCCGGGACTGGGCATGGGGCTCTCGGAAGATTTCTTGAAGCGAAGCGATCTCAATCGTCGCATATCCGGGACGGCTGCCGAATGATTTCTGAAGCTTCCTTGCTGCCTGCCGAGGCTGTTGACGCGCACATGCATATCTATGCTGAAGGTGTTCATAAAGGTGATGCTCCTTTTACGGTACCGCGGGCAACTGTCGACGACTACCAACATGTCATGCGTAAACTCGGTATCGAGAGCGTCGTGCTCGTTCAGTCTATGCTGTATGGGACTGATAATTCAGTCATGCTATCTGGGTTACGTACACTTGGAAATAGCGCACGCGGTATAGCTGTCGTCAATGTGAAGGCCAGCGAAGCACTGCTGGATGACCTGGGATCTCAAGGGATTGTCGGCTTGCGTGCCTTCATGCTTCACGGTGGCATTTACGAGTGGAGTGACCTCCCTGATCTTGGGGAAAGGCTCGCAGCGCGCGGCTGGCAAATGCATTTACAACTCGATGGTCGAGAACTGCCACAGCGTATGGATGTGATTTCGCGCATACCCTGCAAAATCGTCATTGATCATGTCGGCAAATTTCTCAAACCTGTTGGCCCCGACCATACGGCCTTCAAATCGCTGATGTCGCTGCTTGCAACAGGAAATGTCTGGATCAAGCTTTCAGGCATTTATGAAACCTCTATAACCGGGGCACCGGATTATGAGGACGTCGCTGTTCTGGCGCGCACGGTTGCTGATGCATTCCCCCACCGCGTTATTTGGGCTTCGAACTGGCCGCATCCCAACCTTCAGCCGGCACCTGATGATGGCCTGCTGATCGAACTTTCGCGCTCTATCGTCCCGGATCCATATCGTCAGAAATTGCTGTTTTCGGCAAATGCACAGGCACTTTTCGGCTTTGGTGCGGAGGGCAACCCATGAAGTTTGACAAAAAACTCTATTTGGTCACAGGCGGAGCAAGCGGAATTGGTCTTGCAACCGCGGTCTTCCTCGCTGAGAGCGGGGCTCGAGTTGTGGTATCTGATCGGAACATTCCCTCATCTACCCTGCCTCGTGGGATCAGCTTTTTGCGTTGTGACGTAAAAGAGCCGAATGATGTCGACCAGATGATCAGTCAGCTTATAGAGGAGCACGGTGTCCCGGACGGTGTTGTGACCAGTGCGGGTGTTGACCGGCATCATAATTTTCTGGAACTTGAAGACACAGAGTTCGCCGAAATTCTCCAGATCAATGTATTGGGAAGTTTTCGCATCGTTCAACGACTTGCTCGTATCTGGGCAAAGGCACCGCGATCTCACGCAGACGCTTATTCGGTTGTATTGTTGTCATCCGTCAATTCTGTCATCGCAACGCCCTCGCACACTGCCTATGCCACTTCGAAAGGAGCGGTGGCACAGATGGTGCGCGTTATGGCAGTCGAACTCGCGCCTTTTGGCATCCGGGTGAATGCTATGGCGCCGGGAACGGTTCGAACACCGTTGCTTGATGCTCTTGAGAAAGAAAAGCCAAAAGCATTGGAGGCCGTACTTCGACGCACACCCATGAAGCGTGTGGGTGAGCCAGAGGAAATTGCTGCTGGAATTGCTTTTCTATTGAGCAACCTTGCTAGTTACATCACGGGTCAGAGCCTGTTCGCTGATGGTGGGCGAACTGTCCAGAATCTGACGCTCGACTAACCACCGGTTGTCTGAGCGAAAACACTGGTACAGAGGAGACAACCATGAAAACCAATACCTTTAAGGCAAGGTTGAAAGACAGACAGCAGATCGGTTTGTGGGTCAGTCTTGGCAATGCTGCCTCGGCGGAAATTCTTGCGCGCTCTGGGGCCGACTGGCTACTGATTGATATGGAACATTCTCCGAACGAAGTTTCGACAGTTCTCGAACAGCTACGTGCCGTCGCAGAAGACTGCGAAGTGATTGTTCGTCCTCCGGAGGCCAGTCAGACCGTTACAAAGCGCCTTCTCGATATAGGCACCAAATCGATCATGTTTCCGATGATTGATACAGCAGAACAGGCAAGACAGGCCGTATCATGGACACGATATCCCCCGAAGGGAGTGCGTGGCATTTCCGGGGTTGTACGCGCGACAGGATATGGTCGTGACGCAGCTTCTTATCTAGCTTCAGAGGAAGAACATATCTGTGTGATTGTCCAGGCCGAGACCCCGACAGCTCTCGCAAATCTTGAAGAAATCGCTGAAGTTGAAGGTGTCGATGCGATTTTCATAGGTCCCGGCGATCTTGCTGCCTCAATGGGTTTTACCGGCCAAGGTGCGAGCGTGCCTGAAGTTGCTGAAGCTATTCGTGACGCATTAAATCGTATCAGCGCAAAGTCCTGCGGCGCGGGGGTACTGGGCTATGGTGCGACAGCTGCTACGAAATTCTTCGATCAGGGAGCTGATTTTGTAGCGGCAGGTGCTGATACCTGGCTGCTCGCACAACAAAGCTCGTCCCTTATCGAGCAGCTGCAAGCCGCACTCGAACGTCAGAAAACCAGCTGAAAGCGGACCGCTGCAGACTTTCAACGCATTAAAGACGAGTGAAGACTATGGAAAACCTGCTTATAAAGCCAAATAACAACACCAATATCCCGATCGACGTTACACCGGAAACTGCCGGATGGAAGTATATTGGCTTTCGCATTGAGCGTTTAAAGGGCGGCGGAGCGGCACAAGGCCGCGACGACACAAACGAACTGTGTCTGGTTGTTGTCCAGGGACAGGGCGAACTTTTCATCAATGAAGTTTCGAGAGGGAACTTCGGTGATCGCATGTCGCCTTTCGATGGATTGCCGCACGCAATCTATCTTCCGAAGGGCACGAAGTGGCGTGTTGAAGCAACGACAGAGCTGGAACTTGCCATATGCTCTGCCCCTTCAATCGCCGGGAATAAAGCTCTTCGTCAGTTTCGACCTGAAGATCTCATCACAGAAACTCGCGGTTGTGGTGCAAATACGCGGTATGTCACCAATATTCTGGCCGAAGGGGACGATGCCGCAGACACGCTCTTTGTCATTGAGCTGATTACGCCGGGTGGACACACGTCGAGCTATCCGCCGCATAAGCACGACATCGATGATTTCCCGACAGAAACACAATTGGAGGAAACTTACTACAGCCGCTTCAATCCGCCCCAAGGCTTTGCATTCCAGCGCGTATACACCGATGACAGAAGCCTGGATCAGGCACTGGTGCTGGAAGAAGGGACACTGACGCTTGTCCCTCGCGGTTATCATCCGGTCGCTGTCTGTCACGGTTATGATCTTTATCAGTTGTGCGTAATGGCTGGTCCGAAGAGAAACTGGCGTTTTCACAATGAAGCCGCACATCAATGGTTGTTGGCAAAATGAGCGCGTCAACTATTTCAGTTTTGTTGGAGCGTCCCGGCGTTATTGCGCTGCGCGAAAATCCTTTGACTGAACTTCAACCAGACGAAGTGCGGATCAGGACGGGTTTCGGCGGTATTTGTGGATCAGATCTCCATTACTACAGTCATGGAGGGTTCGGATCTGTGAAAATGACAGGACCGATGACCTTAGGGCATGAAGTCGTCGGGACGATCGATCGGGTGGGGCAAGGCGTATCGGGTCTGGCGATAGGAGATGCGGTTTGTATCAATCCATCTCAACCATGCGGTGAATGCAGATATTGTCGGGAGAAAAAGACGAGATTTTGTGAGAACATGCGCTTTATGGGAAGTGCCATGCGAAATCCGCCTGAACCGGGTGCTTTCTCACAATACATCCATTGTCGCGCTGAAAGAGCCTTTAAGCTGGGCAATAAAGTACCGATACACCTCGGTGCCTTGGCCGAGCCGCTAGCGGTAGCGTTACACGCTGTAAAGCAAATCCCGGACATCGCTGGGAAACGGGTTCTTATTGTCGGGTTTGGGCCTGTTGGAGCGCTATGTCTGCTGGCTGCGCGACACGCCGGAGCAGGCACCATTGACGTCGCAGATGTTGCAAGCCTTGCTTTGGCGATGGGGGAACGTCTGAAAGCGGATGTTGTTTTCGACCTGCGTGGAAATGCAGTGATCGCTGGCGACTATGATGCTGTGATTGAGTGCTCCGGTAATGAAGGCGGCTTGAACCTGGCGCTTGAAAAGGCTGCCCGCAACGCGACGATTGTGCAGGTGGGTCTGTTTCCGGCCAATCCGTCCAGTGCTTGCAATCTGCTGACCGTTAAAGAGCTCCGGCTGGTTGGGGCGTTCCGCTTTGATGATGAGTTCGAAAACGCTGTCGAATTGATTGGAAGCCGTGCGGTCGATGTTGATCCGCTCGTCACGTCTAAATTTGGCTTAAAAAATGCGGGGCAGGCCTTCGAAGCTGCCTCGGATAAGAACACCTCATACAAAGTACTGATCGATTTCTCCGGTTAAGCCTGAGGCTGGCTGGATTATCTAAAAAACCTGATTTTGGGAGGAACGGGCATGGTGAGTGTTACGAATGAAAGCCGTGATGCCGCAGATCGGCAAGAACGGAGTGCTGTCTACGGAAAAGGAACAGCTTCAAGTGTCATCGGAACTGCGCTTGAATATTATGACTTCGCAATATACGGGCTCGCTGCAGCGACCGTATTCAATCAGTTGTTCTTCCCGGGATCCGACCCTGCGGTGGGACTCATTGCAAGCCTCGCCACCTATGCCGTTGGCTTTGCCGCACGTCCCATCGGAGGCCTGATCCTCGGAGGCCTGGGCGATAAAATCGGACGCAAATATATACTCTACATCACAATTCTGCTGATGGGCATTTCTACATTCTGTATCGGTCTGCTACCAACCTATGCCCATATTGGAATCTGGGCTCCGTTGCTGCTCGTTCTGCTTCGCGTCCTTCAGGGTTTCGGGGCGGGCGCTGAGCTTGCAAGCGCATCAACCCTTCTGGTCGAAAGCGCGCCACGAAATCAACGAGGTTTTGTTGGGTCGTTTTTGAGTATAGGCTCGAACACCGGCACCCTGATTGCTTCGACCGTCTGGCTCGCGGTGAGCATGCTACCGTCAGAACAGCTTCTAACATGGGGATGGCGGCTACCATTCTTAGCATCTCTGTTTGTTGCAATGTGGGGGCTTTACATTCGTCGAGGCGTCAAAGAAAGCCCAGCCTTCTCTACGGTTGCGGAACGGCAGTCGAAAGCGACACTTAAAGAAATATACCGCGGCGTATTCGGCCCCGGGCGAGGTGCCTTCGTGAGATGCCTGGGTCTACGCATCGGTGAAGTTGGTCCTTCGATGATCTTTCAGGTCTTTCTGATCGGTTACATCGCAAATCTTCCAAACGCGTCTAAAACGACAGGAACGCTCGGACTCGTTCTCGCCTCTGTCTTTTGTTACTTCACCATTCCGGTTGTTGGCAAACTCTGTGACCGGTTCGGGCGGCGCCTTGTGCATATGAGTCTGACAGGCCTTCTTATTCTGTTTGCCGTTCCTGCATTTGCAATGGTCTCAACCGGTAATCCGATCCTGATAACCCTTTCCTTTATGCTCGGGTTCGGCGTTTCGATCATGGGCATGTATGTCATCGAGTCACCATGGATGGCTGAGATGTTTGGTTCTCGTTATCGTCTTGCAGGTGTTACGGCGTCTAAAGAAATTGGAAGCCTGATAGGTGGAGCCTTTGCGCCGTTTATCTGCGCAGCTCTGGTTGCGAGATACGGCAGTTGGTGGCCGGTCGCGATTTACGTCATTTTGCTGGCAGCAATCTCCCTTATCAGTGCGTTTCTTTCCCCTGAAACCAAGGAACGCGACCTGATCCTGGACCATGATGCTGTCTGATCAAAGTTAATGAGGTGACGTACCCGGATGGACATAATGTCCATCCGGTAACCAACGGAGACTGCCATGAGAACAGTTATTGTCACAGGAGGAGGCACCGGAATTGGGCTGGCAACCTCAACAATTCTTCTGAAAGACGGATATAAAGTAATTGCGGCCGGCCTTGATCGGGAGTCTGAGCTGCCTCCTGGGCTAGATTTCGTGGAATTGGATGTTTCATGTTCCAGCGCCGTCAATGATCTCGTCGAGAGCACTTCCTCGCTTCACGGGATTGTGACCTGTGCTGGTATTCAGCGTCATGATCGGGAGTGGACAGCAGAAGATTTTGCAGCCGTTATTGATGTAAATCTTCTATCCGTCTTCAATATTTGCACAATGGCGTTGCCAAAACTTGAACAGACGGGCGGATCAATTGTCAATATTGCTTCCATGTGGAGCATTTTTGGAACGCCCGGTTCACCCGCATATGGCGCGAGCAAGGGAGGTATTGTCTCTTTAACGCGTTCTCTCGCAGTCGCGGGCGGGAAAAGAGGGGGTGCGTGCGAATGCCGTGGCTCCTGGTTGGATCGATACGCGCATGGCATCGCGTGCCAAAAATGATCCGGCACGCGCGCCGAAAATAATTGATCGGATTCCGCTCAACCGCTGGGCAGCACCGGAAGAGGTCGGGAAAGTTATAGCATTTCTGATTTCGAATTCAGCTTCCTATGTGAACGGGACCGTCATTCCAGTCGATGGAGGCTATTCTATTGCGTAGCCCGGCTACGATCGGGTTCTTTAGGCATATGAGTATTCCCAGATTATCGGCAGATAACGCCGTCCTCAAGTATTTCATTGGACCAACGGCAACTTTTTTGGAGAAGTTTCCTTAAGTCCATTAAGTAATCAGCGCTGTTGTGTCAGAGCTCAATTTCTGCAGTTCATTTTCACGGCATTTTGAGACGTGGCGCAGCACCTTTTGATTGCAACTGTTATTCTTGACTTTGAATCTATGATGAGGAACTCGCTTAGTAGTTTAGCGAGGCCGTAGGAAAGGTGCCTCACTTTGCGACTGAAGCTGTAATCTCAATCTCGACTTTTGCGCCACTTGCAGGAATTTGGCAAATGAGAAATGTACTGGTTGGCCGAATGTCTTTGAACACCTCTCCAAGCACGGGCGTCACAGCATCGGCGGCTTCGAGATCGGTGACGTAAACTCGGCTAGCAACGGCATGAGCGAGGCTCGCACCAGCTTTCTTGAGAACATCGTTAATATCGGCGAGAGCATTGCGTGCCTGTTGCGCTGCATCGGAAGGAAACATGCCCGTTGATTTATCGCGGCCAGTGGTGCCGGAAACATAGATCGTGCTTCCATCGATAACCGCTTTGGCGTATCCGGCGATTGCTTCCGAAGGGGCACCGGAAAAAATTCTCTGAGCCATTTTAGCGTCTCCTTGTCGTTGATAATTCATTGTGTTGTGTGGGTTTTGCACTGTTTAGGACCCAGCGATTATTGTTAGAACCGGCCTGGCGATAGGCCTGATATATCCACTGAAGACGAGTACCCTCCCGCGAGCTCTGCCATGACTTTTCCAGCCATTGGCCCTAGCCCGAAGCCGTGTCCACTAAAGCCCGTCGCCACGAGAAGTCCATCGACGCCATTCACATGGCCCATAACAGGGATTACATCAGGAAGTGTGTCGATGATGCCGGCCCAGACCGCTTCAATTTCGAGATCAGCGATCACCGGTAGGAAGCGCCGTATCTCATCTTGAGCTTGCCGGACGCGATAAAATGCGGGTTCAATCGCCTCGCTCGTCGGTGCAATGTCAGCAATCGGTGCAATTCGTCGCGAGGGCGCAAACTTTTGCAGGGGACCTAGATAATTGATGCGGGCCGCGCCAGGATTGCTTTTACGTGTTTCTTTGTATTGACGCATGGTGCGCCAGGAATCGAGACGTACGTCATATTCGCCGCCCGCCACTGAAAATACGAACGCTCCACGTGCATCCTGACGAATGCCGGTTAGTGGCAGAGAAATGCATGGATTGACGGTGAGATTTGCGGCCGGGATCGTTCGTGCCACGGTTGCGCGTATTCTTTCTTGCGGGAGATTGTACCCAACCGCGCGCAACAGCTTTGAGCTTTCGGTGCCCGCAGCGCACAGCACCTGATCTGAGCGATAGAGCTTGCGGCCAATCCAGACCCCGTGAACATGACCAGCCTGAATATCCACTCGTGTCACACGCTCGCCAAGGATCACGGAAACACCGGCTTCAATCGCCGCTTCAAACATGGCCCGCGTTGTTCGGCTCGGTTCGGCACGCCCGTCTGATGCGGTAAACATGGCCCCGTGCACTTTAGCATTGTCTGCGATAAGCGGAAGCTTTTCGCGAATTTCAGAAGCAGTCAACAGAACAGTGTCCATCCCGAACTGCCTGGCTTTGAATTGCCATTCCGCCTGGTATGCAACATCGCTGTCGTTGGTGGCAAGGACTACGTTGCCGCCACGTAGCCATCCGATTTTACGGCCCAGATCCTGTTCCAGCCCGTCCCATAGGTTGAGTGAAGCTATGGCCAGTGGTAGTTCGCGAAAATCGCGGCCTTGCTGACGCACAAAGCCGAGATTTCGACCCGACTGTCTTGATCCTGGTGTATCACGCTCGACGATCAGCACACGCAATCCTGATCGCGCGGCATAGAGAGCTGTTGAACATCCGACTATACCGCCACCAATGATGATGAGATCCCATTTGCCCGAAGAATGAGCCTTGTGCGAAACGATCATCTAGTGAACCTTGGACAGGAAGGAGCGCGTTCGCTCAAATGCTGGATTATCCAGTATTTCCGATGGAGCGCCACATTCGACAATTTGGCCCGCCTGCATGAATGCAATTCGGTTGCAAACATCTCGCGCAAACGACATTTCGTGCGTCACCACCATCATTGTCAGACCATCAGCTGCCAGCGAACGCATCACGTCCAGCACTTCGCCCACCAGTTCTGGATCAAGCGCACTGGTTGGCTCATCAAAAAGCAGAACCTTGGGTTTCATCGCTAAGGCGCGTGCAATGGCAACGCGCTGCTGCTGACCGCCAGATAACATGCGGGGATAATGGTTTAATTTATCGGCCAATCCGACGCGCGCCAACAGTTCGCAGGCCTTTTTCTCGGCCTCGTGTTTTGGGATTCCCAGCACGTGGACGGGCGCTTCGATAACGTTTTCGAGTGCTGTTTTGTGGCCAAAGAGGTTGAAGTTCTGAAATACCATGCCGATCCGGGCACGTTGGCGTGCAATCAGCTTTTCTGGTAGTTCGTGCGCAAAATTGCCTTCGCGGCGGTAGCCGATTAACTCGCCGTCCACCGTGATACTGCCTTGCTCAATTCGCTCCAGATGATTCACGCAACGCAGCAGCGTTGACTTTCCTGATCCCGATGGGCCGATCAGACTGATCACCTCACCAGCGGCCACTTCAAGGTTGATGTTACTAAGCACAGTCATGCTGCCGTAATTTTTCGATACCCGGTCAAATACAATCATCGGATCAGACATATTATCGCGCTTTCTGACGAAACAGACGACGGGTTGGGCGGGGTGGGGAGTTATGGGTCTGCTGATTGGAGCGACCAAAATGCCGCTCAATGCGAACCTGCGCAGCACTGAGGATTGTCGTTGCCGCCAGATACCAAATACACGCCACGATCAACAAAGGAATGGTCTGAAAATTTCGTGAATAGATGGTTTGTGCTGAATAGAGCAGGTCAGCCAACGATATCACACTCACCAGAGAGGATGTTTTCAACATTCCAATCGTTTGATTGCCGGTCGGCGGGATGATGACCGGCATCGCCTGCGGCAGTATAATGCGCCACAAAGCCTTGCCGTTGGTCATGCCAAGTGATTTTGCCGCCTGTTTTTGACCGGGCTCCACCGACATCAGGCCGCTCCGAATGATTTCGGACATGTATGCACCTTCGTTCAGGCCCAGACCAAGGACGGCGGCCGTGATCGGTGATATCAACGAATTGGTGGGAACAGAAATCCACCAGGATGTGAAAGGCACTCCGATCGACATTTCGGGAAAGAGCGCGCCGAGGTTGTACCAGAATATTAATTGAACCAGGACGGGGGTCCCACGAAAAAACCAGATATAGGCATTGGCTACGTTCGAAATAACGATATTGTTGGACATTGCCATAATGGCCATAATCGTTCCCAGCACAACTCCAATGGCCATGGTGACTACTGTCAACCATAAAGTGAGATACAACCCCCACAGGATGCGGCTGTCGAAAAGATATTCTCCAACTACATTCCATCCGAAATTAGGATTAGCCGCAATCATCTGGACGCAATAAAGTATGAGGATGACAAGCAGCGTTGCAGCAATCCGCGTCTTCCAGGCGCTGGCCGGGACATAGGTCAACATGGGCTGGTCAGGTGAAGGCGAGGGGGCGAAAGTTGAATCATCCGACATAGTGGCTGTCTCTCAATCGTATTCGCATTGATACGGCCGATGAACCTCATCGTGAGTTATATCACCGGCCGAGATTGCTATTTTGAAGTTGGGATCGTTGCCAGATTTATACCCGGCTCGTGTTCCATCGCCATCGGCGAGACAGTCCAATTCGCATAAATTTTGTCGTAGTCACCGCTGGCCTTGACTTCCTTGAGAGCTGCAAGCAGTGCTTCGCCGAGATCTGCTTCATTCTTACGAAATGCAATGCCACTTGGCATTCTTGGCAAAATGCCCATGGGAACGACTTTGACCGGATGCGGTGCGGACTTCTGAATTTCTCCAGCAAGTGCCGCAGATGTCAAAACGAAATCACTGCGTCCTGAATAAACGGACAGCAATGTCGCTTCGGATGTGCCGAATTCTGAAACGGTAGGCTTTTCCTTGCCTGCAGCAACGCACGCTTCGCCGATTTCATGTGTGATCATGTCGACCCATTCAGTGCCGCTTTGTGCGGAACCTTTAAGCCCGCAAAGGCCGAGATGGTCGTTGATGTCAGCGCCTTTTTGCTCAAGGACGTAAGCTGATGATGTCGTGTAGCCGTAGTCAACGAAACTCACGACTTTCTGGCGTTCAGCGTTGTCGGTGATGCCTTCCATCGCAATATCCCAACGTCCCGACTGAACGCCGGGGATCAGGGAATCGAACGAAACCGATGTAACATCGACTTTAACGTTGAGACGAGCCGCGATGGCGTTCCAAAGATCAACCTCAAAACCGACCATTTCTCCAGCGTCATTGAGAGACTGAAAGGGCGGATATTTCGCATCGGTAACCAGTTTGATGACACCGGCATCGCGATATTTCTGTGGCAGGGTGTCAGCTGCGGTTTGCGCACTGACACCGCCTGTGATCATGAGAAGGCCGACTGCGGCCCCGATGGTAAGCGCCATTGCATTTTTGGAGCGCTTTGATTTTACAACACTCATTTTTATTTCCCCTGTGGCCGAGATTGTTTGCGAGCCACCCGGCCTCAAATGGCTCGCTTTTTTAGGCTTGGTTCTGCGTTCCTTCTCAACCGATCACGAACGGATTTGCTATCTCCTCTGCGGTAGACAACCACACGGCTTTGGTCTGCAGGAATTCTTTAATTCCTTCTATTCCGTTTTCCCGGCCTATTCCGCTCTTTTTATATCCGCCAAATGGGGTGGTGTAGGACACATCGCGATATGTGTTTACCCAGACACTGCCTGCTTCCAAGCTTTCCGACATGAGGATGGCGCGACGCATATCCGAGGTCCAGACACCTGCGGCTAACCCGAATTCGCTGTCATTGGCGATGGCTACAGCTTCTTCCGGCTCATCGAATGGGATGGCCGACAGAACGGGCCCAAACACCTCTTCACGGGCAATGCGCATATCATTGTTGACGCCAGCAAAAATTGTTGGCTCAATGAAATAGCCTGCCGCACATTCATCCAGATCAGGTCTTTTGCCGCCAAGGATGAGTTCTGCACCTTCCTGCCGGGCGATATCAATGTAACTTAGCACTTTCTCATATTGCATGGCGTTTGCGATGGGGCCGATGCGGGTATCGAGGTGTCTGGGATCGCCAATGCGCGCGGTCTTGGTGAAGGCCGTGAGTTTTTCCAGAAATTCATCGTGGATTTTGCGCTGCAATAACAAGCGTGAACCGGCGATACAGGTCTGGCCGACGGCACCGAAAATACCGCCGACAACGCCGCGTACGGCATTATCAAGATTGGCGTCTTCGAAAATAATATTGGGCGATTTGCCGCCCAACTCAAGACTGACCCGCTTGATGTCTTTGGCGGCCAGCGCATAGAGGTGGGCGCCGGTACGTGTTGATCCTGTAAAGCCAACGTGGCGAGTGAGCGGGTGTGTCACCAACGGCTCGCCAACTTCGGGTCCGTAACCCGTCACGACATTGATCACACCTGCGGGGAAACCAGCTTTCTCGACCAGCTCCATCAATTTTATGGCAGTCGCCGACGTGTATTCAGCCGGTTTCATCACCAAAGTGCAGCCTGCGGCCAAAGCGGGGGCAGCTTTGAGCGAGAACAAAAACAGTGGCGCATTCCACGGAACGATGCCGACGCAGACGCCGAGTGGTTCGTGCCGCGAGAAGCTCAGGGCTTTTTTATCACAGGGATGTACAGCACCTTCGATCTTGTCTGCAAGCCCGGCATAATAGTGATACCAGCGCGGAATATATCGAATTTGATGGCGCATTTCGGCGAGAAGGCGACCATTATCGCACACTTCGATCTCAGCCAGCTCATCTGCATTCTGTTCGATGAGATCGGCGAAGCGCTGTATAATGCGGCCACGCTCGCTGGGATGCAACTTTCTCCACGGGCCTTTGGTAAAGGCATTATGCGCTGCTTGAATGGCTCTGTCAGCGTCTTCGGCATTGCCGCGAGGCACCAAGGCCCAAGGCTTCGCCGTAAATGGATCGATGGTCTCGATATATTGGCCCGATGACGGCTCTACCCATTCACCGTTGATATACATAGCAAGTTTTTGCAGGTCGTGGGTCGACATTGCCCCTCCTCTTGGCGAGCCCTTGTGCTGAAAGCATAGCTTCCTTTTCCGCCGCGTGGCCCGGAATTATTCATTTCGATGCACTAAAGATATTCTTATCTATGCAAAGTGATATCACTTTAAAAGTCAACAGAAAAAATACAAGACGTCGAAATTGGGTCAAAACAGCGATAAAACCGCAGAATAGCGGTCCTTATGCTGATGAGGGTGATCTTTTGTCCGACACATTTCTAGCATTTCTAAATTTACGCACTTGATTATGATATCATAATGGTTGAAGTTTACTATCACATTGGCCAATTTTATGAGCGCGCATCGTGAACACTGACCAGCATCTCTATAAAAAAATCAAAAGCGAAATTGATCGCCGCGTTGAAACGGAAGAATGGCCGGCAAATTTCCAGATCCCTTCGGAAGGTGATCTGGCCGCAGAGTTTGACGTTTCACAATTGACTGTGCGCCGTGCGTTGCGCGAGCTGCAAACAGCGGGCGTGTTAATCCGCGTGCAGGGACGGGGCACATTTGTGCTGGGGCCGCGCATTCAGTGCGCCGTGTTCGACCTTCCCAATATCAGCGATGAAATCGCCAACTCTGGCGGCGCGCACACCTGTCAGGTTCTGGTTCACACAACTCTTGCGCAGGACAATCCTGCGCGCAACATTCTGCAATTGTCCGCAGATGCCGTGGTTTATTACAGCCGGTTTCTTCATCTGGAAGATGGCACGCCCATTCAGCTTGAAGAGCGCTATGTCAACGCCGCAGAAGCTCCGGGATATCTGGATCAGACGTTTTCAACGCAAGGCCCCGAAGCATGGTTTCGGCGCGAAACGGTGGTCACAACAGTTGATAATGCCATTCGTGCCATTCGCGCTGAAGACGACATACGCCAGCTTTTGCAGATCGATGCCAACCAGCCTTGCCTGCTTCTGGACCGTTCGACATGGCGCGACGGGATTCCGGTCACGCGTAGCCGTTTTATCTATCCCGGAGACCGTTATCGGCTGCGTTCCGCGCACGACGCGCGTACCACCCGTATCGCATTAACACCCAATTTGGGCACTGTCCGCTGAATCCTAGAATGGAGTTTGAGATGAGAGATTTTATCAATAAGCTTGAAGAGCGCGGCGATCTGCTGGTGGTTGATCGAGAGATTGACCCTGCGCATGAACTTGCAGCCGTCACACAGCTTGCGCAGAAAAAATGGGCGAAGCCGGTGATGTTTACCAACGTAAAAGGCACACGGTTTCCCGTTGTCAGCAATGTTTACAGCACGCGCGACAGAATTGCCGAAGTGATCGGCATTGACGCAAAGGATTTTTGCACCCAGTGGAGCCGTCTCGCATCTCTTGGCACGTCAGAGATGAAAGAGCCGCTGAAACTTGCCGATGACAGCGAACTTCCCGAATATGAAGAAGTGAAGCTGTCCGATCTGCCGCTGATTACCTATTCTGACCGGGACGGCGCGCCCTATTTCACCTCCGCCATGTTTATCGCCAAAGATCCGGAAACCGGCGTTGGTAATTTGTCCTATCATCGCTCGATGTTTATCAGCGATAACGAGCTGCGCTGTCGCTTGGCACCTCGCCATCATCTGACGATCTATCATGAGAAGGCGGAAAAACTGGGCAAACCGCTCGAAGCGGCCATGTTGATTGGTACACCTTCGCATGCATTTCTAACCGCAGCAGCGCCACTGCCGTATGATGTCGACGAATTGGAAGTGGCGGCACGCCTGCGTGGACGACCGATTGCCATGCGCAAATGCAACCATATCGATCTTGAAGTTCCTGCAGAAACCGAAGTGGTTATCGAAGGACGCTTTCTTCCCAATGAACGACGCGCCGAAGGGCCTTTTGGCGAGTTTATGGGGTATTACGTTCCTGTCGGACCTAATGCGGTTTTCGAAGTACTGGGCGTCACCGTGCGCAAAGACGCACTGTTCCATTCGATATTATGTGGTTCACCTGAAGAAGTGCTCACACTCGAACTATCGGTTTCCGCGAATATTTATCAGCGCTTGAGTGCTGCGCTTCCCGGTATCATCAATGTCACCTGCCAGCCATTCGTCAATCACGCCATCATCCAGATCGAGCCGCAGTTCGAGGGACATGCGCGTCAGGTCATGCTGGCGGCTATCGGGGCCGAACCCATATGGTCAAAACAGATCACGGTGGTGGATACCGACGTGAATATCTACGACATGGATGATGTGCAATGGGCCATTCTAACGCGTTGTCGCCCAGACAAGGACATGCTGATCATCCCGGATACACCATCATTTTATCGGGATGAACAGAAGGACCATTGGGGCAGGCTGCTTGTGGATGCGACCAAGCCATGGGGACGGGAACAGGAGTTTGAACGCAAGCGATTGCGACTTGGCGACAGTGTCAAGGCCAGCGACTGGTTCGAGGGAGCGTAACCGATGAGCGCTCAACGCCTGGTGATAGGAATTTCGGGCGCTTCGGGCGCAGCTTATGGGCTTAAGGCACTGGAACTGGCGCGATCAGTGGGCGTCGAAACGCATCTCGTTGTTTCGCGCGCAGCGCTGCTCACGCTCCATCAGGAGCTTGGTATACAAAAATCAGAGCTGTCGCATCGCGCCGATGTGGTTCATTCGGCTGCGGATGTCGGCGCTTCGATAGCATCGGGATCGTTCAGGACGATGGGTATGCTGGTTGCTCCGTGTTCGGTTAAAACCATGTCGGAGATAGCGTCGGGTGTGACGTCGACACTGATGAGCAGGGCCGCTGATGTGGTTTTGAAAGAACGGCGCCGACTGGTTCTCATGGTGCGGGAAACGCCGCTGCATCTCGGGCATTTGAAAACGATGACAGCACTCACTGAAATGGGGGCAATCATCATGCCGCCCGTTCCAGCCTTTTATTCGCATCCCGAAAGCATTAACGAGATGGTCTGCCATTCTGTGGGCCGCGCTCTTGATCTGTTCGGTATTGAAACAGGCACGGTTAAACGTTGGGATGGGCTGAAGCCTGGATCTTAAAGGCAGAGGATCACGCGAGTGGACGATATAGAACGTCATTCAGCACTTTGGAGCTTTATGCTTCAACTCTATGCCAAGCCCGGAATTCCGGCTGCCTTGCTGAGCTTGCAAGACAATTATGCCATTGATGTGCCGTTTTATCTGGCGGTTCTGCACGCGGTAACAACAGACCGATATGTCACGGCAAAAGCGCTCAGCGCTCTATACGCCGAAATACAAGAATGGCGGGAAGAGGTCGTAATCCCGCTGAGAATTGTCCGAACGACGCTGAAGGTGCATGCGTGGGCGACACGTTTTGAAAATACGGGTGCCTTCCGCGAGACTATCAAAAGTGCTGAGTTAAACGCCGAAAGAATTGAAGTTGATGTTTTGGAAAAACTGATCCCAATCTATTTCAGGGTGGATTCCATTGATGACAAACCAAATATTTTAGCGGTTTCGCTGATGTTCTTGAATGTCTTCGGCTTTCCGGCGCTGGACCAACTTCCGGCAGACGCTGAATTTGTAGCCAGAACATTAGCAAGCAATCATTAGGGGTGAAACCCGTGATTCATGCCATGTGTAATCACGCAAGTGGACTTGACCCAGCCCGACTATGAATGTGATTATGCGCTATTAATAACATCATTTGTTGTGAGATATGAACAGTTCAGACCAACCATTATATGCTCAAATAAAAAGCGCTATCGACAAAAAGATCGAAACAGCAGAATGGCCGGCAAACTTTCAGGTGCCTTCAGAAGATGACCTTGCGGGAACCTTCAGTGCATCTCGCCTGACAGTGCGCCGGGCATTGCGGGAATTGCAGGCTGACGGGGTTCTGTTGCGCATTCAGGGACGCGGAACATTCGTCGTTGGCCCGCGGATGCAATGCGCGATTTTCAATTTGCCAGACGCTTCAGAGGAAGTGATCCTGTCGGGCGGCGCGCATAGCAGCCGTGTTTTGCAGCACGAGGTTTTGAGTGCGGACAACCCGCGGCGGAATATGTTGCAGAGCTCGCCCGAAAACGACGTCTTCTATTCCAAGCTTTTGCACCTCGAAGATGGAACACCGATCCAAATCGAAGAGCGATATGTGAATAGCGCTGAAGCGCCCGATTATCTCGAGCAGGACTTCACCCTGATTACCCCGAATTTCTGGCTGTTGCGTAACACGATTGTCACGACAGTCGACAATACAATCCGTGCTATACGCGCGGATGAAGACATTCGCGAAAATCTGCAGATTGATATCAGTCAGCCTTGTTTGCTTGTAGATAGGCAGACATGGCGCGATGGTATACCAGTGACACGCAGCCGGTTCACTTATCCCGGAGATCGTTACCGTCTGCGCTCTTCTCACGAGGCACGGGTTACACGAGTGAATGCTGTAAACTTGAGCCGATGATCACATGCTAGGCCGTGTGGACGGATTTGATTAAGATAAAAGCAGCAGCGATTGCGACGATGGATCGGAAATTTCTTGCTGTTTTCTCGCAACGTAGTGCTACACGTTTGAACCGTTTGAGCTTCCCCATCATTTGTTCAATACGTGCGCGACCTCGATAAAGCGCCGTGGCAAAATGTTTCGGAATATTTCTTCTGTTTGATCTGTAAGGGATCACAGGAATTGCGCCAGCCTTTCGCGCAGTCTCTCTATTAACGTCGCTATCATAGCCTTTGTCAGCAATAATAGCGCGGTGCCTGACTTGAGGGCCAGTTTCCATGAGGCTTTCAAACTGTTTACTATCGGAAGCTTCGCCTCCGGTTAGTTCAAACCCAAGGGGCTGACCATTTCGGTCGGTTTTCAGATGGATTTTGGTTCCGAACCCTCCACGAGAACGACCGAGCGCTTGACTTTCCTGCCCCCTTTAGCACCTGCTGCAGATATATGGGCGCGAATGACGGTGCTGTCGAACATAGCAATCAGATGAGCGCTTTCATCGAGCCCAGCCAAAATGGAAAAATAGTCTTCGAACACACCCGCTTTACCCAAGCGGTCAAAACGCTTCCATATGCTGTTCCAGTTACCAAATCGCTCAGGCAAAGCCCGCCATGAGATGTTATGAAGGGTGAAATAATGCAATGCCTCAAGAAATAGGCGGTCATTTTTTGCTTTCGCGCCAACGGCTGGTAGACAAGCACGAAAGACCTCCAGTGCCAGTTCATAGTCACTCTCTGTAATCTTCGTGCACATTGCCGACCTCCAAATTACGTCGGCAATGTGTGAATCATGTTGAAAGAAAATCTGTAACCGGAAAACTTATACCGGAGTCAATTCGTCCACACGGCCTAGTGTCCTGTCCGGCAAATAGCTTTACATAATCGTTCGATCTTCGCGAGGATGGACTGGCTTGTGGCTGTCCAGACAAAGGGTTTTGCCTTGGCATTATAGGCTTCAACGAAGGCGCTTATTTTCCCAATCAGGTCCCTGGCGTTGACAAAAGAACCAAGGCGTATCTGCCGTTGCGTGATAGGGTCAAACTGCCGCTCGACCTGGTTGAGCCATGACGCATAAGTTGGTGTGTAGTGGACATGGAAGCGCGGACGAGCCGCGAGCTATGCACGGACTTTCGGATGTTTGTGAGCTACATAATTATCGACCACCAGATGGGCGTCGAGGACAGGCAGAATATTCGCCTCAGTATTTTTAAGGAACCCGAGGAATTCCTAGTGGCGGTGACGGGCACGGCATTGAGTCATAACCTGACCATTTGCAATGTCGGGTGCGGCGAATAAGATAGTCGTTCCATGCTGAACATAATCACGCGTGCGGATTCACTGATTTTCTACATTAATATCCATAATTAAAACCTTATAGGCGATACCCTTACCAATAAGTTCTAGAGAAAACTGAGCCTCTCCCGACATGACCAAGCAATCGTGCAAACCCATTTGCGCGATTCCGCTGTCTGATTTCAGATCGAAATTGCCTTCTGCACAGAAAATAAGCATGGCGCCACGATTGGATGCAACAATTCTCGAATCATCAATGGCGATGCGTTCAACCTGATGCGTAAAGCGCCCGCGTCGCGTCATGACGTTGAGATCGGTGATTGTTCCGTCGATGAGGCGGGCAACAGAGCTGGCATCGGCGGCAAAAGCAAAGGGTGCTGTCTCGCGGGTGAGGGTGGTTTCTACACCTTCAACATCGAGAACAATGCCGTTGCCTTCCAGCACCGATAATGTGCGATCAATGCCATTGAAAACCGAGAAGGGGCCGTCATTGGCAACGGTTGCTGTGGAAATGCGCCAGTCGAAATTATCGACTGACGCATTTTCAGGACTGATCGCAATTTCAACCGTAACACCGCCACCGTTTTTCCACGGCATGTGCTTGTGGTCGGCGCTGCGTAAGATGTGCATGGATTAATTACCCAGGATCGCAGGCAGACGCAGACTCTGCTGCTTTGCCCAGTCGAGCGCTTCTTCATAGCCCGCATCGGCATGGCGCATGACGCCCGTTGCCGGATCATTCCACAGCACACGACCGATGCGCTGGTCGGCATCTTCCGTGCCATCACAGCAGATGACCATGCCCGAATGCTGGGAGAAGCCCATGCCGACGCCGCCGCCATGATGGAGCGATACCCATGTTGCGCCCGATGCGGTGTTGAGCAGCGCATTGAGCAGCGGCCAGTCGGATACAGCATCCGAGCCGTCCTTCATGGATTCGGTTTCGCGGTTTGGTGAAGCAACCGAGCCGCTATCGAGGTGGTCACGACCAATGACGATTGGTGCTTTCAGTTCGCCATTGCGGACCATTTCGTTGAAGGCGAGGCCGAGACGGTGACGATCACCGAGGCCAACCCAGCAGATACGCGCTGGCAGACCCTGAAACGCGATGCGTTCTTTCGCCATGTCGAGCCAGTTGTGCAGGTGCTTGTTGTCCGGCAGCAGTTCCTTCACCTTGGCATCGGTCTTTGCAATATCTTCCGGATCGCCGGAGAGAGCAGCCCAACGGAAAGGTCCAACGCCGCGGCAGAACAGCGGGCGGATATAGGCAGGCACGAAGCCCGGGAAGGCAAATGCGTCTTCCAGACCTTCTTCGAGCGCCATCTGGCGGATATTGTTGCCGTAATCCACCGTTGGAATGCCAGCATTCCAGAAGTCGAGCATGGCCTGAACCTGCACCTTCATCGAAGCGCGGGCGGCTTTTGCAACGCCCTTCGGATCGCTCTCCTGCTTGGCGCGCCATTCAGCAACGCTCCAGCCGATTGGCAGATAGCCATGCACCGGATCATGTGCCGAGGTCTGATCGGTCACGATGTCAGGGCGCACGCCACGCTTGACGAGTTCCGGGAAAACATCAGCGGCATTGCCGATGAGTGCAATGGATTTGGCTTCACCTGCCTTGGTCCATTCGTCGATCTTAGCCAGAGCTTCATCAAGGCTGTGGGTTTTTTCATCGACATAACGGGTACGCAGGCGGAAATCAGCGCGGGTTTCGTCACACTCGACTGCGAGGCAGCAAGCGCCAGCCATAACCGCTGCGAGAGGCTGAGCGCCGCCCATGCCGCCGAGGCCGCCGGTCAGAATCCACTTGCCTTTGAGGTTGCCATCATAATGCTGGCGACCAGCTTCCACGAAGGTTTCATAGGTGCCCTGAACAATGCCCTGTGCGCCGATATAAATCCACGAACCGGCGGTCATCTGGCCATACATGGCGAGACCCTTCTTATCCAGTTCATTGAAATGATCCCAAGTTGCCCAATGTGGCACGAGGTTGGAATTGGCGATCAGAACGCGCGGCGCATCCTTGTGGGTGCGGAACACGCCGACCGGCTTGCCCGACTGCACCAGCAGGGTTTCGTCGTCGTTGAGTGTCTTCAGCGTTGCGACGATACGGTCGAAATCGTCCCATGTGCGGGCTGCGCGACCAATGCCGCCATAGACAACCAGCTCATGCGGGCGTTCGGCAACATCCGGGTCGAGATTGTTCATCAACATGCGCAGGGGGGCTTCGGTGAGCCAGCTCTTGGCGTTGAGCTCGGTGCCGCGTGGAGCGCGAACGTCGCGTTCATTATGACGTGGGTTGGACATGATTTCCCCTTTTCGGACTTAGATCTTGGCAGCGATCTGTTCGAGACGCTGCAATAGGTTTTTGAGATGGGCGCGGAGTGGCTCGGCCTTGGCTTCGTCGTATGCGAAAGGCACGGTCTCGTTCGCCAGATGCGTGGATTGCGCCAGCTCCATCTGATGGCGTGGACGCCGGTTTCGGGCCTGCCGTAATGGCGCGTCGTCCAGCCGCCCTTGAAGCGGCCATTGAGGATGGATGTGTAGCCGGTGGCGTTTTGGGTCACTTCCACAGCTGCGGCTTCGATTTCCGGTGCGCAGGTTTTGCCGAGGTCTGTGCCGATGTTGAAATCCGGCAGCTTGCCTTCAAACAGAAACGGGATATGCGAGCGGATCGAGTGGCAATCATACAGGATCGCCACACCATGGATCGCCTTCACGCGTTCGATTTCTGCGGTGAGTGCCTCGTGATAGGGCTTGTGGAAGCGGGTGATGCGATCGGCAATATCGGCTTCGGTGGGTGCTTCGCCGTCTTTCCAGATGGCAAGGCCGTCGAAATCGGTTTCCGGGATCAGCGTCGTGGTGTTCTGGCCGGGATAAAGGCTGGCGCCTGCCGGATCGCGATTGGCATCGATGCAATAGCGATGAAAGGTGGCGCGGACTGTCGTGACATTGTCCAGCAGCCCGTCATAGAGCTTATGGATATGCCAGTCGGTGTCGGCAAGAATGCGGCCATTGTCATTGAGCCGTGCCCAGATGTCTTCCGGTACGTCTGTTCCGGTGTGGGGCAGGCCGAGAATGACGGGTGACGAACCCTGATGGACTTCAAAAGCAGCCATATCAGGCCTCCAATGCAGGCAGGATATTGGCGCTGATGCTGCCAGTGAACGAGCCGTCGGCGATGATGGCGCTTGCGCTTGCCAAATCGTTGGCCATGTAGCGATCAACGTCGAGTGTCGGCACATGCGCGCGCAGAACGGCGGTGGCAGCTTTCAGTTCAGGGCTGGTTTCGAGCGGGCCGCGCAATTCAACGCCGAGTGCGCCTGTCAATGCTTCAATGCCGATAATAGCGTTGAGGTTTTCAGTCATCTGCAACAGGCGGCGTGCGCCATGGCAGGCCATGGAAACGTGGTCTTCCTGATTGGCGGAAGTTGGTGTGGAATCAACCGATGCCGGATGCGCCATCTGCTTATTTTCGCTCATCAGTGCAGCCGAAGTGACTTCCGCAATCATTAAACCTGAATTGAGACCCGGCTTCTTTGCTAGGAAAGCTGGCAGGCCAAAGGAAAGCGCAGGGTCAACCAGAAGTGCAATGCGGCGCTGGGCAATTGCGCCAATTTCGCAGACGGCAAGCGCGATCTGGTCTGCTGCGAAAGCAACTGGTTCGGCATGGAAGTTGCCGCCTGAAACCACACTGTCATCAGAGAGGACGAGTGGGTTATCGGTGACGGCATTGGCTTCGATTTCAAGTGTGCGTGCAGCTTGGCGCAGAATGTCGAGACAGGCACCATCGACCTGCGGCTGGCAGCGGATGCAATAAGGGTCTTGCACGCGCTGGTCTCCTTCAAGGTGGCTCTCGCGAATAACCGAACCAGACAGCAGATTGCGCAGTGCTGCAGCCGTATCGATCTGGCCCTGATGTCCGCGCAGGGTGTGAATATCCGGATGGAACGGAGCAGTTGAACCCATTGCCGCATCGGTCGAAAGCGCGCCGGTGATGAGGGCTGCCTGCAATGCACGATGTGCGCGGAACAGGCCGGCGAGTGCCAGCGCAGTCGAGGTCTGTGTGCCGTTGATGAGGGCGAGCCCTTCCTTCGCAGCCAGAACGACGGGCTTGAGGCCTGCTTTCTTCAGTGCTTCAGCAGATGGCAGGCGTTCGCCCTGATAGAAGGCTTCACCTTCGCCGATCATGGCCGCTGCCATATGAGCGAGCGGTGCAAGATCGCCGGATGCGCCGACCGAACCCTTGGCCGGGATCATCGGGATCACGCCTTTTTCAAGCATGGCTTCGATGAGGGTGATGAGTTCGAGCCGCACGCCTGATGCCCCACGGCCAAGCGAAATGAGTTTCAGCGCCATTATGAGGCGCACGATGTCTTCGCTCAGCGGCTCACCGACACCGCAGCAATGCGACAGAATGAGATTGCGCTGAAGCGTTGCCACGTCTTCGGGCGCGATGCGGATAGAGGCGAGCTTACCAAAGCCGGTATTGATGCCATAAACCGGTGTATCGCCAGCTGCGATTTCGGCGATGCGTGCCGCTGCCTTTTCAACGCCCTTATGAAAGGACGGATCAATGCGGGCGGCGAGATTGCCGCGATAGATTTGTTCAAGCACGCCAAGTGAAACGTTGCCGGGATGTAGAACGAGGGACATGGAAAACTCCATTGAAAATTACTGATAGCGGCCTTTGAAAACCCGCTTCCAGAGCGGGTTGAAGCCAATGCGGTAAACAAGCTCTGCCGGACGCTCGACGCTCCAGATGGCGAGATCCGCGTCCTTGCCGACCTCAAGCGTGCCGGTCTTGTCGAGCACACCAAGGGCACGGGCTGCTTCGCGGGTGACGCCTGCAATGCATTCATCGACTGTCATGCGGAACAGGGTTGCGCCCATGTTCATGGTGAGCAGAAGCGAGGTCAGCGGCGAAGTGCCGGGATTGTTGTCGGTTGCAAGCGCCATCTTTGTGCCAGCAGCACGGAAAAGCTCGACCGGCGGCTTTTGCGTTTCGCGGATGAAATAATAAGCGCCGGGAAGCAGAACTGCGACGGTTCCGGCCTTTGCCATGGCAGCCGCACCTTCTGCGTCAGTATATTCAAGATGGTCGGCAGAAAGCGCATTATAGGAAGCAGCAAGAGCTGCGCCATGCAGATTGGAAAGCTGGTCTGCGTGGAGTTTGACCTGAAGGCCGTGCGCCTTTGCAGCATCGAAAACGCGTGCAATTTCATCCGGCAGGAAGGCGATGCCTTCGCAGAATCCGTCCACCGCATCGGCGAGATTTTCGCTCGTAATAGCAGGCAGCATTTCGTTGACTATCTTGTCGATGAAGGCCGTTTTATCGCCATTCATTTCCGGCGGCAGGGCATGAGCGCCCAGAAATGTGGTGCGAATAGCAACATCGCGTTCATGCCCAAGACGCCGAGCCGCACGCAATGACTTTGCTTCGCTGTCCGTATCGAGACCATAACCCGATTTGACTTCAACCGTCGTCACGCCTTCAGCAATCAGCGCATCAAGGCGGGGCAGGGTTTCACGGACCAGATCATCTTCGCTGGCCGCACGCAGGTTTTTAACAGAGGAAACAATGCCGCCGCCCGCGCGCGCAACTTCCTCGTAAGTGGCACCATTCAGGCGCAGCTCAAATTCATGCGCGCGATTGCCTGCGTGGACCAGATGCGTGTGACAGTCGATCAGACCGGGCGTGATCAGGCGGTTTTCGCAGTCAATCTTCTCAAGCGAGGCATATTCAGCGGGAAGATCAATTTCTGCGCCGACATAAGCGATTTTGCCATCCTTGACGGCAATTGCAGCAGCTTCGATCAAACCAAGTCCATCTGCCTTTTCCGATAGA
>NZ_NNRM01000011.1 GCF_002252525.1 Brucella pseudogrignonensis
TCTATCGGAAAAGGCAGATGGACTTGGTTTGATCGAAGCTGCAGCAATTGCCGTCAAAGATGGCAAAATCGCTTATGTCGGCGCAGAAATTGATCTTCCTGCTGAATATGCCTCGCTTGAGAAGATTGACTGCGAAAACCGCCTGATCACGCCCGGTCTGATCGACTGTCACACGCATCTGGTCCATGCAGGCAATCGCGCGCATGAATTTGAGCTGCGCCTGAATGGCGCCACTTACGAAGAAGTTGCGCGGGCGGGCGGCGGAATTGTTTCCTCTGTTAAAAACCTGCGTGCAGCCAGCGAAGATGATCTGGTCCGTGAAACCCTGCCACGCCTTGATGCGCTGATTGCTGAAGGCGTGACGACGGTTGAAGTCAAATCGGGTTATGGTCTCGATACAGACAGCGAAGCAAAGTCATTGCGTGCGGCTCGCCGTCTTGGGCATGAACGCGACGTTGCTATTCGCACCACATTTCTGGGCGCTCATGCTTTGCCGCCGGAAATGAAGGGCGATAAAACGGCTTTCATCGACAAGATCGTCAACGAAATGCTGCCTGCTATTGCGAGCGAAAATCTCGCCGATGCAGTGGACGGGTTCTGCGAAGGCATCGCCTTCCTGCCGGATGAAATCGCACGCGTTTTCGATGCCGCAAAGGCGCACCGCCTTCAGGTCAAACTCCACGCAGACCAGCTTTCCAATCTGCATGGCGCAGCACTTGCTGCTTCATATGATGCGCTTTCTGCCGATCATCTCGAATATACCGATGCCGAAGGTGCGGCTGCCATGGCAAAGGCCGGAACCGTCGCGGTTCTGCTTCCCGGCGCTTATTATTTCATCCGCGAAACGCAAAAGCCGCCGGTCGATCTTTTCCGTGCGGCGGGCACCAAAATGGCGCTTGCAACCGACAACAATCCCGGCACTTCGCCGATGACCTCGCTTCTGCTCACCATGAATATGGGTGCAACTCTGTTCCGCATGACAGTCGATGAATGCATTGCAGGTATCACTCGCGAAGCAGCCCGTGCCCTTGGCGTGCTCGACAAAACCGGCACGCTGGAGGTCGGCAAGGACGCGGATCTCGCCATCTGGAGTGTCGAGCGTCCGGCAGAGCTTGTTTACCGCATTGGCTTCAACCCGCTCTGGAAGCGGGTTTTCAAAGGCCGCTATCAGTAATTTTCAATGGAGTTTTCCATGTCCCTCGTTCTTCATCCCGGCAACGTTTCACTTGGCGTGCTTGAACAAATCTATCGCGGCAATCTCGCCGCCCGCATTGATCCGTCCTTTCATAAGGGCGTTGAAAAGGCAGCGGCACGCATCGCCGAAATCGCCGCGGGCGATGCACCGGTTTATGGCATCAATACTGGCTTTGGTAAGCTTGCCTCTATCCGCATCGCGCCCGAAGATGTGGCAACACTTCAGCGCAATCTGATCCTGTCGCATTGCTGTGGCGTGGGTGAACCGCTGAGCGAAGACATCGTGCGCCTCATCATGGCGCTCAAGCTTATTTCGCTTGGCCGTGGTGCATCAGGCGTGCGGCTCGAACTCATCACCCTCATCGAAGCCATGCTTGAAAAAGGCGTGATCCCGATGATCCCGGCCAAGGGTTCAGTCGGCGCATCCGGCGATCTTGCACCGCTCGCTCATATGGCAGCGGCCATGATCGGCGAAGGTGAAGCCTTCTATCAGGGCGAACGCCTGCCATCTGCTGATGCGCTTAAGAAGGCTGGCCTCAAGCCCGTCGTTCTGGCTGCGAAGGAAGGTCTCGCCCTCATCAACGGCACACAGACCTCGACTGCACTGGCATTGGCCGGCCTGTTCCGCGCGCATCGTGCATTGCAGGCAGCCCTCATCACCGGCGCACTGTCGACCGATGCGGCGATGGGTTCAACTGCCCCATTCCATCCGGATATTCACACCCTGCGCGGCCATCAGGGCCAGATCGATACGGCCGCAGCACTGCGCAATCTGCTGTCTGGTTCGGTTATTCGCGAGAGTCACCTTGAAGGCGACCAGCGCGTGCAGGACCCTTATTGCATCCGCTGTCAGCCACAGGTCGATGGTGCCTGTCTCGACATTCTGCGTCAGGCAGCGCGCACACTTGAAATCGAAGCCAATGCCGTCACCGACAACCCGCTTGTCCTTTCCGATGACAGCGTGGTTTCAGGTGGCAACTTCCACGCCGAACCAGTTGCCTTTGCCGCAGACCAGATCGCGCTTGCCGTCTGCGAAATCGGTGCAATTGCACAGCGCCGCATCGCGCTTCTGGTCGATCCTGCGCTTTCCTTCGGCCTGCCAGCCTTCCTTGCTAAGAAACCGGGCCTCAATTCGGGTCTGATGATTGCGGAAGTCACTTCGGCAGCACTGATGAGCGAAAATAAGCAGATGGCGCATCCGGCATCGGTTGATTCAACACCAACCTCCGCCAATCAGGAAGATCATGTTTCCATGGCCTGCCACGGTGCCCGCCGCCTGTTGCAGATGACCGAAAACCTCAACGCTATCATTGGCATTGAAGCATTGACCGGCGCGCTCGGCGCTGAGCTGCGCGGCCCGCTTGAAACCAGCCCTGAACTGAAAAGCGCCATAGCCGTTCTGCGCGCCAAAGTGCCAACGCTGGAAGTTGATCGCTACATGGCAAACGACCTCGCAGCTGCAAGCACCATCATTGCCGATGGCTCGTTCACCGGCAGCATCAGCGCAAACATCCTGCCTGCACTGGAGGTCTGATATGAGCGCTTTTGAAGTGCATCAGGGTACGTCACCCGTCATTCTCGGCCTGCCCCACACCGGAACAGATGTGCCGCAAGACATCTGGGCACGGCTCAATGAAAATGGCCGCATTCTTGCCGATACCGACTGGCATATCCACAAGCTCTATGACGGGCTTCTAGACAATGTCACGACCGTCCGCGCCACCTTTCATCGCTATTGCATCGATGCCAATCGCGATCCGGCAGGCGTCAGCCTCTATCCGGGCCAGAATACGACGACGCTGATCCCGGAAACCGATTTCGACGGCCTTGCCATCTGGAAAGACGGCGAAGCACCGAAAGAAACCAATATTGCCGATCGTATTGCCCGCTTTCACAAGCCCTATCACGATGCTTTGGCCTCCGAGATTGAACGCGTGAAAGCAATCCACGGCGTTGCGATCCTGTATGATTGCCACTCGATCCGCTCGCATATCCCGTTCCTGTTTGAAGGCAAACTGCCGGATTTCAATATCGGTACAGACCTCGGTAAGACCTGCGCACCGGAAATTGAAGCCGCAGCCGTGGAAGTGACCCAGAACGCCACCGGCTACACATCCATTCTCAATGGCCGTTTCAAGGGCGGTTGGACGACGCGCCACTATGGCAAGCCCGAAACCGGCGTCCACGCCATCCAAATGGAACTAGCGCAATCCACGCATCTGGCGACCGAGGCCGTGCCTTTCGCATACGACGAAGCCAAAGCCGAGCCACTCCGCGCCCATCTCAAAAACCTATTGCAGCGTCTCGAACAGATCGCTGCCAAGATCTAAGTCCGAAAAGGGGAAATCATGTCCAACCCACGTCATAACGAACGCGACGTTCGCGCTCCACGCGGCACCGAGCTCAACGCCAAGAGCTGGCTCACCGAAGCCCCCCTGCGCATGTTGATGAACAACCTCGACCCGGATGTTGCCGAACGCCCGCATGAGCTGGTTGTCTATGGCGGCATTGGTCGCGCAGCCCGCACATGGGACGATTTCGACCGCATCGTTGCAACGCTCAAGACGCTCAACGACGACGAAACCCTGCTGGTGCAGTCGGGCAAGCCGGTCGGTGTGTTCCGCACCCACAAGGATGCGCCACGTGTTCTGATCGCCAATTCCAATCTCGTGCCGCATTGGGCAACCTGGGATCATTTCAACGAACTGGATAAGAAGGGTCTCGCCATGTATGGCCAGATGACCGCCGGTTCGTGGATTTACATCGGCGCACAGGGCATTGTTCAGGGCACCTATGAAACCTTTGTTGAAGCCGGTCGCCAGCATTACGACGGCAACCTCAAGGGCAAATGGATTCTGACCGGTGGTCTGGGCGGCATGGGCGGCGCACAGCCTCTCGCAGCCGTTATGGCCGGTGCAAGCTGCCTCGCAGTCGAGTGTGACGAAACCCGCGCCGATTTCCGCCTGCGAACCCGCTATGTCGATGAAAAGACCCACAGCCTTGATGAAGCTCTGGCCAAGATCGACGAATGGACCAAGGCAGGTGAAGCCAAATCCATTGCACTCATCGGCAATGCCGCTGAAATATTCCCGGAACTCGTCAAGCGTGGCGTGCGCCCTGACATCGTCACAGACCAGACTTCGGCACATGATCCGGTGCATGGCTATCTGCCAATCGGCTGGAGCGTTGCTGAATGGCGCGCTAAGCAGGAGAGCGATCCGAAGGGCGTTGCAAAAGCCGCCCGCGCTTCGATGAAGGTACAGGTTCAGGCCATGCTCGACTTCTGGAATGCTGGCATTCCAACGGTCGATTACGGCAACAACATCCGCCAGATGGCGCTTGAAGAAGGTCTGGAAGACGCATTTGCCTTCCCGGGCTTCGTGCCTGCCTATATCCGTCCGCTGTTCTGCCGCGGCGTTGGACCTTTCCGTTGGGCTGCTCTCTCCGGCGATCCGGAAGATATCGCAAAGACAGATGCCAAGGTGAAGGAACTGCTGCCAGACAACAAACATCTGCACAACTGGCTCGACATGGCGAAGGAACGCATCGCGTTTCAGGGTCTGCCAGCACGCATCTGCTGGGTCGGCCTCGGTGATCGTCACCGCCTCGGCCTCGCCTTCAACGAAATGGTCCGCAATGGCGAACTGAAAGCTCCTATCGTCATTGGCCGCGATCACCTCGATAGCGGCTCGGTTGCTTCGCCAAACCGGGAAACCGAATCCATGAAGGACGGCTCGGACGCCGTGTCCGATTGGCCGCTGCTCAATGCGCTACTCAACACAGCATCGGGCGCAACATGGGTATCGCTCCATCACGGCGGCGGCGTCGGCATGGGCTTTAGCCAGCATTCGGGCATGGTCATCTGCTGTGACGGTTCGGAAGATGCCGACCAGCGCATCGGTCGTGTGTTGTGGAATGATCCGGCAACCGGCGTCATGCGCCATGCCGATGCGGGCTATGAAGAAGCGCTCGACTGGGCAAAGCAGCAAGGCCTTCGCCTCCCGGCAATCCTTGGCAATTAAGAACTTGATGAAAGGCGGCTCCTTTGGAGGCCGCCTTTTTCATAGCTACATAAAACATGCAAATACTGGGGAATAACGATGACAGACGTAACGCTTGGCCGAAATGAGCCCTCTCGTGGATCGGCGGCACTGAAACTGGTCATATACAGCTTTATAGGCATCTTTTTCTTTTTCGTGCCCGTCACTATCGGCGGCAAATCGACCATCCTGCTCGATCATGCAGCAACCGCGATAGCCACGCAGCTCCGTCCTGCCGCTCTCGTTTTTGTCTGCCTGCTGATCGCTTACGGTGCCTTTGCCCCCTTCGTAACAGGTACGTGGAAAAAGAACCTGACCGAAAGAATTTTCTCGGTCTTGCGTCTGTTCGGCCTTATCGCAACCGCCATGTATCTCGCCGATGTCGGTCCGGCGCCACTTTTCACACCAGACATGCTTCCGTTCCTTTTCGACAAGCTCGTTCTATCAGTTGGTCTAATCGTTCCGATTGGCGCTTTGGCGCTCGCATTCTTGATCGGTTATGGCCTGCTCGAATTCACCGGAGTTATTGTGCAGCCCGTTATGCGTCCGATCTGGCGCACACCCGGTTGGTCGGCTATCGACGCTGTGGCTTCTTTTGTCGGTAGCTATTCACTGGCCCTTCTCATCACCGACCGTGTCTATAAGGAAGGCAAGTACACAGCCCGCGAAGCAGCAATCGTTGCTACCGGGTTCTCAACTGTTTCCGCCACTTTCATGATTATCGTCGCAAAAACTCTGGGTTTGATGGATTCATGGAATCTTTATTTCTGGACCACTTTTTTCGTCACATTCATTGTATCGGCAATAACTGCGCGCCTTTGGCCGCTGAGCCGCATGGATCATCCGGGAGACCGTGATACACCACTGCCCGAGGGCAAAGGCCGTATCGAAACAGCAATTGACGCAGGTATCACGCAGGCTCAAAGTGCCCCGCGAATTCTGCCCCTGCTCTGGGCCACTTTCCTTGATGGCTTGCGTATGGCAGCCATGATTCTACCGAGCATTATGGCCGTGGGTCTTCTTGGTCTTCTTGCCTCCAAATATACGCCGATTTTCGATGTTCTTGGTCTTGCACTCTATCCATTCACTTGGATCGCTCAGTTCTCAGATCCTATGCTTGCAGCCAAATCGATGGCCGCCGGTCTTGCTGAGATGTTCCTGCCTGCTATTCTTCTGAAGGACGCAGACGTGGCCCTCAAATTTTTAGCCGCTGTTGTGTCAGTCAGTCAGGTTCTGTTCCTTTCGGCCTCGATCCCTTGCGTACTGGCAACGTCAATTCCGCTCAAATTCCGTGATCTGATTATCGTCTGGTATATTCGCACAGCGCTCAGCATCCTGCTGACAGCGCCAGTCGCATTCTGGGCAGCGTCCAACGGATGGCTCGGCTGATGATTACGGTTCTCAAAGCCAAAGAACACCGCCGCATGCCATGGAAAAACGGTGGCGGTGTTACGGTTGAAATTGCGATCCATCCTGAAAATGCGTCAGTCGATAATTTCGACTGGCGCATTTCCACAGCAACCGTTGCCAATGACGGCCCCTTCTCGGTTTTCACTGGCATTGATCGCACATTGTCGGTGCTGGAAGGCAACGGCATTGTTCTCGATGTTGAAGGTGTGGAAACCACCCTCACCCGCGAGACAGCACCCTTTGCTTTTGCCGCCGATGCCAGCTCTGGTGCCCGCCTCATCGACGGAACAATCACTGATCTCAACGTCATGACGCGACGCGGGCGCTTCACGCATCACGTCGAACGCATCGCCATTGATGATTCGAGAATTGTTGCATCCAATTGTGGCGCCATGCTTATTTTCTGTGCAGAAGGCAATTTCGATCTAAAAACAGACAGCAGAATCGCGCATCTGAGCCTGCATGATTGCTTGGTCATGTCGGGAGAGGCTCAGTTTTCTCTAGAACTTATTGGTAAGGGGATCGTCTATCGGATTGCGATTATCGAAGTATAATCAACAATCTACGGGAAATTTGAACAGTTTGGCGGCCAAAGGATTCTTTATATGCCTCTCTGGACAGAAATTTCCCCCCTGCTAATTTGTCTGCCAGAATATGTATATGCTTAAAACAAAAAAGGGGTTCACATATGAGAAAATCTTGGTTGGCAGGCGCAGCCCTCGCAGCGCTCACCTTCGCTTCGAGCGCACAGGCAGAAACAAAAGTCGCAATCGGCTTTTCCGGCTGGACCGGCTTTGGTCCGCTGACGCTTGCGAAAGAAGCAGGTATCTTCAAAAAGAACGGCCTCGACGTCACGCTCAATAAAATTCCGCAGGCAAGCCGCCACCTGGCGCTCGCATCGGGCGATATCCAGTGCGCGGCAACCACCGTTGAAACATGGATTATCTGGAACGCGGCTGGCGTGAAGTCCAAGCAGATTTTCCAGATGGACAAATCCTATGGCGCTGACGGCATCGCCGTGCGCGCCGATGTCAATTCCTTTGCCGACCTGAAGGGCAAGACCATTGCCGCTTCCGCTCCCGGCACGTCGCCATACTTCTTCCTTGCCTTCATGCTGGCCAAGAACGGCATGACCACCAAGGACGTGAAGATCGTTAACATGGAACCGGGACCAGCAGCACAGGCTTTCGTTGCAGGCCAGAACGACGCTGCCCTGACCTACGAACCATATCTGTCGACGGTACGTGCAGCACCCGACAAAGGCAAAATTCTCGCCACAACACTCGAATATCCGGCTGTCATGGACACCGTTGGCTGCACCCCGGATTTCCTTGAAAAGAACCCGGAAGCCGCAAAGGCACTTGCCAACAGCTATTTCGAAGCGCTTGAAATGATTGCAGCCGATCAGGCCAAGTCCTACGAAATCATGGGCAAGGATGTGAAGCAGTCAGGCGAAGAATTTGGTAAGTCCGCCGCCTATCTGCGCTGGCAGGACAAAGCCGCCAACCAGAAGTTCTTTGAAGGCGAGTTCAAGGAGTTTTCGGAAGAAGCCACCAAGCTCCTGCTTGACGCTGGCGTGATAAAGAACAAGCCGAACCTCGACGATATTGTCGACACAAGCTTCATCAAGTAATCACATCGAAAAAGCAGGCTCGGAGTTCGCTCCGGGTCTGTTTCATTTCAGCCTCATGTAGTGCCTGACTAAACGGATATATCTATGCAGCCTATGCAACCGATTGGAAACGGAGCCCGAATTCTTCTGGGAATTCTGTTCTTCGTGCTTTTCTTTGCTTTCTGGGGCGTTGCAACGCTCGGAGGCTTTGTTTCGCCCACCTTCCTCGCCGATCCGATCACGATGGTGAAGGATGGATATGATCTCATCGCCAATCAGGGTTTCCTTTCGGATATCGGCATGACTGTCTGGCGCGTGCTGGGCGGCTTCATCATGGCCAGCATCGTTGCCATTCCGCTTGGCATTGCGATGGGTGCATATAAACCCATTGAAGCGCTGCTCGAACCGTTCGTCTCCTTCGCACGCTATTTGCCTGCCTCGGCTTTCGTACCGCTTCTCATTCTGTGGTCGGGCATTGGCGAAACGCAGAAGCTGCTCGTCATCTTCATCGGCGCAGTCTTCCAGCTCATTCTGATGATCGCTGTCATTGTTTCCAACACGCGCCGCGATCTGGTTGAAGCAGCCTATACACTCGGCGCCAAGGATCGCGGCGTTATTCGCCGTGTGCTTGTGCCGTCAAGCGCTCCCGATATTGCCGAAACGCTGCGCCTCGTGCTGGGCTGGGCATGGACTTATGTGATCGTCGCTGAGCTGATCGGCGCATCGTCGGGCATCGGCTATATGATCATCAATTCGCAGGCGCTTATGGCGACCGGACAGATCATTTTCGGCATCATTGTAATCGGCGTTATCGGCCTGATTTCTGATCTGGCGTTCAAATACATCAACCGCTGGCTCTTTGCGTGGAGGTTTGCGTAATGGTTACGACAACCGAACAGGAACTCGTCGTTAAAGGCGTGAGCCGTACCTTTCCGGGTGTTCACGGCGGCAAACCAACACTCGCTCTGCAATCAACTGATCTCATCATTCCGAAGAATGATTTCGTCACCATTCTTGGTCCATCAGGTTGTGGCAAGTCCACGCTTCTGCGCATCATTGCTGGTCTCGACAAGCCGACCACTGGTACGGTGACACTCGAAGGTCAGCCGGTCAAAGGACCGGGTGCTGATCGCGGCATGGTGTTCCAGTCTTATACGCTGTTTCCATGGCTAACCGTTCGGCAGAATGTCGGTTTCGGTCTGCGCGAAAAAGGTATGCCGGAAAAGCAGGCTCGCGAAATCATCGATAGCTATATCGATAAAGTTGGTCTGCGCGGATTTGAAAACCACTGGCCGAAGCAGCTTTCGGGCGGTATGCAGCAGCGCACGGCAATCGCCCGTGCACTTGCCAATGACCCAAAGATCCTGCTCCTTGATGAGCCTTTCGGTGCGCTCGACAACCAGACGCGTGGACTGATGCAGGAACTCCTGCTCGGCATCTGGGAACGTGAGCAGAAAACCGTGATCTTCGTCACCCACGATATTGAAGAGTCGATCTTTATGGCGACCCGTGTGGTTACGATGACAGCCCGTCCCGGCAAGATCAAATCGATCACGCCGGTCAATATTGAGCATCCGCGTTCCTATCAGGTCAAAGCCAGCCCGGAATTTTCCGAACTGCGCCTGAAGCTGACCGAAGAAATCCGCAGCGAAGCAATTACAGCGGCAAAGCAGGCTGCCTGAAAATTATTGTTCCTTCCGATGAGATGGTATCTTAAGAAAAGGCTGCGATGTTCTTCGCAGCCTTTTCTTTTTAGCGTTTGCGCGCATCTGTTCCGAAAATCGCTTCACACTTTTCGGGATGCGCTATTTTCAGGACCGTTCCAACATGGCCGTTTCAGCAGAACTTGAAGACCGCATCGTTTATGTGAATGGCGATTATGTCGCCGCGCGCGATGCAAAAATCTCGATCTTTGATCGTGGTTTTCTCTTTGGTGACGGAATTTACGAAGTAACCGCAGTCCTTGACGGCAAGCTGGTCGATAGCGACCCGCATATGAAGCGTCTGCGTCGTTCGACAGGTGAAATCGGCATTCCTATGCCGATGAGCGAAGATGAGATTGTCGAGATCGAGCGCGAACTGATCCGCCGCAACAATCTCACCGAGGGTCTGGTCTATCTTCAAGTAACGCGCGGCGATGGTCGCGACCGTGATTTTGTCGCTAAAGGTTTGAAGCCATCAGTGGTTCTGTTCACCCAAGTTAAAGCCCTTGCGGTCCGGCCGGAAGTCGGAACAGGCATCCGCGTGCTTTCACTGGATGATCTGCGCTGGAAGCGTCGCGACATCAAAACCGTCTGCCTTCTGCCACAGGCTCTCGCCAAGGAAATCGCCCAGAATGCCGGTTGCAGCGAGGCCTGGATGTTAGAGGACGGCTACGTCACCGAAGGCGCATCTTCGACCGGCTATATCGTCACTCAGGATGATGTAATCGTCACCCGCCCGAACAGCAATGCGGTCCTGCCGGGTTGCACACGTTTGTCGCTGTTGCAGCTCATTGCTGAAACCGGCATGAAGCTTGAAGAGCGTCTTTTCACGATTGATGAAGCCTATGCTGCGAAAGAAGCTTTCATGACCAGCGCGGGTACTTTTGTAACGCCGATTTCGTTTATCGACGACAAGCCTATCGGTGGCGGCAAGCCCGGTCCGGTCGCTCTCAAGCTCCGCGAGATTTATCTCGACCACGCGCGCCGTACGGCGATCTAAAAACACAAATCGGGCCGGAACAATGTTCCGGCCCGAATGGCTTCTGCCTCCTTCTCCCAAAAGGCGAAGCACCAGCGCGATAACGCGCCGATTGTGAGCTTTTTTCCGCAAAAGCGGCCTCTGAAACACGTTAAATCGTGTCAAACCCGTGTCAGGAATATGGCCATTTCATGGCCAAAGCCCATTTAGCGGCGCTGGTTATAGACGTCGATGCAGACGGCACCCAGCAGCACGATGCCCTTAATGACCTGCTGATAATCGATACCAATACCCAAGATCGACATGCCATTATTCATCACGCCCATGATGAGCGCGCCAATCACCGCACCCGTAACACGCCCCACACCACCGTATGCCGATGCACCACCGATGAAGCAGGCGGCAATCACGTCAAGCTCAAAACCAAGGCCAGCCTTTGGTGTCGCCGTGTTGAGACGAGCCGCGAAAACCAGACCCGCAAGCGCTGCCAGCACGCCCATATTCACGAAGACGAGGAAGGTCAGCCGCTCGGTTTTAACACCCGAAAGCTTGGCCGCATGGCGATTGCCACCCACCGCATAAATCTGACGACCGATCACTGTTCGGTTGGTCAGGAATGCATAGGCAGCGATCAAAACAGCCATGATAATCAGGACGTTAGGCATACCGCGATGCGACGAAATCAGCAGCGCGAGATAAGCAATACCTGCAAAGAATAGAATATTCTTGGCCACGAACAGGCCGAACGGTTCTGTCTCCACCTCATGCGCGATATGGCGCGCGCGCGATCTTGTGTTCTGCCAGACGATGAAGCCCGCAATGACCACGCCGAGGATCAGCGATGTGAGATAGATACCGCCTGATGTTGTGCCAATAAACTCCGGAATGAAGCCGGACGAAAGCTTCTGGAAAACCTGCGGGAATGGCCCGACCGACTGCCCACCAAGAACGGCAAGCATCAGCCCCTTGAAAACCAGCATCCCCGCGAGCGTCACGATGAAAGATGGAATGTTGAAATAAGCGACCCAGAAGCCCTGCATCGCGCCGATAATCCCTCCTACCAGCAAGCACAGAATGGCTGCGATCGGAAATGGAATTCCCCACCGCACCATCATGACAGCTGCCAGTGCGCCGATGAAACCGCAGACCGATCCGACCGAAAGATCGATGTGCCCGGTCACGATAACCAGCAGCATTCCGAGCGCCATAATGACGATATAGCTGTTCTGCAGTACGAGATTGGTGAGGTTCAGCGGCTTCATCAGCACGCCGCCGGTCACGATCTGGAAAAAGATCATGATCGCGATGAGCGAGAGCAACATTCCCGATTCACGCAGATTGTTTTTGAGATAACGCCCCACACCGCTCGGCGCTTTCGGGCCGCTCTGAATTACGTTCTCGCTCATTATTGTTTTCCCTTGTTCCGCATGATGGCGCGCATGATGTTCTCCTGCGTCGCTCCTTCGCCAGCCACTTCGCCGACGAAAGCTCCCTCATGCATGACGACAATGCGGTCGCAGATACCGATCAGTTCAGGCATTTCGGATGAAATGACGACCACGCCCTTGCCGCTGTCAGCCAGTGAATTGATGATTGTGTAAATGTCGTATTTCGCGCCCACATCGATGCCGCGCGTCGGTTCATCGAGGATCAGCACATCCGGCCCGGTGAACAGCCATTTCGACAGCACCACCTTCTGCTGGTTGCCGCCTGAAAGCGTGCCCGTTTCCTGATAGACGTTGTGGCAGCGGATGCTCATCTGATCGCGATAGCTGTTCGCAACCTTCATTTCGCGAATACTGTCGATCACACCCTTGGGGCTGACACCGCGCAAATGTGCAAGCGATATGTTGCGCGATATATTCTCGCCAAGAACAAGGCCCAGCTTTTTGCGGTCCTCAGTCACATAGGCGAGCCCCGATTTGATGGCGCGGGCGACCGTAGAAATATCAACCGGAGTGCCGTTCATACGAGCTTCACCGGAAATATTCGTACCCCATGAACGCCCGAAGAGGCTCATGGCAAACTCGGTACGACCAGCGCCCATCAGGCCGGCAATACCGACGATCTCACCGGCTCGCACCTTAAACGAAACGTTCTTGACGGAGTGGCGCTCCGGATGAAGCGGATGATAAACGGACCAGTTGTCGACCTCGAAAATCACATCGCCAATGTTCGGATCGCGCTTTGGATAGCGGCTTTCCAGATCACGATCGACCATCTTGCGGATGATATCGTCTTCCTCGACCTCGCCAGCATTGCAATCAAGCGTTGCTACAGCGCGACCATCGCGCAGCACCGTGATCTTGTCGGCTACTTCACGAATTTCATTGAGCTTGTGCGAAATAAGGATCGAAGTGATGCCCTGCGCGCGAAACTCGCGCAGCAATGCCAACAAGGCCGCACTATCGGTTTCGTTGAGGCTTGCCGTTGGCTCATCAAGGATCAGAAGGCGCACACGTTTGGAAAGCGCTTTGGCAATTTCGACGAGCTGCTGTTTGCCGACGCCAATATCCGTCACCAGCGTATCCGGCGATTCCGTCAGGCCAACCTTCTTCAAAAGCGCCTTTGTGCGGCTATGCACCTCGCTGCGGTCAATAACACCATAGCTTGCAGGCGGATTGACGAGAAAAATATTCTCAGCAATCGTCATGAGCGGCACCAGCGCCAGCTCCTGATGGATGATGACAATGCCAAGCGCTTCGGAATCATTGATATCGCGGAAGTGTCGCTCTTCTCCGTCAAAAAAGATCGAACCTTCATAGCTGCCGGAGGGATAAACACCCGACAGCACTTTCATCAGCGTTGATTTGCCCGCGCCGTTTTCGCCGACAAATGCGTGAATCTCTCCCGGCATCACGGTAAAATTGACATCGCTCAACGCCTTCACGACACCGAAGGATTTGCTGATGCCGCGCATCTCAAGCAGGGGTTTACCGGCAATATCCGGCTGACCGCTGTTCTGCTCAAGCGGGACAGGATTGGCTACGTTCATCGCTCGCTCCCATTACTAGAGCGCCACGCGCCCTCTGGGGCGCACAAATCTCGCTCTAAATATCTGTATTTACAGCATAATTTTACCTTAACTTACTCAAGTTGAAGGAATTAAGCTGTAGCCTGCCATGCCATCATTCTGCGAACCCTCAGCCCTCAAAAAGACAACGCTGTCAATCTGTTAGCCTAACCCAGTTCGAAAACTGGGTGGCGGGGATGGTGGCAATGAGCAGGCATTCCGGACGCGTTTATCAGCACGCGTCCGGGCACAAATTTACTGGATCTGGTCTTCTTTGTAATAACCGCTATCGACCAGAACCTGCTTCCAGTTCGACTTGTCGACAATAACCGGCTTGAGCAGATAAGACGGCACAACCTTGACGCCATTGTCATAGGTCTTTGTGTCGTTCACTTCTGGTTCCTTGCCGCTCATCAGCGCGTCAACCATATCGACAGTCACCTTGGCGAGTTCGCGCGTATCCTTGAAGATGGTCGAGTTCTGCTCGCCAGCAAGGATCGACTTGACCGAAGGCACTTCCGCATCCTGACCGGATACGATCGGCATTGGCATATCACCGCTGCCATAGCCTACACCCTTGAGCGAGGACAGGATACCGATGGAAATACCATCATAAGGCGACAGCACTGCATTGAGCTTCTTGTCGGAATAGAAAGCCGAAAGGATCGAATCCATACGGGCCTGAGCGGTCGCACCATCCCAGCGCAGCGTTGCTACCTTGTCCATGCCGGTCTGGCCGCTGGCAACAACGAGCTTACCGCTGTCGATATATGGCTGGAGAACCGACATTGCGCCGTTGTAGAAGAAGTAGGCATTGTTATCGTCAGGCGAACCACCGAAAAGCTCGATATTGAACGGGCCTTCCTTATTCTTGAGATCAAGAGCAGTCTCAATGGACTGTGCCTGAAGTACGCCGACCTGGAAGTTATCGAAGGTCGCGTAATACGACACATTCGGCGTATCGCGGATCAAACGGTCATAAGCGATGACCTTGATGCCTGCTTCATTGGCCTTGGCCAGCACATCTGAAAGCGTTGTGCCGTCGATCGATGCCACAACAAGAACCTTGGCGCCCTTGGTGACCATGTTTTCGATCTGGGCCAGCTGGTTTGGAACATCGTCTTCAGCATACTGAAGATCGGTCTGATAACCGCGCTCTTTGAGCACCTTTACCATGTTGTCGCCGTCTGCAATCCAGCGCGCCGACGACTTGGTTGGCATTGCTACACCCACAAGACCTTTGTCCTCTGCGTGTGCAAAGCCGGTAAAGGCAAAGGCGGCCATAGCCACTGCCAGTGTTAATGATTTTATGCCTGCCATTGTCTCACTCCCAAATTGGGACAGGCTCTATAAGCCTGCCGTTCTCCCAAAATTTCCGCCCCCGCCGTTAGGCCCTGCGGAATTCCTCCAAAACAAGATGCTTTAAGCTTTCGTTTTTACGCATGTCTTTGTCCCAAAACCGGTTCCCACTTTTGGGAGACATGCTCTAGCCCACGATCTTGTCCCATGCCTCAACCGCACGCTGCGCGCGTTCACGCACGTCAGCGACCGTCAAACCAGCCTTGTAAAGACTGGAACCAAGTCCGAAACAGCTCACTCCCGCTGCCCGATAAGTCGCAAAATCATTTTCCGATACACCACCCACGGCGCCCACCGGAATATCCTTCGGCAAGACCGCGCAAATGGCCTTGATACCGTCAGCACCCAGCACGCTTGCCGGGAAAAATTTCAGCGCTGATGCGCCAGCATGAATGGCGCTAAAAGCCTCGGTCGGCGTAAACACGCCAGGCATCGTCACCATGCCATGTCTGCTCGCGCGGCGAATGACATCAGGCTCGACATTGGGGCTGACCAGAAGTCGACCACCAACATCATTGAGCCGATCCACATTCTCGACCGAAAGCACTGTGCCAGCACCAATCAGCACATTGTCTGGCGCGAGCTTGGCAGCCTTTTCAATGGATACAAACGGCTCCGGCGAATTGAGCGGAATTTCAATCGCCTCAAAACCCACCTCGATCAGAGCGGTGACAACGCCTTCCGTTTCTTCTGGTCGAATGCCGCGCAGGATAGCCACCAGCGGATAACGAAGCTTCGGCCATACGATACGTTCGCTCATTGCGCGCCTCCCGCAAATGCGTGTTTTGCCGCCATAAACAGCCCATCGCGCACCAGCTCATCGGCCTCGATGCGGTTCACTTTCACACCGGAAATCTCAAGTGCAGAAGCATAAAGCGCACCCATCATGCCGTCGGAAAGCAGCAGAACCTCGCTTGGTTTACCAAACAATGTGCGGCCACCGGCAACTTCCAGCCCGATCAACAGACCCGACAGACGTGCAAGCTGATCTGTCGGCTTATAGTCATGCACCAGCCAGCCAGCGCGCACCGTAAAGAGCGCATTGGCGATAAGCTCAGGTGTCTCAAGCGAGGCTTTGACACCCGCAGCAAAGGCTGCACTCTTTGGATCAACCGGCCCAGCTCCTTCAAGCGCACCGGCCAGAACCGACTTGTCTTTCAGGAGTGCGAACAATTCGCCGGTCATGAAAGAGCGGTAATCGTTAAGCTTGCCGTCTGCGATATGCACCCACTTCGCATGAGTGCCGGGCATCACCACCACGGCATCACGCGTGCCGCGATGCACCAGCCCAAGCAGCTTGGTTTCTTCGCCGCGCATTACGTCGGGCGCATCCTCGCTACGTCGCGCAACACCCGGCAGCATGATGACATGCCGCTTTGCAGGCACGCGCACCGCAGCAGCGACCACTCCTTCAAGCCCGGCAGGCAAATTCATATAGGGTGCTTCGATCCAGCCGGTCCGCGAACCGGCCATACCGCAGATCACCACCGGCAGATCATCCGGCGCATCCACGGAGGCAAGATGCCGTTCGAGCAGCGTCTCAAAACCCGTTTCTTTTGCTGAGATCAACCCGTCGTCGCCGCGGCTTTCCTTGAGCACATTGCCATCAAAATCCAGCGTCCAGAGGCGGAACCGGGTTGTCCCCCAATCCGCCACTGCCGCAAATGGTGTTTTTGCGCCGGACATTTAGTGGTTATCTCGCGGCAGGCCACGCGTATGCGCAATGTCCTGATATTTGACTGCGTTTTCGAGAACGGCACCTGTTTCCATCTGGCCAACAACCGCGCGCTGAATTTCCTGCCACGGCGTCTGGCTTTCCGGATATTTGTAACCACCAGCAGCTTCGAGAGCCTTGCGGCGTTCTGCCAGTTCTTCATCAGAAATCAGAATATCGGCAGTGCCGCGACCAAGATCGATACGCACACGATCACCCATTCTGAGCAGCGCCAGACCACCACCAGCAGCTGCTTCTGGTGATGCATTGAGGATTGATGGCGAACCAGATGTGCCCGACTGACGGCCGTCGCCAATGCATGGCAGCGAGCTTATGCCCTTCTTCAAGAGATAGTCTGGCGCGCGCATATTCACGACTTCTGCCGCGCCCGGATAGCCGATTGGCCCTGCCCCACGCATGAACAGCACGGTATGCTCATCGATTTCCAGCGACGGGTCGTCGATGCGGTGATGATAATCTTCCGGGCCGTCAAACACGACAGCCTTGCCTTCAAAGGCATTCGGATCTTTCTCGTCAGTGAGATAGCGATTGCGGAATTCTTCCGAAATAACGCTGAGCTTCATAATCGCCGACGAGAACAGATTACCGCGCAACACGCGGAACCCGGCATGGCTCTTCAATGGATCATCATAAGTCTTGATGACATTGCTGTCTTCAATCGTGGCGTTCTTGCAGTTTTCACCGATGGTCTTGCCGTTAACAGTCAGCGCATTCTCATGAATGAGGCCCTGCCCCATCAGCTGATTGACGACTGCTGGCACACCACCCGCATGGTAATAATCTTCACCGAGATACTCACCCGCTGGCTGAAGATTGACCAGCAGCGGAATTTCCTCACCATATTTCTGCCAGTCGTCAATCGTCAGATCGACGCCAACGTGACGCGCCAGCGCATTCAAATGGATCGGCGCATTGGTCGAACCACCAATTGCCGAATTCACGCGAATTGCATTGATGAATGCTTCCTTGGTCATGATGTCTGTTGGCTTCAGATCTTCATAGACCATCTCAACAATACGGCGGCCCGTCAGATAGGACACTTCCTGACGATCACGATAAGGCGCTGGAATTGCCGCCGAACCCGGCAGCTGCATACCAAGCGCTTCGGCAAGCGAATTCATCGTCGTTGCTGTGCCCATCGTGTTGCAATAGCCGGTCGATGGTGCCGACGAAGCAACCAGCTTGATAAAGCCCGCATAGTCGATCTCGCCTTTGGCGAGCAACTCGCGCGCCTTCCAGACGATGGTGCCCGAACCCGTGCGTTCGCCACGGAACCAGCCATTGAGCATCGGACCAACCGACAGCGCAATCGCAGGAATATTGACGGTTGCAGCAGCCATCAGGCAGGCAGGCGTGGTCTTGTCACAACCAATCGTCAGCACAACACCATCGAGCGGATAGCCATAAAGCACTTCGACAAGGCCGAGATATGCGAGGTTGCGATCAAGGCCCGCAGTCGGACGTTTGCCAGTTTCCTGGATCGGATGAACCGGAAATTCGATCACGATACCGCCCGCTTCACGCACACCTTCACGCACGCGATTGGCCAGCTCCAGATGATGACGGTTGCACGGTGAAAGGTCAGAGCCCGTCTGCGCAATGCCGATGATCGGTCGACCGGATTGCAGCTCTTCCTGACTGAGACCGTAATTCATGTAGCGCTCAAGATAGAGCGCGGTCATATCGACATTGTCCGGATTATCGAACCATGCGCGTGAACGGAACTTTGGCGTTTGAGGAGTAACGGGCTTATTCATATCACTGTCCTGCGTGGGTAAGAGACCGCCGGGCGGTCCCATTTCCTAATCTTCAAAAGCTTCAACCACATGCCGCTGTCCCAGAAGGAAGGCATCGGCAACATGGGTCAGAGGCGCCAGATCAACATCGCTCTGCCCTTCGCCAACCAGCTTCACAAAGTTCTGGTAAAGACGCTGATATTCACGATCAGGCTCGGCCATTTTCTCCGTGCCTGCGATGGTCAGGCGGCTACCGCCATGGCTCAACAGCAGCGTGCCTTTATCGGCCTCGACACGAATATCCCATGTCTGCGGACCCGTCTGGCGCCAGTCGAGTTCAAAGGAAACCGGAACACCGCTTTCCGTCTCAAACGCGAGATCAGCTGCAATCGGTGCCGCACGATTTTCAGGGAAATAAAGATCGGACTTTGTCAGGAAAAACCGTTCCGGCAAAATATGCGTGACAATCGACAGCGCATTGATGCCCGGATCGAATACACCAAGACCACCCGGCTCCCAGATCCATTGCTGGCCGGGATGCCAATGACGCACATCCTCTTTCCACGACACTGCAACAGATTTGATTACAGCGCCTTTCAGAAATTCGCGGGCAGGTTCAACGGCTGCGGCTTCGCGTGAATGCCAGGTCGCATAAAGCGTAACACCCTGCTTTTCAGCAAAACGCGTCAGCGCCTGCACTTCCGAAATCGTCGCACCCGGAGGCTTCTCCAGCATCACATGCTTGCGCGCGCTCAGTGCTGCATAGGCTTGCTGAAATCGGCCCTGCGGTGGCGTGCAAAGCGACACCGCGTCAATGGCGACATCACTCTCCAGCAGCTGGTCGATATCGTGAAAGGATGGCAAACCATCAAGACCAGCATTGCGGCTGGCAATGGCTTTGAGCTCAATGCCATCAATGGCTTCGATGGATGGCAGATGCTGATCGCGGGCAATCTTGCCAAGACCAACGATTGCCAGACTTATATTGGATGCGGTCGCCATTTCAGAGCGCCTTCACGGCAATGTCTGCGGCTTTCGCCTGTGCCAGCCTGTTGACCAGCGGATAACGGAAAGGCTTTGCCGAAATTTCGAACTGGTCGCCATTTTCGGTCTTCACACCTTCCGAGAAAGACAGTGTCGCCGTGCCGAAGAAATGCACATGAATGTCGCCCGGGCGACGGAACAGTTCATACTTGAAATGATGATGCTCCAGATTGGCAATCGTGTGCGACATGTTCGCTTCGCCCGAAAGGAACGGCTTTTCAAAGATCACCTGATCGCCACGGCGGATCCGCGAAACGCCTTCAACATGATCAGGCAGATCGCCCACATAAAGCTCTGGCCCCAGCGACGCCTGACGCAGCTTGGAATGCGCGAGCCAGAGATAATTCTGCTTTTCCGTCACATGATCGGAAAATTCATTGGCAAGGCAGAAGCCGAGGCGGAACGGCGTACCGTCCGGGCCGATCAGATAGATGCCTGCGAGTTCCGGTTCTTCACCACCATCTTCGGCAAAAGATGGCGAGACCAGCTCACCGCCCGTTCCAACCAGCGCCGAACCATCGCCCTTATAGAACCATTCCGGCTGCACGCCGGTTTGACCGGGCTTTGGCTTGCCACCTTCAACACCCATCAGGAACATACGCATGGAGTCGGTCGGCTTTTCAGCAGCCTGTGCTGCCTTGTGCATCTTGTCGCGACCATCCGCAGAACCAAGATGTGTGAGACCCGTACCTGCAACAATCAGATGTGCTGGATCTTCATGGGTAATCGGCAGGCCAACCTGACCACCTGCAAGTGCTGCATGAATATCGACAGCCTCGCCTTTGCCATTCTGCTCTACCTGTTCGGCGAGACTGATGCCTGCGGAAATTGCAGCCCATGCCAGTTCGTAAGTCGTAGTCACGCCATTGACGACATGTGCAGCGCCTTCATCATCACAAGCAGCCACACGCGTTTCTCCGCGCATGTCGCGGAACTGTACCAGACGTAACATTGAACCTCCCATTTTCCGCAAAACTCTTGCGGAACATTCTTCCCGACCGTTCAAAAACACAGATGTGCCAATCGACGGCTCCTTCTTATTAATATGACTATTTTGTCCAACACCCACTTGTCAAGCAAGCGAAACACGGTGCAGACCACCCTTCGAGATACACCACCCCCAAAAGCCTATTAACACCATGATTTAGCTATATAATTGCATCATATGCACGTTTGTCGCACCCCCAATTTCCAGCGAACACACGAAATGCGCTTGCCATAAAGTAATATTATATGCTTCATAAACGAGAAGGCTGGGAGAGCCTTTTATTGGGAGGAACTAATATGAAACGCAGTCTGAAGGCTCTGACGGCCGCCCTGATTACAGCATCGTCTCTTGCTCTTATTTCGAGCGCATCCGCTGCTTCACTCACAGTCGGCTTTTCGCAGATCGGCTCAGAATCGGGCTGGCGCGCTGCCGAAACAAGCGTAACCAAGCAGGAAGCTGAAAAGCGCGGCCACACGCTGAAATTTGCCGACGCACAGCAGAAACAGGAAAACCAGATCAAGGCCGTTCGCGGCTTCATTGCACAGGGCGTTGACGCGATCCTGATCGCGCCGGTTGTTGCAACCGGTTGGGATGCGGTTCTGAAGGAAGCCAAGGAAGCAGAAATTCCTGTCGTGCTTCTCGACCGCCAGATCGATGCACCGGAAGACCTTTATCTCACCGCTGTCACTTCCGATCAGGTCCATGAAGGCAAGGTCGCGGGCGACTGGCTGGTCAAGGAGGTAGGCGACAAGCCTTGCTCGGTTGTCGAGCTTCAGGGCACCACCGGCTCTTCTCCCGCAATCAACCGCAAGAAGGGCTTTGAAGAAGCGCTTGCAGGCCATGACAATATCAAGATTTCCCGCTCGCAGACCGGCGACTTCACCCGCACCAAGGGCAAGGAAGTAATGGAAAGCTTCATCAAGGCCGAAGGTGGCGGCAAGGATATCTGCGCAGTTTACGCCCATAATGACGACATGGCGGTAGGCGCTATTCAGGCGATCAAGGAAGCTGGTCTCAAGCCAGGCACCGACATCAAGATCGTGTCCATCGACTCCGTGCCGGATATTTTCCAGGCAATGGCCAATGGTGAAGCCAATGCTACCGTTGAGCTTACGCCAAATATGGCTGGTCCGGCTTTCGACGCGATTGAAGCTTTCAAGGACAAGGGCACCGTTCCGCCGAAGTGGATCCAGACCGAATCCAAGCTTTACACACAGGCTGATGATCCAAAGGCCGTTTATGAAGCTAAAAAGGGCCTCGGCTACTGATCTTCACATTTAACCTTCGGGCCATGTTGCATCATGGCCCGAGGCAAGTTTTGCAATTCGCAAGCGGAAGACTGCCATGGCTCGCCCCGACATCGCTGCGCGAGAGACGCCAGCAACGCCGCTTCTTGAAGCGCGCTCAATAACCAAATCCTTTCTGGGAGTGACTGCGCTTGATCACGTTGATTTCGTGCTCAATCGTGGTGAAATCCATGCCCTGCTCGGCGAAAACGGTGCAGGAAAATCAACGCTCATCAAGATATTGACCGGCGCCTATCATGGCTTTGACGGCTCAATCTTACTTGAGGGGCAAGCAATTGCTCCGGCATCAGTCGCGGAAGCGCAGACGCTCGGCATCGGCACGGTCTATCAGGAGGTCAATCTTCTTGAAAATCTGACGGTCGCCGAAAATCTGTTCCTCGGTCGCCAGCCGCGACGCCTCGGTTTCATTGACCGTCGCCGCATGGAAAAAGATGCAACCACCCTGCTCGCCCGATACGGCCTCACAATTGACGTCGGCGCCCCCTTGTCGGCCTATTCGGTGGCCATCCGGCAGATCATCGCAATCGCCCGCGCCGTCGATGTTTCCGGCAAGGTTCTGGTGCTTGATGAGCCGACCGCCAGTCTTGATGCGCGCGAAGTCGAAATGCTGTTTGGCGTGCTGCGTCAGCTGAAAGCTGAAGGCCTTGGCATCATCGTCATCACGCATTTTTTGGATCAGGTCTATGCCATAGCCGATTGCGCCACCGTGCTGCGCAATGGCCGGCTGGTCGGCAGTCGCACCCTTTCAGACCTGCCACGCACCGATCTGATTTCAATGATGCTCGGGCATCAGTTGCAGGAGACTGTGCGCCGACAACTGACAGAGGAAGTAAGCGACAACACAGCTGCCCCCATCCGCTTTTCAGGCTTTGGCAAGAAAGGCAGTGTCGCGCCGTTTGATCTCGCCATCAAGCCGGGCGAAGCTGTCGGCATTGCGGGGCTGCTCGGCTCTGGCCGAACCGAAACCGCATTGCTCATGTTCGGCGTCGAGCAGGCAGACAGCGGCGCGCTTACGGTCGACAGTAAGGAAACAAAGCTGCCATCGCCTGTTGCAGCCATTGCCGAACGTTTTGCCTTCTGCCCCGAAGAACGTAAATCCGATGGCATCATCGGCGATTTTTCGGTGGCCGAGAATATTGCGCTCGCCATACAGGCAAAGCGTGGCTGGTCTAAGCCGATTTCGTCGCGCGAAAAAGCGGCCCTCGCCCAGCGCTATATCAAAGCGCTTGATATCCGCCCGCCTGACCCTGACAAGCCGATCAAGTTTTTATCGGGCGGCAACCAGCAGAAGGCCATTCTGGCACGCTGGCTGGCCACCGATCCGCGCCTGCTGATCCTTGATGAGCCGACGCGCGGCATCGACATCGGTGCACATGCAGAAATCCTCAAGCTTATCGGCGAACTCTGCACCGAAGGCATGTCTCTGGTCATCATCTCTTCGGAATTCGAGGAACTTGCAGCCGTGGCAAACCGCGTTGTCGTGCTCTCCGACCGCCGCCATGTGGCGGAACTCAAGGGCGAAGAAATCACCGCCGACAATATCGTGCGTGCGATTGCTGAGACCGGAAGCGAAAAGGAAGCCGCAGCATGATCGCTCGCATGGCCAAGAAACTTAAAAGACTGAGCCCCCAGCTGGCAGCCCTCGCGCTTATTCTGGCGGCGAACACCATCATCGCGCCGGGTTTTCTCGGCATTTCCTTTCAGAACGGACGCCTCTACGGAAGCCTGATCGATATTCTGGTGCGCGCTGCACCTGTCGCCATTCTCGCGGTGGGCATGACATTGGTGATCGCAACCCGCGGCATCGATCTGTCGGTTGGCGCGGTCATGGCAATCAGCGGCGCAACGGCTGCATCGCTCATCGTTGCAGGCTATCCGCTGGCGATCGTCATTCCTGTTGCACTCGGCGTTGGCCTGGTCTGCGGTTTGTGGAACGGCTTTCTTGTGGCCGTTTTCGATATCCAGCCCATCATCGCAACGCTGATATTGATGGTCGCGGGGCGTGGTATCGCCCAGCTTATCACCGAAGGCGCAATCCTCACCTTCAACAATGATTCCTTTGCAACCCTTGGCTCCGGCTCGTTCCTTGGCATACCCGTGCCGGTGCTGATCTGGATACTTGCGGGTCTTGCGGTCGGACTTGCCGTACGCTCGACAGCGCTCGGCTTCCTGATTGAAGCAACCGGCATCAACCGCCGCGCTGCCATGCTGGCAGGCGTTAAAGCCCGCTTTCTCCTGTTCAGTGTCTATGCAGTTTCAGGCGTTTGTGCAGCGCTTGCCGGGCTGATCGCCACCGCTGATATTCGCGGCGCAGATTCCAACAATGCCGGTCTCTGGCTCGAACTTGACGCCATTCTGGCGGTCGTCATCGGCGGCACATCGTTGAATGGCGGGCGTTTCTCGATCATGGCATCGCTGCTTGGCGCGCTGATCATTCAGTCGATCAATACCGGCATTCTGATGGCTGGGTTTCCGCCGGAGTTCAACCTCATAATCAAAGCGGGCATTATCGTGATCGTGCTGACATTCCAGTCGCCCGCAATCGTCAGCTTTTTCACCTTTCTGCGTGCTGAACGCAAAAACAACGTCGCAAAGCCAACGCACCAAGGAGCACGGCAATGAGAGTGCTTCGCAATCTGCCTTTCGTCACAACGGTCGCGATTTTCCTGCTCGCCTATGCGATCTGCGTCATCCAGTTTCCGAACATGCTTTCAACACGGGTGATCGGCAATCTTCTGACGGACAATGCCTTTTTAGGCATCGCAGCCGTTGGCATGACCTTTGTGATTATCTCTGGCGGCATCGATCTTTCGGTCGGATCGGTCATCGCCTTCACCAGCGTTTTTGTGGCGGTCCTTGTCGGACAGCTCGGCGTGCATCCGCTGATCGCCTTCGCGCTCATTCTGGTGATTGCTGCCCTGTTTGGCGCGTGGATGGGGATGATGATCCATTATCTCGGCATCCCGCCCTTTGTGGCAACACTTGCGGGCATGTTTCTCGCACGTGGTGCTGCATTCCTGATCTCGACGCAGTCTGTGCCGATTTCACATCCGTTCATCGATACGCTGCAAGGGCTCTATTTCCGGCTTCCGGGCGGCGGCAGACTGACTTTTGTCGCTATGCTGATGCTGGCGGTCTTCATCATCGGCGGCATCATTGCGCATCGCACGCGCTTTGGTGCAAACATCTATGCGCTCGGCGGCAATGCGCAATCGGCAGAGCTGATGGGCGTTCCCATTGGCCGCACGACTATCGGCATCTATACGATGTCGGGCGTGCTTTCCGGCTTAGCTGGCATCGTCTATACGCTCTACACATCATCGGGCTATTCGCTGGCAACTGTTGGGGTGGAACTTGATGCCATTGCATCGGTGGTTATCGGTGGCACACTTCTTACCGGCGGGGCCGGTCTGGTGGCAGGAACTTTCGTCGGCATTCTGATACAGGGTCTGATACAGACCTATATTGTTTTCGATGGAACCCTGTCTTCGTGGTGGACAAAAATAGCAATCGGTATCTTGCTGTTCCTGTTCATTGCGCTACAGCGAGGACTTGTATGGTTTTCCGATATAAGACTCGCGCGTCAACGCATGAAGGAGGCCTGAATTGGGATTACTGGAAACGGCCATAACCGGACGCAAGCGCCATAACAGCCACGCCGTTGTCGTGGGTGAACTGGGTCGCGGCATTGTTGCAGGCACCATTCCCGAAGGCTCCATACTTCCGGGCGATAACGAATTATCGTTGCGCTTTGGCGTTTCCCGTACCGTTCTGCGCGAAGCCATGAAAACGCTCGCAGCAAAGCGGCTGGTCGAACCCAAGGCCAAGGTCGGAACCCGTGTGCTGGGTGCCAGCTCCTGGAATTTCTTCGATCCCGATGTGCTGACATGGCGTTTTGAAGCAGGCTTCGACGAAGTGTTCGTCGACCATCTGGCCGAAATGCGCATGGCGCTTGAGCCCGCTGCCGCCGCTGCCGCAGCACAAAACGCGACCAGCGACGAACTCATTGAACTCTATGCTTTGGCTGCAAAATTTGATGATCCCAAGCATACGCCGGAATCCATCGCCAAGGTCGATCTGGATTTTCACCTGGCAATCGCCCGCATGTCTGGAAATCCGTTCATGCGCTCGGTCAGCGGTTTGATTGAAGCAGCACTGGCTATTTCATTCCAGCTGTCTTCGCCTGCCGCATCACCGGAAGGCATTGCGGAGTGTGCTGCCAATCATCTGCGCATCGCCCATGCAATTGCATCGCGTGATCGCCTCAAAGCGCGTGCCGCAATGGAAAGCGTCATCACTCTCGGCGTGGAACGCATCCGCGACGCGATATAATCGCTCTACGACTGCCTCTCTCCCCAAGAGAAACCAATTTTGGGAGACCGATGAACAACCAGAAGATCGAGCGTTTCGACTGATTCAGTTTGAATGCGAATGCTCTAAGAGACCTTGAGATCGAACTTCGGATCACCACGCAGCGTATTGCTGACGGTGCAGATTTCCTCGGCCATCTCTGCAAGACGATGCTTTTCATCTGCCGTGAGATCGCCGTCGAAATGGAATGTTATATCGAATCGTTCGATGCGTGACGGGCCTTCATGTGCCTTATCGCCTTTTACTTCCACCCGAACATCGGTGAGTTTTTCACGCAACTCGAGCTTGGTGGCAGCAATGCGCGCACTTAACGCCATGCAGGCTGCAACCGATGCATAGATCAGATCGAGCGGATTAAAACCCGGCTGACTGACACTGGTGACAATCTCCACCGAGCCGCCTGTCGGTGTTGTGATGATCGGCAGCTTACCATGCGGCATCTCCGCGACCGCTCCGGTTTCACGGGTTCTGACTTTCAGTTCACTCATGGCTGAATTCTCCTGTATTCAACTCCGCGTGCAAGCCAGCAGCCGACGCTCAAATCTGTTATCGCACCCTTGTCGTCACGGCGGAAAACAAGCTTCCACTCGCCGGGCGATGGTGCGTCCATCGAACGCTGAACAGGCATCAGCCAGACATCAGCACCGACACTATAAAGCGGATACATGTCGCTCTTGCCAAGGAACCCCTCAAAAGCGCCATAGATCGCACCTCCTTCGGAAACCAACAGCAGATCGGCATCAAGCTCATCGCTGTGATAACGACCGATGATATCCTGCCGGGCTTCACCTTTGATGCGGCTCATCGTCAGGCAGAGATTTTCATCCTCGCGAGAAAGCTCGATCATATCGCCATCGCGCCGGATCGTCGTCATAGACGAACGCGCTTCATTCGCGCTCACCACATCCATCATTTCCGGCCCGGTGCCAAAGCGCGCTTTCATGCGGCCACGACCGGCATCCTCAAGGCTCAGAACCAGCCCTGTTTCAACATCCAGCCACGAGCCAAACCATGCCGCATCAGCCTCCACCCGCGACACTTCGGATGACGAGGCGCCCAAAGCAATATTCATCAGCTTGAAGGCAACGTCTGAAGCCCCGCCTTCAAAATTGAACATGGCGATTGTCGAGAGGCGTTCATCCGCACAATGCCAGCGCTGGCAACGCCAGCCGCGCAATGCACCACCATGGCCTGTCAGGCGCTTTCCGCCTGCTTCTTCAAATTTGAGGCCAAAGCCATAAGGCGCCAAGGCACCGTCATTGAATGTTTGCGGCCCGCTCAGCCGGCGATAGAGACCCTGTTCTTCATCGAGCGTTGCATCGATGAACTGCTCCCATGCAATCATATCATTGAGCGATGCACAAATGCCTGCATCGCCCATCCAGTGAATGCGATTGGTTGCAGGCAGAAAGCCCCGAACCGTATCGCCTTCATAACCCGTACATTCGTCAAACAGCGCCGTGTCGGGAATAAGCTCGGCACGCTTCATGCCAGCAGGCTTGAATATCCGCTCAGACAGAAGATCGACCAGCCTGCGCCCGGTATGCGCTTCGATGAGGTCTGCAAGAATACGGAAATTGCCGTTGCAATAAGAGTAATGTGAACCCGGTTCAAAATGTGTGGTCTTCAGGCGGCGCAACAGACTTTGTGCCTGTTCAGGCAGAAACACACCTTCCGGATCGGCACCACACAGAACTGTCAGCGCCCAATAATCGCGCAGACCGGACTGGTTGTTGCAGAGATCGCGAACAGCGGGGCGCTCCCCTTCGAACTTGTCGAGATAGGCTTTAAGCGCATCATCGAGCAGTTCCGGCTCGCCTACCGCATCAAGTAACACACCACAGGTAAACTGCTTGCTGACCGAACAGATCGGCATCCGCGTTTCTACCGTCATCGGCTTGCGCGTGCGAAGATCTGCAAAACCCCAGGCGTGCTGCAACACGACCTCGCCGTCCTTCAAAACGGCAACAACGCCGCCCGGACCTTTGTAATTTTGGGGAATGTGACGAACAAAGGCTTCAAGGGCGGACGTATCAAATTTCGACATGATCGACTCAGGGCTCACATAATTCAACGCATGGTAAGAGCCATCATTTCAAACGATCAATCAAGGCCATGGCAGCGTGCGGGTTATGCGCCTTATGGCCGCTGATAACGTAAAGATAGACATCACGCGCCACATTGTCGGCAAGCGGTGGTGTGATGGTTTTAAGACTATCCGGCACATGACCAACCGCTATTGCTTTGGCCCGCTCTGCCCAATGGTCGAGCTCGCCCTCACTGTAACCGAGCTTCTTGTCTTCCTGTGTGCCCATGATGCGCAGATAGGCAAAAGGCGCAGTCATGTCGGCAATTTCCACGAATTTGCTGTCGCCCGCAATCACCACCGCAACGCCATATTCCCGCAGCAACGCGATGAAATCCGGTGAATTGAAACTGTCGTGACGCACTTCCACAGCATGGCGCAGATCGCGCCCATCAACGCGTTTTGGCAGAAGTTTGAGGAAAGCTTCAAAGTCGACTGGATCGAATTTTTTCGTGCCCATGAACTGCCAGTTGATGACGCCGAGCTTGTCTTTCAGCTCAAGAAGGCCACCGGTCACGAATTTCTCGATACCCTCGCCTGCTTCAGCCAAAACACGTTTGTTGGTCGAAAAGCGCGGTGCTTTGAGCGAAAAAACGAAGTCATCCGGCGTTTCGTCATGCCATTTGGCGAAAGTCGCAGGCTTTTGCGGACCATAATAGGTACTGTTGATTTCGATGGAGGTTAGCTTGCTCGAAGCATATTCGAGCTGACGCTTTTTGGAGAGCTTTTCCGGATAGAAACTCTTGTCCCACTCCTCAAAAGCCCAGCCGCCAATACCCACACGGATTTTGCCTGAATTGTTCTGGCTCATTTTATCCATACCTCCACGACATGAGTTCATGAGTGTTGCTCATGATGTTTAAGCTGTTTTCACAGCCTCCGCTATGCTGTTATCACTGTGCTTTACTGGAGGAGTAAACAAATGTCGGAAACAAAAGATCCGATCGTTATCGCCAGTGCGGTACGAACACCGATCGGAAGTTTTCAAGGCGCGCTCAAGGGGGAGAGTGCAACAGCACTGGGCGCTGTCACAATCAAGGAAGCGGTCCACAGGGCTAAGCTTAGCCCTGATCAGATCGACGAAGTGCTTATGGGCTGTGTGTTGCCCGCAGGGCTGGGACAGGCACCCGGACGTCAGGCCGCAATTCATGCCGGTCTCCCGCAGACAGTGCCCTGCTCGACCATCAACAAGGTTTGCGGATCGGGTATGAAGACCGTCATGCTGGGCGCCGATCTCATTTCCGCAGGAAGTGCGGACATTGTGGTTGCTGGCGGCATGGAAAGCATGACGAATGCACCTTATCTGCTTGAAAAGGCGCGCGGCGGCTATCGCATGGGCCACGGCAAAATCTACGATCACATGTTCCTCGACGGCCTCGAAGACGCCTATGACAAAGGCCGCGCCATGGGAACATTCGCGGAAGAAACCGCCGACCAATACCAGTTCACGCGTCAGCAGCAGGACGAATTTGCCCTCCGCTCACTTTCGCGTTCACTCAAAGCCACCGAAGCGGGTTCTTTCGCAAAAGAGCTGGTCAATGTTGCAGAGCTTGACCGCGATGAGCAGCCAACCCGCGCAAAGCCTGAAAAAATACCAAACCTCAAGCCTGCTTTCCGCGAAGGCGGCACAATTACAGCCGCCAATTCCTCATCGATTTCAGATGGTGCGGCATCCCTCACCCTGATGCGCCGGTCCAAAGCTGAAAAGCTTGGTATAGAACCGCTTGCCATTATTCGCGGTCATGCAAGCCAGGCACAACAGCCTGCCCTTTTCACCACGGCCCCGATTTTTGCGATGAGGAAACTCTTCGACAAAACCGGCTGGAATGTACGCGACGTTGATTTGTTTGAAATCAATGAAGCTTTCGCAGTTGTTGTTATGGCTGCAATGCAGGAACTCGACCTCCCCGCCGACAAGGTGAATATCCATGGCGGTGCCTGCGCTATGGGCCATCCGATTGGCTGCTCTGGCGCACGCATCATCGTCACGCTGCTTCATGCCATGAAGCAGAACGATCTTAAGCGTGGAATGGCTTCAGTCTGTATCGGTGGCGGCGAAGCAACTGCCATTGCACTGGAAGCGCTTTAAGCGGGGGAACAAATGGATATTGAAGGAAAAATCGCCATCGTCAGTGGTGGTGCATCAGGTCTTGGTGCTGCAACTGCACAGGCTCTAGCGGCCAAGGGCGCGAAAGTTGCAATCCTCGACTTCAACATTGATGGTGCAAATACGGTGGCAGCCGCGATTGGCGGCATCGCTATTCAATGCAACGTATCGGACGCAGCGAGTGCTGAAGCAGCCTTCAAGGCAATCGGCGAAAAGCTCGGATCACCGCATATTCTGGTAAATTGCGCAGGCGTGGCACCAGCGAAGAAAATGCTGGCGCGTGATGGCAGCGTCATGCCGCTTGATGATTTCCGTCGCGCTGTTGAAATCAACCTGATCGGTTCGTTCAATCTGCTGCGGCTTTTTGCCGATATCGCATCCAAAAGCGAAGCCCTGCCAACGGGCGAGCGCGGCGTTGTCATCAATACGGCATCGGTTGCAGCCTTTGACGGACAGATCGGCCAGACGGCCTATGCAGCGTCTAAAGGCGGTATCGTTGGCCTGACCCTGCCTGCTGCGCGTGAATTAGCCCCGCTTGGCATTCGGGTATGCGCCATCGCGCCCGGTATTTTTGAAACACCCATGCTCAAAGGCCTGCCGCAACCTGCACAGGATGCGCTGGGCCAGATGGTTCCTTTCCCCCCGCGTCTGGGTCGGCCAGACGAATATGCGGCACTCGCGCTGCATATTATCGAAAACAGCATGCTCAACGGCGAAACCATTCGGCTCGATGGTGCGCTGCGTATGCCTCCGAAATAGAGCGCATACGCGCCAAAGTCGTTCAGACATTTTGAGGGTTAGGAAATGCACAAATCCACGACCAACTCCAACACACGCAATGGCGGTCAGATATTGGTGGATGCACTCGGCATTCATGGCGTCGACCGCGTTTTCTGCGTGCCCGGCGAAAGTTACCTTGCAGCGCTGGATGCGTTTCATGACGTAAGCGAACAGATTGATTTGATTGTCTGCCGTCAGGAAGGCGGTGCTGCTTACATGGCGGAAGCCTATGGCAAGCTGACCGGCAAGCCCGGCATCTGCTTTGTCACGCGCGGCCCGGGTGCGACGAATGCCTCCGTCGGCGTTCATACCGCCTTTCAGGATTCCACACCGATGCTTCTGTTCATCGGACAGGTTGCAAGCGATCAGGTGGAACGTGAGGCATTTCAGGAAGTTGATTATCGCCGCATGTTCGGCCAGATGGCCAAATGGGTGGTGCAGATCGATGATCCCGCCCGCATCCCGGAACTGGTCAGTCAAGCCTTCCATCGTGCAGTCAACGGGCGCCCCGGCCCTGTGGTCATCGCCCTGCCCGAAGATATGCTGACATCACACGCAACCGTCAGTGATGCACCGGCTTACAAGCATGTCGAGATGCATCCGGGAAGCGATCAGTTACAGGACATGAAATCGCTTATCGAAAAGGCCGAGCGGCCACTGATGATCGTCGGTGGCGGCGGCTGGAATGCGCAAGCGGTTCGCGACCTTCAAACATTCGCTGAAAACATGTCGCTGCCTGTTGCAGCATCCTTCCGCTGTCAGGATATGTTCGACAATCATCATCCGCTTTATGCCGGTGAAATGGGAACATCTATCAGCCCGAAACTTGCAGCGCGGGTTAAAGACTCAGACCTTTTGCTGGTCGTGGGTGCGCGCCTTGGTGAAATGACCACGCAGGGCTACGAGCTTATCAATATCCCTGTGCCAAAGCAGAAGCTCATCCATGTACATCCGGGTGCGGAAGAACTTGGCCGTGTCTATCATGCTGATATCCCGATCAATGCCAGCATGGCGGCCTTCACCAAAGCGGCTTCAAAGCTTGAGCCTATCGCCAATCCCGGCTTCAAAGCGTGGGCTGAAAGCGCCAATGCCGACTATCGCGACAATCTGAAAACGCCGACAATTCCCGGTGACGTTCAGATGGGCGAGATCATGGAATGGCTGCGCGCGCATCTCACTGATGATGCCATCATCACCAATGGCGCTGGCAATTATTCGGCATGGCCGCACCGCTTCTATCAGTATCGCACCTATCGCAGCCAATTGGCGCCAACCAACGGTTCCATGGGCTATGGCGTGCCTGCAGCGGTTTCTGCCAAGTTGACGGCACCAGAGCGAACCGTCGTCTGTTTCGCTGGTGACGGCTGCTTCCTGATGAACGGTCAGGAACTTGCAACGGCTGCCCAATATGGCGCCAATGCGATTTTCATCGTCGTCAATAACGGCATGTATGGCACGATCCGTATGCATCAGGAACGCACCTATCCGGGTCGCGTTTCCGGTACTGGCCTTGCAAATCCTGACTTTGCAGCGCTCGCCCGCGCCTATGGCCTGCATGGAGAAACGGTGGAAAAAACCGCAGATTTTGCCGAAGCTTTCCAGCGGTGCGAGCAATCGGGCAAGCCGGGTCTCATTGAAATCCGCATCGATCCGGAAGCGCTTTCGCCCAAGATGACGCTGAGCCAGATGCGCGAACAGGGACTGGCGAAGCAGCGCTAACAGTGTTCAATTATCGAATCTTTAGGCCGGGTTTTCGTCTTGACGAACGCCCGGTCTAACTTCCCTGACACCAATTCAATCCATTTAAATGCGGAGAATACCCCTAAAATTTACAGGTATCGCCGTGATGTCACTTATGAACAGGCTGCAATGTAGGAAATACAACTTTAGTTTGGATCGATACAATTTAGAGTAGACATTCCCGTCCAAGTCGCACATAAACCGCCCGGGTTGCAATGGGAGGGGAAATTGCGAACACTTAATCTATTCATTATTGGCTTTGGCTTTAGCGCACTTATCATCACCTGCATTTACGCAATTGGTGGCGGATTACTTTAAGATCGAAGAAGGCTCTCGCCTAAAAAGTTTGCCGATGCTTCACGCACCGCACCAAGCATAAAATCACTGATCACTCTGATACGCGGCGCGGCCATGACATCCACATGGCAATTCATCCAATATTCGCGTTCAAGATGCATTTCACGCGGCAGAACGGGCACCAGCTCGGAATGCATATCGGCTATGTAATATGGAAGCACGCAAAGCCCATAACCCGTTTGTGTGGCGGTCAGTTGTGCGTGAATACTTGAACTTTGATAGTTACAGCGCTGTCCGGGCAATATCTCGCGCATATAGTCCAGACCGGGCGTGAACACCATGTCGTCGATATAGCCGATAAAGGGATGTCGAGACAGATCCTCTCGCGACCTTATCGGCGGATGACAGTTCAGATAATCCCGATGACCATAGATAAACAGACGATAAGACGTCAGCTTTTCACTGTGATACGGCCCGGTGCGCGGCATATGCAGCGTGATCGATAATTCGGCCTCGCGACGCGACAACGACATGATCTGCTGAATTGTCACAACCTCTACGGAAAGGCTGGGATAGGATTGCGCCAGCACCGGCAGGCGATCGGCCAGAAAGAAATTACCGAAGCCTTCAAGGGTTGAAAGCCGCACCACACCTGACAGTGCCGAGAAACTTCCCGTGGCTTCTGTCTGGAACTTCAGCGCCTCGCGTTCCATCACTTCCGCAGGTTCAACCAGTCTTTCGCCCATCGGCGTCAGCAGATAGCCGCGCGGATTGCGCTCAAACAACTTGGTTGCAAGCGCCTGCTCCAGACGATCAATCCGCCGCAGCACCGTGACGTGACTGGTGCGCAATTGTCTTGCTGCGGTAGAAAGCTGGCCGGTCCGTGCAACCGCCAGAAAATACTGCAGATCATCCCATGTAAACTGCCGCATCTCATCCTCCCAAAAGATAGCCATCGCCCGTTAGCCGAGTTCTGTACGTTTTTGAACAGACGATGTTCAAAAATTGTTATTCTTGTACGCATTTGTCAATGCTACCGTTCTTAAGAACAGCCCGACCGGAGGAACAAAATCGGGCAGAAGCAGAGGGATGTGCAATCAAGAGGAAGATTGCCAACCCGGTCTGAGAAGACTGCTTCAGAGGGCATCCCGAAAAGTGTGAACGGTTTTCGGAAAAAGATGCACGTTAGAACAAACAATGAGAGCGCCAGTCTGATCCTGTCAGATCGAAACGCGCTCTAACGGAGGATACCGTTCGATTCTATCGCGACGGACACAAGCTTTTTGGGAGGAGCACTGAATGAAACTTTTTGCACTTGCTACGGCTGCACTTTTGGCTGCAACCGCAATTTCATCTGCAGCAGAAGTATCCGACGGCAAAGTCAAGATCGGCATCCTGAACGACCAATCGGGTGTTTATGCGGACTTCGGCGGCAAGTGGTCGTTTGAAGCTGCAAAAATGGCTGCCGAAGATTTCGGTGGCAAGGTGCTGGATGCGCCGATTGAAATCATCACTGCCGACCATCAGAACAAGCCGGATGTTGCAGCCAATATCGCTCGTCAGTGGTACGATACCGAACAGGTCGACGCCATTATGGAGCTGACCAGCTCTTCCGTGGGTCTCGCCGTTCAGGCGCTCTCCAAAGACAAAAAGAAAATCACAATCAATACGGGTGCGGCGACATCGGAACTCACAGGCAAGCAATGCACGCCATATGGTTTCCATTGGGCCTATGACACGCACGCGCTGGCTGTTGGCACCGGCGGATCGCTCGTCGAACAGGGCGGCGATACCTGGTACTTCCTGACAGCCGACTATGCTTTCGGTTATTCGCTCGAAGAACAGACGTCGAAATTCGTTGAATCCAAAGGCGGTAAAGTTCTTGGCTCGGTTCGCCATCCATTGAGCACCACCGACTATTCCTCGTTCCTGTTACAGGCCCAGTCATCAGGCGCAAAGGTCGTTGGCCTTGCCAATGCCGGCCTTGATACATCCAATGCGATCAAACAGGCTGCGGAATTCGGCATTGTGGCCGGAGGCCAGCGCCTTGCGGCATTGTTGTTCACGTTAGCTGAAGTTCACGGACTTGGCCTTGAAGCCGCACAAGGCCTGACGCTCACCGAAGGTTTCTATTGGGATCGCGACGATGAATCGCGCGAGTTCAGCAAGCGCTTTTTCGACCGTACCGGCCGTATGCCGAACATGATCCAGGCAGGCACTTATTCGGCTGTGCTTCAGTATTTGAAAGCCATCAAGGAAGCAGGCACAGACGAGACAGAAGCTGTCGCTAAGAAGCTTCATGAAATGCCGGTCAATGATGTCTTCGCCCGCAACGGTAAGGTCGGCGCCAATGGCCGCATGATCTACGACATGTATCTCATGGAAGTGAAAAAGCCTGACGAAAGCAAGGCACCATGGGACTATTATAAGGTGCTGGCCACCATCCCCGGCGATCAGGCCTATTTGAAGCCTGAAGAAAGCGGCTGTCCTCTGGTCACGCAGTAAGAGGCTGATGGCATGAACACAGCAACTCAAAATACTACGGCTCTGCGAGAAGCAGAGCCGTCGAGGATTGTTCTTTCTGCACGTGGGCTGGGCAAGTCGTTTGGCGGCTTTCATGCGGTGAAGAATGTCGATCTTGATGTAGAGCACGCCCGCGTTCATGCCCTGATCGGGCCAAATGGTGCAGGCAAGACGACCGTTTTCAACCTGCTCACCAAATTCCTCCAGCCGACAAGCGGCGAGATTACGCTTCTTGGCGAAAACATCACCAAAACCAACCCTGCCAAGGTAGCAAGGATGGGTCTGGTGCGCTCGTTTCAGATTTCCGCAACCTTCCCGCATCTGACGGTGCTGGAAAACGTGAAGGTCGCGCTTCAACGCCCAAATGGTCTGGCAACGCAGTTCTGGCGTTCGCTGTCTGCACTGGATCAGCTCGACGCAAAAGCAATTGATCTTCTTGAGCGCGTCGGTCTTAGCGATGCGCGTCATGCGCTGGCCGCCGATCTTTCCTATGGCCGTAAGCGCGCGCTTGAAATCGCCACCACACTGGCACTCGATCCGAAAGTGCTGCTGCTTGATGAGCCAATGGCAGGCATGGGGCACGAAGACGTGCACATCATTGCCGCCCTCATCACCGATGTAGCAAAAGATCGTGCGGTACTGATGGTAGAACACAATCTCAAAGTGGTGGCCGACATCGCCCACCACGTCACGGTGCTGCAACGCGGCGAAATCCTCGCATCGGGCAATTATGCCACCGTCGCACAAGACGAGCGCGTCCGCACCGCTTATATGGGAACCGAACATGAATAGAGGCCACCCCCTGCTCTCAGTGCGCGGGCTTAATGCCTGGTATGGCGAAAGCCATGCGTTGCACGGCGTCGATCTCGATATCTGGCCCGGTGAAACCATCACGCTTCTGGGTCGCAATGGCGTCGGCAAAACCACAACGCTGCGCGCGATCATGGGCATCATCCGCAAGCGCACCGGCACCATCACGCTTGATGGCAAGGACATACTGCGCGTGCCGCTGCATCGCATAGCGCGTACTGGCCTTGGCTTTGTGCCGGAAGAACGCGGAATCTTTGCAACGCTCAACGTGCATGAAAATCTGCTGCTGCCGCCCGTAGTCGGCAAGGGTAGCGGAGCCATGTCACTCGACGAGATTTACGAGCTCTTCCCCAATCTCTATGAGCGCCGCAACAGCCCCGGCACCAAGCTTTCGGGTGGCGAACAGCAGATGTTGGCGATTGCCCGCATCCTACGGACCGGCGTGAAGGTGATGCTGCTCGATGAGCCGACCGAAGGGCTTGCGCCCGTCATCATCCAGCGCATCGGCGATGTACTGGTAGAACTCAAAAAGCGCGGCATGACCGTGTTGCTGGTCGAGCAGAACTTCCGCTTTGCAGCAAAAGTCGCCGACCGCTTTTATCTGATGGATCATGGCGTGGTGACGGAAAACTTCCCAACCGCCGAGCTGCCAGAACGGATGGCATCGCTCACGCAAGCTTTGGGGGTTTAAACCAATGACAATGATTTTTGGAATACCTTTGCAAGCGCTTCTCGGGCAATTGCTCGTGGGCCTCATCAATGGCTCTTTCTACGCCATGCTGAGCCTCGGCCTCGCCATCATCTTCGGGCTTTTGCGCATCATCAATTTTGCCCATGGCGCGCAATATATGCTCGGCGCATTTGTTGGCTACCTGCTGTTAAGCGGCCTTGGCATCGGCTATTGGCCAGCGCTTATGCTCGCTCCACTGATCGTGGGTCTGGGCGGCGCCATCATCGAGCGCGTTGCGCTCTCGAGGCTCTATAATCTTGATCCGCTCTATGGCCTGCTGTTCACTTTTGGTCTGGCGCTCGTGATCGAAGGCACTTTCCGCTATTATTATGGTGCTGCCGGTCAACCCTATGCCGTCCCGCCATCACTTGCAGGCGGCAATAATCTCGGCTTCATGTTCCTGCCCAACTATCGCGCATGGGTGGTGGTGGCTTCACTCGTCATCTGTATCGGCACATGGCTTCTGATCGAGAAGACCAAGCTTGGCGCTTACTTACGCGCCGCAACCGAAAACCCCACACTGGTCAAAGCCTTCGGCATCAATGTGCCACTGCTGCTCACCTTCACCTATGCGTTGGGTGCTGCCCTTGCTGGCTTTGCCGGAATTCTGGCGGCTCCCATCTATCAGGTCAGCCCGCTGATGGGGTCCAACATCATCATCGTGGTCTTTGCCGTGGTCGTGGTCGGCGGAATGGGGTCGATCCTTGGCGCCATCATCACCGGCTATGTGCTGGGGCTGGCAGAAGGTTTGACCAAGGTGTTCTATCCCGAAGCTTCCAGCATCGTCATCTTCGTTATCATGGCTATCGTCCTTCTGGTGCGACCCGCCGGACTGTTCGGGAGGGAGGCCTGATATGACTGATACTGTTCTCAAAGCAACGGCGACAAACCATCAGGCAAAAGCGCCGGCCCTCAACAGCCTTTCGGCGGTCGTTCTGGCGATTGCCATTGCTGGATTGATCGTAGCACCCTTCATGGTCTATCCGATCTTCCTGATGAAGATGCTGTGCTTTGCGCTCTTTGCCTCCGCATTCAATCTGCTGCTCGGCTATACCGGCATTCTATCATTTGGCCATGCAGCCTTCTTCGGCGGTGCTGCGTATGTCACAGCACATGCCGTCAAAGTATGGGGTGTAACACCCGAAATTGGCATCCTGCTTGGCGTCGTGGCTGCGGCCGTTCTCGGCCTCATCATCGGCTATCTCGCTATTCGCCGCCAGGGCATCTATTCAACGATGATCACGCTGGCGCTGGCGCAGATGTTCTTCTTCTTCTGTCTGCAAGCGGCCTTTACACACGGCGAAGACGGTCTTCAGGGTGTGCCACGCGGCTATCTCTTTGGCTTTATCGACCTTAATCAGCCGATGAATATGTATTATTTTGTACTGGCTGTGTTTGTGATCGGGGTCTTTGCGATCTGGCGCATCATCAATTCGCCTTTCGGCATGATCCTCAAATCAGTCCGCGAAAACGAAAACCGCGCCGTGTCGCTGGGCTATTCCGTCAATCACTACAAGCTTGCAGCCTTTGTCATGTCGGCAGCACTTGCAGGACTTGCAGGCGGCATGAAGGCACTTGTCTTCCAGTTTGCCACACTCACCGATGTGGGCTGGCAGATGTCGGGCGAAGTGATCCTGATGACGCTGCTTGGCGGAATCGGAACGCTGATCGGCCCAATCGTCGGCGCAGCCTTCGTGGTCGCTCTTCAGAACTATCTCGCAACCTCCGACTTCCCCGTGACAATCGTCACTGGTGTCATCTTCATGGCCTGCGTTCTGCTCTTCCGTAGAGGCATCGTGGGCGAGTTCTATGCATCGCGGCTTGGAAAGAAATTGTTCGGATAACCGGCACTTCCGGAGCCGCATGTTCATAAGATAGCGGCTCCACCTTTTTACTGGATATGAAATCATGACCGACACCTACGATTACATCGTGGTTGGCGCGGGCACGGCTGGCTGCGCCCTTGCGAACCGCCTTTCCGCAGATAAGAACCGTTCCGTGCTGCTGCTTGAAGCAGGTGGCAAAGACAATTACGCGTGGATTCATATCCCCGTCGGCTATCTTTACTGCATCGGCAATCCGCGCACCGACTGGTGTTTCACCACAGAAGCGGAAGCAGGCCTGAATGGGCGCTCGCTCGGCTATCCGCGGGGCAAAGTGCTTGGTGGCTGCTCCTCCATCAATGGCATGATCTATATGCGCGGACAGGCACGCGATTATGATCTGTGGCGACAGGCCGGTTGCGACGGCTGGGGCTGGGACGACGTGTTGCCCTTCTTCAAAAAGTCAGAAGACAATTTCGCAGGCGCAGATGATCTGCATGGCACAGGTGGCGAATGGCGTGTCGAAAGTGCCCGCCTGCATTGGGATATTCTGGATGCTTTTCGTGATGCAGCGGTTGCTGCCGGAATTCCAGCAACCGACGATTTCAATCGCGGTGACAATGAAGGCGTGTCCTATTTCAAGGTCAACCAGAAGCGCGGAATTCGCTGGAATACGGCCAAAGCCTTTCTGCGCCCGGCTCTTGATCGCCCGAACCTGCGCGTTGAAACCGGCGCCCATGTTCGCCGCATCGAGATCGAAGAGCTGCGGGCAACCGGCGTCACTTTCGATCAGAATGGGACAACCCGGACCGTCAAAGCAAAACGCGAGATTATTTTGGCAGCAGGTGCCGTCGGCTCGCCGCAGATATTGGAGCTTTCAGGCGTAGGACGTGGTGATGTGCTGCAAAAGGCAGGCATTCCGGTAAAACTCGAACGCAGACAGCTGGGCGAAAATCTGCAGGATCATCTGCAACTGCGCTGCGCTTATAAAGTTACCGGCATTCCAACGCTCAATGAAAAGGCGAGCAAGCTCTTCGGTAAAGCCATGATCGGGCTTGAGTATTTCCTGCGTCGCTCTGGCCCCATGTCGATGGCACCCAGCCAGCTCGGTGTTTTCACCCGTTCGGACCCATCCTATGAAACAGCCAATCTGCAATATCATGTGCAGCCATTGAGCCTTGAGAAATTCGGTGAAGCCGTCCACCCCTTCCCGGCCTTTACCGCATCCGTCTGTAATCTGCGCCCTGACAGCCGTGGTTCGATCCACATCAAGTCGCCTGATCACCGGACCCAACCGGCAATCCAGCCGAACTATCTTTCCGCAGAAAGCGACCGCCGTGTTGCAGCCGATTCGATCCGCCTCACCCGCCATATCGTGGCGCAGGCGCCTTTGCAGAAATATCGCCCGGAAGAATTCAAGCCCGGACCAAGCTATGAAACGCAGGAGCAGCTGGAAAAAGCAGCGGGCGATATCGGCACCACGATTTTCCATCCGGTCGGCACCTGCCGAATGGGTGTAGATGCTGAAGCGATTGTCGATCCGCGTCTGCGACTTAACGGCATTCAGGGACTGCGCGTGGCCGATGCCTCGGTCATGCCCGGAATCACCTCCGGCAACACAAACTCACCCACTTTGATGATTGCCGAGAAGGCCGCCCAGATGATTATTTCGGATAATTATTAGAACCAGATTCCGGTCAGCCCCGTGAGCGGAAATGGCAATCCGCTCACGGGGCTGTGAACGCAATTTCACAATCGCTGAATCTCGTGAAGCTGAAATAATTTTCCTTGTTTATTGCCGTGCAAACGGGAATTATCGGCATCAAGGTGGGCAGGGGGAGAAAGATCATCTAACATGATCACTTTCCGGGACCGGCTCTCCAAAAAACTTTAGACAAGGAAAATAAGAATGTCGTCAGTCCTTTCCCGCTATTCGCTGACCCGCCGCGCGGGTCTGAAAGCTGCCCTCTTCACCGCTGCAGCTCTAACAGTTGGTTTTGCGAGCGCGCCAAGCCACGCAGAAGACAAGACCATCAAGGTCGGCATCATGGGCGGCGAAGACGAAGACGTCTGGAAAGTCGTTGCCGAAGAAGGCAAGAAGCACGGCCTCAACATCGAGCGCGTGACCTTCAACGACTACAACCAGCCAAATGAAGCGCTGGAACGCAAGGAAATCGACGCGAACGCTTTCCAGCACAAGCCTTACCTTGACGAACAGATCAAGCAGCACGGCTACAAGATCAGCGTTGCAGGTTACACCGCTGTCTGGCCAATCGGCATCTATTCGCGCAAGATCAAGAGCCTTGATGAACTGAAAGAAGGCGCAGTTGTCGGTGTGCCGAACGACCCATCGAATGAAGGTCGTGCGCTCCGCGTTCTCGAAGCAAGCGGCCTTATCAAGCTGAAGCCGGAAGCAGGCATCCTCGCAACGCCAATCGATGTGATTGAAAATCCAAAGAAGATCGAAATCAAGGAACTCGACGCCGGTGTCGTCGGTCGCTCGATTGATGATCTCGATGTCGCAATCGTGAACAACGACTGGGCAGCTAAAGCTGGCCTGAAGAAGGAAGAAGCGATCGGTTGGGAATCCAAGGAAAACAACCCATACAACAACTTCATCGCGGTCCGCACCGAAGATGAAAATGCTGAATGGGTAAAGAACCTTGTTGCCTCCTTCCAGAACGACGCCGTCAAGGCCGAGCTGGACCGCGTTTACAAGGGCACAGGCATTCCAGCCTGGAACTAATTGCTATGAGTGACTGAAAGACCGCGCCGGAAAAAGCTTTTCCGGCGCGGCTTTTATTGACGTAAGCAAAAAAATTGCCCAAAAGCATCGGCGGTGAGCATTAGCTCCATGGCTTAGCCAGGCCTCATCTTTCCTTGAAGCCTTATCCGATTGCAGTTTGCCGCTGTTTTACAGCGGTGCATCTAACTATAGAAGAAACGACCGTGACCATTGAACAGCCACCTGCCGCATTAGCGCCCATCGTCGAAATGAAAGACGTGCGCCGAATGTTCGGCGAAACGGCTGCGATCAGCGGCGTCTCTCTTTCCGTCGCACGCGGCGAAATTCTCGGCATCATCGGTCGTAGCGGCGCGGGCAAATCCACGCTGATCCGCTGCGTCAATGGCCTTGAGAAGCCCGACAGCGGTTCAATCCTGATTGAAGGTCGTGAGATCACCGGCCTTGGTGAAGACGCGCTTCGCCCTGTGCGCCGCCGCATCGGCATGGTGTTTCAGCACTTCAATCTCATGTCGGCCAAAACCGTGGCGCAGAACGTAGCTTTACCGCTCAAGATTGCGGGTATGCCAAAAGCTCAGCGCATCAAGCGCGTGGCAGAACTGCTGGATCTCGTCGGTCTCTCCGACAAGGCGAAGCAATATCCGGCACAGCTTTCCGGTGGCCAGAAGCAGCGCGTCGGCATTGCGCGCGCACTTGCTGCCGAACCCGCCGTTCTGCTCTCTGACGAAGCCACCTCGGCGCTCGATCCTGAGACAACCCAGTCAATTCTGGCGCTGCTCAAAGATATCAACACCAAGCTTGGCCTTACCATCCTGCTCATTACCCATGAAATGGACGTTATCCGCCGCATCGCCGACCGGGTGATCGTGCTGGATCACGGCGCAATCGCCGAAGAAGGTCCTGTCTGGAAAGTCTTCGCCAATCCGCAGTCGCCCATCACGCAAAGCATGTTGCAAGTGCTGGAGCCGGAACTGCCTGCCGTGTGGCGCGAGCGCCTCGACAAGACCGGCGATCTTGCCATTCTCAAGGTCAAGCTTTCAGGAACCGCCGCCAAGGGCGCATTCTTCAGCGAAGCGACACTTGCGACCGGCATTGCGCTTCAACTGATCCATGGCGGTATGGATACCATTCAGGGCGAGCCGGTTGGAACCATGTTCATTGGCCTGCCCACGCAGGACAAGGCAAAACTAGACGCCACACTCGCCTATTTCAACACCCATGCAGACGCCACGGAGGTTCTCGGCTATGTCTCAGGCAATGCTTGATCTTCTCTGGCGCTCCTTCTGGGAGACCATGATCATGACCGGCTTTTCGAGCCTGATTTCGCTCGTCGTCGGTCTGCCGCTGGCACTCATTATGATTCTGACCGAACGTGGTGGCCTTGCGCAAAACCTGACAATCAACGCCATTCTCGGTGCCATCATCAATGGCTTCCGTTCAGTGCCTTTCATCATTTTGCTTGTGGCACTTATCCCGGTGACGCGCTTTGTTGTCGGCACATCGATCGGCACATGGGCATCCATCGTGCCATTGTCGATTGCCGCCATTCCCTATTACGCGCGTATCGCTGAAGTCTCGCTGCGCGAAGTGGATAACGGCCTCGTGGAAGCTGCACGATCGATGGGCGCAAACCGCTGGACGATCGTGCGTGAAGTGCTGGTGCCGGAGGCCCTTCCCGGCATCATCGCAGGCTTCACCGTGACCATCATCACACTCATTGGCGCGTCTGCAATGGCTGGTGCCATCGGTGCAGGCGGTCTAGGTGATCTGGCTATCCGTTACGGATATCAGCGCTTTGAAACGCAGATCATGATTGCTGTGGTGATTATTCTGATCATCATGGTGTGCGGAATTCAGCTCATCGGCGATTATCTCGTCAATCGTCTCGACAAGCGCAACCTGCGTTCACGCAGCTAAACTACAGACTGAGGGTGTTTATCGCACCCTCCGTCTAAAACCTGCTTCCAGCGTATTGCCATCAGGGTCGAAGACGAGAGCCGCATAATAGCCCATCTCTTCCGGCCCCTGATAGGCCGGTGAGCCGCTCTCCCTGCCGCCACCCTGAACTGCTGCCCGGAAAAAAGCCTCCACATCTTCACGACTGCTCGCATTGAACATCAGATGAAGATGGTTGCCCGGCTTGCCTTCAGGCACGCCTGCGTCTGCTTTCTGCCCTTTGTGTATCCATAGAAAGGGCACAGGTGCCCTCTCGCCTCCACTCACAAAGAAACCGCTATCCGAATGTGGAATAACAGCGAGCCCAAGTTTAGGCATGCAGCTTTCATAGAAAGAAAGGCTGCGGCGAAGGTCTTTGCTTTGAAAGCCGATATGATCGAAGAGCGACATAACAATGATTATATGTCGGCTTTTAATAAAGAAAAGCGGCGCCCCCTATTTTGGAGAGCACCGCTGTAATTATTCTTGTAAAAGATGGATTAGTGTCTGTGGGGATTTTTCGAATTTGACGTTTGAAACAGCATTAATGTCAGCCGGGATTCAAACGTCCAATCCAATCCACTAGCCGCGTGTGCGTGCCAATCCAGCCTTGGCAGGCTGATAGTTTGCATCAAGCTGAATAGCGCGCGAATAAGAATTCGCAGCCTTGGCCTTGTCGCCGCGCTGTTCATAGACCAGCGCCTGATTGGACCAGCTTTCAGCAACATTGCCATCAAGGGTGATCGCCGTGTTGAAATCGTCAAATGCGTTGTCGTAATCGCCCAGCGCCACATAAGAAATGCCGCGACCATTATAAGGTTCAGGTGCTGTTGAATTAAGCGAAATCGCTTTCGAGAAATCTTCAATCGCCTGCTTGTGCTGGCCCTTGGCCTGATAGATCAGACCACGGTTATGGTAGGCGCGGCCATCGGTCGTCTGCAACGAGATTGCCTGGTTAAAATCGCTAAGCGCCTGATCGAGACGTCCAGCCAGACGATAGACATTACCACGTCCGACATAAGCTGCATCATATTGCGGGTTGATCTGGATCGCGCGGCTGTAATCCTGCGCTGCCTTGCCGCTGTCACCCATATAACGATAAATCAGCGCGCGGTTTGCATAGGCCTGGTAGAAATTCGGGTTCAGCGCAATTGCCTGATCGAAATCACGCAGCGCTTCCTTATAACGGCGGGCCTTGCCATAAGCCGATCCGCGCACGTTGTAAGCTTCGGGATCGCGCGGGTTGCTCTGAATAACGCTGGTGAGCGAGCTGATGTTTTCGCTCGAACCTTGAGCACGATCAACCGTGCTCAATGCGCTATGCGTGTTGGAGCTTTGGCAACCAGCAACCGCAAGAGCCAGAACTGCCGTGACCGCCAATAGGCTGTTTCGTGCAAAATGAGAGCCTGTTGATTTTCCGGCCTTCTCAACAAAGTTCCCGGACGAATGCATCACCTTAAAGCGTGTTGGCAACGACAGCGTTCCTTTCTGCTTGATCGGAGCGAGGGACCTGAAACCCTGAACTTCCGTCAACTTTGTCCCCGGCTGATACAACAGCCACAATACTATATTTGTCTCTATAGCACAGCAAAAGGCCGCAGGAAAAACTGCGCCTTGAAATGCACCCGAAAAACGAAACCGGCTTTCGGATAAGATAGGCGTAAACTCAACTCTTGGAAGCCCGGATCTGATACTATCGGATCTTTGCTCCAGATGGATCAACGCCACAATAAAGGTCAGTATATGGCGGCCCGCTGACACTTCAAATCGGCATGTCTTATCTCGTGAAGCAAACCGAGATCATGCTCTGACCTTCAGACATGCAAAAACCGGCGCGAGCCATAAGCTGCACCGGTAAGCAAAAGGCGCCACAAAGGCGGCGCCAATCTCAGGTCACTTAGCGAGCTGCGGTACGACCGCCGCCGATAAGACCTTCACGCTGTGCGCGCTTACGAGCCAGCTTGCGAGCGCGACGAACGGCTTCTGCCTTTTCGCGGGCGCGCTTTTCAGATGGCTTTTCATAATGGCCACGCATCTTCATTTCGCGGAAGATACCTTCGCGCTGCATCTTTTTCTTCAGAGCGCGGAGAGCCTGATCAACATTGTTATCGCGGACGAGTACCTGCACGTGTAATCCCGTATCGGTTAGAATTTCGGTTGAGCCTGAGGCTTTAAGGGCGTCTCTTAACGATGTTCAGTCGACAGAGTCAACTGTCTAAACGCCGAAAGGCTCCCAAGCTTCGCAACATAAACGCTGCAAATTGGGGCTGGCATTACCAGATGGCCCGGCTTTTGTCCACCTCAAGATAAGACTTTGCCCGGCCCTGGGTACAAATAATGGCTTCACGTCGAATTATAATGACCAAATCAGCCTTTATAGGCTAGAGAGCACGCGCTTTTCGCACAATTCAGCCTCATTGCTCCGTCATGAGCTACAGGCTGGTGAAATGTACCGCCCATCCCCATTCATTGATTCCTTCTGTCGAGATTTATGTCTTTCCACAAACGACTCGTTATTCAATTCACAGGCTATGAAGGCCTGCACCCGAAAGCCGTCCGCGTGCGTCATGCGCAAGCGTTGAAGGACTTCGACCGTTTGTGGCACGCAAAGACCAAATTGCCTCCGATGAAAGACGAGTCGGATGACTGCGGCAGTCTGACAGCGACGACCAATGGCAATGGCTGGCAAACGGAAACCGAATTCTGTCAGTTTGGCACCGCAGACATCTTTGACGACTACGCAGCCCGCTCTACACCCATGCGTATGCTGACGGGCTTCCGCGCCTTCATGAACATTTTCTTCACAGGCACCCTGCTCCGCTATCTGCTGACCAGCTGGCGCTTCGTGATGTTCTTCATGTGGCCGTTTCTGTTATCCATCGTCATTATCGCAATCGCGGCCATGATCGCTTCTGCGCCAATGCTTGCCGGTTTCCCATCCTGGAACCTTGTCTGGTCCCTGCCGCTTGCCGCAGTTATCGCCACATTGCTCGTGCGCTGGCCCGGCGACCGATTCTTCATGTCCTATCTGCTCGATGACTGGTCGGCTGCCTATGACCGTATCTATAGCCGCAACGACAAGCTCAAAGCACGTCGTCGCGCCTTTGCGGAAGCACTCAAAAAGAAGATTAAGGAAAGCAACGCCGACGAAGTGATTATCGTCGCCCATAGCCTCGGCACGGTTCCAGCCGTGGAAGCGCTGGCAGATGTTCAGCGTGAGCGCCCCGACCTGCTCACAAAGCAGCCTGTGTCTATGCTGGCCATTGGCTCATGCCTGCTGATGATCGCTCTTCATCCAAAGGCACGCGGCTTGCGCGAAGACGTGCGCGTGGTGATGAACGACAGCCCTGTGCTCTGGTCGGAGTTTCAGGTTCTCACCGACATCATCCACTTCTACGGCTCAGATCCGGCGAATGCGCTGAAGATAAAAGCTGAGAACCCGCCGCTCATCCATCGTATCCGCTTCAAAAACGTACACAGTGAAAACCGCTATAAGCGTTCAAAGGGCAATTTCTTCCTGATGCACCTGCTTTATATGCGCGGTGCCGAGAAGAAGAACTTCTACGACTTTGGCATGTTTCTGCATGGCCCGTTCTTCTTCCGTGAGCTGATGACAACCCACAAAGACAAAGCCGCCCCACTTGATGAAGAGGGACGGCTTCAAAACTCTTAAAGAGCAGCATTTACGCCTCTGGTGGCTCCACCACGGCGATGGTAAGCCATGTCGCCGTGAGCGCTGGCTTGATGGTGTTCTCAACTTCCAGCGTCACTTCGTAATGATTGACCACCCGGCCCGATGGGCGAATATCGGCATCGGCAAGCTTGAAACGGGCGCGTACGCGTGCGCCTGTCTTGACCGGTGACATGAAGCGCACTTTATCGAAGCCGTAATTAATACCCATGGTGGCACCTTGCAGCATCGGCAGCGCTTCAAAAGCCAGCGTTGAAAGCAGCGATAAAGTCAGAAACCCATGCGCAATCGTGCCGCCAAATGGCGTTTCCTTGGCTGCGCGCTCTGGATCAACATGAATGAACTGATGATCATCCGTTGCATCGGCAAACTGATTGATCATTTCCTGCGTGACTTCACGCCACTCGGAACATCCGATTTCCGTGCCGATCGCCTCGCGCAACTGATCGAGCGTAATTGCGTCCTTCATTCCCTCAAACTTTCTGCTGAACTGATAACGCCTTCTTTAACCTATAAAAAAGGCCCGGCAAATCATAACCTCACGCGGCAACCAGTATTTCACGGGCGATATCATCCCAATGGCCGAAAACGTGGCTCGCACCCTTGGAAGACAAGCGTTCTGCATGACCTTCATAGGTATGACCACCACCCGTATAGCCAAAGGCCGTCATACCGGCTGCAATCGCGCCTTCAACGCCAAACGGCGAATCTTCGATCACCACGCAGCGCGCCGGATCAACGCCCATCTTGTCGGCTGCAAAAAGGAAAAGATCAGGTGCGGGCTTGCCGCGCTTGACCATGCTCGATGAATAGACCGCATCACCGAAGTAATGGTTGATACCCGTCTTCTCCAAGCTGAATGCAATGCGCTCCGGCTGCGAGGAGGATGCAACGCAACGCTTGTGCGGCAGGATTTTCAGAAAATCGGCAATACCGACTGCCGGCTGCAAATGTTCGGCAAACAGAACCTTCGTTTCCGGCCAGAACTGACTCAAAGCTTCTTCTGGCAAACGATGGCCCGTCAGCCCGGCAATCATTTCAAGAATATCTGCCTGCTTCATGCCGATGCCTTTTGCAACCGTACCCTCCGGCAGCATCATGCCGTGATTGGCATAAACCTGCTCAAACGCGCGGCAGGAAAGCGGCTCGCTATCGACGAGAACACCGTCGCAATCGAAGATAACGAGGTCGAAGGGGGATGCGTTGCTCATAAAGGCTCCGATGGAATGCATATGGGGAATGCGTATTTTGTCGCGCCGATTTGAGATGCGCGCTTTTCACTGTTGATATAGAGACTGTTCGTCCATTGCGCATCTATAACAATATAAGCGTGACAAAATTATCGCGAAATAGATGGTTAGAGCATAAGTCCTGTCGGCGTGAAACGAGGATCGATAAGATTATGCTTCAAATAAAAACGGTTAGAGCGCCAATCTGGTTTTTTCAGATCGAAACGCACTAAGTAATTTGCGGAGACTCTCATGACGACGAATGTGGCACTGGTTGGGCTGGCGCGAGACTTGCAATTGCGCGCTGAAACCGGAAAACCAATCCGCATCGGTCTTATCGGTGCTGGTGAAATGGGCACGGATATTGTCACACAAGTCGCCCGTATGCCCGGCATCGAAGTGGGCGCCCTTTCTGCCCGCCGTCTGCCGAACACCTTCAAGGCTGTCCGCACTGCCTATGGCGACGATGACAATGCGCGCGAAGCCAATAGCGAAAGCGCTATGATCAGTGCCATCGAAAGTGGAAAGATCGCAGTCACCGGCGATAATGATCTGATCCTCTCCAATCCGCTGATCGACGTCATCATCGATGCAACCGGCATTCCGGAAGTCGGCGCTGAAACCGGCATCAAGGCCATCGAGCATGGCAAGCATCTTGTGATGATGAATGTCGAAGCCGATGTCACCATCGGGCCTTACCTCAAGGCACAGGCCGACAAACAGGGCGTCATTTATTCGCTGGGCGCTGGTGACGAGCCTTCCTCCTGCATGGAGTTGATCGAGTTCGTTTCAGCCCTTGGCTATGAAGTGGTCTCTGCTGGCAAGGGCAAGAACAACCCGCTCAATTTTGATGCCATCCCTGACGACTATCAGGAAGAAGCCGACCGCCGGAACATGAATGTCCGCCTGCTGGTCGAATTCATCGATGGCTCAAAAACCATGGTCGAGATGGCAGCCATTGCCAATGCAACTGGCCTTGTTCCTGATATTGCCGGGATGCACGGCCCGCGCGCCAGCATCGACCAGTTGAGCCAAACCCTTATCCCTCAGGCGGATGGCGGCGTTCTCAGCAAAAGCGGCGTCGTCGATTATTCCATCGGCAAAGGCGTTTCGCCCGGCGTATTCGTTGTGGCCAAGATGGACCACCCTCGCCTTAATGAGCGCCTTGAAGATCTGAAGATCGGCAAAGGCCCTTATTTCACCTTCCACCGCCCATACCACCTTACATCGCTGGAAGTACCGCTGACGGTTGCACGCGCCGTTCTGCATGGCAAATCCGATATGGTGCCGCTGCCAAAGCCGGTGGCGGAAGTCTGCGCGGTCGCAAAGAAAGACTTGCAGCCGGGCGATCATCTCGATGCGATTGGCCAATATTGCTATCGTTCATGGATCATGACGACACCGGAAGCACGCAGTGCCAAGGCCATTCCTTGCGGCTTGCTACAAAACGGCACCGTCACTGCACCAATCAAAAAGGGTGAACTCATCACCTATGCCAACGCAGCACCACAGCCCGGCTCTAAGATCGCCGAGCTGCGCGCATTGCAGGACAAGATGATCTACGGCTGATCGAATATTACCAGCACAAACAAAAACGGCGGCTCGAAGCCGCCGTTTTTGTTTCTTGCCAGAGCACCCAGGCCTTATGAGATTCGGGGAAATGGCGCGCCGAAAATGGTGGGGGTCGAGCACCGGAGCGGAGTGTACTTAAAGTACATGAGCACCGGAGCGCAGAACCCCGCCATTTGCAGGCCGCCAGAACCCGAATATCGAAGGCCTAGTGGTCGAGAGCTTTGACGATACTTTCTACCATTTTCTTCGCGTCGGCAAAGAGCATCATGGTGTTGTCGCGGAAGAACAGTTCGTTTTCCACGCCAGCATAGCCTGAGCCCATGCCACGCTTGATGAAGAGCACTGTACCGGCCTTGTCGACATCGAGGATCGGCATACCGAAAATCGGCGATTGCGGGTCGGTCTTCGCTGCCGGATTGGTCACGTCATTCGCACCAATCACGAAGGCAACATCAGCCGTCGCAAATTCCGAATTAATGTCTTCAAGTTCGAACACTTCATCATAAGGCACATTGGCCTCGGCCAGTAGCACGTTCATATGGCCAGGCATACGACCGGCAACAGGGTGGATTGCGTATTTCACTTCCACGCCTTCGGCCTTCAGCTTGTCAGCCATTTCACGCAGCGCGTGCTGTGCCTGTGCCACCGCCATACCGTAACCCGGCACGATGATGACCTTGGAAGCGTTCTTCATGATGAAGGCCGCATCGTCAGCCGAACCCTGCTTGACCGGACGCTGTTCCACTTCACCGCTGCCCGAAGCTGCCACGTCACCGCCGAAGCCACCAAGAATAACCGAGATGAACGAGCGGTTCATGCCTTTACACATGATGTAGGACAGGATCGCACCGGATGAACCAACCAGCGCACCGGTAATAATCAGCGCCAGATTGCCGAGCGTGAAACCAATGCCTGCCGCAGCCCAGCCCGAATAGGAATTGAGCATGGAAACGACAACCGGCATATCCGCGCCGCCAATCGGGATGATGATCAGTACACCGAATACCAGTGCCAGAATGACGATCAGCCAGAACACGAAATGGCTTTCGGTGTTGGTCAGAACGGCAATCAGGATCACGATTGCAGCCGCAAGGGCCGCATTGATGACATGACGCCCCGGCAGCATGATCGGCTTGCCCGACATACGGCCATCAAGCTTCAGGAACGCAATGATCGAACCGGTGAAGGTGATTGCACCAATCGCAACACCCAGCGACATTTCGATCAGCGCCTGACCGTGGATCTGACCCACTTCGCCAATGCCGAAAGAATGCGGTGAGTAAAGGGCTGCGGCGGCAACGAGCACGGCTGCAAGACCAATCAGCGAGTGGAAGGCTGCCACAAGCTGCGGCATGGCCGTCATCGCGATGCGGCGTGCAATCACTGCACCAATACCGCCACCAATGGCGATACCGAGGATAATCAGCACCAGACCGCCAAAGCTTGGACGTGCCAGCAACAGTGTGGTGACGATGGAGATACCCATACCGATCATACCATAGGTATTACCCTGACGGCTGGTGGTTGGGTGCGAAAGGCCGCGCAGTGCCAGAATGAACAGGACACCGGAGACCAGATAAAGGAAGGCTGCGAGATTAACGCTCATGATGGCTCAGCCCTCACTTTTCTTTTTTCTTGTACATGGCAAGCATACGCTGGGTAACCAGAAAGCCGCCAAAGATGTTTACGCTTGCAAGGATGAGCGCGATGAAGCCGAAGCCAGTTGCCCAGCCCGAAAGCGAAAGACCGACTGCAAGAAGTGCGCCGACCACTATCACCGATGAAATAGCGTTGGTAACAGCCATAAGCGGCGTATGCAGTGCAGGTGTCACCTGCCAGACAACGTAATAGCCGACGAAAATCGACAGAACGAAAATCGCGAGGCGGAAGACAAACGGATCAACCACGCCACCGGATGCAGCATGGGCGGCAGCCGCAGCTGCATCGCCTAAACCACCTGCATTTTCTGCTGCCTGCCTTACGGCATCTGCCGCCTGATTGAGGCTCTCAAGAGCTTTTTCGAGTGCTGTATCGGACATTATGCCTCTCCTCCATCAGCGGAAGTTTTTGCAGCTTTTGCCGGAGCTTTTCGGGTTGTCTTGGCGACAGGCTTAGCCGTGGCAGACGCCGCTTCCTTTGCAGCCTCTGCATTGACAGCAGGCGCCTTTGCCTTCGGCGCGGCTTTCGGCTTAGCGACCTTCTCAGCCACAACCGCTGGCGCTGCTTCGACTTCGGCCTTGGCAAACGCCGGATGCACGACTTTGCCCTCGTGGGTCAGAAGCGTTGCCTTTACCAGTTCTTCCTGCGGATCAAGCTTGAGAAGCTTTGCTTCCTTATCGACCAGCGTTTCGAGGAATGCATAAAGGTTGCGTGCGTAAAGCTGCGAAGCAGTCGCCGCGATCCGGCCCGGCACATTGAGATGGCCGACGATCTTCACGCCGTTCACATCTGCAACCTGACCGGCAACAGCACCTTCAACATTGCCGCCGCGCTCAACTGCCAGATCAACCAGCACTGAACCCGGACGCATGGCTGCAACCATTTCCTTTGAAACAAGACGCGGAGCTGCACGACCCGGGATAAGCGCCGTGGTAATGACGATATCCTGCTTGGCAATATGGTCAGCAACAAGTGCCGCCTGCTTCGCCTGATATTCCTTCGACATTTCCTTGGCATAACCGCCGGAGGTTTCCGCCGCCTTGAACTCCTCATCCTCGACAGCGATGAACTTCGCGCCAAGCGAGGCCACCTGCTCCTTTGCAGCCGGACGAACGTCGGTTGCAGTCACGACCGCACCCAGACGACGTGCGGTCGCAATCGCCTGAAGTCCGGCAACACCTGCACCCATGACGAAGACGCGGGCTGCAGGCACCGTGCCAGCAGCTGTCATCATCATTGGCATAGCACGGTCATAGACGTCGGCTGCATCAATGACGGCCTGATAACCGGCAAGGTTGGCCTGCGACGAGAGAACATCCATCACCTGCGCGCGCGTTATACGCGGCATGAATTCCATCGTGAAAGCGGAAATACCGGCCTTCGCAAGAGCTGCAACCGCTGCTTCCTGACCGTAAGGATCAAGCATCGCGAAAAGTGCTGCGCCCGGTTTATACCCTTTGAGTTCCGCATCGTTCGGACGGCGCACTTTCAGGATAACGTCTGCCGCTTTGGCGTCAGCCGTAGTTCCTATGCGCGCGCCTGCGCCTGAAAACTCGGTATCGATGATACGCGATTTTTCGCCTGCGCCTTTTTCCACCACGACATCAAAACCAAGCGCGATGAATTTCTTCACCGTCTCGGCAGATGCCGCAACGCGGGTCTCGTTGGGATCACTCTCTTTCGGAATGAATATAGTCTGGGCCAACTGGTTTCCCTTTCGTGGCTTAATCCGACCTCGCAGCCGGGCACAATCCGGGCTTCCGGGAAGAAGCCCCCTTAAAATGATGAAACAGACGACATGCATAAAGCCCCGGCAAGGTGCGAGCTGCACCCATACCAAGGCATTCGATCAAATCATGCGGATTATTGCTGGTTTAGATCCTTAGAGGAGGAACCAGGCAGCGGCGCAGATCAGAACAAACAGAACGGTCGCGGAGAAAAAACCACCCGCGAAAAAGCCGAACGCCATGGCAACAAGGAGGGCAACAACTGCCACTGTGCCCCATTTAAACACACCCATGAAACCAGCATAAGTTTTATCATGCTCTGGATAATCCATCGGCGCGCCGAGTTCAGCCGGAGCTGTAGTGTGATGTTCTGCCATTTTGTAGTTCCACCCATTCAGATAGTTTGACTATTCTTAGTCAGACTATCTGTGATCTTTAACGCGCATGCAACCTCAACCGGACCTTGCCTCAGGCTTTGGTCCCCGGCTGTTTGTCGCAGCGCCCCTCCACTCCGTCTGTGACCGCATATGCGGCTACGGCAGCTAACTAACCAGAATTTTCAGAAATTTCTATACTAAAATATTTAGAGCAACTTTCAAAAAGATTTAAATTATCAAAGGTAAGGATCATGCGTATAAATCGCATAGGCTCACCAAAAGATTTTATATGCCAAGGCCGGTATATTTCGCTGTTGGCAGGATCGTCAGCGGACCGACACCATTGCTCAGATTGCCAAACATCGCACGCCGCTCATGCGGCTGTGACTTGAAGAACGGGAAGCGGACAGCAACCGCGTCGCGAATATTGCGAATGGGTGCAGCGCCCAGTCCGACCTTGATGCCATAGCCCAGATGCTCACGCGCTTCGGCCATGACGGTGGTGCCGAAAATACGCTTATAGAATGCCATATGCTCTGGCTTCACCGATGCAAGACATTGATCCGCTTCAAAAAATTCCGAAGCCATCGCAGCAATGCGCAAGGTGACATAGGGAATAGCAGGATATTCGCTCAGCAGATCCGGGTCCGCTGCAAAGCGTGTCGGGTCAACAAAAGCCATGCCGCTATTGAGGAGAGGATCAAGAATATCGGGAAAGAGCGCATAGCTCGTGCCACGACGATGGTCAGGCGTGATGTAATGAATACGCAATGTACTCACCAATTGCCCGTCAATATGGATGCCAAAGACAAACGCATGACTGTCACGATCAATGTCATCAACAATCGATGGCACTTCCGCTTCATGCATCACGTTCGCACTTCGGTAAGACCGGTAACGCAGGCGTCCAATCTCTTCGAGATCTTCCGCGTGTACGATGCGTCGATATTCCACCCGATCCAGAAACTGCAATAGCTGCCGCGCGAAATTGGATAGCGGTGGTTGCCCACCAGAGACAGCTTCATTCGTCATTCAAATAGCATCCGCACCCCGTCAAATCAGTGCGCAGAATAAGGTGCTTTATAAGCGTGTAAAGGTGTAACTTTGAGTTTTTGTCACTTGCCAGTGACAGAAACTCTCATTCACCCTGGATCGCCCGACACGCAGCCGCCAATGCACCTTAATGAGAATTGGAATGGCCGCTGAAACGGCCACTCCCTCTTTGTGCCGATCACTGAATAGAGTTAGCCAGAGACTGGAACACCTCGATTGTTTCAGCTTTCACCTGCTGACCATCAATATTGTAATTGGCGTAGGCCGATGTTTTGACGATTACCACGCGTTTGGCCGGATTGACGTAAATAAACTGGCCGTAAATACCGACAGCAGCGAAATCACCTTGGGGCTCAACCGGAATCCACCATTGATAACCATAGCCAAACGGTATCTTGCCTGACGCATCTTTGCGTCCGGGCATCAAATACGGCTCGTCTGGCGTTACAGAATCGTGAACCCATTGCGCCGGCACGAGCTGCTCGCCAAGATAGTTCCGGCCTTCATTCATATAGAGCAATCCAAAGCGGGCATAATCACGCAGCACAGCATTAAGGCCACCCGCAGCGACAACTTCACCCTTTTGATCAGCAAGCCAATACGAATCATCCTCCACGCCAAGTTTCGACCAGAGCTTGTCCTCAAAGTATTTTTGTATTGGCACACCAGTCGCACCTTCCAGCACCAAGGCGAGAACTTGCGTATCTGCTGAGACATAACGATTGACTGTGCCTGGCTTGATTTCGTTCTTCAGATGCGCGGTGAAATCGATGACCGACCCGGTAACCATTTGCACAATGTAGCGCACGATATCCGAATTGAGATCGCCGTAATTTTCGTTGAAACCAATGCCAGACGACATCTGCAGAACGTTTTTGACTGTCACGCCCTTATAGCCACCCTCCGCGAGTACCGGCGCATAATGATCGACTGTCTCATCGAGTTTGATCTGACCATCACGCACCGCATTGCCGATCAGAAACGAAACGAACGATTTCGATACAGACATCGCGATGGACTGCGTTTTCTCGGTGTTACCGCGTGCATATTCTTCATGCACTATCTCACCATCCTTCAGAACAATGAAACCTGTTGTTTCCGTCCGTTTGAGAAAATCGGCAAGATTGTGTGTCTCGCCTTTATATGAATAGATTTCAGGCAATGGCCGCTCGGCCTTCGGCAGCGGACTGACATCACCCGCGCGCGCAACCCGGATCGACGGATAGATTTTATAGAGGGTGCGGAAATTTTCATCGATCACATCAGGCTTGAAAACCTGAGAATACTGATAAACCGCCCAATATTCGTGTAATTTCTTCCTAAAAATCGCAGCGCTGACAGCCGCGATAATAATGATTAATATTATTAAATATAAGAAAAAACGGAAAAGCCGTTTCATTTCCCCTCCTTGTTATTTTACTTATAAAGTAATAACTGAATTACTTACGCCGCTTAAAGACATAGCACTATCTTCACCTTTATTACAAGGAGGAAAATAGCTAAAGTTTGCTATGATAAAATAGGGGAATTATCGGTACTGATATGGTTTCACAGAATTGAAACCGCCAGACTTATCCAAAACTCCATCAGTATGCCTCATGGAGTTTTGGATAAGCCCGAGTGGCGATTGAACTTTTTCAAGGCGTGGATAGCGTCAGCATCTTCGCGCCTTGGTATTACTGCGCAAATGTGCGTCCGCCGTCGTGCGGCACGACAGCTTTGGCCGATGAAGTCCGGATTTCTGTTGCCGGAACAGGCTTACCCAACAGATAGCCCTGCACGAGGTCAGCGCCCGCCGCAACGCGAACTAGCGCCAGCTGCTCTTCTGTCTCGACACCTTCAACAGTTACGGCAAGGCCTAACTCGTGCGACAGCTGGGTAACACCGCGCAGCAGCATCAGAGAACGTCGGTCATTGGTGATATCCTGGACAAAGGAACGATCGACTTTGACCTTGGTCAGCGGCAAGCTGTTGAGATAGCTCAAGCTGGAATAGCCCGTACCAAAATCGTCCAGCGCAATGTTGATCCCGGAATTCTTCAGTCGCTGCAAGACCAACGAAGTCTGATTGCGATCAGCGATGATCGCACTTTCGGTCACTTCCACCTCAAGCTGCCTCGCCGGAAGGCCGGATTTCTGCAAGGCATTGGCGATATCGCGGGTAATATCGCTGTTTTTCAAATCAATCGCTGACAGATTGACCGAAACGCCAATCCGATCCCCCCATGTCATGCAATCGCGGCAGGCCTGCTCAAGCATGAAACGGGTGATTTGCGAGATAATGCCGATTTCTTCGGCCAATGGGATAAATTCTGCTGGAGGAACATGCCCCAGCTCCGAATGTTCCCAACGCGCCAGCGCCTCATAGGCCACGATACGCAGCGACTGTGCGCTGACGATAGGCTGATAGACGACTTTGATTTCCTGATTTTCAATAGCCAGACGCAAGTCTGCCTTCAGCTTCTGGCGACCGCGATATTTGGTATCCATGGCGTTCACAAACAGCGCCCATTGTTTGCCTTCCTCGCTCTTGGCTTCATAGAGCGCCAGATCGGCATTCATGTGCATATTGCCGACATCGCATTTATCAATATTCTCGGTCGCAACGCCCGCGCTGATCTCGATATGAACCTGATCGCCATTAAGATCGTAAACACCGCTTGCGACAGAGATAACGTGATCCATGATCGCCGCCACTTCTTCATCGCCATGAAGATTGAAGACGAAAACCACGAATTCATCGCCGCCAAAGCGCGATGCTACAAAGCGCTGCGGATCGAGCGAATTCAGCCTATCTGCAAAAAGCCGCAGAAACACGTCGCCCACATGATGGCCAAGCGTATCATTGACGTGCTTGAAGTGATTGATATCGATGACGATCAGTGCAGCAAGCGTATTTGGCTCCTGATGTATCCGGAGCGAGCGCACCATCGTTTCAAAGTAGTTACGGTTTGGCAGCCCGGTCAGACCATCAAAACGTGCCATATGCTGAATGCGCGCTTCTGATTCAACGCGTTGCGTGACGTCTTCAAACATCAAAACGACACCCGCATTGGATGTCTGATTACCGATACATTCGATATAGCGGTTATCTGCCAATTGCAGAATATCACGCGCTTTGCGGCCCGAAAGTAAATCCTGCATCCGTGTGCGGATGTTGTGCAGGTCATTATGCGGAAACAGGCCCTGTTTGGCACAATAGCGCAGCAAGACTTCCAGCCTGCGCCCACGCAGTTTGGTATGTTCAGCAATCTTGAGCAGCGATTTCGTCTTGTGATTGATGACCGCAATGCGCTGCTGTGCGTCGAACATCAACAGGCCTTGCGGCATGTTGTTGAGCGCCGCATCAAACCGGCTGGCAACAATAGACAGGCGGCGTTTTCCCATCACAGCTGCGAAAAGAAATTCGCGAAGCCCGTTAGCCATCTGAATATTGGACAAGAAGTATGGGATCAGCAGGAGACCAATCACAACGTGAAAGGGAGTCCCCGCAAGGATAAGCCCCGCAAGCACCGGGATCAGAGTGCAGGCCGACATCAGAACCACGGCTTTTGCCGAGGCATAATTGCGGCCAACGATCGATACGACCGAAGCCAGAAGGATGGTCAGGCTGGCCAGTTCTGCAAAAGAGTCGCGCAGAACATAGCTTGAAAAGAAGCAGAGCATCCCAAGCGTTGCGCAAACCAGCGAAGCGCCAACGAGATAGCGTGCTTCCCACTTATCGAGATCTGCATGAGACAGGGTACCGAGCTTTGCCTCATCGAATTTATGCATGTCATAGAGGCGGCCGAATGCGACAACTGTAAAAAAACCGGCAAATCCAAGAAAGCGCCAGTCTGCTGTTTTTACATAAATGACCACACACGCCACGACATGGGCGAGCAAACCAAACCATAATGTTGTGCGATTGCCATAAAGCGCACGCAAAAAAGAGAGCCGCACATCGGCAGGTATCTCAGGTTGAAGGCTACGCCACATCTCGTTGATTGTACCCCTTTCATAGGGGGTAATATGCCACTAATCACTTAAAAATACCTTTCGCAAAACTAAACCACAAGCTGTTATTGCAACTACCATAAGATGTAATCAGTTTATTATTAAGCAAACACCGAACAGCACAACCAGAAGTAAATAATGCAACCCTAAGATCTCAGATAGAGACATTTAATTTATTTATTGCTCACTGAAAAAGCGCGTCACACAGAGCAGTTTGCAGTTAAGAAAAGCCAGTAATTCCCCAAATTAGCGTCTGACAACTGCGCCCAGCTCCATAAAAGCCGCCTTATCTAGTGAAAATCGCAGGATTTGCGCGTAAAACCGACGAAGTTGCGAAGTTGGACGAATAGAAACCAGAATAGTTGCAACTTGGCCTAGATGTGATGGCCACCGTCAATGGTAATCACCGATCCAGTCATGTAACGGCTTGCATCAGAAGCAAGCATTAGCACCACACCGTCCAGATCCTCCATTTCGCCAAGCCGTCGCATGGGGTTGCGACCTTTAAAATATCCGCCAGCAGGACCCGATAGCTGCCGTTCATTGATTCGCGTTGGAAACCACCCCGGCGCAATCGCATTGACGCGAATATCATGCGACGCCCATTCAAGTGCCAGCGCGCGGGTCATCTGCGTTACGCAGGCTTTGGACATCGCATAGGCAGCAGTCCCCTTCTGAGGACGCTCCGCAAGAATACTCGTTGTATTCACGATGGCACCGGCCTGCTTTCGGTCGATCATCCGTCGAGCCATTTCCTGTGCAGTGAAGAACGATCCGGCCACGTTCACATCGAAGATGTGCTCCAGCATATCCCGCGTCGTATCCAGCGCTCTCGCGACATGGGCGACACCTGCATTATTGAAAAGCACATTGATAGGGCCAAGACGCTGTTCCGCCTCATCGAACGCGGTCTTTACCTCGTCTGGGTTGGTGATATCCGCCATGATTTCCAGCACTTCACCACCAGAAGGGCAGAATTTCTCACCATCCCGACTGCGTGAAATTGAAACAACTTTTGCCCCATGGCGCGCAAGCACGCGCACCATGTGCAACCCCAACCCCGAAGAACCTCCGGTCACGGCAATCACCTTGCCTGCGACAGAGAAAACCTGTTCGTCAGCCATTCATCCCCCCGACTGCCAAATATCTTTCTATATCTAGTGCAACATCAATTTTATGTGAACCCGAAAACCCTCTAAAATCTCGCCAGATCAATAGAGTACACAGAAGCTGGCAATAGAGCATAATCCGACTGGACTGAAACGCGCTCTAAGGTGTGAAGCTGTGATCAGCTTCACGATTGCACGGCAAGACACAGCGCTTTACAAACGCTCCAACAACGCCCCTTCCGCTGGATCGAAATATTTCATGGCAAAAGTTTCTCGCCCTCTCATCGCCGTTCCCACAGACGTAAAGCCGTTTGAAAATTACGTCTGGCATTCTGCGCCCGAGCAATATCTTGCTGCAGCGATTGACGTTGCAGAAGTCACGCCCCTGCTGGTTCCCAGCTTTGGCGCGAAGATGGATCTCGATAGCATTCTCGATAGCGTGGACGGCCTGCTGGTCACTGGATCAAAATCCAACGTCAATCCGGAGCTTTACGGCGTCGAACCGAGTGCGGCCTTTGAGCCTTACGACAATGCCCGCGATGCAACATCGTTGCCGCTCATCCGTGCAGCAATCGACAAGGGCGTCCCCGTGCTGGCTATTTGCCGCGGCATTCAGGAACTGAATGTAGCGCTGGGCGGCACGTTGGCCACCGAAATTCAGGAGCTGGAAGGTCGTATGGACCATCGCGCGCCGGAATCAGACAGCCAGGCCGAGCGCTTTGCCATTCAGCACCCGATTAAGATCGCGCCAAACTCCTGTCTTGCAGAGATACTGAAAACCGACGACGTAAAGGTCAATTCGGTCCATCGTCAGGCAATCGACAAGCTGGCACCGGTTCTGGCGGTTGAAGCCACAGCGGATGATGGCACGATTGAAGCCGTCTCAGTCAAGAATGCAAAGGGTTTTGTCGTCGGCGTTCAGTGGCACCCGGAATACTGGGTGCAATCCGATGCGCCTTCGCGCAAGATTTTTGAAGCCTTTGGCGAGGCAGTGCGCCAACACAAGGCGCAGCGCAAAGCCTGAGATCGCAGCGCATCCCGAAAAGCGTGAGACGACTTTCGGGATGCGCGTAGCAAGAATGTCGAGCGCCAGCCTCAGTAAGTGAGGCTGGCGCTTTTATCTTACTTCTTCTTGACGTGACTGGTTTCCGGCACCGGCGTAATCGCCTCACCCTTGTCGAACCACGAGATCAGATTGTCGATCACAAGATTAGCCATATCGCGGCGGGTCTTTTCAGAAGCCGAGCCGATATGCGGCAACAATACCGTATTCGGGGCATCAAGAAGCGCCTGCGGCACATTCGGCTCATTGGCAAACACATCAAGACCGGCAGCCGCAATCGTTCCGTCGGTCAGCGCCTGAGCAAGCGCGTCCTCATCAACAACCGAACCACGGCCAATATTAATCAGCACACCTTCCGGTCCCAGCGCTTTCAGGACATCTGCATTGATGGCCTTTGCAGTTTCCGCACCGCCGGGGGCAACCAGAATGAGCGTATCCACCGCCTTCGCAAGCTCAAGCAGGCTCGGGTAATAAGTATAGCTCACATCATCTGCCTTACGGCGATTGTGATAGGACACAGGAAGGCCAAAAGCTTCGACACGATGCGCAATCGCCTTGCCAATGCGACCGAGGCCAAAAATACCGACAGAGCGGCCGCGCAGTGACAATTTGGAGAGCGGATAGCGCCCTTCCTTTGGCCAGCGACCAGCGCGCAGAAACTCCTGCGATTTGGACAATTCGCGCACGGTATCAATCAGAAGGCCAAGCGCAGTATCTGCAACTTCTTCCGTCAGAACGTCCGGCGTATTGGTGACCATGACGTCATTGGCACCGGCATGTTTCGCATCAACAGCATCATAACCAACCCCGAAATTACCGATAATTTCAAGATTAGGCAGCGCATCAATCAGCTTTGCATCGACCGTCGACATGCTGGCAACGCCTTTGACATCACCAGCCCAGGCTGCCTCAACCAGCGCCGCATCGCCTTTGGGAATCCGCTTGATATTGAACTCGCCTGAAAGCCGTTGCACGGCATAATCGTTGAAATTACCGAGCACCAGAATGGTCGCTTCACGTTGAGTCATGGCAGCTTCCTCATGTTCAAGCAGAATCCATCGGGCCAGAGGACCTGGCCCGGCTAATAAGACAGATCAGGCCTATTTGGGCTTGGAAGTCGATTGCCGGATATGCAACTCCGGTTTAATCAGTTCCTGATCATGCGAAACTTCAATGCCATTCAGCTGGTCGAGCAGCGCGCGCGCCGCACGGCGACCGACTTCGCGCTGGCCGTTCCACACAGTGGTCAGCGCCGGTGTCGCGATGGCCGCTTCTTCCAGATCGTCATATCCGGTGACGGAAATGTCTTCACCCGGAACAAGCCCTGCACGCGCGATACCGTTCATCAAACCGATAGCAGTCAGATCGTTCCAGCAAACGGCTGCGGTCGGCTTGTCTTTGAGCGCAAGAAACTGTGGCGCAACTTCAAAGCCGCCCTGCTTGGTACGCGGCCCCGAAATGCGCCATTCAAGCTTCACTTCAAGTCCGGCCTTATGCATGGCCTGCAAATAGCCCTGATAACGGTCACGGCCTGTCGAAGTCTGATCGGTACCACCGATCATGGCGATGCGGGTGTGCCCAAGCGAAATCAGATGATTTGTGGCAAGGCCGATACCATAGGCATCATCCCCCCGGAAAACCGGTGCATGAACATCTTCAACATCACGCGCGATCAGAACGACCGGCAGGCCGTTATCTTCCGCAAGCTGGATATCTTCCGGTGGTGTGCCGATGGCCGGCGACATGATGACGCCATCCGCGCCAAGCTGCAGCAACGTATCCATGAAAGTGCGCTGCTTTTCCAGCTGGTCATAATGGTTGGACAGAATGAAGGTCTGTCGCGAACGGTCCAGCTCCGTTTCAATCGACCGCAAAATTTCGGCGAAGAACGGGTTCATGATGTCATGTACGACAACACCCACGATCCCGGAACGGGACGTGCGCAGGCTGGCAGCGCGACGGTTATAGATGTAACCGATGGCGCGGGCATGTTCCTTGATCTTTTCGCGTGTCTGATCGGCGACAAGAGGACTGTCGCGCAATGCCAGCGAAACGGTGGCCGTCGAAACACCAAGCGCATCTGCGATGGTCGAAAGCTTGATTTTCTGAGCCAAGTCGCCTCCCCGAAAAGGTCATTGCCACAGTCGAAACAGGAAGGCGCCGGCAAGACAATAAAGAGGAGCGGCCATCCCATCTTGTAGATGGTTATGCCATTGCAATCATTGAATTGGAAGTTTTTTCAACGTTCCTTGATGGCCATCTACCTATTCAACATCGTCGTCATCAACAACTTCCTTGTCCAACTCGTCCGTCAGACGCGCCGCGCCACGCGCAGCAAGGTTGCTTTCCATGCGACCCAGCATCTTCAGGAAGGTTTTACGCTCCTTCTTGTCGAGGCCTTTCAGCATATCTTTTTCGGTTTTCTTGATCGACTTTTCGATGATGCGGATCGCTTCGATGCCCTGCGGCGTGAGATAGACATGCGACTGGCGCTGATCTGTCTCAGATGCCCGCTTGACCACGAAGCCCTGGCTCTGCAGCCGGGTAATGGTCTTGGTGATTGTCGGTGGACGCACGCCGAGGCGCTGAGCCAGAACGCCCGGAGGCAAACCATCTTCAGCGGCAAGTTGCAGCATCACTGCATCCTGACCTGCATAAAGCCCAAGCTCCAAAAGACGTGTAGCCAGTACGGTTCGTGTAAGACGCGCTACCGACTGCATCCGGTAAAGCATCACTGCCTTGTTGTCCTTACTCATCGCCACCTCGCCCTTGGTCATCCGACTAATAAAGTTCAATCTACAGTAAAATATTGTCCGACTTATGAAGCTTCAAGAACAAGCAATGACTTAGGGTTAACTTTGTACCCAAAGCATGTTCTTAGGCACGAAAGAATGAATTTCGCGGCTAACATTGCACGAGTTTATGGGCGGCGAAACCCAAATGTCGGAATCAGACAACCGATTGCTGTTTTATTCGATCACCATTAGGTTCAAACTGTTCGTTTAAAAATATTCAGCACGGAGGAAAATATGAATAACCTGCGCGACCAGAACAGCGACATGATCGTCGTCCTGCCACTTGGCGCCCACGAGCAGCATGGTCCTCATCTGCCATTTGAAACAGATACGATTATCGCCGAAGGCATTGTCGCGCGCATCAATGACGCACTGCCTGCCGATCTCAACGTCAATTTCCTGCCTGCCCAGCCGGTTGGTTATTCCATCGAACATATGGACGTCGAAGGCACCCAAAGCCTCGCCTTCTCGGAAGCCGTCAATCAATGGATCGGCATGGGTGAGAACCTTCATGCAGGCGGCATTCGCAAGCTGGTTATGCTCAATGCCCATGGCGGCAACTCACCGCTGATGACCATCGTTGCAACCGAGCTTCGCACCCGCCTTGATATGCTGGCTGTAGCCACAAGCTGGACACGCTTCGGTATGCCGGAAGGGCTGATTACACCGGAAGACAAGTCGCTCGATATTCATGGCGGCTTTATCGAAACATCCGTGATGCTGGCGCTGCGCCCCGATCTCGTCGATATGACGAAGGCCACAGACTTCTCGAATGCACAGTCCGACTTCGCAAAAAAATTCAAGCATTTGCGCGCCTATGGCCCTCATGCCTTCGGCTGGAAGATGCAGGATCTGAATACGGAAGGTGTCGCAGGCAATGCGGCAGCGGCAACCGCTGAGGCAGGCGAAAAAATCCTCGCGCACGCTGTTGCAGGCTTTATTGAGCTGCTCCACGATGTGGATCAGTTTGATCTCGCTCGCTTTTCGCCCAAACAACTCGTGGTCTGATTCCGAGCACCTAAATAGTCATCTCGTGGATGCTTTGAATTTGACGTTTGAAACAACGCTCATGTGCGCGCCATATATCAAACGTCACATTCAATCCGCGAGCGAAAACGTGATTGGCCGTAAGCGAGAACGTGATCGGTACAGATGTAATAATATAGCATTGCATATAGCATTCGCGGGCACCTTCCCTTATATGAAATACCCGATCTGAAGCCCCGGTCGCGTGGATTTGCGCGCGCACCAAAAGGCAGCAACTTCAAGAGGCATGAACAATGAGCCAGGCTGAAGCCCACACTGAGGACAAGTCAAACACAGATGCTGGCACAAACGCTGGCCGTATTCCCGTTACCGTTCTGACCGGATATCTGGGCTCGGGTAAAACGACGCTTCTCAACCGCATCCTTACCGAAAATCACGGCAAGCGTTATGCGGTCATCGTCAACGAATTCGGCGAGATCGGCATCGACAACGATCTGATCGTCGAGTCTGACGAAGAAATCTACGAAATGAACAATGGCTGCATCTGCTGCACCGTGCGCGGAGATTTGATTCGCGTGGTGGAAGGCCTGATGCGCCGTCCGGGCCGCTTCGACGCCATTATCGTTGAAACAACCGGTCTTGCCGATCCGGTTCCTGTCGCGCAGACCTTTTTCATGGATGACGATGTCCGCGCCAAGACAGGCCTTGATGCCGTTGTCGCTCTGGTTGACGCAAAGCACCTTCCGCTGCGCCTCAAGGACAGTCGCGAAGCAGAAGACCAGATTGCATTTGCCGATGTGGTTCTGATCAACAAAACCGATCTGGTGACACCGGAAGAACTGGCAGCGATTGAAGCAACGGTTCGCGCCATCAATCCACACGCCATTATTCACCGTACAGAACGCGCATCGATTCCGCTTGATCGCGTGCTTGATCGCGGTGCATTCGACCTGAAGCGTGCGCTAGAAAACGATCCGCATTTCCTCGATCATGACCATCCGGACCACGTTTGCGGCCCTGATTGCGATCACGATCATGGCCACGACCATCATCATGGGCACCACCATGATCATGAGCATAGCTGCGGCCCAGACTGCAATCACGACCATGGGCATGACCACGGACATGACCATCACCACCATCATGATCACGATCATCATCATGCCTCGCCGATCCATGATGTGACGGTGACTTCCGTGTCGCTGCGTGCGGGTGAAATCGATCCGGCTAAATTCTTCCCCTGGATTCAGAACATCACCCAGACACAGGGTCCAAACATTCTGCGTCTCAAGGGGATCATCGCGTTCAAAGACGATCCGGACCGCTACGTGGTTCAGGGCGTTCATATGATCATCGAAGGTGATCACCAGCGCGCATGGAAGCCTGAAGAAAAGCATGAAAGCCGTCTCGTCTTCATCGGACGTCAGCTCGATGCAGCTGAACTCAAAGCCGGTTTTGAAAACTGCCAATCAAAGTAAAATTGGACACTGATGCCTACAGTTGCCCCGCTCGACCTTGATGGTCATTGCCTCTACGCCCGTTTTATCAGCGGCGTTCCATTCTTTGCTCTGGCCGATGGTTCTATCCATCGGCTGGACAATGGCCACCAGACCAGCGCCGCTCATAACGGGCTTCTCAGCGCAACGCTGACCTTTGATGGAAAAGCGTTGGTAACGGGCGGTGAAGATGGCCGCGTTTGCCAGACTGCATCGGATGGCACAGTCACAGAACTCGCAAAAGTACCGCGCAAGTGGATGACCGCGGTTGCAAGCGGCCCCAACGGAACGGTCGGCTTTGCCTCTGGCCGCTCGGCATGGGTCCGCACATCCAACGGCAAGGTGCAGGAATTTGCACAGGAACGCAGCGTCGAAGGCATTGCGTTTGCGCCAAAGGGCCAGCGTCTGGCAATCGCGCGCTATAATGGCGCAACATTGATCTGGACTGGCACGGAAGCAAAGCCTGTCGAGCTTGAATGGAAAGGCGCGCATATCGGTGCCACCTTCTCGCCAGATGGCCGCTTCCTGATTACATCCATGCAGGAAAATGCGCTGCATGGATGGCGTCTGGAAGACAGCAAGCACATGCGCATGACAGGCTATCCTGCCAAGGTCAAAGACTGGTCATGGAGCGTGAAAGCCAAGTGGCTTGCCACTTCCGGCGCACCGGCCGCTATTGTCTGGCCGTTTGCTGGCAAAGATGGCCCTATGGGGAAGGCACCTCTGGAGCTTGGTCTGCGCGGAGACAGCATGGTGACATCGGTCGCCTGCCACCCAATCGAAGACATCACCGCCATTGGCTATAATGACGGCATGATTCTTCTGGTGCGCTTCGAGGATCAAAAGGAAGTGTTGCTGCGTCGTGGCGGCAAAGGCGCGATCACCAGCATGGGCTGGGACGGTCAGGGCACTCGTTTAGCCTTCGGGTCAGAAACGGGCGACTGTGGCGTTATTGATATGACGAGCTAAGTAGTTAGGGCAGTAGGGCATTATGTTTCGCTAATTTGAAAACATACTGCCCTATTCACCTGCTGCCTTATTGCCTTACTTGGCTGCCTTATTTGGCCTTCATCGTAACTGTCGGACCACCATCCGGGCCAAGCGACGCAACCCACTGACTGATTGCGGAAGCGTCTTTTTCACCAAGCATATGATCGGCTTCGATCGTGCGGGCATCGACCTTTGCACCGCCAGAGCGCAGCAGAGCTGAAAGAGCCGGTGCGAAAGGCGAATAAAGCTTGTCTTCCTGGCCTGTAATCGTCAGCACGCGCGCCTTGCCCAGATTGGCAACCGGCACGTTGTCCAGAACGGGCATCGAGCGCATCAGCACCGCACGCTTCACCAGATCGGGGTGCAGCATCATTGTTGCAGCCAGCAGATTTGCGCCATTGGAATAACCAACGAAGGTTGCATGTGGGAGATCGAGATCCTTCTCATCGGCAAGACGCGAGAGGAAGGTCACGAATGCATTGGCTTCAAGCTTCACATCTTTCTGGTCGAACTTGACCGGCGTGATGCGCTTGTACCAGCGCGTGCCGCCATCCTGCATGACGCGACCACGAACACCAAGCAGCGTTGCACGCGGCCAGATCTTGGATGCCATCGGCACGAGGCTTGCTTCATTGCCGCCTGAACCATGCAACAGGACAATCAGTTCGTTGGAAGCGTTTTCAGGCTTATAGAAACGATAGATGAACTGCTTGCTGCGTGAAAAATTCTGTTCCGGCGTTGTCTCAGCATCCATTTTCTTTTCACGCATCGTTACGCCCTCTCCCAGCTTGGGAGCGACTGTTTCATCTTTCGTCGATGTAGCCATGCTGTTCAGGGCCATGCCCTGCGCCTTGCTCACAACCTTTATAGGCGTGGGCTGTCCTTCCGCCAGAGCGGAACCAGTCATTGCTGCAAACGCCATCATGATGGCGGCTGTAAACGTCTTCTTTACCATAAGCTCAACTTGCCACTGAGATGTTAATGAAGGTTTTAAAGCAGCTCCGCTTGGACCATCTTTTGTGTCCTCGCCGGCTCTGATTAGCATGTCCTTAACAACAGATATTTAGCGAGAATGTGACGAAAACACGGAAAATAACCCATTGTTACATTTGCGTGACACTTCACGAGGCCATCAACAACGCGTGAACCATAATCGAGTGGCAAAAAATTCATGTTTTTGACGCGTTTAGGGGGACAATGGGATATCATTACAAAAATTGTACGAGGGAACGGATTTTTGACATGAGCAGCTTCAAGCCAGGCCGTTTTTCGTCTGCCCGCCTTAATTCAAGCGACGTGACGCCGAAAAATCTTTATCTGCGTCGCCGCGAATTTCTGATCGGCGCGGGCGCACTGGCCGCGACCGGCATTGCATCAGCCGCATTTGCCGATCCGCTCACGGCCAAAGCCTCGGCCTATAAAGTCGATGAAAAGCTGACGCCGAAAGAATCTGTCACGACCTATAACAACTTCTATGAGTTTGGCACGGACAAGAGCGACCCTTCTGCGAATTCCGGTGATTTCAAACCATTGCCATGGCGGCTGAAAGTCGACGGGTTGGTCAAGCAGCCCAAGGAATTCGACATTCAGGACCTGATGGCCAAGATGCCGCTTGAAGAACGCATCTACCGGATGCGCTGCGTTGAAGCCTGGTCAATGGTCATTCCATGGATCGGCTTTCCGCTGGCAAGCCTGCTGTCTCAGGTCGAACCACTTGGCTCGGCCAAATACATCGCCTTCACGGGCGTCGTGCGCCCTGAAGAGATGCCGGGTCAGAAAGGGCTGTTTCAGGTGCTCGACTGGCCTTATGTCGAGGGCTTGCGTCTGGACGAAGCCATGCACCCGCTGACCATCCTTTCCGTTGGCCTTTATGGTGAAACGCTTCCCAACGCCAATGGCGCGCCTATCCGGCTCGTTGTGCCGTGGAAATATGGTTTCAAGGGTATCAAATCGATCACCAAAATCAGCTTCGTGGAAAAGCAGCCGCCGACATCGTGGCAGCAGCAGGCCGCCAATGAATATGGCTTCTATGCCAATGTGAACCCGGACGTCGATCATCCCCGCTGGTCACAGGCAACCGAGCGGCGTATCGGCGAAGGCAGCTTCTTTGGCTCCAGCCGTCGTCCTACCTTGCCGTTCAATGGCTATGCCGAAGAAGTCGCTTCGCTTTATGCAGGCATGGACCTGCGGGCAAATTACTGACATGGCCGTCGCAGCCACGATCCAAGCCAAAAAGCCCAACCGTCAGACCCGATTCAAACCGGGCTGGTGGAAGGTATGGGCGCTTTATGTGGTCGGCTTCATTCCCGCCTTATGGGCGTTTTATCTCGGCGCAACCGACCAGCTCGGCGCAGACCCTGTTAAAAGCTTTGAGCATATGCTCGGCCTCTGGGCACTGCGCCTTCTCATTCTGACCCTGCTGGTGACACCCATCCGTGACCTGACAGGTATCAGCCTGTTGCGCTACCGCCGCGCACTTGGCCTGCTCGCCTTCTATTATGTGCTGATGCATTTCGCGGTCTATATGGTGCTGGATCAGGCGCTCAATCTGTCTACGGTGATAGCCGATATTGTCAAAAGACCGTTCATCACCATCGGGATGATCAGCCTCGCCCTTCTGGTGCCGCTCGCAATCACTTCGAACAACTGGTCAATCCGCAAACTGGGGCGGCGCTGGACCACGCTGCATAAGCTCGTCTATGTGGCCATTGCAGGTGGAGCGATCCATTTCCTGATGTCGGTCAAAAGCTGGCCAGCAGAACCCGTCATCTATGCTCTGATCGTAGCGGCGCTGCTGCTCTGGCGTGTAGTGCGTCCGCTCTTCAAAGGACGCAGACAGATAAAACCCCAGCGGGAAGCTGCTGTAATGCTAAAGAAATAAGATATAATATCCTTGTTTTTATAAAGTCTAATCTACGAGATAAAACGCCTTTCCGGCAGGATAGGCCATGACATTCCAATGCAAATCATGTCAGTATCGCCACAACTTCGGTAAATGAAGCGTCAGGCGAATACGGGATGTCCATGTCTTCTATCTTGAAATCAAAGCCCGTCCGCTTTCTCGGCAAGTTCGTCTTCGTATTATTCGTAATCATCTTTGCAATCTGGTCCAGCTTTGCCATGTGGTTCCAGTTGCCTTTCGGCAATGCTGTGCGCGGCTCGATCATCGCCGTCTGGCTGGCAATCGCGCTGTGGGTCATCGCAGGCGAGCGAAACTTCTATTGCATGCGCAAGCGACTGTTCTTCTGCCTGCTGGCACTGTTGATGCTCGGCTGGTGGGCCACCATCCGCCCATCGCTCGACCGCATCTGGGCACCAGACGTCGCGCGAACCGTTACCGGCAAGATTGATGGCGATAATGTTACGCTTTTCAATGTTCGCGATTTCGACTGGCGAACACCAAATGATTTCACACCCAACTGGAAAGAAGCCACCTACGATCTGAGCAAGATAAACTCTGTCGATGTTTACCTCTCCTATTGGGCGGGCCCGGCCATTGCGCATACGCTGTTGTCGTTCGGGTTTGAAGACGGCAGACACGTCGTCTTTTCTGGCGAAATCCGCAGGGAGCATCACGAGGTCTTTTCATCCATAGGTGGATTTTTTCGCGAGTTTGAACTGGCGATGATCGCGGCGGAAGAAAGCGACATCATCTATCTGCGGACCAATGTGCGCAAAGAAAATGTCTTTCGCTATCGGGTAGACCTGCCCCCGGCAGGCGCAAGAGAGCTTTTCCTCTCTTATGTCGAGCTTGGCAATGAGCTGGCAGCCACACCCAAATTCTACAACACGCTGACCGCCAATTGTACGACGATCATTTTCACAATGGCGCGCGTGCTCGATCCGACCTTCCCATTTGATTATCGGATCCTGCTTTCAGGCTATCTGCCGGGATATCTCTACGACCATGGCTGGCTCGAAAATAATGGGACTCTGGAGCAGATAGAGGAACGTGCATCCATCGACGCCAAGGCGCAGGCTGGCGGACGTGACGGCTATTCTGAACGCATACGCCAATAAAAGAAAACCCCGCTTGAGCGGGGTTTTCAATCAGCAACTGCAGTTAATTAGATTGCAGCGGTGATGATGATTTCGACCTTGTAGTCAGGCGTTGCAAGCGCTGCTTCACCGGTCGCGCGGGCAGGCGTGTTGGCCTTGTCGACCCAGCTGTCCCAGACTGCGTTCATTTCAGCGAAGTCCTTCATGTCTGCAAGCCAGATGATCGCCTGAAGGATCTTGGACTTGTCGGAACCAGCAGCTGCCAACAGACGATCAACTTCAGCCAGAACGGCCTTGGTCTGATCGGTCACGCTCGCGCCTGGCTCGCCAACCTGGCCGGCGAGATAAACTGTATTGCCGTGAACGACGGCCTGGCTCATGCGTGGTCCGACTTCGATACGACGGATGCTCATGGTGAACTCCTCTCATGACTACTGCGGAAACGGGCCCGCATTTAAAAATGTTGCGCATCCTTATTAAAGCCCCTGCCCGCTTTGGCAATGGCTGTTTGAAGCCTCATCCGGACAATTCAAATAAAAACGCACTCCAGGCCGCCTGCTGTGCTACGACAGCGACAAGAGGAGAGAAACAATATGCCCGCAGAAACTGACGATGCAAAAACACCTTCGCAACTGATCGATGGCAGGATCAGGGAACTTGCAGACTGGAGAGGCAAAACGCTTTCTCATATCCGCGACATTATCCTGAAGGCCGACCCGGAGATTATCGAAGAATGGAAATGGCGCGGTGTGCCGGTATGGTCCTGCTCGGGGATCATATGCACAGGCGAGACCTATAAGAGCGTTGTGAAACTCACTTTCGCGAAAGGTGCGTCGCTGGACGATCCTTCCAGCCTTTTCAATTCAAGCCTTGAAGGCAACGTACGTCGCGCGATTGATATCCGTGAAAACGAAGAAATCGATGCAAAAGCTCTGACGACGCTGATCCATGCTGCAATCGCGCTCAATAAGCTCAAACCACCGCGTCGCTGATCGTGTAGAATATTTGCGGGGCAATTGACTCCTGACGGCCCTTTCCCTATAAGCCGCAGCACGTTCGCCCATAGGGTTAATGGATGGCTTGTGCTATCCTGCTTTTTGGGAAAAGAACCAGCTCCTGTTCAATAGAGCATGATACCGAAAAGTGAAAACCGGTTTTCGGCAAAATCATACTCGATGAAAAGACAGAACCAAGAAGGGCCGCACACCGCGGTATTAAATAAATGAAGCGCACTTTCCAGCCATCCAATCTCGTCCGCAAGCGTCGTCACGGTTTCCGTGCACGCATGGCTACTGCCGGCGGTCGTAAGGTTCTTGCCGCTCGCCGCGCACGCGGCCGCAAGCGGCTTTCCGCTTAATCTTTCCCGCGCGACCAGCGCGGTGATTAAAGATATGAAAAAGCAGAAACAAATACTCCGCCTTCGCAAGAGAGCGGAGTTTTTGTCTGTTAGGAATGGTGAAAAACGGCGTGGTCCCCTATTTCTTCTTGAAGTCCGGAAACGGACGGAGGAAGAATCCGAAGCTGCCAAAATCGGCGAAAAACCCCGCGCAGGCTTCACCGTCACCAAGAAAAACGGCAATGCGGTGGTTCGAAACCGCATACGTCGCAGACTGAGAGAAGCGGTTCGTTGTCACGTAGGGAGTGACATGGCGCCTTCGACCGACTATGTGATCGTAGCGCGCGAGCAAGCACTCACTGCGCCCTTCTCGAAACTGACCGGGGAACTTTCCCGCCGCATCACGGCACCGGAGGGACGGCGGGACGAGAAGAAACGCCGAACGGAAAGACCGGAATCAGGACCCGTCAATGGAAAATAATCGTAATTTCTTCATCACCATTGCCCTGTCCATCCTCGTATTAACGCTGTGGCAAGTATTCTATCTGGGACCGAAAACGGAAGCCCAGCGGGAGCAGACACGCATTGAGGAGCAGCAGCGCCAGACCCAGCAGGCAGCCCAGGGCGGCTCGCAGGGTGATACTCCACAAATGTCCGGCACCGCCGGCGCAATTCCAGGCCACAGCGATGGCACAGCCGCAGGCGGCACGCTGACCCGTGAAGCCGCAACCGCACAGTCGCAGCGCATCGATATCGACACAGCTTCGCTGCGTGGTTCGATCAATCTGACCGGCGCGCGCCTCGATGATCTCTATCTCAAGAAGTATCACGAGACTGTAGACGACAAGTCGCCTGAAATCGAACTACTCGCACCATCGGCTCTCAAGCAGGGTTATTTCGTTGAACTCGGTTTCACCGGCAACGACGCAACCGGCGAAGTTCCTGGTCCAAACACTGTCTGGACCGTTGAAGGCAACAACAAGCTGACGGCATCGACGCCTGTTACTCTGACATTCACCAACGACAAGAACATCACATTCAAGCGCGTCATCTCGGTTGATGATGCCTACATGTTCGAAGTCGACGATACGGTCACCAACAACACCGGCGCACCGATCTCGCTTGCTTCTTATGGCCGCGTAACGCGTTTCAACCAGCCTGAACATGCAAGCGCTACCTATGTTCTCCATGAAGGCCTTATCGGCGTCATGGGTCAGGATGGCCTTCAGGAAATCAAGTATTCCAAGGTTGAAGACGACAAGGACATTTCGTTCAAGGACGTGACTGGCGGCTGGGTCGGCATCACCGACAAGTATTGGGCGGCAACGCTCGTACCTCCGCAGAACGAAAAGTTCACCGCACGTTTCTCGCACTTCACCAATGACCGTCCGCGCTACCAGTCGGATTTCCTCAGCGCGCCGATCACGGTTGCAGCTGGCGAAGCCAGCACCATCAAGAACCACGTTTTTGCTGGCGCCAAGGTTGTCTCGGACATCAAGAACTACGAAGAAAAGCTCGGCATCAAGCAGTTTGAACTGCTGATTGACTGGGGCTGGTTCTACTTCATCACCAAGCCGATGTTCTACCTCATCGACTGGATCTACAAGTTCTCCGGCAATTTCGGCATCGCCATTCTGGTTGTCACCGTTCTGCTGAAGGGCCTGTTCTTCCCGCTCGCCAACAAGTCGTACAAGTCGATGGCTCGTATGAAGCTGGTGCAGCCGAAGATGACGGAAATCCGCGAGAAATATGCGGATGACAAGATGAAGCAGCAGCAAGAAATGATGCAGCTCTACAAGCAGGAAAAAATCAATCCGCTTGCAGGTTGCTGGCCAGTGCTGGTCCAGATTCCGGTGTTCTTCGCGCTCTATAAGGTTCTCTACGTCACCATTGAAATGCGCCATGCGCCGTTCTTTGGCTGGATTCAGGATCTTGCAGCACCCGATCCAACATCGATCTTCAACCTGTTCGGCCTTCTGCCGTTTGCGGTTCCAGCGTTCCTGATGATCGGCGTCTGGCCAATCATCATGGGCATCACCATGTTCCTGCAGATGCGCATGAACCCAACGCCTCCAGATCCAACGCAGGCGATGATCTTCACCTGGATGCCGATCATCTTCACCTTCATGCTGGCATCGTTCCCAGCAGGCCTCGTGATCTATTGGGCATGGAACAACACGCTTTCGATTACCCAGCAGGGCATCATCATGAAGCGTCAGGGTGTTAAAATCGAACTTTTTGACAACCTGAAAGACCTCTTCAAGCGAAAGCCGAAAGAGGCCAAGAAGTAAAAAGACAAAAAGCCCCGCATCTGCGGGGCTTTTTTTGTGCTCGTTGATCCAGAGCGGTTGACAATGCGGCGCGTAACCGTGATGCGTGTCTTTTACGGAATATACGGATCAGGAAGACCACATTGAGCGATCAGGACAAAAAGCAGGCAGCCATCAATGCCGCTCAGGCAGCAGCAGATGCGACCCGTGCAGCCCATGCGGCTTTGGTCGAGGAAGGGCGCCTGCTCTTCAAGAAGTCGTGGATCTTCATCCGTGGCGTGCCTTCGATGAAGTTTCTGCCACTGGAAGGCCCGGTTGAAATTGCTTTTGCCGGACGTTCAAATGTCGGCAAATCTTCGCTCATCAATGCGCTTGTCGGCAAAAAGGGTCTTGCCCGTACCTCCAACACACCGGGCCGAACGCAGGAACTCAACTATTTCGTTCCAGATGGCTATTCCGGCGAGAATGGCGACCTTCCGCCATTGGCACTCGTCGACATGCCGGGCTATGGCTTTGCCGAAGCACCCAAAGCCCATGTCGATGCGTGGACACGTCTCGTGTTCGATTACCTGCGCGGCCGCACCACGCTGAAGCGCGTCTATCTGCTGATCGACTCACGCCATGGCATCAAGAAGAACGATGCTGAAGTGCTTGACCTGCTCGACAAGGCTGCGGTTTCTTATCAGATCGTGCTGACCAAGATCGACAAGATCAAGGCCGCTGGCATTCCACGTCTGATAGAAGAAACCCACGCGCTCACCAAAAAGCGCGCCGCCTGTTTCCCGGGCATCATCACGACATCGTCAGAAAAAGGCCTCGGCCTTGATGAGCTGCGCGCTGCCATCGCGCTTGTTGCCAAGGAATAGGCAGTCGGTCGCGGAAAAGTGGGAACCGGTTTTTCGATCCCAACATGCGTAAAACAACAAAATAGAGCGAGCGTGGCGTGTATGATTAAGCACGACGCGCTCCAGGAAAAGACATCAGTTTAGCGCGGGCAGCTTGCCGACTGATTGTTTAGACCCTGCTTGAGCTGTTCAAACCGCGTGGTGGTTTTTGCACCATCACGCGTGATACGCAGAACATACATGCTGTCGAAGTCTTCCCGCGGCCACTTCGGCACGAGAGCCTTGTCACCACCGCTATCCTTGACGATGCTTCTGGCAAGCTTCACGATCTGCTTGTGTTCCCAACCCACCAGTACTGTCGCGTTGCGATATCCAGGCTGCGCGAGCGTCGCCTGCAGTTCCTCAATATCCTTGAAGCCAAAGCGCGTATCAACAGGCATTCCAAACGTGATAGCTGTCGGTTCGACCGTAGCAAGCGGGCGGTTATAGGAATAGATCGCGCCCTTGTCTTCTTTCAGCTGCGCCGGATTGGGCGCAAAGATGAAATCCGGTTTTCCGAATTTTTGCTTGATTACGGCAGGCAGTTTCAGCGAGCGATTGAGGCCTTGGCAATTGAGCTGTCCAAGCCCCTGCTCCGGCTTTTCACCATGGCGTAACATTATGATCGTTTCGGTCGTCGCTGCCGCCTGCGAGGCGCTGATGCCCGCCAGAAAAATCAAAGCCGTAAAAAATGCGCGTCGCATGAATCTACTCCGTTCAAGAGCGGGCGTTATGCGCAATCTTCTAGCACTCTCCAAGGATTTTAATTGGGCGATCTTTGGCAACGCATTCAAATAATCGCGAACAAAACGCCTAAAACCGTTTTACAGAACAGTGCATATTGCTTAGAAAAGCCTGCCTCTCTTGCCCTGTCGCCAGCCATGGAGCCCGCGATGACGACTCTTGAAAATCCTGAAATGCAAGCGCAACTCCTTTCCGCAGCTCTGCCTTATATGCAGCGCTACGAAAACAAGAATGTCGTAGTGAAATATGGCGGTCACGCCATGGGAAACCCTGAACTGGGCAAGGCTTTTGCCCGCGACATCGCGCTTTTGAAGCAGTCAGGCATCAATCCGATCGTCGTTCATGGCGGTGGCCCACAGATTCAGGCGATGCTCTCGAAGCTCGGCATTGAATCGCGCTTTGAAGGTGGTCTTCGCGTCACCGACGAGAAGACGGTTGAAGTGGTGGAAATGGTTCTCGCCGGTTCCATCAACAAGGAAATCGTCGCTCTCATCAACGCCGAAGGCGAATGGGCCATCGGTCTTTGCGGCAAAGACGGTAACATGGTTTTCGCGCGCAAGGCGCATAAGACGGTTATCGATCCGGATTCAAACATCGAGAAAGTTCTTGATCTGGGCTTTGTTGGTGAACCCGCAGAAGTTGACCGCACGCTTCTCGATCTTCTGGCGCGTTCAGAAATGATCCCGGTTATTGCGCCGGTTGCACCCGGTCGCGATGGTCATACCTACAACATCAACGCAGACACCTTTGCAGGCGCTATCGCTGGCGCGCTGGCTGCAACACGTCTTCTGTTCCTGACCGACGTTCCCGGCGTTCTCGACAAGGACAAGAAGCTCATCAAGGAGCTTTCGGTCGCCGACGCTCAGGCGCTGATAAAGGACGGCACGATCTCCGGCGGCATGATCCCTAAGGTCGAAACCTGCATCGATGCAATCCGTCGCGGCGTTGAAGGCGTTGTTATTCTCAACGGCAAAACACCGCATTCGGTACTGCTTGAGCTTTTCACGGAGCATGGTGCAGGAACATTGATTGTACCGTAATCCAGTAGCCGCCTTCGGGCGGCTTTTTCTTGGCCCGCCTTCGTGACATAAAGACTTATGACCAATCAACCTGATGCTCCGGCCTTTGCCCACGTTACCGACTGGGTATTCGACCTCGACAATACGCTCTATCCGCACGCAGCCGATCTGTTTTCCCAGATCGATGTACGTATGACGAGTTATGTCGAGAACCTCCTGAAATTGCCGCGTGACGAAGCGCGCAAAATTCAGAAGCAGTTTTATCTGGAATATGGCACCACGCTGAAGGGCCTGATGGAGTGCCATGAGATCGATCCTGATGACTTTCTCAAGAAGGTCCACGACATCGACTATTCATGGCTGAAACCCGATCCCGCACTCGGGGCAGCCATTCGTGCCCTGCCCGGCCGCCGTTTCATTTTCACCAATGGTGATCGCGGCCATGCGGAACGTGCAGCACAGCAGCTCGGCATTCTTGATGATTTCGACGATATTTTCGACATCGTTGCAGCAGGCCTGACGCCTAAGCCAGAACGTGTCACTTATGATCGTTTTCTCGGCGCATTCGGCGTTGACGCACAAAAGGCTGTCATGTTTGAAGATCTGGCGCGCAATCTCGTCGTGCCGAAGACATTGGGCATGAAAACCGTGCTGGTGGTTCCAAACAATTTCGAGCCAACATTCTCCGAAATATGGGAAAGCGACCCGGAATTCACCGATCAGGTCGATTATGTAACCGACAATCTGACCCAGTTTCTGGAAACCATAATTGCAGACCGATAGGCAGTTTACCGGCCTTGAAAAACGTATCGATAAGGCGGCTCATCGCCTTCTCGACAGCTTGCCAAGGCATCGCATCAGTGATGCGCTGATTGAGTTTCTGGTTTTTGGATTGAAGCAAGCATGGGCCTGCCTGTTTGGCGGCGCGATGCTGGGTCTCATCATCCTCACACGGTGGTTCTGGCCAGAAGATGGTGCAGGATTTATCACCCGCTACGATTTCCTGTTTCTCTCCGCTGTTGTGATCCAGCTTGGAATGCTTGTCTTCAAGCTGGAGGCTTGGGAAGAAGCCAAGGTCATCGTCATTTTCCATATTGTCGGAACGGCTATGGAAGTGTTCAAAACCCATGCCGGATCATGGATCTATCCGGAGGAAAACTTCTTCCGGATCGGTGGCGTGCCACTGTTTTCAGGCTTCATGTATGCGGCTGTCGGTTCCTATATGGCGCGTATCAACCGCATCTTCGATATCAGGCTCAACCACTATCCGCCGCTCTGGACGACTGTTGTGCTGGCAGCTGCGATCTATATCAATTTCTTCGCCCATCACTTCATCTGGGATATGCGCTGGGTGTTGTTTGCCGCAACCTTCGCGCTCTATTGGCGCACGACCATGCATTATCGCGTGTTTCGCTTCCGGCATAAAATGCCGCTGCTGGTTGCGTTCCTGCTCACATCGCTGTTCATCTGGATCGCTGAAAACATCGGAACCTGGTCGAAAGCCTGGCTCTATCCCAACCAGCGCAATGGCTGGGAGCTGGTTTCAATGAGCAAGCTCGGCTCATGGTATCTGCTGATGATTATTTCCGTTGTGCTGGTGACACTCGTTCACCGCCCGCGCGAATATTCAGAAAACGAAAACGCCCGATCATAACAGACCGGGCGCTTTGGAAGCTTTACAGCGGTTCCAGTTAAAAAGGAATCGTTGGAACCGCTGTAACTGTTTGTTTTTACGCATTATCCGGCGCAAAACCGCTTCGCACTTTTGCTGGAAATGCTATAATCGAAGAGATCAAAGCTTATAGAAGTTCTTGATCTCGTTCCATGCTTCGTCAGCCGTTTCCACGAAGGTCAGCAGCTCAATATCGGCGGGCGAAATTGTGCCCTGTTCTGCGAGAAACTCGATGTTGATCGCCTTGGTCCAGAATTCCTTGCCGAACAGGATGAGCGGCATACGCTCCATACGATCTGTCTGGATCAGCGTCATGGCTTCAAACAGCTCATCCATCGTGCCGAAGCCGCCGGGGAATACGCAGACAGCCTTTGCGCGCATGAGAAAATGCATCTTGCGCAGCGCAAAATAATGGAAGTTGAAGCAAAGTTCCGGCGTCACATAAGCGTTTGGTGCCTGCTCATGCGGCAACACGATATTAAGACCGATGGTCGGCGCACCAACATCGGCGGCACCGCGATTGCCTGCTTCCATCACGCCCGGACCTCCGCCAGTCACCACGATGAATTCGCGATAATAGGTGGTCGCTGAATATTCGGAGCAGATCCGGGCAAACTTCCGCGCTTCTTCATAATAGCGCGAATTGGCCTCAAGGTTCTTTTTCTGCACTTCGTTTTTCGCAGCCCAGGCGTCACCACCCGGCTCCGGAATACGTGCACCACCGAACATGACGACCGTCGACTTGATGCCGCGATCAGCAAGGATCAGTTCTGGTTTCAGAAGCTCAAGCTGAAGCCGCACGGGACGCATATCGCGTCGCGTCATGAAGTCATCATCCATGAAGGCAAGACGATATGCGGGAGCTTCGGTCTGAGGTGTCTGAGGCACAGTGCGTGCCTGTTTAGCAGCGTCCTCAGAATTGGGGAAAGGCGTCCAGCCAGACTTCTCCATTGGGTTCATGCTTGCCTGCTCCTTCAATTACAATGCGTATTGATGCTTTAGCATCAATTTTGGCGCTAAATTCTTAATCTGTCTCGAATAGGGCCGCGCAATTCGCGTAACAACGCGATTGACCCATATGGTACCTTCGCTTAATCACTTCTGTGACAACTGCCGACCACAAAGACGGCAGCCGCTTATCCTGCCATTTTATGGAGACCGCCATATGACCAAGCCAGATTTCGCCTCCCTTGAAAAGGTCATCGAAAAGGCTTTTGACGAACGCGATGGCATCAACACGGCAACCCGCGGCGAAGTTCGCGATGCAGTTGAGCAGTCGCTTCTTATGCTCGATCGCGGTGAAGCGCGTGTGGCAGAAAAACAGGCGGACGGCAACTGGCAGGTCAATCAGTGGCTCAAGAAAGCCGTGCTGCTTTCTTTCCGTCTCAACCCGATGCAGATCATCAAAGGCGGTCCCGGCGAAGCCTCTTGGTGGGACAAGGTTCCTTCAAAGTTCGACGGCTGGACAGCCAATGAATTTGAAGCTGCTGGCATTCGTGCAGTGCCAAATTCAGTTGTTCGCTTTTCGGCTTACATTGCGCCAAACGCGATCCTGATGCCATCCTTCGTCAATCTCGGCGCTTATGTCGATGAAGGCACAATGGTCGATGCATGGGCAACGGTTGGTTCCTGCGCACAGATCGGCAAGAATGTGCATCTGTCGGGCGGCGTCGGCATCGGCGGCGTCCTGGAGCCAATGCAGGCTGGCCCGACCATCATCGAAGACAATTGCTTCATCGGCGCCCGTTCGGAAGTCGTTGAAGGTTGTATCGTTCGTGAGGGTGCCGTGCTCGGCATGGGCGTCTTCATCGGCAAGTCGACCAAGATCGTCGACCGCGCAACTGGTGAAATCTTCTACGGCGAAGTACCGCCATATTCGGTAGTTGTTGCAGGCACGATGCCGGGCAAGCCATTCCCGAATGGTGAAGCTGGTCCCGGCCTCTATTGCGCCGTGATCGTCAAGCGCGTCGATGAAAAGACCCGCTCGAAGACTTCGATCAACGAGCTGCTGCGCGACTAATACCAAAACTCCATGAGTCATACTCATGGAGTTTTGGTTAAGCCCGAGTGGCGATTGAACTTTTTCAAGGCGTGATGCGTTAGCATCTTAGCGCCTTGGTATAATTTGCCTGCATAGAGCGGTTTCAGCGAATACTAAGTCATTGAAACCGCTTCACACTTTTCAGGATGCACTCGCATCAAAAAAAGGCGAAGCCCGAGAGCTTCGCCTTTTTTTGTTTCACTGCCAGAATGATTAGTTCTGGTAGCTCGAAGGCGATGCATCGCCGAAGCGGTGTGCAGAACCGTCGCTATAGGTCTGGTTCTGGATCGAAGCAGGAGCGGTGTAATCAACGCCCTGTGTTGCAACTGGCGTACGATCGTTTGCATAAAGATCAGCTGGTTCACCAACATGTGGGTTTTCAGCGAAAGCAGCACCGGCGCTAAGGGCAACGGCTACGGCAGCAAGAGCAAACTTCTTCATTTTCATAATCCTTATATCACCCCATCGGATGGCAACTTGCCTTTCCCTTCGGGGACTCCGGGATGACATGAAGCCATCCTCCGGGGAGATTCGTTAAAATCGTTGAGTATATAAATCCGGCAGTAAGAACCTTGGGAGGCCGCACTCACTGCCTTCATGTCTTGCTATTCCGATCTGCAATCAGACCGGGATAGCAAAGCTCACTATCGAACGCTTAGTTCGAGAAGCTGGAAGGCGATGCATCACCGAAACGGTTTGCAGAACCATCCATGTAGGTCGACTGGCCGATTGCAGCAGTCGCGGTGTGATCAACGCGCTGAGCAGCAACTGGAGTACGATCATTTGCATAAAGGTCGGCTGGTTCGCCTACGCGTGGGTTTTCAGCAAAAGCAGCACCGGCGCTAAGTGCGAGAGCAGCAGCAGCAAGAACAAACTTATTCATTTTCTATCTCCTTAGTCAGATGGGCGACGTTCTGTGCGTCGTCCTCATGCATCTCAAATGGGTGACAGTGGGAGAAAGTTCCAGTCACGAAAATGTTTTCTTAATCACACATTCGTGCAGCCAATTTTTTCGAAATTGGATATAAAAACGAAAATTATTAATTAGAAACAGCATGTTAAATCATATATCAGCATTCACAGAACTGTTATATAGGTATTTTTGTTCATTTTCGTTGAACAGACTGTTTGCAATCACTGTATAATAATAGCGAACAATGAGGCCCATTGGCGACAGTTGTGTGGCTGATCTTTTCAACGTTGCCACGATTTGCAAACCGCAAAAAATTCAAACGAAGCGCCCTCTTCCAACACAACAAGAGGCTCACAATAAAATAGGGCCGCGAGACGCGACCCTGTTAAACTTTGTAATTACCATGCCGGTTTGGAACTCAGTCAAAAACCGGGCGCCGGACCTCAATTATTAGCAACAGCTACCGAACGTCCCGCAATAGAGACCCACTGGCCAGAATTGGCTGGCGATTGCATCTTGATATAACGGTAGGAGGTCTTCTCCACCGGCAGCACTTCCCCGCGCATATTGTCGAGAATGTAATCACCGTGATCCGTCCTTGCCGACAACACAATATGCGGCTCGCTTCCCTGCACCATGGTAATGAGCAACTGCGATGGGCTGATGCCCCGCGCCATCAGCTTGGCGCGCTTCATCAATACATAATCTTCGCAGTCGCCCTTCCCATTACGGGGAATGGTCCAATAATCGCGCTTGCCGTAATTTTCCTGATCGGAAACAGGCTTGATCGCCGCATTGACCGATGCGTTCACGCTTTGCAGAAGCTTCATGCGATCCGGCGTCAGCTTCATCGGCGCCAAAGCGCGATGAGCGCCGCAATCACGCGGATTACGTTTGCAATAATCAAGATGACCGTATGGAATACTGGTAATCCCGCCTGCTTCACTCCATTGAGCTGCCTTGGCCGGAACCAGCGTCGCCCCGGATAAAGCCATTATACCTGCTGCCGCAGAAATCAGTAGACGCATGACGGATTCCCATTATTAAAAATGTCCCTTGGAACAATTCCCCGGTGACCGGTCCGTTTTCCGGATCTCGCTATCAACCTTTTTTTAACTAACGATGACAAAGCCCCTCTGGTCAAGGAAATTTCATTCCCGAATTGCAACGATCTGAGAAAAGCTGCGATTTTTGCGCGTCCTCGAACTTGTTTATCTAAAGAGGCGATTGCTATTTCATCTGGGAGCTTCCCGATCTAATCTCAAGCCCATACGATTCTCAGAATGAAGCTTTGACATCATGAGCCTTCCTACCAATCCCGCCGATAACCTCGCCGCTCTCATCCGCTGTCCTTCCGTAACGCCCGCAGAAGGCGGCGCGCTTACGGCACTCGAAGCGATGCTTGAGCCAATGGGCTTTTCCGTTCAGCGCCCCGTCTTCACTGAAGAAGGCACGCCGGACATCGAAAACCTCTATGCGCGTAAATCCGGAAACGGTGCTCATCTGATGTTTGCCGGCCACACCGATGTCGTGCCTCCGGGCAATGAGAGCGACTGGAAACATCCGCCTTTCTCTGCCGCTATCGAAGACGGCATCATGTATGGCCGCGGCGCAGTCGATATGAAGGGTGGCATTGCCTGCTTTGTGGCTGCTGTCGCACGGCATGTTGAAAAGCACGGCAGCCTCAAGGGCAGCATCTCCTTCCTCATCACAGGTGACGAAGAAGGCCCGGCAATCAACGGCACCGAAAAGCTGCTGCAATGGGCCAAGGATCGTGGCGAAACATGGGATGCTTCGCTTGTCGGCGAACCAACCAATCCGGACACGCTCGGCGACATGATCAAGATCGGGCGTCGTGGCTCAATCTCCGGCACGATCACAGTGCATGGCGTGCAGGGTCATGCTGCCTATCCGCATCTGGCAGAAAATCCGGTTCGCGGTGTAACCACACTCATCGACGGCCTGCTTTATCCGGCTTTCGATGAAGGCACGGATGACTTTCAGGCCAGCAATATGGAAGTGACGACGGTTGATGTGGGCAACACAGCAACAAACGTGATTGCAAACAAGGCAACCGCTTCCTTCAACATCCGCTTTAACGATACTTGGACCGCAGACAGCTTGAAGGCTGAGATCGTCTCGCGTCTCGAAAAGGCTTCGCGCAACGACCGTCTGCGCCCGGGCCGTGAAACGCCAATCAAGTATGAACTGACATGGCGCGAACACCCGAGCCATGTCTTCCTGACCCGCGATGAGAAGCTGATCGGAACACTGACCTCTTCAGTGGAAGCTGTCACCGGCAAACGCCCTAAGCTTTCCACATCAGGCGGCACGTCGGACGCGCGATTCATCAAGGATTATTGCCCGGTGGTGGAATTTGGCCTCGTCGGACAGACCATGCACATGGTCGATGAACGTGTGGCTCTTGCCGACCTCGAAGGACTGACACAGATTTACGAACGTTTCATCGCTGATTTCTTTGGGTAAAGGAATTACATGCCCAATCTGGATAATATTTTCAGATACTTCACGGGCGTCTGGAAGATGATGCTTGGCCGCAAAGACGGCCTTGCATATCTCGATATCTCCGCAGAAGATTTCTGGACATCATTCTATGCGATTGTCGTTGCTCTGCCGCCGCTTCTGGCGACCTGGGTTGCCTATTCGGCTGACCTCACGGCCGGACGCGAAGAAGCTGGCCTTCGCCTGGCAATCGTCATTCGTGCAGCAACCGTCGATATCGCAGCATGGGTGATACCGATTGTTATTGTCGGCCTGCTTGCCAAACGTATAGGCATTGCAAAGCGCTACGCCGCTTATGTGATTGCAACCAACTGGGGCAGCGCGCTTCTTGCATGGCTTTTCGCGCCAATCACGCTGCTGCAGCTGTTCTTTCCGGGATTTCTTGATGTCGCGACGCTGTTTGCATTCGTGCTCTTCGGCATCTCAATTATCCTGAGCTACCGGCTAACCTTTATTGTGTTGCAACGTCCACACGCTTATGTCGCACCGTTCTTTGCCTGCATGTTCTTCGGCTCACTGTTCATTACAGTGATCCTGCAACAACTCTTCGGCATCGGGATTGGTACGGAGAGTTTTTAAAGCGCGTCCCGAAAAGTGTGAAACGGCTTTCGGACAAGATACGCGCCTAAACAAAGAATGAGAGCGCCGATCTGATTCAATCACATCGAAAGGCGCTCTAAAACGGAAACGGGTAATCAACGCCAATCAGATAGAGGCCATAGGGCGGCGCGACCTGACCGCAGGCTTTGCGGTCCCTGGCCTCAAGTGCTGCCTGCAGATCATCAGCCGTCCAGCGGCCAACGCCAACTTCCATCAGGCTTCCCGCAAAGGAACGCACCTGATTATGCAGGAACGAACGCGCTGAAACGCGCATTTCGACATAGTCGCCATTGCGCGTGATATCCAGCCGGTCGAGTGTCTTTACCGGACTTTTTGCCTGACATTGCGTTGCGCGAAATGTCGTGAAGTCATGCTCACCCAGAAGCCGCTTTGCAGCCTCATGCATCGCTTCGTGGTCAAGGCGTTTCTGCACCCACCACACGCGCTGATAATCGATTGCCAGCGGCGAACGTCGATTGTGAATGCGATAAAGATAGTGCCGTCCACGCGCTGAGAACCGCGCGTCAAAAGCATCCGTCGTCTTCTCGACATTGAGAATGCTGATGCGTTCATCTGCCATCACCAGATGCGCATTGAGCGCATCGCGCACTTTCGCAGCACCCCAATCTTTTGTCAGATCAACATGAATGACCTGCGCGCTCGCATGAACGCCTGCATCGGTGCGGCCTGCCGCACTTAGCGTCAGATCTTCTCCACAGAACTTCTTGAACGCCTGCTCAATCGCGTTCTGCACGGCATGGCCGTTTTCCTGCCGCTGCCAGCCGACATAGGGCGTGCCGTCATATTCGACAGTGATCTTGTAACGAGGCACCGCTCAGAGAACCTTCGTCACAGACGCTCCACGCAGAAACTCCTGCGCGGGCAGAGGTTTACCGCCTGAACGTTGTAACGTTACGAGCCGCACAGCACCCTCGCCGCACGCAATCGTCAGGCGATCATCAAGTATAGTTCCCGGAGCGCCGCTTCCCTCGCCCAATGTGGAGCGCTGGAGTTTGACACGTTCAACGACACCGTTGATTTCCATCTCGCACCAGGCGCCCGGAAATGGTGAGATGCCACGGATCGTATTGTGAACGTCCTTCGCAGGCTTCGACCAGTCGATACGCGCTTCGGCCTTATCGATCTTGGCGGCATAGGTCACGCCTTCCTCTGGCTGCGCCTGAAGTGTGAGGCTTTCGCGCTCAAGCGCACCCAATGCGCGCACCATCAGGTCAGCACCGATAAGGCTTAAACGATCATGCAGCTCACCTGCAGTCATGTCCGGCGTGATCCCAACTTTTTCGGCCATAGCGACAGGACCCGTATCAAGCCCCGCATCCATTTTCATGATCATCATGCCGGTTTCTGTATCGCCAGACATAATAGCCCGCTGAATGGGAGCAGCCCCGCGCCAGCGCGGAAGAAGCGACGCATGACCGTTGTAACATCCAAGGCGCGGAGCATCGAGAATGGCCTGTGGCAGCAGCAGGCCATAAGCCACGACAATTGCGACATCGGCTTCAAGGCTCGCAAAAACGTCCTGCTCTTCGGTGCCTTTGAGACTTTTCGGCGTGAAAACCGGAATGCCAAATTCCTCAGCCTTTTCGTGCACCGGCGACTTGGTCAGTTCCAGTCCGCGACGGCCAGCCGGACGCGGTGGCTGCGAGTAAACCGCAACGACTTCATAGCCCTGTCCGATGATGGCTGTGAGGATTGGCACGGAGAAATCCGGCGTCCCCATAAAGACAATCCGCATTACAAAGCCCTGTTTGATGCACGCTGACTGGCGAGCTTCTTGAACTTCTTGATGACCATATCGCGCTTGAGCTTGGAGATATGATCGATAAACAGCACGCCATTGAGATGGTCGATTTCATGCTGCAGGCAGGTCGCCATCAGCCCATCGGCTTCCATCGACTTTTCCTTGCCGTCCGCATCGAAATAATTGACCTCGATGGTCGCAGGCCGCTCGACCTCTGCATAATAATCCGGGATCGAAAGACAGCCTTCTTCATAGACGCTGCGTTCGTCCGATGAGGCGACAATCTCCGGATTGATAAAGACATGCGGCGCCTTCGGCTCGTCTTCCTTGGCGAGATCAATCACCAGCATCCGCAGAGGCTCGCCCACCTGAATGGCGGCAAGGCCAATGCCCGGCGCGTCATACATGGTGTCGAACATGTCGCCGGCAAATTTGCGCAACTGATCGTCAAAGCGCTCGACAGGCTTGGAAAGCTGGCGCAGGACGGGATCGGGAAGGATGATGAGCGGTTTAATAGACATGCGCTTCACGTAATCGCTTGCGCGAGAATCGTCAATTGTAACTTGCAAAATGTTCTTGTTTTGATCTCATCAAGGCGACACGAATCAGTTAAGCTTGCGCAATGGAAAACCAGAATCTCTTGAACGAACCGCTTTTGCAGCTTGGTGCAACCTCCTTCACGCTGGGAGATATTCTCCTTGCGGGCATTGTCGTGCTGGTCCTGTGCCTCGCCATTTTCCTCATTGCGGCAGCGCGTTCTGCACGTCTTCGCGCGGTTGCGGAAGCACAGGCTGAAGACCGTGCGCGTGATGCGGAATATCGCATGGCGGAGATTCTGAAAGCACAATCCGAAATGCAGGGCCGGATGCAAACCATGGCCGAAGTGTTCGGTTCACGGCAGGCAGAGCTCAACCAGTCGATCCGTGAACGGCTCGACGGTATGACGCATCGCATCGGCCAGACCATGACCGAGCAGACCCGTTCGACACATGAAAACCTCGCAAAACTGCAGGAGCGTCTTGCAGTCATCGACACAGCTCAGAACAATATCCAGTCGCTTGCCGGTCAGGTCGTGCAGTTGCAGGCGATCCTTGCAAACAAGCAGACGCGCGGTGCCTTTGGCCAGTCGCGCATGGAAGCGATCATTGCCGATGGTCTGCCGCAGGGCGCTTACGAGTTTCAGGCGACACTATCCAACGGCACGCGCCCCGATTGCCTTGTAAGGATGCCAAACAACGCGCCTTCACTGGTCATCGACGCGAAGTTCCCGCTTGAAGCATGGAACTCCATGCGCGAAACGGAACAGCCGGAAGCACGCAAGACAGCCGTTGCACAGTTCCGCCGCGATATGGAAGTGCATATCAAGGATGTTTCCGACAAATATCTGATTACAGGCGAAACACAGGATACGGCTTTCCTGTTCGTGCCATCGGAATCTATTTTTGCCGATATTCATGAGCATTTTGAAGCGCTGATCCAGCGCGCGCACCGGGCGCGGATCGTTATTGTCTCGCCATCGCTCCTGATGCTGTCAATTCAGGTTATTCAGGCGATCCTGAAAGATGCCCGTATGCGCGAACAGGCGCATGTCATTCAGGGTGAAGTGATCCGTCTGATGGAAGATGTAGGCCGCCTTGATGAGCGTGTGCGCAAGCTGCAAACCCATTTTGTGCAGGCCAACAAGGATATTGACGACATTCTGGTGTCTTCCAATAAGGTCACCAAGCGCGGTGCGAAGATCGAAGCACTGGAATTTGGCCCGGCACCGGCTGAAGAGCCCCAGCGCCCGACGCGACAGTCGGATAACGCTCCAACCCAAATGCGCCTGCGCGTGGTGGATGAGGATTAGAGCGCATCCGGAAAAGTGTGAAACGGTTTTCGGATAGAGATGCGCGTTACAACAAGAATTTAGAGCGACGATCTGATCCACTCGGATCGAAACGCGCTCCAAATCCTACCAACAAAGAAGCCCGCAACTTGCGGGCTTTGTCTTATTCAGGTTTTGAAGTCCTATCAGAGTGACCAAGATCGCGATCCGGCCAGACCAGATCGCGCACGCGTTGCTTCAATACCTTGGCTTCCGGAAACCCACCGTCACGCTTACGCTCCCAGATGAGTTCATCTTGACCGCCCGGCATAGACAGATGGATTTCAAACACACCACCTGTGCCGGACCGCAAAGCCACCTCGCCCAAGTCCTGCCCGAATGTCTGCAACAGCTCCTGCGCCAGCCATGCAGCCCGCAGCATCCAGTTACATTGCGTGCAGTAAGTGATGGAAATGCGAGGTAAAATATCCATCAAATTTGTCTCGGTTTCTGTCCAACAATAATACCAAAACAAAAAAGAGGTGCCCAAAGGCACCTCATTGTATTTTTAATCATCACCCATCTTGAGTGCCTGAATGAAGGCCTCTTGCGGGATTTCCACCTTGCCGAACTGACGCATACGCTTCTTGCCTTCCTTCTGCTTGTCCAGAAGTTTGCGCTTACGCGAAATATCGCCACCATAGCACTTGGCCGTCACGTCCTTGCGCAGCGCTGAAATGGTTTCGCGCGCCACGATACGGCCGCCAATGGCTGCCTGAATAGGAATCTTGAACATGTGCTGCGGGATCAGCTCCTTGAGCTTTTCGCAAAGCACACGGCCACGCTTTTCAGCAGCAGAGCGGTGAACCAGCATCGAAAGCGCGTCCACAGGTTCTTCATTCACAAGGATCGACATCTTGACCAGATCGCCCTCACGGTAATCCGAGAGATTATAGTCGAACGAAGCATAACCCTTCGAGATCGACTTCAGACGATCGTAGAAATCGAATACGACTTCGTTGAGCGGCAGATCATAGGTGATCATCGCACGCGGACCAACATAGGTCAGATCGATCTGGAGGCCGCGACGCTCCTGACAGAGCTTCATGATCGCGCCGAGATAATCATCCGGCGTCATGATGGTTGCGCGAATCCACGGCTCTTCAATCGCTTCGATCTTCACAACATCCGGCATATCCGCTGGGTTGTGCAGCTCTTTCTGCGAGCCGTCCTGCATGTTCAGACGATAGACAACCGAAGGTGCCGTCGTGATGAGGTCGAGATCGAACTCACGTTCAAGACGTTCCTGAATGATTTCGAGATGCAGAAGCCCCAGGAACCCGCAGCGGAAGCCGAAGCCGAGCGCCGCAGAGGTTTCCATTTCAAACGAGAACGACGCATCGTTAAGACGCAGCTTGCCCATGGCAGCGCGCAAGTCTTCAAAGTCGGCAGCATCAACCGGGAATAGTCCGCAGAACACAACCGGCTGTGCAGGCTTAAAACCTGTCAGGGGTTTTTCCGTCGGGCGGCGGTCTTCGGTGATGGTATCACCGACGCGGGTATCAGCCACTTCCTTAATGGAAGCAGTGATGAAGCCCAGTTCACCCGGTCCGAGTTCATCCATCTGAACCATTTTCGGCGTAAATACGCCAGTCCGTTCAACCGGATATTTCGCGCCCGTACCCATCATGCGGATGGTCTGGCCCTTTTTCAGCACACCGTCGATAACACGGACCAGAACAATAACGCCGAGATAGCTGTCATACCAGCTGTCGACCAGCATCGCCTTCAACGGCGCATTGCGGTCACCCTCTCTCGGAGGAGGCAGCTGCTCGACAATAGCTTCGAGCACATCAGGAATGCCGAGGCCAGTCTTGGCCGAGATCATCACGGCGCGGCTTGCATCAATGCCGATCACTTCTTCGATCTGGCTCTGAACGCGCTCAGGCTCTGCCGCCGGAAGATCAACCTTGTTCAGCACCACCACGATGTCGTGATTGTTGTCGATGGCCTGATAGACATTGGCCAGCGTCTGCGCTTCAACGCCCTGTGAGGCATCCACCACCAGAAGCGAACCTTCGCACGCAGCCAGCGAACGCGAGACTTCATAGGCGAAGTCGACGTGTCCGGGGGTGTCGATAAGGTTCAGCACATAGTCCTCGCCGTTCTTCGCCTTATAGTTAAGACGAACGGTCTGGGCCTTAATGGTGATGCCGCGCTCGCGCTCGATATCCATCGAGTCGAGGACCTGGTCCTTCATCTCACGCGTGTCCAGCCCGCCCGTCAATTGAATGAGGCGGTCGGCCAGCGTCGATTTGCCGTGGTCGATATGGGCGACGATCGAAAAATTTCGAATATGGTCAAGTGGTGTGCTCATGCGCGCGATTTACCAGTAAGCCGCGAAATCTCAAAGCGGTATTGCGTGTTTAATACGGGAAAAGCGGCCTTTGTCGCAGTCGTGACAACAAGTCCCCTTTGCGTTGTTGCCAAAAGGCGATAAATCACCGCCAGAAAACATGCCGCAATGATAAACTCGGGCATCATATCCGGCGTTATAATCAGGCTTTCATGCAGGAGTTCAGGATGAAGACCGAACCGAACGAAGTTCACAACAGACCAAAGCTGGTCACTGTTTTCGGCGGCTCTGGCTTTGTTGGGCGCGCGGTCGTAGCAAGCCTCACCAAGCGCGGCTATCGTGTACGCGTCGCCGTACGCAAGCCAGAGGTCGCTTATTACATGGCGCCGCTCGGCAATGTTGGCCAGATCCAGATGGTTCAGGCCAATGTCCGCCACCGCTGGTCGGTTGAACGCGCCATCATGGGCGCTGATCATGTCATCAATCTCGTCGGCATTCTTTCGGAAAGCGGCAAGCAGCGCTTCAACAGCGTTCAGGTGCTTGGCGCAAAGAACATTGCCGAAGCCACCAAAGCAGCCGGCCTCAAGCTGACGCATCTTTCGTCGCTTGCAGCAGACGCAAAATCTCCTTCGGATTATGCACGTACCAAGGCAGAAGGCGAAAACGCCGTTCTCTCCATTCTGCCGGATACGGTAATCCTGCGTCCGTCGATCATTTTCGGCCATGAAGATCGCTTCTTCAACCGCTTTGCCAACATGGCACGCTTTTCGCCGTTCCTGCCGGTTATCGGCGGTGGTGAAACCAAGCTGCAGCCGGTCTATGTCGGCGATGTCGCGGAAGCTGTTGCACGCGCAGTCGATGGCAAGCTTGAAGCCGGTAGCGTGTATGAACTGGGCGGCCCGGACGCACAGCCATTCAAGAACTGGATGAAGGACATGCTCGGCGTTATCGCCCGCAAGCGCGTCATCGTCTCGATGCCTTTCTGGGTTGCCCGCCTTCAGGCATCCGTTCTTGGCTTGCTGCCAAATCCGCTGCTCACCAATGATCAGGTGACGCTGCTGAAATTCGATAATGTCGTTTCGGAAAAAGCCACCAAGGAAGGCCGCACACTTCAGGGCATGGGCATTACGCCAGAAGCCGTGGATGCAATCCTTCCAGCCTATCTCTGGCGCTACCGCGTTGCCGGTCAGTACACCAAGACCGGGTTTGCGTGAGACGAAAATCTAGAGCGCATCCCGAAAAGTGCGAAGCGGTTTTCGGAGCAAGATGCGCGTAAAAACAAATTGATAGAGCATTTCCAATGACTCAATCAAAACAGGAAATGCTCTAAATGAATAAAGGGGCCGAAAGGCCCCTTTTCTTTTGTCCGTTCTTTGCGGGTTTACCCCCAGATAAGCAATGCCGCCATTCCAAGTGCGCCGACGATCAAACGCCACCAGGCAAACAGCTTGAAACCGTGGCGAGAAACATAGTCGAGCAAATGGCGCACAACAAATACGCCTGAGATGAAAGCCATCACAAATCCGACTGCGATCAGCGCGCCATCATTCATCGACAGCATATTATGGCTCTTATAGAGATCATAAGTGAAAGCGCCGGCCATAGTTGGCATGGCGAGGAAGAACGAGAATTCAGCAGCCGAACGCTTGTCTGCTCCAAGCAGAAGCGCACCAACAATCGTTGAGCCTGATCGCGATACGCCGGGGATCATGGCAAGGCACTGGACAAAGCCAATCGCCAGACAGATCGGCAGCGGATAATCCATCACATCGCGATAACGTGGCTTGAGTTCCAGCTGGTCCACCCAGAGCAGAATGAAACCACCGATGATAAGCATGGCGCAAACCAACATCGGCGTTTCAAAAAGCACGCTCTTGATGAAGCCATGTGCCATTGCGCCGATGACAGCTGCAGGCAGAAATGCAACCAGAATACCCAGCACGAAGCGCCGTGTGCGGGCATCGCGCGGAAAGTCGGTCAGAATTTTGATCAGCTTCGCGGAATAAACCGTCAGAATTGCCAAAATCGCACCGAGCTGAATAAGCACCTCGAAGGTCTTGCCCGTCGATTCAAAGCCAAGAAAATGGCCAACCAGCAACAAATGGCCTGTGGAGGAAACGGGGATGAACTCCGTCAAACCTTCGATGAGACCAAGAAAAGCGGCTTCCAGAAGATTATAAATTTCCATGAAGTCAGTACCTTAGGGAGGTGAGCAGGATGAAAGCGGTGCGTCTTGACGAGCTGTTAAGCATGAAAGTGCTACAATAAGCGCTTCCAGCGATTGCTTGTCTCCCGCAGGCATAGCCCTTATAGACTAAATATTCCGTTGAGGTGGCTCGAATCGCCTGACAGCAGAAATAACCTGCTGCCGGTGCAAACGCTAGCCGCAGTGCCTCACCGGGGATCAATTAAAGCTTGTCAGTCGAGAGTACCGCGTCGATTATGCTTACGCTTTTTCATCATCCTATGTCTTCAGGCTCGCGCTATGTGCGGCTTATTCTCGGCGAATATGATGTGGAAGCCGAACTGATCGAGGAACGTCCATGGTCGCGCCGCAAGGAATTTCTGGCGCTGAACCCTGCTGCAACACTTCCTGTATTGCTGGCTGAACGCGATCTGCCGGTTGTTGGCGCAACCGTCATTGCAGAATATCTCGATGAAACGCGCGGCGCCTTAAAACGCAGTCGTCGTCTTTTGCCCGAAAGCCCGATGGAACGCGCAGAAGTGCGGCGTCTGGTCGACTGGTTTCTGCTCAAGCTCGAAAACGAAGTGACACGCCATATTGCACGCGAACGCGTTTTCAAGCTTCAGATGGCTGATGAAATGGGCGGCAGCGCGCCGGATTCGACCGCCATCCGTGCAGCCCGCACCAATATTCGCCAGCACATGAAATATATCGACTGGCTGGCCGCTACCCGTGACTGGCTCGCAGGCAGTCATCCAAGCTATGCGGATATGGCGGCCGCAGCGTCCATTTCTGTGCTAGACTATCTCGGCGAAATTGAATGGGGCGAGACAAAAGCCGCGCGCGACTGGTATGCTCGCATGAAATCGCGCCCAGCCTTCCGCCCGCTGCTGGCTGATCGCGTGCGCGGACTAGCTCCAGTGGCTCACTATGGCGACCTCGACTTCTGATACTAGCCAAGCTTCGGACAAAGCTCTCAAGCTGAAACGCTTTCTGATCGAAGAAGCGAAAGCTGTCGGCTTTGATGCGGTCGCTTTCACAGGGCCGGACGCTATTCCGCAGGCACCTCAGCGCTTGCGGCAATATATTGCCGATGGCCACCACGCGGACATGCTTTGGATGGAAGAGACCGAAGAGCGCAGGGCCAACCCTAGCGTTCTCTGGCCGGAAGTGCGTTCGATCATGGTGCTTGCCATGAATTACGGTCCGGATAGCAACCCGCTCAGCATTCTTGAACATAAAGACCGGGCGGCAATCTCGGTCTATGCCCAGAACCGCGATTATCACGACATCATCAAGGGCAAGCTCAAGCACATCGCGAGCCGCTTTGCTGCACGCGCCGGACAGGACGTAAAAGTCTTCGTCGATACGGCACCTGTGATGGAGAAGCCGCTTGCGCAGGCCGCGGGCCTTGGCTGGCAAGGAAAACACACCAATCTGGTCAGTCGCGAACTCGGCTCGTGGCTGTTTTTAGGCTCGATCTTCACCACGGCTGAAATTCCGCCGGATGAACCGGATCGCGATCATTGCGGCTCCTGCCGCGCCTGTCTCGATGCCTGTCCGACAAAAGCTTTCCCCTCGCCTTACCGGATCGATGCGGGACGCTGCATTTCCTATCTCACCATCGAGAACAAGGGGCCGATCCCGCACGAGTTTCGCAAAGCCATGGGCAACCGCATTTATGGTTGTGACGATTGCCTTTCAGTTTGTCCGTGGAACAAGTTTGCGCAAGCGACCAGCGAGATGAAGCTGAAAGCACGCGATGATCTCAAGGCACCAAAGCTTGCGGATTTTCTTGCACTCGACGATCCGGCCTTCCGCACACTGTTTTCGGGTTCACCCGTCAAACGCATCGGTCGCGACCGTTTTCTGCGCAATGTGTTGATCGCAACCGGCAATTCGGAAGACCAGACGCTGGTGCCGCAGGTGGAAAGCCTGCTTGAAGATCCGGCACCTGTTGTGCGTGGTGCTGCTGTCTGGGCTTTGAAACAGCTTGTAAGCACAGATCGTTTCAAAATTTCACAGAAACGTCTGGCCTCACGCGAAGAGGATGCTACGGTGCGCGCAGAATGGAGCTTAGAGCACCAGTCTGATTAAGTCAGATTGGTGCATCTCAAGCTTTTGTTTAAACACGCATCTTTTCCGAAAACCGTTTCACACTTTTCGGGATGCGCTCTGGAGGATAGCTAGAATGCGCATTTTTCTGTTTGGAGCCGGTTATTCTGCGAGAGCCTTTTCCCGCCTGATGACCGGAGAGGCAGAGCGCATCGATGGCACCACCCGCAACGAGCAGAATTTCCCCCTCCTCGAAAAATCCGGCATCGCACCGATCATCTTCGACGGCGAAACCGCCTCGCCTGATCTGATCGACCGCCTTGCAAAATCAACCCATGTCGTCATTTCGATTTCGCCGCGCGAAAGCGGCGATCCATCGCTTGCAATTGTTGAGGAGGCTTTACGCCGCCCCGGCAATACCATTCGCTGGATCGGCTATCTCTCGACGGTAGGTGTTTACGGAAATCATGACGGCAACTGGATTGATGAAACAGCACCTTTAGCCCCGACATCGCGCCGTTCGCTTGAACGTGTGGAAGCGGAAAGCGCATGGGAAGCACTAAGCGAACGCCATGGCACACCGGTAGCACTTCTGCGTCTGTCGGGCATCTATGGTCCAGGCCGCAATGCATTCGTCAATCTGGAACGCGGCACCGCGCGGCGCATCATCAAGGACGGTCAGGTCTTCAACCGCATCCATGTGGATGATATCGCCGGAAGCCTGCGTTTTCTGGCAGGCACCAATAGTGGTGGCGCCTTCAACATCACCGATAGCGAACCCGCCCCGCCACAGGATGTCGTCGCTTATGCTGCCGAGTTGATGGGCGTTGCCATCCCGCCGGAAATTCCATTTGAACAGGCTGACCTCACGCCAATGGGACGCTCATTCTACGGCGAAAACAAACGCGTCTCCAACCTGCGCATCAAGGCTCTGGGCTATGATTTTATCTATCCTGATTACAAAGCAGCCTTTTCGGCCATGTGGCAGGATGATCATTGGCGCTAACACATGCCCCCAAAAGTGGACGTCAGTTTTGAGGTGAAGGCTGCGTAAAATGAGTAGTTGATTGCCGTTCTGGCGAACGCAAAGCATAATCCGGCCCATCAGCTCGAATGATTCGAGCAAAAGTTTTATGGAAAATTGCCCATGGCAAAGAGATCCAGCTCGAAATTCTGGTCGCGACTTGTTCTTGCAACCTGTCTTGCCACAATGATCGCACCAGACTTTGTCCCGCAAGCTTTGGCGCAGGATGCCCCTGCCAAGCAGGCATTCGGCAGCAAGAAACTTCCGGTTTTGGCGCAGTCGCCGCAATCCATCGGCTTTTATGCCAAGGGCTGCCTTTCAGGTGGCGTTGCCCTCCCAATCGATGGCCCCAACTGGCAGGTCATGCGGCTTTCGCGCAATCGCAACTGGGGGCATCCGCGCACCATTGGCCTTCTGGAAAAACTATCCCGCGACGCCGCAAAAGACGGGTGGCCCGGCCTGCTGGTCGGCGACATTTCACAGCCACGCGGCGGTCCAATGCTGACAGGTCATGCTTCGCATCAGGTTGGACTTGATGCCGATATCTGGCTGACACCGATGCCAAAGAAGCGCTTCACCGATGCAGAGCGTGAAAGCGTCTCGGCTGTATCCATGCTGAAGAAGGATTCGCTTTACGTCGATCCGCAGAAGTGGACGCCAGCGCGCACAGCACTCATCAAACACGCTGCCAGCTACCCGGAAGTTGAACGCATCTTTGTGCATCCCGGCATCAAGAAACAGCTTTGCGATACCGTAACAGGAGACCGCAGCTGGCTTGGCAAAGTGCGCCCATACTGGGGCCATTTCTATCATTTCCACGTCCGACTGCATTGCCAGCCGGGATCGCCCGATTGCAAGCCGCAGCCAAAAGTGGCGGCGGGTGACGGCTGCGACAAGTCGCTGGCATGGTGGTTTACAGATGAACCGTGGAAGCCTGCAAAGCCATCCAAGGAGCCGCCGAAGAAACCAAAGCCAGTCATGGTGTCGGATTTGCCAAAGGCATGTGCCGCCGTGCTGAATGGCCCGTCGCCGGATTCGATCGCAGATGTTATCTATGGTGCCAATTAACGCATGTCGCGGAAAAGTGGGAACCGGTTTTCCGATAACGACATGCGTGGAAATAAAGAGATAGAGCGGGCGTAATGGCTACTATAAAATGCGACACGCTCTAGCATCTGTCAGAAAACATGCTTTTCACGGACCTATGGTGTCGCTATAGGTTTCAAACGATTTAGAACGCAAATGACAAGGTTATCAATCTCATGACGGAACGTCTGCGCATTGCCCTGATCGCTCATGATCTGAAGAAGGACGAGATGGTCGCCTTTGCGCGTACGCATGAGAAAGCCTTGTCTCTTTATGATATTGTCGCCACCGGTACCACTGGCGGTCTCATTCAGGAGGCTTGTCCTTCGCTGAATATCCATCGCGTCAAAAGCGGCCCGCTTGGCGGCGACCAGCAGATTGGCGCAATGATCGCGGAAGGCACGGTGCAGGCCTTGATTTTCTTCATCGATCCGCTCTCACCGCTCCCTCACGATGTCGATGTGAAGGCCCTCACCCGTCTCGGCAGCGTCTATGACATTCCGATGGCGCTGAACCCGGCAACAGCCGAAAAGCTGGTGCAAGTGCTGGACTAATAGAGCCACTCTGAACACGCCCGCAAACAATAAGAACAGTCGAAGCAGCAAGGCAGACCATGATTAACGCTGACCAGAGTTTCAAGTTTCCCGTCCTCGTCGGCGATATTGGTGGAACCAATGCGCGCTTTGCGCTTCTTGTTGATTCTCATGCAGAGCCTAAAGAGTTTCCGGTCGTCCAGACCGCCGATTATGCAACGATAGACGATGCAATCGAACAAACGGTGCTCAACCACACTTCCATTCGTCCCCGTTCTGCTATTCTGGCTGTTGCAGGCCCGGTCGATGGTGATGAGATTGATCTCACCAATTGCGATTGGGTTGTCCGCCCGAAACAGCTGATCGCCAATCTCGGATTTGAAGACGTAACCGTCCTCAATGATTTTGAAGCCCAGGCACTTGCCGTTGTTTCAATCGAAAAAGAATATCTGCATCAGATTGGCGGAAGCGAAGAAGAAGTCGTTGCCACACGCGTCGTGCTCGGCCCTGGAACGGGCTTAGGCGTTGCAGGTCTTGTGCGCACCAGAACCGCATGGGTTCCCGTTCCCGGTGAAGGTGGCCATATCGACATCGGCCCGCGCAGCGAGCGTGACTATCAGGTCTTCCCGCATATCGAAACCATCGAAGGCCGTGTAGCGGCCGAACAGATCCTCTGCGGACGCGGTCTGCGTAATCTTTATCTCGCAATCTGCGCTGCCGATAAGGTGACACCCGTTCTAGACACGCCACCCGATATCACTGCAGCGGGTCTTGATGGCAGCAATCCTCAGGCTGTCGAGACGCTTGAACTCTTCGTGACCTATCTGGGCCGCATTGCCGGCGATTTGGCCCTCATCTTCAAGGCACATGGCGGCGTCTATCTTTCAGGCGGCATTCCCCAGCGCATCATGTCTGCGCTGCAAGCAGGGTCGTTCCGCGCAGCCTTTGAAGACAAGGCCCCGCATACGCATTTCATGCGCGATATTCCGGTACGCGTCGTCGTTCATCCGCTGGCAGCCCTCAGCGGTCTTTCAGCTTTCGCACGTACTCCGATGCGGTTTGAGGTTGCCACCGATGGCCGCCGCTGGCGCGTCAGCTAAGCGGCTTCGCTTTCTCAGGCATGGTCAAGCGACAAAGATAACGCTATAGAAGCGCTGCAATGAAAACACTCATTGCAGCCTTTTGTCGTTTCCAGTCCAAAAGGACGCGCGAAAATGCATGATCAACGACAGCCAGCGGCTGCTAGATAAAAAGCACTTTGCCCGTGAGCCTATTCAAAAAGAAAAAAAACAAGATCGACCCGAGCGAAGCCACCCGCGTCATTCGTCGTATGCTATCGGAAAACGGAAGCCAGTATAAGGCGAGCTATGCGATTGCCATCGCTGCTTCGCTGATCGTAGGCGTTTCCAATGGTGCGCTTGCTTATCTGATGAAGCCGATGATCGACAAGATTTTCTATGAACAGAAGATCGGTCTTATCTGGGTTATCTGCGGCGCCATCCTCGGAATTTTCGTGCTTCGCGGACTTTCAAGCTATGTTCAGGCGGTCGAGCTTGCCAAGATTGGCAACAATCTGGTCGCGCGCTATCAGAAGCGCATCTTCGATCACCTGCTCAAGCTCGGGCTGGATTTCTATAATGATACACGCTCCGGCCATCTGGCAGCGCAGATCAATCAGAATGTGAATGGCATCCGCGATCTTCTGAACATGACGATCACGTCGATCGCGCGCGATTTCGTCGCGCTGATCGGGCTGATCGGTATGATGTTCTATACCGATCCGTTTATGTCTACGGTTGTCTTCCTCGTAGGCCCGCCACTTGTGCTGGCGGTTGCCTATATTTCGCGCCGTATCCGGTCCGTCACGCGCGATCTGGTGCATCTCAATTCCCATCTTCTGGGCGCAATGCAGGAAACTGTGCAGGGCATTTCCATTGTGAAAGCCTTCACCATGGAAGATCAGCTGCGCGGCAAGATCAGCACGCTGATCGATCAGGCTGAAAACCGCAGCAACAAGATCGCGCGCGTTTCCGAACGCACGACACCTATTGCCGAAATTCTTGCGGGCTGTGCTATCGCAGGCGTTTTGGCCTATAGCGGCTATAATGCGATCCTCAACCAGCAGCCTCCCGGTGCGATGTTCGCCTTCATCACGGCTCTGCTTCTTGCCTATGATCCGGCACGGCGTCTGGCACGTCTGCAGGTCGGTCTTGAACGCGCTCTCGTTAATGCACGCATGATCTATGAAGTGCTGGATATTGAGCCTAACCAAGGTGACGCACCTGACGCCAAGCCGCTTACGGCTGGCCCCGGCGAGATCGATTTCAAAGACGTTCGCTTCTCTTACAGCGACATCGCGCCCGTTCTGCACGGTGTGAGCTTTACAGCCAAAGCGGGCGAAACCACAGCGATTGTCGGCGCTTCGGGTGCAGGCAAGTCCACACTGATCAATCTCGTGCAGCGGTTCTACGATGTTACGGGCGGGCAGATTCTGTTCGACGGACAGGACATCGCCAAAGTGACAAAGGAATCGCTTCGTCACTCCGTGGCCTATGTTTCGCAACAGCCTTATCTGTTTGAAGGAACGATTGCCGACAACATCCGCTATGGACGTCCGGATGCAACGCAGGAAGAAATCATCAAGGCGGCAGAGCTTGCCAACGCTCATGAATTCATTCTCCAGCAACCACAGGGCTACGATACACCTGTCGGTGAAAACGGTGTGACTCTCTCAGGCGGTCAGCGGCAGCGCCTTTCGATTGCCCGTGCAATCGTGCGCAATGCTCCCGTATTGCTGCTCGATGAAGCGACATCTGCACTCGACAACGAGTCAGAAAAACGCGTGCAGCAGGCGCTTGATCACATCATGCAGGAGCGCACGACCATCGTCATTGCGCACCGCCTTTCCACCGTCGTCAATGCCGACCGCATTGTTGTCATGGAAGCAGGTCATGTGGTTGAAGAAGGTCGTCATAACGATCTCATCACAATACCCAATGGTGTCTATGCCCGCTTCTACCAGCTTCAGAGCGGCAAGGACGACATACTGATCGGGAACACTGTTACAGAGGAAAAATCCAATGGCTGATAGTGCAGAAATCGGGCTCGTTGTTGTGGGCGCAAATGGTCGAATGGGACAGGCTCTCATCCGCGCCATCCACGCGATTGACGAAGCGCGTCTCACTGGCGCCATTGCGCGTCCCGGCTCGCCATTTCTGGGCAAGGATGCGGGCGAAGTGGCAGGCGTGGGCAATCTCGGTGTCGCGATTACCGATGATCCGCTGCCGGTTTTTGCAAAGGCGCAAGGCGTGCTCGACTTCACCGCGCCGGCGACAACGCTCAACTATGCAGGCCTCGCAGCACAGGCACGCATTGCGCATATCATTGGCACCACGGGCCTTTCGGTCGAAGACGAAGAAAAGATCCGCGCCGCAGCGCGTCATGCCACAATCGTCAAGTCCGGCAATATGAGCCTTGGCGTCAATTTGTTGTCCGGTCTCATCAAGAAAGCAGCACAGGCGCTCGGCCCTGAAGATTTCGACATCGAAATCCTCGAAATGCACCACAAGCACAAGGTTGACGCGCCTTCCGGCACCGCCCTTCTGCTTGGTGAAGCAGCAGCGCAAGGTCGCGCTATCAATCTCGCAGAAAAGAGCGTGCGCGTACGCGACGGTCACACCGGCCCGCGTGAGCAGGGCACAATCGGCTTTGCAACCCTGCGCGGCGGCTCGGTTATCGGTGACCATGAAGTGATTCTTGCAGGCGAAGGAGAGCGCATCACCCTCGCCCATCATGCTCAGGACCGCACAATCTTTGCTCGAGGCGCCGTGAAAGCAGCTCTTTGGGCACATGGAAAGAAACCCGGCCTTTATTCCATGCTCGATGTTCTCGGACTTAACGACTAACTTACAATTATCCCAACGGAGTGCTGCGATGTCTCGTACCCTCGTCCTGGTCCGCCATGGCCAAAGCGAATGGAACCTCAAAAACCTGTTTACCGGCTGGCGCGATCCGGGCCTGACCGAACAGGGCCACGCCGAAGCCAAGGCTGCTGGTGAACGCCTGAAGGCCGCAGGCCTCAAGTTCGACCTCGCATATACTTCGGGTCTGTCGCGCGCGCAGGTCACATGCCAGCACATTCTTGACGAGCTGGGCCAGTCCGACCTCGAAACGATCCGCGATCAGGCTTTGAACGAACGCGATTACGGCGATCTTTCCGGACTTAATAAAGACGACGCACGCGAAAAGTGGGGCGAAGAGCAGGTTCACATCTGGCGCCGTTCTTACGACGTCCCTCCTCCGGGCGGCGAAAGCCTGAAGGATACCGGCGCACGCGTCTGGCCTTATTACCTGCACACCATCCAGCCGCATGTGCTGCGTGGCGAAACCATCCTGGTTGCAGCCCACGGCAATTCGCTGCGCGCACTTATCATGGCGCTCGATGGCCTGACACCCGAAGAGATTCTCAAGCAGGAACTCAATACCGGCGTGCCAATCATCTACAAGCTGAACGCCGATTCGACCGTCGCTTCCAAGGAAGTGCTTTCTGCATAATGATTTTTCGGGCGCGGGCGCAATGATGCACCGCGCCTGATCTCTGTTTTCATCTCGGTTCCCTGGCCTTTTTCAGCCTTCACGACAGGAATGTGAAAAAAAGCTGATTGAACTGCGAAATCGTGATTGACAGAGACAGGCCGACCCCTTAGATCGGTCCTCGTCGCCCAGATGGCGGAATTGGTAGACGCACCAGCTTCAGGTGCTGGCGCTCGCAAGGGCGTGGAGGTTCGAGTCCTCTTCTGGGCACCATTTCCAAGTCTTCAGACCACTACCAAGGTCCAGAAGCACCCCAAAAAGCCCGCGCAAGCGGTCTTTTTTGTTGCCTGTGTTTGACCATTGAGCCAAGCACCAAACGGTTCGGCAAAGACCGAAATCACATCTCATTGCGCAAACACATAAGCGTGATCTGAGCTACTCCAAACCAGAATGAAACTGAAAATCAACGGTTTCAAAATAGACCACGCATCGGGTGGGTTTGGATGAAATCATGGCCGTATATGGCACATGAATGGAAGCGATTTGTTCTTCGATAGAGCATTTCGAAACAGCAGTCTTTTCACCCAACTGACGAGCTTTCCGGCATCCTTCCCAACGGGTGGGTTTCCCGAACGCTTGAGTTCGAAAACCATAGGAAATGAAGATATGAAGAAGCAGACACTCTCCCTCATCGCTGTAATGCTTATTGCTGTGGCAGCAGCGGGATGTCAGTCGACGGGCAACAAGACACGCGACTGGGGCAACAACAGGTCGGACGCACCTAGCCGCTCGGCAACTTCACAGTCCATGTAAGGAATTGGGGCTACGCCGCGCGCGTGGCTACAGTCGTAAAATGAAAAAGGCCGGCAAATTGCCCGGCCTTTTTTACGCTGTCATCAGTGCTGGTACATCCGCAGTCACGACAACAGCTATAACGCCATAGTGAGCGTGATTGGTTAATAAATGGTTAACGAACAATGGCTTCGTAATCTCGCAATGCTTTGGGCCTTGCCACATGCGAGAACTCCGCGCATCCTTCATTCAAGAATTGCGATTTGAAGGACAAATCAGATGGAGCAACCTGCCTATGACCTTGAGTTTGGGGAGATGATCCGCTGGCTCCGCGAGCATGGGCTTATTCTGCAGTCCGATCTTGAAGGCAATGCCGAACTCTCTACGCGCGCAGAACGGTTGGGTCGCAAACGTCGGCGTGAGGCAGAACAGACAAAACAATAGTCGGATTTACAGGCTCAAAAACAATAATCATATCAGCCTGGGACGAAGCAAAAGGGGGAGAAGAATGCGCCATAAGGGCTTACTGGATTTTGGTAGAAACGGCCTGTTTTATCGGTTGTTTCTAGTGAGCGCGATCTGCGCAATCCTGAGCAGCGTATTGAGCCAGAATGGGGAGATTCCGTTCTGGCGCTGGGTTCATTATCTAACCAAACCAACCGCGACACTGCTTCTGCTTTTCGCAATTCTGAACGCCCCTCGTCTCAACTCCAAAACATACGGATTTGCAATCGCGCTTGGGCTTGCATTTGCAGCCGCTGGCGACTTTTTCCTGATGCTTCCCGGTGAATATTTTCTCACTGGTCTGATTTGCTTTCTCATAACTCATTGCATTTACATCTATGCACTGTGCCGAAAGACGCGCTTTGCAGAAAGCAAACTCGCCTTCCTGATCTTTGCAGTGCTCGCAATTTCGATCATTGTGGGTCTGTGGGGCAAATTGCCGTCAGCCATGAAAATCCCCGTTGCCATTTATGCTTCAGCAATTGGCATCATGGCGGCTCAGGCCTTTAGCCGTGCGCTTTCGACAAGCCCCGACACCGCGGTACGCTATGCCGCATGGCTTGCCGCTGCGGGCGGCATTTTCTTCATGGTGAGTGATACGCTGCTCGCATTCAATCGTTTTCACACGCCTATTCCGCTCGCGGGCCTCTGGGTTCTCACCACCTATTATGTGGCGCAGTTCCTTTTCGCGCGCTCAACAGAGAGTTTTGCCTATGAGCGCTGATCAGCCTGCTTCGCCACAATACCAATTGCAGGCGACATTAAAGCGTTTGCGACAAAGCTGGCTGGATGATCGACCAGCCTATGAGCAACGCATAGATGACCTGCGTAATCTGCGTAGAACTCTCCATGAGCGTCTTGAGGAGATGGCACAAGCCATCAATGCCGACTTTGGCAATCGCTCGACCCATGAAACCTTGTTGGGCGAAGCCAGCGTTGTTTTCGCCGAAATCGATCATGCGCTGCATCACCTGAAACGCTGGATGAAGCCACAACGCCGAACCGCAGGCTGGAAACTGTGGCCCGCAAAGGCCGAGCTTCGTTTTGTACCTCTTGGCGTGGTTGGTATTATTTCGCCGTGGAATTACCCGGTCAATCTTGCACTGGCGCCGCTGGTGGCAGCGGTCGCCGCTGGCAACCATGTTTTTCTGAAACCGTCCGAGCATACGCCACACACATCAGAATTTCTGCGCAAACTGATCGCCGACGTCTTTCCTGATGATCGGGCAACGGTGGTACTTGGCGATGCGCATCTTTCCACTGAATTTTCATCGCTGCCTTTCGACCACCTGTTCTTCACCGGCTCGACCGCCGTTGGTCGCAAAATCATGAAAGCGGCAGCCGAAAACCTCACACCCGTAACTCTGGAGCTGGGTGGCAAATCGCCAGCCATTATCGGTGAAGGAGCAAGTCTCAAACGCGCCGCAAGCTCCATTGCTACAGGCAAATATTTCAACGCGGGTCAAACCTGCATTGCGCCGGACTATGTGCTGATCCATCAAAGCAAACGCGATGCCTTCGTAACCTTGCTGCGCGAAGAAACTCGCAAGCGCTATGGCGAGGGATCAGCGCAAAGCGACCGCACGACGATCATCAATGATGCGCAATATGCGCGCCTGTCCTCGTTGTTGCACGATGCAGAGGATGACAGCGAAGCAATCGTTCCACTGATGGATGCACCGACTTCACAAAGCCACCCACGGCTGATGACGCCAACAGCAATTCTGGAGCCCGGTCCGACCAGCGCAATCATGCGCGAAGAGATTTTCGGCCCCCTGCTTCCGATTATAAGCTATCGCTCAATTGATGAGGCAATCGCTTATGTTCTCAATCATGAGCGGCCGCTGGCGCTTTATTGCTTCAACGACAACACAGCTGAAATCGAGACCGTGCTTTCTCAGGTCGTTGCAGGCGGTGTCTGCATCAATGACACGCTCTATCATTTTGCATGCGGAAATCTGCCGTTTGGTGGCGTTGGCCATAGCGGCATGGGGCATTACCACGGCAAAGATGGCTTCCTGACCTTCTCGAAAGCCATGCCAGTCCTGACCAAATATACGCCTGCAGCAACGGACCTGATCAAGCCACCCTATACTGGACTTGTTGACCGGGTAATCCGTTTCATCACGCGATGAGCTGAACTGAAAACAATCTTGTCAGCAATCTGTGATCCAACACTACTGTTCAAACCGCAAAATGACCTATTTAAAAGGATATCCAAAACGGCACGAGGTAGCGGCGGGTGAAGAAAAAGAAAACACCGGGTCGAATTTCTACAAAAATATTGACGGCTATCCGTAATCGGCCCGGCTTCCGACCGCTGCATACCAATGTTGCAGACGGCGACATCGTGATCGCCTCCTACAATGTCCATAAATGCATTGGTGTGGACAAGATCTTCGATCCCCAGCGCACAGCCGACGTTATCAGCGAAATCGATGCCGATGTGATCGCTCTGCAGGAAGCAGACAAGCGTTTCGGCGAGCGATCCGGCCTGCTGGACTTAGGGCTGCTTGAGCGCCGCCACGGTCTTGTTCCCGTACCGATCACATCGACAATGCCCAAAGGCCATGGCTGGCACGGCAATGTTCTGCTGTTTCGCGAAGGTGTTGTGCGCAATGTGCGCCAGCTTGCTTTGCCAGGGGTAGAGCCGCGCGGCGCACTGGTTGCCGACCTGCAATTCGCATCCGGCCCTCTGCGCGTAATCGCAGCACATCTGGGGCTTTTGAAGCGCTCTCGCGAACAGCAAGCGGAAAGTATTCTTTCCGCATTGCAGGAAGCCGACACCCTGCCAACGCTGCTGATCGGCGACCTCAATGAATGGCGTATCGGCAAACGATCCTCACTGGCATCGCTCATGCCGGTGTTCAATCATGTATCAACTGCAGTACCCAGCTTTCCATCCCGCTTTCCAGTATTTGCGCTGGATCGCGTTCTTGGAACGCCGCATAATCTGGTAACGGCTGTAGAGGTTCACAACACACCGCTGGCGCGTATGGCTTCTGACCATCTTCCGATCAAGGCGCACCTCGATCTTAAAACCGCAGCGCAGCTCCTCGAAGAATTCAATCCTTCACTGCTGACCAGCAACTCAAGTTCAGGCAGCTAAAAAGCCTTAAAGATAAGGCGATCCGAGCCAGATGATGCGGTCGATCAAGCGTTCGTAGAACGGGCGGTTTTTGAGACGGGTCAGGTTCACTTCCCGGCTGCTGTCGATCACCTTGCCGATACGTTCTTCGACTTTCAGCGCAATCTCGCGATCCAGAATTTCGAGATCGACCTCGAAATTTAACCGCAGCGAACGGGCGTCAAGATTGGATGAGCCGACATAGGACCACGCACCGTCAATCGTCATCAGCTTGGAGTGATTGAACGCACCCCCTGCGCGCCAGATACGACAGCCACCTTTCAGCAACTGATCGAATTGCGCGCGCATGGCGCGATCCACCAGCTTGAGATTATTGACCCCCGGAACCACCACATCAACCGACACACCACGCCGGGCAGCAGTGACCAGCGCACTGATAAGTTCGCGGTCTGGCAGGAGATAAGGCGACATGATCAGGATGTGCTCCTGCGCAATCGAGAAGGCGCCCATCATCATGCGATGATTGGTTTCAATGTTCTTATCTGGCCCCGAGCCGACCACGCGGATAAGCTTGCCGGTTCCCGGCGGGTCTTTAGGTGCTGCAATGCTCCAAGCGTCACCGGTCAGCAATTCGCCTGTTGCAAAGCGCCAGTCTTCCGATGCGACGTGGAAGAGATCAGCAATCGCCGGACCTTCGACGCGGAAATGCGTATCAAACGCAACCGCATCGCCAGCGATAGCTTTTACAAAGCCTGCACGAATATTCATGCCGCCGGTAAAGGCCAGCTTGCCATCGACGATAAGGATTTTACGGTGGGTGCGCAGGTTTGCATAAGGCAGACGCAGACCCATAATGATATTGCCGTTGAACACATCAACAGCCACACCATTTTCCTTCAGCAGATTAACGATGCTGGGAATGGAATAGCGCGCGCCGACAGCATCCACCAATACACGAACCTCGACACCACGCTTGACGGCATCACCCAGCGCATCGGCAAATTGCTGGCCGATTGCATCACGGTCAAAAATATAGGTTTCAAGCATGATGCTGCGTTCAGCTTTGCCGATAGCATCCAGCATTGCCGCATAGGCTTCATCACCGGTTTCCAGCATTTCTATGCTGTTGCCGCTGGTAAAATCATAAAGGCTTACAGTGTCGCCAAGAATTTTCATCGCCCCGAACTGACGTCCGAAGGCCGCGCGCACGAGATCATTGGTCGTGTCGAAATGCGATAAATGATAAAGCGCAATATTGCCCATATTATCGCGCTGATGCCCGAGGGTGCTGCGCCGGATACGGTTCACACCTGCCAGCGCATAGACAACCGCACCGACGATTGGCGAAAGCACAATCACACCAACCCAGCCGAGCGCGGTCCGCACCTCATCCTTGGTCATTGTCGCGTGGATAGCTGCAATCGCTCCCAGAACGATCGACAGAACAGCCAGGATATGCGGCCAATAGTGCGAAACCAGATCAAACATCAAACTGACTTTAAGCCAAAAAAAGTTTTTACTGCAAAGACATACCGTGTTCTGGCTCTTACACCAACAGGAGATTTTTGGGCGAGTTCAAGCCTCGGATCCATCTCTGGCCAAATCTTCAGTTTGGCTTATATTGCTGATCGGGAATGAAAATTGAGGGACATCTTATGGCAACAGCACAGAATGACTTTAATCGTCCTACCCTTCCAACCGAGGTCTCATCAAAATGGGGCTGGTTCGTCGCTCTCGGCGTCGCACTGCTAATCCTCGGCGGTATTGCTTTCGGCAATCTGGTTCTCGCGACGGTCGTTTCCGTCTACTATGTCGGCATCATGATGCTGGTCGCAGGGATCATCGAAATCATTCATGCTTTCGGCGTGAAGACCTGGGGCAGCTTCTTCTTCTGGCTGCTGAGTGGCTTGCTCTATGCAGCCGCAGGCATTGTAGCCTTCTTCAATCCAATTCTCGCCGCAGGCGTGCTGACCTTCCTGCTTGCAGCCGCTCTTCTGGGTTCCGGCTTCTTCCGTATCTGGATGGGCTTCAAGTCAAAGCCAGCAGCAGGCTGGGGCTGGATTGTTGCAGCGGGTGTTATCACCGCTCTCGCAGGTCTCGTCATTGCAATGCAGTGGCCGGTCAACAGCCTGTTCATTCTGGGCCTGTTTTTGGCAATCGACCTGATCTTCCAGGGTTGGTCGTTCATTGCATTCGGCCTCGGCATCAAGCGCTAAAATCATAAACAACAAATTTGCGAAGCGGCGTTCCTCACGCCGCTTTTTCATTTCAAACACCGGGCTTGTTGAGATTTTGGCCAATGACTGCTAGATGCAGCGCAACATCTTCGCAGCGCGCGTTTCGCGCAGCCATCACTTCGCCATTACGAGTTTCTTCATGCCCGCTGATCATCCTGTTTCAAAGCGCCGTACCTTCGCGATCATCGCGCACCCGGATGCTGGTAAAACCACGCTGACCGAAAAGCTTCTGCTGTTCGGTGGCGCCATCCAGCTTGCCGGTGAAGTGAAGGCCAAGAAGGATCGCATCCAGACCCGTTCGGACTGGATGAACATCGAACGCGATCGCGGTATCTCGGTTGTCACTTCCGTGATGACCTTTGAGTATAAGGACTGCATCTTCAACCTGCTCGATACACCGGGCCACGAAGACTTCGCGGACGACACCTATCGCACGCTGACCGCTGTGGATTCTGCCGTCATGGTCATCGACGCCGCAAAAGGTATCGAGCCACGGACGCTGAAGCTATTTGAAGTCTGCCGTATGCGCGATATTCCAATCGTGACCTTCGTCAACAAGATGGACCGCGAAGCACGCGATCCACTCGAAATTCTTGACGAGATCGAAGAAAAGCTGGCGCTTGATACAGCGCCGATCACCTGGCCTATCGGTTCGGGCAAAAGCTTTGCTGGCACTTATGATCTGCACAGCAACACTGTGCGCCAGAAGGATGCCGAAGAGCAGCCCACCAAGGTCAGCGGACCGGAAGAAGCAGCGAAGCTTCTGCCTGAAAACGAACGTGAAGCATGGATTGAAAGCGTCGAACTTGCGCGCGGCGTCTGCCGCCCGTTTGACCTCGCATCCTTCCGCGAAGGCCATATGACACCGGTTTATTTCGGTTCAGCACTGAAAAATTACGGTGTGCGCGATCTGATTGAAGCCTTCTGCGATTTCGGCCCAAGCCCACGCGACCAGCAGGCAGATAGCCGCATGGTTGGCGCGACCGAAGACAAAATGACCGGTTTCGTGTTCAAGATTCAGGCCAATATGGACCCGAACCACCGCGACCGTATTGCCTTCCTGCGCGTCTGCTCCGGCAAGCTTTCACGCGGCATGAAGGCCAAGCTGGTACGTACCGGCAAGCCGATGAGCCTGTCTGCGCCACAGTTCTTCTTTGCACGCTCCCGCCAGATCGCCGACGAAGCTTTCGCGGGCGATGTTGTCGGCATCCCGAACCATGGCACATTGCGCATCGGTGACACGCTGACCGAGGGTGAAGACATCCTGTTCCGTGGCGTGCCGAATTTCGCGCCGGAAATTCTGCGCCGCGTCCGTCTTGATGATGCGATGAAGGCGAAGAAGCTGCGTGAAGCGCTTCAGCAAATGGCAGAAGAAGGCGTCGTGCAGCTCTTCGTGCCGGATGATGGTTCACCGGCAATTGTCGGGGTGGTTGGCGCGCTGCAGATCGACGTTCTGACCGAACGTCTCAAGATCGAATATTCTCTGCCTGTCGGCTTTGAAATGTCGCGCTTCTCGATTTGCCGCTGGATCACAGCGGATGAACCGGCGGAGCTCGACCGCTTCATTGCCTCGCATCGCGCTGATATCGCACACGATCTTGACAATGATCCGGTATTTCTCGCGCAGAATGGCTTCTCGCTCAACTACGAAGCCGAGCGTTGGAAGGCGATCCGCTTTGCCACGATCAAGGACTATCAGGTCCGCGACAAGGCCTGATTTCACGGAGAAACAATGGACGACCCTGTTCTGGCTGCTCTCAATCTGCCCGATGCACTTGCGCATTCTCTGGCAGGCTATCGCAGTCAGCAGGATGGTATTGGCCGATCCACGGCCAATGTTCTTCTTCTGGAGCACCCGGAAAGAGCCCCGCTCGTTTTAAAGATTGAGCCCGCAAGCCCTGTCGGCGAGCTTGCCGATGAAGCGGCCCGGTTGAACTGGCTCAGTCAGCAAAACATAGCCTGCCCTGCTATCATGAGCTTTGTTCAGGAGCCTGATCAAAGCTATCTGCTCATGACACGGCTGGAAGGCCACGACCTCGCATCTGCTGCAGATAGTCTTGCACCCCAGCGCATCATCGAAATTCTCGCAGCAGCGCTGAAATCATTGCATGAAATTGATACCACATCATGCCCGTTTGATCATCGGGTCGATATTCGCATTGAAGACGCCAGCAAACGTGTTTTGGCAGGTGCGGTTGATGAAGATGATTTCGATGACGAACGTGCAGGACAAACGGCTGAAGATCTGTTCGCAGAACTCTGCAGCCTTAAACCGGCAAGCGAAGATGTCGTCATCACCCACGGCGATGCTTGCCTACCCAATTTCATGGCCGCTAATGGCAATTTCACGGGCTTCATCGACTGTGGAAGACTGGGTCTTGCCGACCGTCATCAGGACTTGGCGCTGGCTTGCTGGAGTGTTGAATATAATCTCGGCAAAGAATGGGTAATGCCATTCCTCGCTCTCTATAACGGGCTTGTAATAGACGAAAAGAAGATCGCTTTTTATCGCCTCTTGGATGAATTCTTTTAGAGCGCATCCCGAAAGCCGTTTCACACTTTTCGGGATGCGCTTTAAAACATTCTCCGCAAATGGCTGAGCTTGTCAGGATTGCGGATAAGATAGACCCCCCGGATCAATCCATCTTCGATCTCCACCGCAGCCACTTGCGGTAGGCCATCCGCCTCAAGGCTCATATGGCCGGGCAAGCCATCAAATAGCGCAAAATGATTGATGGCAGGCACCAGCCCATCGGACTTACGCGCAATACCGTCATAAAAGCGCATGATCTTTTCACGCCCATATATCGGGTTGAGCGCTGCATTGCGGATACCACCACCGTCGGAATACATCACAGCATCTTCAGCCAGCAGACCTTTCAGCGCCGTCATGTCACCACTGCGGGACGCCTGAAAGAAAGCCTCGGCAATCGTGCGACCGCGATCCTCGGGCATGGAAAACCGCGACTTTTCCTGTCGAACATGGCTGCGCGCGCGGCTCGCCAGCTGACGACAGGCCACAGCATCGCGATCAAGCACACGCCCGACCTCCTCAAAGCCCATATCGAACACGTCATGCAAAAGAAATGCCGCCCGCTCCAGCGGCGACAGTCGGTCGAGAGCCAGCATCAATGTCAATGTGATATCGTCGCTGCGGTCTTCTTCATCCTCGACAAGTGGCTCAGGCAGCCATGTTCCGGGATAGGTTTCGCGTCGTACGCGTGCAGATTTCAGATGATCGAGCGCAAGACGGCTGACCACACGCGTGAGCCAGCCCTGCGGCTCACGGATGGTTGCACGATCCGCAGCGCTCCAGCGCAGCCATGCATCCTGCACAATGTCTTCGGCTTCGGCATGGGTGCCAACCATACGATAGGCAATGCGGATGAGCCGAGGCCGCAAGGTCTCGAACACACCCGCATCATTGATATTTGGCTCAAGCGGCAGCTGCATCGGCTTTGACCGGATGAACGAGACGCAGGCCCACTGCAATGCGGTTCCATGCATTGATGGTGGTAATCAGCATGGTCACATTGACGATCTCTTCGTCTGAGAAATGCGCTTTCAAAGCATCAAAATCCTTATCCGGTGCGCCCGTCTGTGCCAACAGGGTCAGCGCCTCGGTCCAGCCAAGTGCCGCCCGCTCCCGCGCAGTATAAAGCGGTGATTCACGCCATGCAGCAACCAGATAGAGACGCTCTTCGGTTTCGCCAGCCTTCCGCGCATCAGCCGTATGCATATAGATGCAATAGGCGCAGCCATTGATCTGCGAAGCGCGGATTTTCACCAGCTCATAGAGGCTATACTCAAGTCCGGATGCCGCAACGCGCTTTTCCAGTTCCACCATTGCCTGCATGATCTGCGGTGCGAAAGTGTAAGGGGCAAGTCTTAGTTCCATGATCTCTTCTCCTGGATGTTGACCCGTATGGGTCGTTCATCATCAAGACGAGATAGCTGCATCGGAATGTGACATGCCCCGCATAAAAAAATCAGCTTTTTATTTCGAGAAGCGCGGCTGCAATTTTTTCTGCAAGCTTTTCAGCAACTTGCTCCTTGCTCATTTCCGGCCATTCTTCGATGCCTGCGCGGCTCAAAACACGCACACGGTTGCGATCGCCGCCCATCACATCACCAGACACATCATTGGCAACGATCCAGTCAGCACCTTTCTTGTCGAGCTTGCGGCTGGCATTGGCGAGCACGTCCTGCGTTTCCGCAGCAAAGCCCACCACAAGACCGGGACGCTTCTCACTATGACCAACACCGGCCAGAATATCCGGGTTCTCAATCATGCTGAGCGTTGGTGCACCCTCGCCCGGCTGTTTCTTGATCTTCTGATCGGCTGCATTAGCTGTCCGCCAGTCGGCAACGGCTGCAACCATCACAGCCGCATCAGCGGGAAGATGGCTTTCGACCGCCGCCTGCATTTCCCGCGCTGTTTCAACATGAGTGACGTTGACGCCCTGCGGATCAGCGATCGTGACAGGACCGGAGACCAGATGCACAGTGGCGCCCAGATGTGCTAGGGCCGCAGCGATGGCATGGCCCTGCTTGCCCGAGGAACGGTTGGCAATATAGCGCACCGGATCAATCGGCTCATGTGTCGGGCCAGATGTCATGACGATCACTTTGCCTGCAAGCGGCTTCGCCTGTGGCGCAAGCAGGTTTTCAATTGCCGCGACAATTGTCAGCGGTTCGCTCATGCGACCTGTGCCAGCCTCTCCACTTTCCGCCATCTCGCCCTTTTCAGGCCCAATGAAATGCACGCCATCCTTTTCCAATGTTAGACGGTTGCGCCGGGTCGCAGCATTGTCCCACATCGCAGGGTTCATGGCAGGTGCAATCAGCAATGGCACCTTGCGGGCGAGAAGCACAGCACTGGCCAGATCATCGGTAATGCCAGTGGCCATCTTGGCCATAAGCCCCGCCGTTGCAGGTGCCACAACAATCAGATCGGCATCGCGCGCAAGGCGAATATGGCCGACATCCTGTTCGTCCTCGCGAGAAAAAAGATCCGTAAACACATGATCGGCGGACACAGTGCCGATGGTCAGCGGCGTCACAAACTGCTGCGCTCCTGCGGTCAGGACCGTGCGAACACGCGCGCCGCGTTCTTTCAAACGCCGAATGAGGTCTGGTGTTTTGTAAGCTGCAATCCCGCCGCTGATGATGAGAAGAATACGCTTATCGCGCAATGAACCGGCAATCGGCGACAAAGCAGCGGCTACCGGCTTCGTCTCTTCAAAACCGCCAAGCAGAAGCCTTGCTTCTTCTTCCATGGAGCGCCCGTTTTGAGCGGCTCGCACGCGAAGCCGCTCTTTTGCAGCGTCATCAAGATTGCGGATTGTAATACTGGCCATTTGATTGCACCGGTCTAATGCTGATGCAATCAATGAAATCACTATTTTGTTGAATAATCAACAAACAGATGAATTATGGTGAAGCTAAAGCTCCATATAGAGCTTAATCGCTATCGCAGCCAATGAAATTGCAATCACTATCTGTGCTATGCGCCCCCAGCGCGAATGCCGCGCCTCGGCCCGACCAATGGCTTCTGCAGTCGCATCGTCAAAGCGCAGACCATTTGCAGCCATCTCGTCAAGCGCCACGGAAGCACGATCCATTCGTGCCACCAGCTCAGGCGTCTTGCGGGTGAAATGAAGCAGCGCATAGGCGCTGTCCTTAGCATCCAGCAACATGCCTTGCGGTCCAAGATTCTTGCGAATCCAAGCGCCCACAACCGGCTCGGCTGCTTTCCACATGTTGAAATGCGGATCGAGCGTGCGCGAAACACCTTCCACCACCACCATCGTCTTCTGAAGCATCAGAAGCTCAGGCCGTGTTTCCATGTCGAACAGCTCAGTCACTTCAAACAGAAGCGTGAGCAGCTTTGCCATGGAAATGGTTTCGGCTGGCTGTCCATGGATAGGCTCACCAATCGCGCGGATTGCCTGCGCAAAACTCGCCACATCGTGCTTGTGCGGAACATAACCGGCTTCAAAATGCACTTCCGCAACGCGCAGATAATCGCGTGTGATGAAGCCATAAAGAATTTCTGCGAGAAAGCGCCGCTGATCCTTGTTGAGCCGTCCGGTAATGCCGAAATCAACGGCGACAATAGTGCCTTTGGGATCGACGAAGAGATTACCCGGATGCATGTCGGCATGGAAAAAACCGTCGCGCAGCGTATGACGCAGGAAAGATTGGATCAGCGTTTCAGCAAGCTTCTTGAGATCGAAACCTGCCGCATTCAACGCCCCGATATCCGACATCTTGATGCCATCGATCCATTCGAGCGTCAGGACATCGCGGCCCGTCCGCTCCCAGTCAACATCGGGAACGCGGAAACCTTCATCATCCTTGATGTTCTCGGCAATCTCGGAAAGTGCCGCCGCCTCAAGCCGCAGATCCATTTCGATGCGCGTTGTCTGCTGAAGCGTTTCAACCATCTCAACAGGCCGCAAGCGGCGCGTGAAAGGCACATGCCGCTCCTGCATACGGGCAACCATGAAAAAGCTTTCAAGATCGCGCGCAAAACGCTGACGGACACCCGGACGGATAACCTTGACGGCAACCTTGTGCGGCGCGCCATCTTTCATCACATAGGCAGGATGGACCTGCGCCATAGATGCAGCCGCAATCGGCGCATCAAAACTCACATAAAGATCATCAATCTTGCGACCGAGAGAATTCTCGACTGCCGAAACGGCTTCCGCCTGCGGGAAGAAGTCGAGCCGGTCCTGCAACAGCTCCAGATCAGCGGCAACATCCTTGCCGACAATATCCGGACGCGTGGCAAGAAACTGGCCGAGCTTCACGTAGGAAGGGCCAAGCTTGTTCATCGCACGCGAAATGCGTTCAGAGCGAGGCGCATCTTTCGCACGCTTGCGCGCAAGCACTTTGGCAAACTTGTGCCCCAGCGCAGGCAGGCCTGCAGCATCATCAACAGGCAGTGAACTCAACACGCCTTCGCGCGCCATGATCCAGCCAGCACGCATCAACCGTATGGCAGCAGAAATATTGCTCATATCAGACTCAGAGCTTCCAGCCTGAATGAAGCGCTGCAATTCCACCTGTGAAATTGCGATAGCTCACACGCTCAAAACCCGCTTCGCGGATCATACGCGCAAAGTCTTCCTGCTTTGGAAACTTGCGGATCGATTCAACCAGATAGCTGTAGGAATCAGCATCACCCGTGATCATCTTGCCAATCTGGGGAATGGCGTTGAAAGACCACTGGTCATAAATCTTATCAAGCAGCGGCAGTTCAACCTCGGAGAATTCAAGGCACATGAAACGACCGCCCGGCTTCAACACGCGATAGGCTTCAGACAGCGCCTTGTCGATATGCGGGACATTACGGATGCCGAATGAAATCGTGTAGGCATCGAAGCTTGCATCTTCAAACGGCAGCTCTTCCGCACTGGCTTCAACAAATTCGAGGTTTTCAGCAAGGCCCTTCTTGATGGCGCGTTCGCGACCGACACCGAGCATCGAGCCGTTGATATCGAGAATGGTTACATGGGCCTGACGCCCGGACGCTTCAACAATGCGGAATGCAATATCGCCCGTACCACCTGCAACATCGAGCGAAGTCCAGCCCGGACGCTTGGATGGAGCCAGCCAGCTGATCATCGCATCTTTCCAGACGCGGTGCATACCAGCCGACATGAGATCGTTCATCACATCGTAACGCTTGGCAACCTTATGGAAAACGTCATTGACCAGCCCCTGCTTTTCGCTTTCGTCCACTGCCTTGAAGCCGAACGAATGCTCCATGCCACCATGTGCGCCCACGCGGTCTGCATTGCCTGTCTGCTGGCCCATAACTCACCTGCCGGTTCATGTGCGAAACGAAGCCGATCTCCGTTTTCCGTTTGCCTGATGCATATAAAGCTTGTGCCGGACGATACAAGCACAGACCGCAGGCCGATACCCCTTTTGTGATCTGGTGATTAATTTCCGGCAGTTAGCGCGCATAAGCTGGTGGTCAGCCAAGATTCACACGGCAAATTCAAACCACCAGACTTGCGCAAGTGCTGAAAATGGTCAAAGACAGATAAAACTGTGCGTGTGCGCCTGCCACGCGTTTTCTCCGGCATCATTCGCCGTTAAAGTGAAAAACGATAACAAGAAAAGTGGAAAAATCATGGGCGTTAATGTCGTCAGCCATCCGCTTGTCCAGCACAAGCTCACCATCATGCGCAAGCGCGAAACTTCAACCGCCAGCTTCCGGCGTTTGCTGAAAGAGATTTCGCTGCTGCTTTGCTATGAAGTGACCCGCGATCTCGAACTGACCACCATGCAGATCGAAACACCGATGATGCCAATGGAAGCACCAACGCTTGAAGGCAAGAAGCTGGTCTTCGCCTCCATCCTGCGCGCCGGTAACGGCCTGCTGGAAGGTATGCTCGATCTGGTTCCGGCCGCTCGCGTGGCGCATATCGGTCTTTATCGCGATCACGATACGCTGCAGCCAATCGAATATTACTTCAAGGCTCCGGAAGATATCGTCAACCGCCTCATCATTGTGGTCGATCCAATGCTTGCAACCGGCCACTCCGCCATTGCAGCCATCGACAAGCTGAAGGAACGCGGCGCAACCAACATCAAGTTCCTCTGCCTGCTGGCAGCACCGGAAGGCATTGAGCGCTTTACCGCGGCTCACCCTGATGTTGACGTCTTCACCGCCTCCATTGATGATAGCCTTGATGAAAAGGGCTATATCATCCCTGGCCTCGGCGATGCCGGTGACCGCATGTATGGTACGAAGTAAGTTTCAAACCATACGATAAGAGACAGATTGATCCGCGTTCTGACCGCTCGATAATTGTTATTGAGCCGTCAGCGCGGATTTTTTATCATCTTAGAACATTCCCAGCAAAGCTGCGAAACGGCTTTGCGTCAGATATTGCTATAAAAACAAAGAGATAGAGCGGCTTCAATGATTCAGTGTTAACTGGAAGCACTCTGCAGCATCGGCCCGAAAATCGATAACGATTTTCGGAAAGCACGATGCTTAGATAAAATAGTTTAGAGCGTCTTTTGTGCGTCCAAAAGGACGCACGGCGCTCTAGCTTAAAGAAAATGGAACAGCGCTCATGTCCACCGACGCTCGCCTGACAGAACTCGAAATTCGGGTCGCCGAACAGGAAAAGACCATTGAAGAGCTATCATCTGTCTTGGCCGAACAATGGAAAACCGTTGATCAACTGAACAAGAAACTGACAGCTCTCACCGATCGTTTTCTTCTGCTGGAAGAACAGACGGCACCTGACGTGCCCGTCACCAAACCTCCACACTGGTAATATCATGATTGAAATCATCAAACTGGACGACCGCAACGATCTCGCCGCCACCTGCGCCAAATGGAACCACAAAGAGTGGGGCTATCTTTCAGGCGCAACTGAAGACCAGATCATTGACGGAATGCACGAACTTGTCCATGCAACCGATGGTCAGGCCGTTCGTGCAGCCTTGTGGAATGGCGAACTCGCAGGCTTTGTTCTGCTAATTCATAATGATCTCGACAGCCACCCTCACCTCAAGCCTTGGGTTGCAAGCCTGCTTGTTGCACCGGAATTCCGCGGGCGGGGTGTTGCGAAGGCACTCATGGCTTCAATTGAAGCGGCAGCCCACGAGCTCGGCTATAGTGAAGCCTATCTCTATACCGACAAGCCTGATCTTTATCGTAAAATCGCCTGGAATGATTTTGAAGAACTGACCGGTGACGATGAAGGCATGTTGATCCTGAATAAGAAAATCGCGCGGGATTAACCGCGCGATTTTTTTGCTTTTATGATGCGGCCGGAATCGGGCAACTCACACCCGTTCCGCGCAAGCCGCAATACCCATTCGGGTTCTTGGCCAGATACTGCTGATGATAATCCTCCGCATAATAGAATGTCGGAGCATCAGCGATTTCCGTTGTAATCGGGCCGAGACCACGCCCAGACAGTGCTGCCTGATATGCATCCCGGCTCTTCTCAACCGCTTCGCGATCCACCTCATCAAAGGTGTATATCACCGAGCGATATGTTGTACCAATATCATTGCCCTGTCGCATACCCTGCGTCGGATCATGCTCTTCCCAGAACAGCGTCAGCAGTTCATCAAGGCTCACAACCTTTGGATCGTAAACCACAAGAACTACCTCGGCATGGCCTGTGAGACCCGTGCAGGTTTCCTCATAGGTTGGATTGGGTGTGATTCCGCCCGCATAGCCAACGGCTGTCACATAGACACCCGGCACCTGCCAGAAAAGCCGCTCTGCGCCCCAGAAACACCCCATGCCGAACATGACCTGTTTCAGACCTTCCGGCCATGGCCCCTTCAGCGAATGCCCTGAAACAAAATGCGCTTGAGCAGTCGGAATTGGTGCTGCCCTGCCCGGCAGGGCATCCGATTGGGAAGGCATTTCAATTTTCTTGCGATAGCTGTCCAGAAAACCCATCTAACACCTCCTTATGCATGTCATGAAAGGCGGGAACCCTCACACAACACGAACAAACAAATTCATAGAGCGTAGAAGCCGAAGCTAAACCGTTTACCGCGCGGTGAATTGTAAAAAACGTTTCTCGCGGCGATGGCCAGCGACGTAAAACAGTAGCGCCAACACACCGAACAAGACCCAGCCCGGCTGTTCGAGAACAGGAACGAAGATCCCGTTCCACACTCCTGACGATATATAGTGCGTCACATAGGCTTCTGCATCCCCCAGGATTTCAGGTGCTGCTCTCGCCCATATATCCAAAAGCGGCTTGGTGACAAAAGCTGAGGCGCCCACCGAGCGCGCTCCGTCCAGAATCGCAAATATGACGCCAAGCGCCAGAGAAATGACCGCGAAACCACGCAAAACAAAACGGATCACGATTCTTGTCCTGTTTCTTCAGATGCAGCGCCGTGGAAACCTGCCCGGCACCTTATCCTCACTATATCTTTGCAGCACCTTAATTATAGCATGGCACCGGGTTAAGCCCAAAGTGCAGAAATTACCACCAATCACGCAAAAATTATCCATTTAATAACAATGAGTTACAGGGGTTACAAAAAGCTTCTCACAGGCTGGAAGATTTTAATGCGGAAAAGCCAAATAAGAGTTGAACATCAGCCCATTCTGGCTATATTGCGCGCCGCAAGGGCTTTTTTGGTAGTCAACCAATACCTGATTTGAAAGCCCTTCCTTGCTTGCGTTAGTTCTGATCATCAGACGATATCACAATAGCAATAGACGGAGAGGTGGCCGAGTGGTTGAAGGCGCACGCCTGGAAAGTGTGTATACGGGGAACCGTATCGCGGGTTCGAATCCCGCTCTCTCCGCCATAATCAGCTCTTAAGCACTTGATTTACTTAAAATCAATAAGTTAGCATGTACTTTTGGTACACAAATCGGTACGCATGTGCTTATGAAAAAAGCTGCCATTCCCGGATTTGAAGCTCAGTACCTATTTGTAAGAGGTGATGGTAATTACCTCTACAGAAGGCGAATCCCTGCTCAATATCGAGTGCTGGCTGAAGGGAAGCTTGAGTTTAAGGCTTCTTTGAAGTGTAAGAACCACCATCAGGTCATAGAAAAATATGGCCAGATTCATGCTTATTATGAAGGCCTGATGGACCGCCTCAAGGCAGGCAAGAGCATAAACAGCATTGAAATAGAGCCTCTGAGCACCCTCAAAGCAAAAGCTGCTCAAGTTGGCATTCAATATAAGCCGATGGATGAGCTGATTAAGGCAAATGATCCATCCTTACTGTTTAGCAGAATTAATTTGGGTGAAGGTTTGATTAATGATGAGGTTGCCCTGCAATCATTGTTTGGCATGGCACCTGAGCTACCGACCCTGAATGATGTACTGAATTTTTATGAAGAGAATACCAGAGATCAGTTGATTGGAAAAAACACCAGAGAGATTTCAAAGAAGAAAGCTCCTGTCCAACTGGCTGTCAAAAGAGCCAATGATTTCTTTGGGGTAGACAAACCCCTTTCCCAGATTACCAAACAGCTTGCCCTTAGCTACAGATCACACATGGTTGACCTGGTTCAAACTGAGGAATTGAAAGCAGGTACTGCCAACAAGCAGATTATGCATCTGAGAAAAATCATCAGGTTCTATCTGGAACAGAACGATCTCAAGCAGGATAATCCTTTCAACAAAATTAGCCTGCAAGAAGAAAAGGCGGCCCGCCCGGCCTATTCAATTCAGTTCCTGAAAGAAAAGTGGCTCAGAGGCACCCCTTTCTCATCACTCAATGATGAATCCCTGCATATCCTTTATGCCATCATGGACACAGGAACCGGTCCGAAGGAAATATGTGGGCTGGAACCTCAGGACATCCATCTGGATCATGAAGTTCCTCACATTGACATCAAACCAAACAAGATCAGGAAGCTCAAAACTGGCCACAGAGGCAGACAAATCCCTTTGATTGGCCAAAGCTTGATTGCCTTCAAGAAATATCCACACGGCTTCCCCTCTCATAACGGCCCAACAGGACCAGACAATTTCTCAGCCAATGTGAACAAATATCTGAAAGCGCATGGTCTCTGTGAAACTGATGAGCATGGCATCTACAGCCTTAGGCACACCTTCAAAGATAGAATGAGAAAACATAAGCTCCCATCCGAGCTGCAAAACTACCTGATGGGGCATAAAGACGGGTCAATCGGGGCGCATTATGGCAGCGGATACCCATTAAACGACATTCTGGACTACATGAAGCTTTTAGAAGCCGATTGGAAAAAATAAGCCTTTACAATAACTTATTCAAAAGCGAGCCTATCAATGCATCTGGTCAATAGCCAAAATGCATTTGATAGGCTTTTTCATGCAAATGATAGTATATTTGCCAAAATAAATAATGTAGGAGTTCAGCAACTGCCCAACCTGAAGGAACCTTTGGCAAGTTTAATGTAATTAATGAACTATACTGATGCTGAACTAATTTATTATTCTGAAAAACTGAAAAAAATGGGTGACATTTTAGTAAAAAAAGGCTATAATAATGTTATTCCGCTTTTCAATCACTATCACAATCTGCTGAAAAATTTCAAAAATCAGTCGACCCCTCAATGGGGTTGACTAGGACTATTTTCCTATAATTGATTTTATATAATTTATTTTGTTGATCGCGGCTGCCGGCGGCCGCGAACTAAATGATGTTTGGGTGAATTCCCCCTGGATTATGAATATAAAATAAACCCCGATCGGGCCTGCAACTCTGGGTAACCATTCCCAGGGTAATTGTAAAACTTAACTAAAAATATGAAAGTAACATAATAATGAATATACAGAATCCATCCATTTATGGATATCTGCCGACAGGCAGATCAATAATTAACTCTAGTCATGATCAATGGCTCTATGATCTCTTTATGGAAAAATTCAGATTTGACTTTAATGATCCAAATATAAAATACAAACAGGCTCATTTTGAGAAAAATCTGTATTTCATAACAATGCAGTTCAGAACCGGATTGTTTGCAGCTAAAGATGCGAAGTCAATTTACAACTCCAGACCAATGTTTGAATCCTTCCGGCTCTGGTATTTGGATGCTGTCAGAACCGTTATGGGGCCGAGAGCAGGCAATAAACTCAAATATCAGCCCTTTACTGTAGCCTGTCTGGATGTTGAAGGCACGGCTCAAGGTGCCGCTGCAACAGTTTTTCAGACACCACATATTCATGCCTGTCTTCTGGTCCATCCAAACAATCAGCATGAATTTGAAAATCATCTTCTGTCTTTGAAAGCCAAACAATTCAGGGACCAGATCATATCCAAGATCGACATTAAGCAGTTTAAGGATGACGGCAGGGGAATTGAGCCGATGCTGACCTACTCATCCAAATATGCCAGAGAACAGCAATCCAGCCCAAGGCATACGGTTCTGTTGGAAGCCTATCCCGCTGTCGATGCTAAGAATTATCCGTTTTATTCAGAGCGAACCTCACCAGATTGAATTAATTCAGAACAGATCAGGCATTCTTCTAGCGCACTTAAACAAAGGTAAATTCTGAGCTTAAATTCTCGGTGCGCTTGGCCTGATAAGGCCAGTCGAAAATATATTGTAAACGTCAAGCTCATCATTCTTGATAATGATAATAAAATGAGTGTACTAACGCTCAGTCGAAGAACTATTTCAAAGGTCAATATGGCAAAGGAAAGCTACGCTGCTGTTCTACTAACACAAGGTGAACACCGCTTTTATCAACTCGCTATGCCTAGCGACGTCTTAGGAGCATGCACATTTGTTTCAACAAGAGATGAAGATCCTGATAAAGGTTTTCAACGACTGCTCGATGAAAAGCGTGCTAAAGAAATTGCTGCGTATCTTGACACGGGACATGGAACCATCCCTACCTCAGTAATACTTTCCGCTCAAGAAATAGCAGAAATTGATTATGACTCACGAAACAAAACAATAAGCTTTGAATCAACGCCTGTCTCCTTCTTAATATTAGACGGACAACACAGAGTTTATGGTTTCAGGTTAGCTGAAACAAAAATACGTGTACCTGTCATAATCTATGATGGCTTGAGCAGGCGCGACGAATCGCGTCTTTTTATTGATATAAATTCCAAACAACGCGGCGTTCCATCTGAATTATTACTTGATATAAAGAAACAAGCTGAATACGAAAATTCAGAGGAGCAGCTGTTTAGAGACGTCTTTGACAGGATGAACAATGATCCTAGCAGCCCGCTTTATGACCAATTATCTCCATCAAAGCGATCTAAATCAAAGATTTCACGAGTCACATTCAATGCGGCACTTAAAAGTATTTATCCCGTGATTTCTTCGCGAGGACCCGATGAGATATACGATATTATTTCTGAATACATAGCGTGCGTAAGAGATCAAATTATTAGGAATGGCGGAGAGCCTACATTAATACTCAACAGCGTCACATTTAGGTCTATAGTTTCCTTCTTTATACACGCGGCAAGACGAGTAAAAGATCGATTTGGACCAGAATATACAATTGATAATTTTAATACGGTCTTAACTCCTCTTTTTGACAACATTCAGCTTTCGAAGCTTTCCGGATCCTCGCAATCCAAAATTGTTGAATATCTGGAAAAGCACTTTAAAGGTGAGTTTCAACTTTGAACCAGAGTGATTTGGAGCTTTTGCGTTCTCTTTGGCATCCGTTAAGCTACGTGTCTGATGATGACTGCCGTCAGACGATGAAGTTATGGCTAATGGAAGGAAACTATGACTTAAATAACTCACCTCCGAATGCCTCGATCTATTGCCATGATAAAAATGATGTTAAAAAGTGTCTTTCATTGGATGCTTTTAAGTTTGCCTCCCATGCTGCACAGACAGTCTATGAACTTGAAAAGACGTCCGCGTTCACCAAACTAACATCCTGGCGACTGATACAAGTCTATTATGCGGCTTATTTCTCGGCTCATTCTACTCTAAGATATTTTGGTCGCTCATTCAGTCACCTCGAAGGCGGACACGTGAGGTTTATCAAAGATCGATGCTCGTCGGAGGTTGGATATTTACCCAAACTTCCATCCAGCTATTATCTGATTAAGTTCTCGCCAGATAAACAAGAGATATCGCTAGAAGTTCAAGACGAGAGTCACAAAGATCTCTGGAGCTGTTACCGCACCCTTCTTCAGGAACTATCGTCAGATGCTCTCAAACTTCGTGCTTCTGAGAACAGACGGTTGAAGTTATCAAATATGTTTTCTGATATTGAAAACTCAATCAGCAACAATGGAAAGAATCCATCAGGAAACTGGCTGTCTACTGTAAGAAATGAAGCTAACTATAAATCACTACAGGGAGTTTGGTTTCCATTTACCAAAGAAACTCCAATATTCCGAGAGTTAATGGAAAAGGTAAAAAACTGGCGCAAGCTATCATTAGAAATTGAAAGCCCTAACTTGGCTAAAAATGAACTTGAACGTTTTTTCCTGACTGCATTCTCTGTAATTGATATCGGAATTTCTATTACTTCAGATTATAAATCACTTATAAAAAAGCCGGATAGGCGTTCAAAAGGCTACAATCACTTACTTCAAAGCAGTGCAGCCTAAATTTCACGGTCAATATTAGCTGTATTGACTAAATTACATGTAAATTAATAAAAGATATAAATGGGGGCGGAAAATGAATATGGTTCAACTAACATCGGTGCAAGGTATTCGCGAAGCGGGATACAATGAAGCTTGGCTTCAAGATATGATTTGGAAGAACCCATCATGTTTGGGTTTCGGAGATCTTGAAGCTCTTCAAAAGGAGCGGTCCCAGCCTACGGGTGGCCGTATAGACATGCTTCTTAAAGACCCTTCTAATGATACAATGTATGAAGTTGAAATCATGCTTGGCGCTACAGATGAAACTCATATTATTCGTACTATTGAGTATTGGGATAATGAAAAGCGTCGTTGGCCAACGCGACATCACATTGCTGTGTTGGTAGCCGAAGATATCAATCGAAGATTCTTTAATGTAATTCACCTTTTAAGCCACTCAATACCGATTGTTGCAGTACAAGTTTCGCTTATTAAGATAGATGGCAAAGAGGGCCTTCATTTTTCCAAGGTGTTGGATACTTATCAAGAGGTCGATGATGGCTCAGGTAGCGAGGTTGGTCAATACAACCTTGCTTGGTGGACAACTAATCAACCCGAAACAGTTTCTTATGCTAATTATTTCGAAAGTATTGCTGAAAGCCATGGTCTTAAGCTAGAAAAAGATGGAGTTAAAAACTACGTTTCTCTGAGCAATGCAAATCGTAACTTCATCTGGTTCCGGCCGCGCAGGAATAAAACTGCTTTGGTGGAAATGCGTATCAACGATCTGGCTTGGGAGGAAATCGAACAAAAGTTGCAGAGCATTAACATTGCGCCCAGCAGAAAAAGCGCCGGTAGTTTTGTCTTCAACATGACGCCCAAGGATACAAATCATTCCAACGAGCATCTATTCGCCGAAATAATACAGCTTGCAAAAGACATCTGACATGTGAAAATCCCTGAAACAGAATATACAATTCTGTTTCGATTTTTCCCTTGTATCACATGTTTTTGGGCTCGTAACCCCCGATTTTCCAAGGTTTTTGAAACACTTCCTAGAAGAATTGTTTCAACAAAAAGCGAGCCATTTCTTTTTCATTTTTCTTTGAATGCTCAATCCCAGGCTCAAGCCCGAGACCGAATTGTATATTCGGTTTCAGGGGGCCTGAATGGAACGAACAGCACATCCCTTTATAACAGCGTGTCGGCTACTGCCGCCGTGTGAGAGGCTGCTTTTTCATGCGGCTTCAAAACTACTCATTTCAGCGCATTCTTGCCAGCCGCAGTCATATCTGCCGCGTACGCACTCATCACCACTCGATAAAGTGTTTCAAAACCAAGTGGAGACGCTTTGCCATGATCAATGATCCAAGCGGAAAGAGGCTTTATCTGACTGCCTCGGAACGTCAGGCTTTCCTCAAATCAGCAGCCAAGACACCCAGCGCTGTCCGATCCTTCTGTGAAACACTGCATTATACCGGATGCAGAATTTCGGAAGCCCTCAACCTGACGGTTGACCGGGTTGATCTCGAAAATGAGACGGTCGTGTTCGAGACGCTTAAAAAGAGACGATCCGGCGTTTATCGGTCAGTTCCGGTTCCAGCACAACTCATCAATACCCTTGAGCTTGTTCATCATATCCGCAGACCAGGAAAGCTGGATCGCAAACTCTGGCCTTGGTCGCGTGCGACCGGCTGGCGTTACATCAAATCCGTTATGCTGGACGCCGGAATTTCGGAAGGCCCACACACGTCCCCCAAGGGATTGAGGCATGGATATGGAGTCAATGCCATTTCATCCGGCGTGCCTCTCAACCTTCTTTCAAGATGGATGGGACATTCAGCAATCGAAATCACATCCATTTATGCCAACGCCATCGGAAACGAGCAGAAAATGATCTCAGCTCGCATGTGGGAGGACCTGAATTGAAAATACATAGAAATCGCAAGCTGAGTTGCGCATTCGCACTCCTCCTCACCAGCACGGTTTTTGCTCAAGGGCCGATTTCTCCAGCAGCGGCTCAAGATGGTCAGGCCGGTTATAAAGATTTCATCATCAGCACATACGAAACAGCACTGCTGCTTCGATCGATGAAAAATCCAAAAGGCAATCCCGACTATGACCGGCTGATTTCGGAATGCAGATATAATCTGTACCATTCCATGAAATCTGCAGCTGCCTCTGGGAACTGGTCAGAAGCCAAGGACCTCATTCCAGTTGCCGAGACCTGCTCATTCACTGGCAAAGTGCTGCCAGCGACAACGCAGGAATATCGCGAGCACTGGCTTCAAGCGGAACAATCTGCAATGAACTCCGGTTCAAAAACCGCAGCGGCCGAAATTCCTGTTTCGAAAAAGAAAGAACCGGCGCGAAAACAGCAAGCCAAAACTGACAACAAACCAAATGGCGGCTTCGTATGCCGTTCATTCCCCTGCCATATCCCTCAATGGTATATAAAGCAGCTCAGAGAACGCCATCAGGATGGTGTCCAGAACGGCCAGAGCGGCCCACAGGCGAGCGAGACGCCACCTGCTGCCACCAACCCAGCCGAGAACGAATTTAATTCGAGTTTTAAAGAGCTGACAGCCAAACTGTCCGAGATGGAAAGCCGCTCACCTTTCATCAAGAAGCCTTTTGAAATGTGCGAGCAGACAATGATCGCCCTCAATCAGGAAGATCTGCGCGATCGAAGAGTTGACTTAACCAGCAAGGAAACGCGCGTTCTGGATGACAAGTTTCGACACCATGCGCGCGACACCTGTGTATGCGCCATCGCCAAAGTTGAAACCTCACTGGAGAGTGGAGATGCAGAAAAGTATTTCGCCTTCACCTTTGAGAATTTGCTCAAGACCGATTCCGAAATCGTAGTCAGGTTAACAGTGAATGGCATCGATTACAAAAGGTACAAGGCGACCGAGCAAACCGTTGCTCAAGCACTGAGACAGTGTAGCTAGCCAGCCCAATATTAACAGCAGCCAAATCACCAGATCAGTTTGAGAAAGCTGACAAGGAACAAGTGCGACCCGAACCGCCACCGCGGGTTGCACCCAAAACAAGATAAACAACCTAACCTACGCCAATCAGGAAGACAGACATGAGCGACTTTTCAGTATCAGGCAAAATCCAGACAGATCAGATCGATACAGCAGCAGAATTTGAAAAGGTATTTATCAAAGAGCTATCCAGCACATTCAACAAAATCAAAACGAAACCAAGCCCAACAGGATTGCTAATCTCGGGCCGGGTCAAAACGTCAGTGTTCAACCCAATCGCATCTTTCAAAGGCAAGCTTGATGTCAACATCAAGGGCGATCAGGTCAGATACATCTATGATGGAAAGATTGGCACCAACTTTCTGTTCTGGCTAACCCTGCTGATTTTTGCTCTGCTGTTTCTGCCACTCGTTCTTGTGGTAGCCATCATGTACAGCAAACAGAAAAAACAAGTCGTGGAAGAAATGAAAATACTTGATCAAAGAATACAATTTTCAATAGAATAGAAATTTAAAAGAAGCAGTCGGGAACCCTTTATCGACTGCTTCTAAAATAAAATTTATATCGACCTCAAAACCTACGTCTTTGGCTCCAACCTCTTTGCTTGTCTGAACCATTCTTTCTCTTCAGTATATGATCGCTAACTGACTGGAATGAATAACGTTCCGTGGCAAATACTGGAATCAAGTCATAATAATTCTGTTGGAAATTTGCAATGTGCCACTGACTTTCAAGATACTGCTTGAAACTATCCGCGCGTTTGTATCGATCACTTATACTGAACGAATTAGAGTTATCGAAAATAATATTCCTAACGTCTTCGTCAAAGACCGGCGTATCAATGGATGTCGCATCCAAAAACGCAAATGAACCCGCCCACTGGCGGATATGATAAAGCCCAATAGACGTTGCTCGGAACTGAAATTTGTCAGGAATCTCATCATCAGGTACAGACAATTCTCTGTAATGCCCGTGCGGAGTTTCAATAAGCCGCTTCTTTGCTAAGCGCCTGAGTGCAAATCGAATTTGTTCATCAACAAAATTCTGACGAACCATCTCAATAAGGATTTCTTCGCCTGTAACAAATCCGTCATTATCCTTTCTACCCATTGGTGAACTGATGTACGCCACAATCAAAGTGGACAAGAAGTGCTCTCTTGGATCTGGAAGGCTAACATCATATAAGTTAAAACCAACTAGAGACGAAACAGGATTAAAATGCGCATACTCTCCTAACAGAGCATGCTTGGTAAACTCATGCAATGGTACTTGATAATTTCCCTGTTCTCGTTCAATAGAAACAATTCTTTCCGATTCTACGTTCGGACTGCCGCAAAATCCCGTGAATAATTCTATAATTAACCTTGTATTTCCACCTGTTATATTACTAAGAAACATCTGTATTCGAGGATTTGACTTTATTGAACGAAGAGAGGCTGTCAGGAATAGAACAATACTTTGTATATTCAAATGCACGCCCGTTAGAACAGGAGCTGCAGTTTTTCCTTCAGCAATTCTTACTGCAAATGTAACGCGCTTCCTTATAACTTCATCCGCAGGTGGTGGCGAAATCGTCAGAACACGGTTCTTGTATCCCGACAACGCACCTGTGAGCTTCGACTGATAGAAAGTGCTCGGCCTTAAAGCGACAAACACCAGAGCACTTTGCTCGGACGATAGTTCTTGCGCGATCAGGAAAGCTTCCTGCTGCACTTCAAATGATCTCTGATCTGCATTATCAATTACAATTATTATCTGCTTATTCTGCCTCTTTGATAAAAAAGAAAACGAAAGCTGAATATGGCGGCCTCGATCTGCCATTTTCTCTTGTAAAAATTTTATCTTTTCTCTTTCGTATTCAACTATGCTTACATCCTTTAATGCGCCTGAGACGCTTTTATCGAAATCGTCAAGCTCATCCTTGTATATCTTTTTGACGAGGCCCAAATCATCAATATTAACTCCATAATGAGATTTTAGGATATCTGGCAAACGAGATAGAATAAACGTCTTGACGTCCTTTGAGAGAGTTGCCTGTTCCCCGAGATTTATGTGCAAGTAATAAGTTAGTTTCTTTTGCTTCTCATCGAGCTGTTCAAAAAGATTTTCAAAAAAAGATGTTTTACCAACTCCCACATCACCAATCACTACTATCGGTTTACGGCCAAACGAGCCAGTCACCAAAGCATCATCAACTGAGACTTTTCCATCTATAACTTTAGTATTTAACTTGGCCGGTGATATTCCATTATCACTTACGCGCCTATATCGAGCATCAATTATATTCTTGCTCAAGAGAAGATGTCTGTTGTTTGCATCCATCGGAACATAGCACTCTCGATAGAAATCAGACTTCACTTCGTTATTATCTTCAACACTGTCCAACAGTACCGAGGCCAGTGCGCGAAGATTCTCCTGAAAGTCACTTCGGTAACGATATGCCATTGGATCGCCAATGGATGTAATCGCTTTGGGAGGAACCCGAGGATTTCTGATATTGGTTAGATCGCGGTAGGCTCTATTTTCAGCAACGCCTTCTGGAGAGAGTAATTTCCACAGTAAAGAAAAATTATCTCTATACTGATGTAGTCCGTTGAAAATAAATGCTTCTCCGTCAAGGGGCGACATTCCGTGAATTTGAGATTGAAATATTACCATTTGTGGGCCGTTGCATACTACTGCAACTTGGGCACCATTCATCGCACAATACGGAATGACCTGTTTCACCGCGCTATCAAGTATCGGACATCCCTCTACGAGTGGGCGAAGTTTTCTGGCTTGTCCGGGCTTCACCCCGGGTAAAAAATCAAATGTTCGTGCTTCGCGTTTTGCTTCTAGAACAGCTCGTATCGGCTGTCCAAGGTGGTAATCTGACCTGCCACCAGCATCATCTATAACTTCAACTTTAATATTATTCTGATCCCATCCGAGGCATTCGATCAGCAGTCGATCGATAAACTGGAATCTGTTCTGTGCTTCATTCCAATAAACACTGTCTAAGGGAAAATCAGCTAGAATTGAGCTTAAAGTTTCCCGTCCTACAGTCATCTCGAAACGAGCTTGCATTTAAAATCCCCCAACAAAAACGCCGAATCACAATACCACACAACTTAGAAACAGATATCGTCAGGCGGTTTGCATTCACAGCTTTGGAAAGTCCTGTTTAAATCCAAAGTTTAGTGTACCTCAAAATTGGTACACAAAATGATACGCAGTTTGGCGTTCGAGTAATTATTCGAACCTATTTTTCAATGGCTTAACTCAATTCTACTTGCACGTAAGAGGCCGCTCTCTCCGCCAGAAATATCATCAACTCGATATTCAAACATTCTTATTTCAGGCATAACGACCCTATTAAGGTTCGTATTCCCCCTCATACTCAGTCCATATTTTCTAGCGAGTTCTGACCGCAACATAGCTTCCAACCGATACTATCGATCTCGGGGTATCAACGTTGAAGACCTACATATCCGATAGCCCCAATCTTGCCTGGGAATTTCCCTTTTCAGCAGAGCTATTTGAACTTGGCTAATCACCAATGAATGGTGTGATCTTTCTCCATGAAGCTCATCACAAGCAATACGGCGCTCTATCTCTGCCTTGCTATTGATCCGAGTTGCTTAAATTTTCAAGCTAGCATCTCGTCCATTTACCCAAATCAATGATCTCTCGGGCTTTTATAATAACGGCTATACGATGCTTATCTGCTTTGATGCTGATAGCGATGCGATCGCACCGACCGTTCGCATCTATGATTACGTTACGCCGAAAATCTCATCATAGCGGACCTCTCATACGAAGGTTTCCAAGCATGGGCCTCGTCAGCTCTAAAGGCATTATTCGATGCATAAGGCGGTGCTTGCCGAACGGGAAAACTAAACGAACGAAGGGCTAGCTACCTTCATAACCAGCAGCGCGCATGCTCTCCGATCGTAAACTGCGTAGATTACTTCCGCTTCTTCTTCGTCTGCAGATGGCAGACTTTCACGCGCTCGCCATTCTTGCCTTTTCGCCAGACGCAACCTTCGTTGCGGGGCTTACCTTCGTAGAGATAAACCTTGCCCCGCCGTTTGCTGTTAAAGGTCTGATTGGAGAAATCATGACCACCGACGCGCACATTCTTGCCAAAGCGCACTTCGGCATATGCTGGAAACCCAAGCGAGACAGCGAGCATAATGGCTAACCCAATAGATAGAAGCTTCATCGGCTATTTTCCTGTTACGAGCTTACTAGTTGGCTTAGTATAGGGTTTCAAAGCCACTTTTTCAAAAGCGCCGCGTTGTGTCTTTA
>NZ_NNRM01000012.1:0-32500 GCF_002252525.1 Brucella pseudogrignonensis
CAGGGCGGCTTGCGCCGCCGGATGTCCGGCTTTCCCGCTCAGAACGGGATGTCGTCGTCGAGATCGCGCTGGCCGGCTCCGTTTTCGCTTTGCTGCGCCCGGCTCAGGAAGTCGACCGTCTCGGCGATGATCTCGCTGCCGTAGCGATCGTTGCCCTCCTGATCGGTCCACTTCGTGTAGTGGATGCGGCCGCGAACCAGAACCTTCATACCCTTCTCGCAATATTCCTGGATCGTCTTGCCGAGGCCGTTGAAGGCGGTGATGCGGTGCCACTCGGTGTCCTGAACCCGGTAGCCCTTCTCATCCCGGACAACCTTGCCTTCCGAGTAGCGGGGGCGCGAGGTGGCCAGCGTGAAGTGGGTGATCCGGGTGCCGCCCTGGGTGGAGCGGGTTTCGGGGTCCTGACCGATGTTGCCGGCGAGAATGACGATGTTCTGCATTGTAGGTCTCCGTTGCCTCTCGGAGGGACCATCCCTCCGACGAGACCCGGCCAAGGACGGCGGGAGACGCCTGCAACTGCCTGCTTGCGGGCAGCTCGCCCATAAGGCCCGGAGTGGGGCGGGCAGCCGCGCTTGCGCGGCAACACGGTCCGGAGCCGCGTGGGTTGCGGCCGGAAACCGAACGGACTTAGGGGATCCGTCAGTCGGAGGGATTGGTGCCTCTGAACGCATACGAACCGAGACGCACAGCCGAACCATCGTCCTTGCCGGCAGCAGCGAAACGGCAGGCCCTATGAGTCTGCGCCGCCCAGGGCGGCATCCGGAATCTTCCATTTCCGGCCACCCGCTTCTTCGCTCGCGGAAGCTGTCCGGGACGAGGACGAACAAGGCTGTCGGCCGAATGGCACGGAATGGCGCCGCATCCGCTTCGATGGCGGAAGGTGCGATCCGACAGAATTGCGAGGGGTGGGAATGAAGGTGATCGCGGCTTGCTTTCACGGCGCGAAGGGGACTGACCGACGGCGCAACAGCCGTTCACGGCCTGCGGGAGTCATGCCGATGGTCGGGCGATCCCGAGCGACCGGGTGATGCTGACGGGAAACGGCGGCACGGGGCCACAGCATCGACGCTCCATGCCTGACCTGAGCGGGAAAGCCGGACATCCGGCGGCGCAAGCCGCCCTGGTTTTCTTATGGCAGTGATCGATCGCGGTCGGCGGGTCAGCGCGAAAACACCGAGACGCCGAGGGCGTTGACGTTGACAATCGCGGCTATGCCGATGAACAGGCCGCCCGCGCCGCCGAGCAGATTGAGCACTATCGTCGAGTCAATCGCGTTCTTTGTGACGCCGAGCACGAGGGAGTATCCCGCAATGGTGGCCGGAATCGCGAAGATCGCCAGCGCGATCAGGCGCAGGGCCGGATTCCTGGCAAAGCCTAGAACCACGATCACCAGCGCAATCGATAGCAAGGCGGCGCCCATGGCGGCAAGACCGGACAGGAAAAGCCCGGCGCCGGCCCCCCAAGCATATTGCGCGGCCGAGAGGCCGACCATGAAGGGCAAGGCGTAGATAGCAAAATTGTAGGCGATGATGCAGAGCGTTATCGTCAACGAGATAGCAAGCAAGATCAGCGACATCGAAACCTCCAGATGAACGGTTGAGGGTTACGACAGGCTGCCCGCAAATACGCTCCGCCTGCGACTATGCTACTGCGCCGGTGCTGCATGGATGTGCAAACAAAGCCATCAACTTCTCCTTTAGTCAAGTATTTGGGGGCCGGACAGCCCCCCGAAGGCGGCGCTTACGCGCCGCCATCAAATTGCATGGTGGGGATGCCGAGCTTGCGAGCCTTGTCCGCGAGGTTTCCCTGAATGCCGCCGCCGCCGAAGACGAGGACGCCGACCGGCAGCACCTCCAGCATAGTGTCGTTGCGCTTGTAGGGAGCCTGTTTCGCCGGATACTTCTCGAAGTCGGGCGTGAAGGCGATCTGCGGCACCTTGCGGTTTTCTGCCCAACGAGCAGCGATGCGCTCTGCGCCCGTCTTCGCGCCACCATGGATGAGCACCATGTCGGCGTGCTTCGCATGGACCTGATCGAGTTTGGCCCAGATCAGGGTGTGGTCGTTGAAGTTGGTTCCGCCCGAGACGGCGACCTTCGGACCGGCGGGCAGCAGCACCTCCTTCTCAGCCCGGCGCTTCGCGGCAAGGTAGTCTCTGGAGTCGATCATCGCGGCTGTCAGGTTGCGATGGCTGACCTTCGAGCCGGTGCGGGGCCGCCAGGCGCTGCCGGTGTGGTGCTCGAAGGCCTCGGCGGAGACATCGCGGAAGAGCTCCATGCTGTTGCGCCGTTCGATCATGGTCTGGCCCTCTGCCGTGAGGCGTTCGAGCTCGACCGACTTCACCTCGCTGCCGTCCTGTTCTTTCTGGAGGCGACGCTGCGCAAGCTCGTTGTCGTCCAGCTCGCGCTCCACCCGAGCGGTGGCGCGGTGGAAGAGATTAACGGCTCCCCAGAGCAGTTCTTCGAGATCGGGTTCGAGGCGCGTGTCGCCGAGCGTGGCGATCAGGGCGTCGAAGATATCGGCGACGGCTGCGGCGACGGCGTTGCCCTCCGGAAGCGGCCTCGGATCGGGTTCGTCCTGATACGGCCGCCAGCCGTAGAGCTGGAGTTCGTTGAGGACATGATCGGTGGGGGACGAGGTGTGGATCGGCTCGTAGCCTGCGGTTTCGTCTTCGTTCGTCATCGTGAGCGTCCTTCGTCTGGAGACCGCGACCATCGCGGCCTTCGCAGGCGTCGACGCCCACAGGCGGACCGGACTGGCAGCCCTCGTCTCTCGCGAGGGCCTCGATGGCCAAGCCCGGCTATTTTGCTTCGCGATGCAAAGGCGGCACAGCCGCCGGCGGAAAATAGCCGGGCGCCGCGCCATTGCCCGGCCGGGCCGTTTGTGGGCCGATCGCCCTCTCAGAAGGCCGTGGCTGCGGGCTCTCGGACAGCAAAGGCCGCTTGCGATGATGAACGGAGACCGCAGGTGAAGACGCCTTTACCGCGCCTTATCCCCCGCCGATCGCCTCAGCCGTCCACGAAACGGCGGACGTCGTCAGGATGAATTTGCTCCATCAGGGCCGCCCGGAGGGCGTCGACTCCGCGCCATCGCAGATCCTCGTTGAAGTCCTCAAGCTTCGGCGACAGGGAAATCGCCTCGATCCCGAGGCTCGCTGCTCTGGCAAGCAGGCTGTCGCGTGCGCCATCTCCGGCCGGATCGCGATCGCGGAGGACATAGAGCCTGCGGAGCGTCGGCGGAAACAGGATGGCGGCGAGGTGCGCGGCCGAGAGCGCCGCCATCATGGGCATGTGGGGCATGACCTGACGGGGCGACAGCACGGTCTCGATGCCCTCGCCGGCTGCCAGCACCTCATCCGCGACGCCGAACCGGACGCCGTGCCCGAGAAGGTCTCCCATCGCCCGTCGCGGTGAATCGACGGGCGCCTTGCCCGAACCGTCCGGCGAAAGCCAGGTGCGGTGCGCGCCGGTCTGCCTGCCGTTGAGGTCGGTGACGGACGCGACGATCGCCGGCCAGATCTCGGTGGGCGAATGCTCGTCCGGTTTATAGTAGCACCGACCATGGTAGCGCAGCGCGGTGACGCCGGATAGCGACGTGATCGACCGCCCGTTGAGGTAGATTTCCGCAAGCGTGCCGCCGATCGGCTGCGACATCGCGAAAAGTCGGCGCGAGGCTTCCGGCGATCCCGACGGCGCGGGGCTGGACGTGCTGCCGGTCGGCGTCCCCGTCTTCTCCGGCTCGGGATGAGGGAGCGAGAGGAACCGGCGCGCTTCCTCTGCCACGTCCTTGAAGTCGATGAGGCCGAGCGCCTCGCGGATGACATCGAGGAGATCGCCGTGTTCCCCGGTCGATGCGTCGGTCCATTTGCCGGCTGCGCCCTTGCCGGTTTCAGGCCCGGTCAGGCGCACGAACATCGAGCGTCCGGGGCTGTTGCGCGCATCGCCAACCTGCCAGTACCGCCCGGCGCGTCGGCCGGATGACAAGTATTGGCGGCAAACCGCTTCGGCGTGATGGCCGAGGCGGATAGCCAGTTCGGAGGCGTCTTGACGGGACATCAGGCGGCCTCCCGCTCGCCGATGCGTTCGACCGGAAATCGGTCGAGCACTTTGGCAAGCACGACCGGGCCATTCGCGTCGGTCGGCACGAACATGCGCAGCTTCCACGAGATGATCTCGTGGAACAATCCGTAGGCCGTCAGGCGCTCGCGCATCGTGTCGTCGAAGCCCGACAGCTCGATGCGGTTCGCGCCCATAACGCGGACGCGGCGAAGCTGAAGGCCCTCGGCGAGGTCGAGGATCGTCCGGCCGTCCATCAGCGCCGTGAAGGCGTCGTCTGACGTGATCCTTACCGCGCCGGTCGTGGTGGCGGTCGCCGCCCATTTCGGCGAGACCCTGCGACCGATGATGCGCTCGCCCTCGTCTGTCTGGAGCCGGTAGACGCGCGTCGATTCGTTCGGCAGCCGTTTCCAGATCGGCAAAAGCAGTCCTGTGACCATGTGAAGCGTCGCGTCGGTGAACTCCGGCACCTCGGCGATCTCGGCGCTCCAGGCTGAGGCGAAGGTGTTCCGGTCGGTTTCGACCCAGTGGGTCTCTCCCATGAAGCGCACCGGGATATTGTGGGCCTCGGTCGGGCGGATCAGGCGGACGCGCCGTTCGACCTCGCCATCATCAAGCATGACGCTGCTCGCCGGGATCTGGACGGCGGCTCGGCCGGAGCGCTCGTTGACGAGCAGCTTTGCGCGCGGATCGCCGAGTTCGGCGAGAGCTGCGTCGAGCGTCACCGGCCGGTTGCGCCTGCGCTCGTTGATCGTGAGCAGGCTGGTTTCCGCGCCGGTGCGCGGATACGTGTAGATCGTCTGGCGATCGACGACGACGAAGCTCTCGGCGCGCAGCGTCTCCAGCCCGGCGTCATAGGTTCCCGAGGCGATCGCACCCTCGATCCGGGCGGTCAGGAGCTGCTCGAAGGCGGTGAAGAGGATGCCCTGAAGTTCGATCGTGAGAGCGAGCATGCGATTGAGAAACGTCGTAATCGGCGGCAGCTCGTCCTTAATGCCCGTCGAATCCATCAGCTTTAGGCCGGTGGCCCGCTCGAAGCGGTCGAGCGAGCAACCCTCGACCTTGCCGCGCACCAGCAGAAGGTAGAGCTGGCGCAGTGCATCGCGGGCGTAATGGCTTTCCAGATTGTCCTCGGGGCGGAACAGCCCCTGGCCGCCCGTCTGGCGCTGGCCGCGCGTGATCGCGCCCAGCGTGTCGAGGCGGCGGGCGATGGTCGAGAGGAAGCGCTTCTCGGCCTTCACATTGGTCGAGATCGGCCGGAACAGCGGCGGCTGCGCCTGGTTGGTGCGGTGCGTGCGGCCAAGGCCCTGGATGGCGGCGTCTGCCTTCCAGCCTGCCTCGAGCAGATAGTGGATGCGCAGCCGCGTGTTCTTCGCCGACTTCTCCGCATGGTAGCTGCGCCCGGTGCCGCCGGCGTCGGAGAAGACGAGCACGCGCTTGGCGTCGTCCATGAAGGATTGGGTCTCGGCGAGATTGGCGGCTCCGGCGCGCGTCTCGACGACAAGGCGGTCGACGGCGACGCTGCCGCCGCCCTTGCGCACGATGCGTCGCGACCGGCCCGTCACCTCGGCAACGGTGTCCGTGCCGAAATACTGGACAAGCTGGTCGAGCGCGCCGGGAACCGGCGGCAGGTTGGCGAGCTTGGCGATCAGCGCGTCGCGGCGGGCGACGGCCTCCCGGCTTTCGACCGGCTGGCCGTCGCGATAGACCGGTCGAGACGACAGATTGCCCTCCGAATCCGTGAACGGCTCGTAGAGCTGGACGGGGAAGGAATGGGCGAGATAATCGAGGACGTACTCGCGCGGAGTGATGTCGACGCGGACGTCGTTCCACTCCTCCGTCGGTAGCTCCGCCAACCGCCGTTCCATCAGCGCCTCGCCGGTCGAGACGATCTGGATGACGGCCGAATGTCCCGCCTCCAGATCGGCGGCTATCGAGCGCAGCAGGGTCGGCGTCTTCATTGAAGTCAACAGATGGCCAAAGAAGCGCTGCTTGGCGCTTTCGAAGGCCGAGCGCGCGGCGGACTTCGCCTGCTTGTTCAGCGTGCCCGACCCGCCTTCGCCGCCGCCAGTGATGTTGGCCGCCTGCATCGCCGCATCGAGATTGTTATGGATGACGGCGAAGGCCGCGGCATAGGCGTCGTAGATGCGGATCTGCTCGGCCGTCAGCTCATGCTCGACGAGCTCGTATTCGACGCCGGCGAAGGAAAGCGAGCGGGCGGTGTAGAGGCCGAGGGCGCGCAGATCGCGGGCGAGCACCTCCATCGCCGCGACGCCGCCGGCCTCGATCGCCTCGACGAACTCGGCGCGCGTGGCGAAGGGGAAATCCTCGCCGCCCCATAGCCCGAGCCGCTGCGCATAGGCGAGATTGTGGACGGTGGTCGCGCCGGTGGCGGAGACATAAACGATACGGGCGTTCGGAAGCGCATTCTGGAGGCGCAGGCCGGCGCGGCCTTGCTGCGAGGCGGCGACATCACCGCGTTCTCCCTTACCGCCCGCGGCGTTCTGCATCTGGTGCGCCTCGTCGAAAATCACCACTCCATCGAAGTCGGAGCCCAACCATTCAACGATTTGCTTGACCCGCGAAACCCTCTCTCCGCGGTCGTCGGAGCGCAGCGTGGCGTAGGTTAAAAATAGGACGCCTTCGTTCAGCGCGATCGGCTTGCCCTGCGGGAAACGCGATAGCGGCGTGACCAGAAGGCGCTCCATGCCGAGCGCACTCCAATCGCGCTGCGCGTCCTCGATAAGCTTGTCGGATTTGGAGATCCAGACCGCCTTGCGCCGGCCCTGGAGCCAGTTGTCGAGGATGATCGCGGCCGACTCGCGTCCCTTGCCGACGCCAGTGCCGTCCCCGATCATGAAGCCCTGGCGGAGACGGACAGCGCCTTTTGCGTCCTCGACGGCGGCGGACAGCTTGTCGAAGGTGATGTCGACCGTCCATTTGCCGGCGAGGAAGTCGGCATGTGCTTCGCCGGCATAGATGACGGTTTCGAGCTGCGCGTCCGACAGCAGACCAAGCACGTTCGCCGGCAGGGTCGGGCGATAGCTCGGCTTCGGCGGGGCGACGCTCGCCATCGACGCCGACTGGACGAGCTGGGTGGGATGCGCCGCGGCGCCGGAAATCCGGATGGTCTGTAGGCCGTATTCCTCATAGATCGCGTCGGAGAGGCGTCCGGCCTCGGCGGGCTTCCAGTCAACGGTCTCATAGGCGAGCGGAACGCCCTCCGGCTGAGAATGCGTCACAGCAGGTGCCGCCTTGGCCGCCCGGTTGACGTAGGCGCGCACAGTCCGGGCCGCGACAGGCGCGGCGACCGGCACAGCGATCGCCGGATCGACCGGCAGGCGCGCCGGGAGATGCTCGGCCAGCCATCCAAGAAGCGTGGCAACATCAGGCGCGACCCCGGGCGCGGCCGGGACGGACGGATCGGCAGCCGGAAGCTTGTCGATGACGGTCAGCCGCGTCGGGATGGTCGTGCCATGCTTGGCATAGACCGAGCCGTCGATAGCGGCGGAAAAGACGACGCGGCCGCGTTCCTGCAGACGGGCATAAGCCGAAGACCATGCTGGCGAGTCGGGCGCGAAGTTCGCACCGGTGATCGCCACGAGCCTGCCGCCGGGCGCGAGGCGCGACAGCGCCGAGGCGACATGCCGGAAGGCGGCGTCAGCGATGCGTCCCTCGACATTCGCCAACACCGAGAACGGCGGGTTCATGAGAATGACGGTCGGGAGGAGAGCCCGGTCGAGGTGATCGTCGATCTGGGCCGCGTCGAAGCGCGTGATGGAAAGGGCCGGAAAGAGGAGTGAGAGAAGATCGGCGCGGGTGTCGGCAAGCTCGTTGAGCAGGAGCGAGCCCCCGGCGATCTCGGCCAGGATAGCGAGAAGCCCGGTCCCGGCCGAGGGCTCCAGCACCCGGTCGGCGGGCGTAATCGCCGCGGCGACCGACGCCGCCAGGCCGAGGGGGATCGGCGTCGAGAACTGCTGGAAGCTCTGCGCCTCGTCGGAACGGCGCGTGTGCGTCGGCACCAGCCCGGCGATCTTGGAGAGTTGCGACAGGATCGCTTGCGGAGAGCCGGCTTTGCGGAAAAGCGGCTTTCCGTATTTGCGCAGCATGAGGACGGTCGTGACCTCGCATGCCTCGTAGGCCGTTTTCCAGTCCCACGCGCCGGCGGTGTCGGAAGCGCCGAATGCGGATTCCATCGCGCCGCGCAGCACGGTGGCGTTGATAGGCTGACCGCGTTCCAGGTGAGGCAGAAGAAGCTGCGCGGCCGCGACGATCGCCGATGCCATGCCGGAAGCGACGACGGGCGGAAGCGATGCGGCGACCTCGGCGGCCGCGGTTGCGGATGTAACGTTCATGATGGGGAACCTCGGGAGAGCGGACGGGATCGAGCCGCGCAGCGCTCTCTCTCGACCGCACCGGCTCAAATCCGTCCCGGCCCCTCTCTTCCTCTCACAGCTTCCGCGAAATCGCCGAGAGCAGCCGTTCGCCGCCGGAGGTTTCCGGCCGTCACCTCGTTGAGACGACGGCTTTGATCTACAATCGAGCGGGCTAGATTTGGCGCAGGTTTGCTCGCGCAAATCCCGAAAAAACCGCGATATTGGAAGGATTAAGCTCGTGAGGACATGGCTGCTTCCGCGTGCGCCGAGATTCTACTGGCTCATCATCCTGGCGTTCGCGGCATCGACGATCACGTCCGATTTGCCGGGTTTCGGAGAGGGGCATTGGTCGACCTCGACCGCCTTCCGTGCCTGCACCATCGCGATCGCGGTTGGCCTCGCGGCCCTGTCGGAGATCTGGGACATCGCGCCCGCGGTCATTGTCAAAGCGGAGGCCCGCTACCAGAACCGGCAGGCACGGGAGGTTTACACGATCCCCGTCGTTTTCGACGCTGCGCCGACCGTCGCGCCGGGAATGTCGCGACTGCGCGTGACGCGGACGGATGACAATCTGGCGATCCGGCCGTGGGCGCTGCGCTTCGAATACGCGGTGGACCGGCGTAAGGGTGAGTGGTAGCGCGGCCCCAACGACCCGCCAGGCGAGCCAACGCGACCATGCCAGGAGCGTCCCGGCTTGGAGACGGGACGCTCGACAGCGTCAGCCGAAGCGACGGCCGGCTTCGGTGAAGGTATATTCGTTCGCGATGATGGTCTCCTCGACGGACTCATCCGAGGTCAGGTATTCGTATTCGCGTTCGAGCTGCCGGTAGAGCCAGTCAGCGAGATCGCGCAGCGCCTCGGTCACGATCTCCCCGGCATGGGCGGTCATGCCCTGCCAGGTCGGACTGTCCCGCTCGACAGAGATCGCCATGCAATAGGCGTGATAGTAGTGGCCACGGTGGCTGACATCAGCGCGGAGCTGATAGAAATTCCGTCGCTGGACGGTCTGCAAACCGTCGGCGATGGCATGCAGGCGGTCGTCCTTCGGGGCATGGCCCCGGATGTCGCGCGAGGCGTTCTTCCGGTAGGAATAGAACGCCTCGAAGCAGGCGCCGTCCCCTTGCGACCAGAAGCCGGTGAAGTAGATGCGTGGCTGCTGCCGGGTTCCGCCGCCCATCAGCCGGACGGCGCGCGCCTTCAGGCGAACGCCGAGGATTTCGCAAATCTGCTCGAAATCATCGAAGATGGTAGCGTACCAGTCATAGTCGAAGCCGCCCTCTCGATACCATGCTCGGGCGTTCTCCCTGGCGGCGTCGGATAGCTCAGCAAGTTGATAGACCTTCGTCTCGATCACCTTACTCATCGGGATCGCCTCCGCCGAGGACCCACGCAAGCCACCCATCGGTGTAGGTCCATGCGATCGTCTTGCCAGTGGTGAGGTCGACTACATGCGCGCCGCCGCCGAAGGCGTCGACACGCGGCTGCGAGCAGGAGTTGGCGTACTGGAAGCCCCAGCGGCCTTTCAGGCCAAACTCCGCGGCGCAGATCCTGACGAACTGAAGGAGGCGTTCCGGATCGCCGGTGACGTCGTCGCGCATCCAGAGCTTGCTGCCGCCGTGCTCGGGCTGGATCGACAAGAGGAAACCGTCCGAGGGCGGATCCTCGGATGCGCCGTCTTCGGAAAGCTGATTGTAAAGCGCAAGCGCGCGGGCGGCATTGTCGGGTGTGCCGACGTCCAGCAGGCATGAGAAATGGGTGAAGTGGTCGGCCATGTCGGGCTCCTGAAAACGAGAAAGCCCGGCGCGACGGCCGGGCGATGGTCGATGGATACGGTGGTGTCGTGGTCAGAGGCGGAAGTGCGCCACAGTCCGCTGAGCCTCGGCGTGGTGGCCTAACATCTCGCGATAGAAGCGCTTTCGCGCGTCCCGCTTTTCGGGATCGTTCCAGGCTGAGCGGGACAGCTTGCGCCGCGCCGCCCGGATGACGGCGCGGTCGCTGTCCCAGACCAGAATGTCGAGACGGAGATAGGTGGCGTACACCGCCGCCTCCTAGACTTTGAAGCGTCGGTACAGTTCGTCGATCTCGTGGAGTTCGAGGCCGGCGTGCGCGCCGTTGTTGGTGAGGTCGCCCGTGAACACCGGATCGAGGGGCCCATTGATAAGAGCAAGCTGAAGGGTGGAGAGACCGGCGAGCACGGCGTCGCGCTCGCGGGCCGTCACGGTGATGGTGTGAAACGCTTCGACGGTCTCTCGCGGTTCGAGCAGGCGCACGCCGCTGTGCTCGTCGATTTCGTAATCGTCGAACTCCTGCACGTCGCCGGTGGCGAGCCATTCGCCATCGTAGTGGACACTTTTGGCGAGGCTTCGCGCCTCTTCGGACGTGTCGGCCTCAACGACGGTCTCGTAGTAGACGAAGGCATCGTGGCCTTTGCGGACAACAAATTTCGGCATTGGGATACTCCTCAAATGAATGTGTCCGGCGCGGTGGCCGGGCTGGATCGGAAAACCGGGGTCTGGCGTCACGCCGCCCTCAGCAGCGCGGCCCGCACCGTCTGCCGCCAGTCGGCATGGACAAGCCGGCCCTCAAGGATGCTGGCGCGGAAGCGCAGGTCCTGGGCGGAAGCGGCATTGTCCCGGCGCGCCTCGGACGACGCTTCCCCACGCAGCTTGCTGGCCTTCGCGACGACGAGGCGCGTTTCGCCATCCGAAGCGACGGGATCGCACCAACGAACGCTGCGATGCGAAGGCTCGCCAGCGAGAACCTGGCATTGTTCTCCGTCGATAACGACGAACAGTCGAGGCTTGAACGTCATGGCGTCGCCTTCGCCGGTCTCGAAGCGATCGCGGCGGGAGAGGCGTTCGACGCAGGCGATCGCGTCGTCGAGGGAACTGCACTGGCAGAGATCGACCGTGCTGATTAGGGTGCAGGAATCGAGATCCGGATCGTTCCCGGCATAGCGGGCCTCACCGAGGCAGGTTATTCGCAGCGGAAGCTTTCGGGCGGCGGTGAGCGCCGCGACTGCGGGAAAGGTTCTCGCGCCGAGGTTGGCAATGCTGAAGCTGTTCATCGTGAAGTCTCCGTGACAGGCGGCGGAAGCCTCTCTCCCGCCCATCATCCCGTCACGGTCAAACCGACACCCCTCTCCCTCTATCGCTCTCGAATGGCGGCCGTGGCCGGCATGAAAAAAGCGCCCCGCCAGGAAGACGGGACGCTCGATGTCCTTCAATCGATTGCCTGATAGATCGCCGATGCTTCGGGATGTCCGTCCAGATAGTCATGGAGGCGATGATAGCCTTCGGCGAGATGATCGGATTCGTATTGGATGGAGAGGTGCGACAGGACGAACAGGGTCGCGATGATGCCCGCGGCCTCCGCGGAGACCTCGCCACGGAACTCGGTGATCCCGCTTTCGATCCGCATGCGCTTGCGGGACGTAGGCGCGAGGAACAGAGGCCGGCCCCGGAGCTCGAAAAAATCCCAGAAACCGCCGCCATAGTCATAAGGACTGAGCCGCTCCATGAAATGATAGACGGCGTTTTCCGCGATTATGAGGTGCCGGAGACCGAACAATGTCGGCAGGAAGTTTTCGCGACGATCATACGGTACAAGGGTCGCAAAGTGGCGTGCGCTGGTCTGGAGCGTCATGGCCTGGTTCTCCTGAGAGAGGATGGAGACAGGTCCGGTGAGCGCTCTCTCTTCGCCGGTCCGAAACCAGCCAGGCCCGTCCGCTCTCTTCCTCTTCATATGCGCCAGAGCCCCTGCGCGATTTCGCGCGCGAGCATGGCGTGAGCATTGGTCATCACGTCGCTGCCGCTGGTTTCGGGGTGATCGAAGAACCGCGCGGCTGGGCCGTTCTCGATCCAGTCGGCGTAGTAGCACCAGGACCGATCCTGAAGCCGGAAAGCTGCCATATCAGCAGCCCAATGCGGCTTCGGCTCGACGACGACGGTGACGCCATTGCGGGTTTCGGGCCACGGCAGCGAGCGCTGCGAGGGAGGGCAGCGCAGGTCCGCAGCCAGTATCTCTTCGACGGTAATCATGTCGCAGTCCCCCCGTCCGGCGTTGAGATGAAGCCGTTCGGATCGTCGGGATCGGGCGGAAGGTAAGCATCAAAGGGGTTGCCATCGGCGAGATGGCCGAACGGCGTCATGACGATATGGCCGCCCTCTGCGCGGCCCACGGCGCAGAGGACGTAGCGACGCTCACGGGGTGACGGCGTCCAGGCACTCCGTGAGCGCCAGATTGCCGTCGCCGGCGGCGCACAGCAGCGTGTTGAAGTTTGTGCGGACTGGATCGGGAATGGCCACGATGGTCTCCTGAAACGAAAATGGCCCGGCGAGAGGCCGGGCCGTGAAGTGGGAAGAATGAAATGCGAGGCGACCGAAGCCGCCTCGACGTTCGGTGTCATTCGGCGGCGACGAGAACCACCGGATCGTTGGACGCATCCGCCTTGTCATCGCCGGCAAGGAACTCCGGCAGCGCCACATCATCTTCCTGGGCTACTGCCTGCATGTCGGCGGCCGGCTCCTCGACAAAGAGGCGAAGCGGTTCCGGCAGCCAGCCGGTGTCGGCCAGGAGGCGTTCGGCCTGACGCGCCATCTCATCCTTCTTCATGTGGTCGATGAGACGCGCTGTTTCTTCGCCCAGCGCCTCATGCACGGCTTCGTGGATGCGGGACTTGGTCACGCGGCCGAGGTAGTTCGTGACGGTAGGACGGAAGCCGGCCTCCGCCATGTCGAGACCCGTGACGCGGGCAAGGCGGTCGGCCTCGGCCATACGGGTGCGAAGGTCGTATTCAGAAATGCCGGTGGCACTGTGCGGATTCGGCCGCTCGTAGAGCGCGTTGATGCCGTAGGACACGCAATGAGCGAGAAGAGCCAGCCGGCTATCGAGATCGAGGGCGTCGAGCCAATCCCAGAGAGCGTCATCATCGGCCGGAATACCTGCCTTCCAGCCGGCGTGCCGTTCTGCCACCGACTTCGCATAGGGGCTGTTCTTGAGATCGATGCCCTGTTCGCGGAAGTAGACTTCCTGAACCTCGACCTGAACGGTCGCGCCTCTCGGAGACCGCTTGAAGCGGTCGCGTACGAGACGATGCAGCAGCGCCGTCATGGCGATATGCGGATTGGCGGCCACGGCGTCGCTCAACGCAACGGTGCGGTGTGCCGTCAGCTCGGCGACGAGCTTCTCGGGAAGAGGCCTGATCATGTCCTCTTCCTCGTCGAACTCGACCGGCTGACCGCCGACGGTGATCACGGCGTGCTGGACATCGGACGTGGTCACGCCGTCGGCATCCCCGTCGCCCTCGATCTCCGGCGTTTCGCCCTCGACGGACGCGGTCGGCTCGTCCTCGGGACGGACCCAGCCGCGATCGACAACGAGCTCGCCATCCTCATCGACAGTGACGAAGACGCCGGCGATGGCAATCTCGGCGGGGTCGTAGATAACCCGGCGACGCTCGAAGGCCTCGATCTGCTTTTCAAGCTCCGCAAGACGATAGTCGATTTCGCGCGGCAGTTCGTCGACCGCATGATATTTGTCTTCGAGGTCGGCGTGTTCGTCGCGCAGCGCCAGGAAGGCCGCATTTTCTTCCTCGGTCAAATCATCGATTTCGCCCGGGATGGGTCGCAGCCCATACTGATGGCCGTATGGAAGATAGAGGTCCGCCGAGACCCACTTCCAGCCTTCGGCGGCCACCGCCGCAGCGACCCCTTTAAGCTTTTCGGCGACGAGGCGATCGAGAAGCGGCACATCGTCGAGCCAGCCGTCTTCCTCATCGTCGAAGAGGTAACGCGGCAGAACCGGCCCGCCGGCCGCCACATAGGTGTCGAGGCCGATGAAGAGCACCCGCTTGTCGGATGCGGGAACGCTGGTCTCGGTCAGCATGTTGCGAATGCGCCAGGGCTCGCGATGGTGGGATTGCCGGACGGCGTCCCAGACCTGTTCCTGCCGTGCGTGATCCGGGTGCGCGGTGAACGACTCGAGCATCGCCAGCGTCATGCTGTTCTCTGTATAGACGGCATGGAGCGTGGGCGAGACCTTCGCCAGTGCAAGGCGCTGATCCACATAGCGCTCCGTGGTGAAATAAGCACTCGCGACCTCGGCGTTGGTCATGCCGCCGTCGACCATCCGCTTGAATGCCTTGAACTGGTCGAGCGGATGAAGCGCGAGCCGGAACGTGTTCTCGGCGAGCGAGTCGTCGATGGCCGATGTCTTGGCGTTGGCTTTCTTGACGATGCAGGGAACCAGACCATCGGCGGGGAAGCGGCCCCTCTCCACCAGCCGGGCGATGACGCGGAAACGGCGGCCGCCGGCCGGCGTCTCGAAATCTCCGGTCTCGTTGCCGTCGGCATCGAGGATGGCGCGGACGTTGATGCCCTGGATCAGATCTTCGCGTCGTTCGACGTCATAGGCGAGATCGTCGAGACCGGCTTCGACATCGGTTTCGCGCACATTGTCGTGGGACAAACGGATGCGGTTGAAGGGAATGTCGCGCGCTCGCGAGAACTCGATCAGTTCGAGGGCAGGCTTCTTCTTGGCTCGGGCCATGGTGGCTACTCCGTGACGGGCGCCGAGAGCCTCTCTCTCAGCCCTAAACCCGTCATAAATCCCCATCCCCCCTCTTCCTCTCCGGCGGCTAAGGCGGGCTCGGTGTGAGGTGGCCGCCCCCCTCCGTGGCCTGGATCCTGCGCGCTGCACGACGGATGACGACAAGGCGCGTATCGGCGGCCTGTGCGATCCGCTTTATTGTTGACAGCTCCGCATCCGAGCACTCCCCCATCACCTCGATCTCGACGAAGTGGCCGCCCCTGTCGTTGGAGACGCTTGGGCGGTGGCTGTAGGAGACGTAGAAGCTTTCGTGGCGCTCAATCGGTCGGACACGCGACCGCAAGAAAATGATGCCTGAGCCGAGATTCCCGCAGAACAGCAGCTCGTCGGCCGGTGTGGTCTTCGGCCCGTCGCCTTTCTGTCTGCGGCCGATCTGGCGGAAGGCCTGGTCGAACGTCGCCGGGTCGCGCGTGATCCGCGCCTCGCGGTCCTCATGGAATTTCCATGGTGGCCGCCAGGGGTTTAGCTTCCCGACCGCGATTTGATGGAGGAAATCGGCGAAGCTCGCCGGATCGGCCGGATACGGGCAGGCCCGCCAGATCTCGCGCACCCGCGCGCGCAGCGTGTCCGGAAGCGCGAAGAGCCGAGCGCGGCCCTTGCGCCACCAGGCAGCGCGCTGACGGCGGCGCTCGCGTTCGGCCTCGTCCCACCAGACAGCTCGACGGGCCATTTCCTCGTCGACGGAGAGCTGACCGGCGGCGATCTCTTCGGCGAAAAGCGGCAGCGCCTCGCGTTGGAGGCGCTGCTTGCGGAGAAATGCCGCGCGTTTACGCGACGTGTCTCCATAGGGTGCGGACCGATGCCAGCGACGAAAACGCATCACGCCGCCCTTCTGTCGATTGCGCCGGCGGCGGGAGCATCGGTCTCGGGAAGGAAGGACAAGATCCAGTCGGCCGCTCTGCTGGCCTGCGAGGCGGCGCGGACGATGGCGCGATTGTCCTCGCGTAGCACCTCCAGCCACGATCCGATATAATCGGCGTGTCGTACGGTCGGGACGATGCCGAGCGAGGCGCAGCAGAAGGCGGAGCTCATCTCGGCCACGAGCTCCTCGAACGCATACTTCCTGGTTCCAAAGGAACCGGAGAGATCGCGGTTCAGCCGGCTGTGGTGGCCGCTGGCGTGGCCGATCTCGTGGAGCGCGGTCCTGTGCCAGTTGATCGGCTCGAAATAGGCTTGCGGCGGTGGCACGGCCACGTAGTCGAGCGTAGGCATGTAGAAGGCCCGATCGCCACCAATGCGGAAGTCAATGGCGGTCGCCTTGATGAGAGCCTCGACCGTCGGTTCGATGAGGCCGGGCGGCGGGAGCGGCGCGGCAACGGTGATGTCGTCGGGCAGGCCCTCGCACTGGGCCGTGTTGAACACGGTGAACCGCTTGAGAAAAGGTATGGCCTGGGCTTCCTCGCCGCTTTCGCGCGCCCGCCGCTTCTCGTCCTCGGGGATGAAGCGGTCGGCATAGACGACGGTGGTGCCGTGCTCGCCCTTGCGGACATTTCCGCCAAGCGCGGCCGCCTGACGGTATGTGAGCCAGCCCTGACCGGGAAAGCCATGCTGTACGACTGCGCCCCAGAGGATGAGAATGTTGATGCCGCTATAGGCGCGGCCGGTGCTGGCGTTGTTCGGAAGCCCAAGCGGGGCTTTGGCCTCGGCCTTGCCCCAGGGCTGCACCCACGGGAAGCGCCCGGCCTCGAGGTCGGCGATGATCTTGTCGGTGATTTCGTCGTAAAGGTTCGTCCGGTCGGAGCCGGTGCGAGGGGTGCGGTCATGTCTGGACATCGCGGTTCTCCGCGACGGGCGCCGGGAGCCTCTCTCCCAGCCCTCAACCCGTCACGGCTAACCCAGTCCGCACTCTGACTCTCGGGGGGCGTTGCGGGGTCTCCCCGCAGAAGGGGGTGTGCCGGCGACTTCGGCGCCGGCCAGGGGGAAGACTTTCCCCCAAAGTTCTATCGGATCGTAAACCCGGGAAAACGCAAAGCCGACTATCAGTAATTACGCCCTTCAGGCGAGGTATCCGAAAACGGTTACTCAAGCCGAAACCGCATCCGCCAACCCGTCTATGAGCAGATCAAAAGCGATGCGCAGGTCCTCCTGCCGTAGCTTCTCGACCAAATCGCCGCAAGTCGGCAGGCCAATCTCGACGGACCTGCGACTCGTTCATTCGCATCAGCCGCGGACCAATTGCGCAGCCGCTTCGCCGGCGCTGTCCATATAGCTGGTGTCCCGGTGCAGAAGCACGACGGCGAATGCGCCATCGAGAAGAAGAACGATCTGCCGCGCGAGACGGCGCGCTTCGTCGGGGGCCCGGATTTCCTCCAGCACGACGCAGAGCCAGTCCTCGACCCGCTTCTTGTGCGCGCGGCCCGCGAGGATCGCCGGATGTCCCGGCAGGTGGATGAGCTCGACCGAAGTGCGCAGGAACCCGCACCCCTTCCACTTGGGATGCCGCGCAGACGCCGCCAGATTGCGGAAAATGCCTTGCACCTTGTCCGCCGTGTTGCCCTCGGTCTCGGCGAACCAGTGCTGGAACAACGCAAGGTTCGGCTGGTCGCGCGTTTCGAGATAGGCGGCGATCAGGTCGTCCTTGCTGCGGAAGTGATAATAGAGCGTTCGCTTCGTGAGCCCGACCTTTTCGGCGACCGCGTCGACGCTCACGGCGCGGATGCCTTCCGCGTGGAACAGCTTCCCGGCTGCCTCAATGATGCGCTCGCGTGTCGGTCTCAGTGATCTAGCCATGCCCGAATGTATACCGACTAGTGAATATACTCAACCGGCCTACACGTTTATCCTTCCGGCATGCGTAACCCGTCTTCAAACACCACTCTTATTGAAGGACAGCCGGTCGAGCTTTCCTCACCAGACGGTGTTCTGCTTGCCGGCCATCTCTGGCGGGTCCGGCAAGCGGACCCTATGGGGACCGTCATTATCAATCCTGCAACCGGGGTGCTCGCGCGCTATTACCATCGCTATGCCCGTTTCCTCGTGGAGCACGGATTCGACGTGCTGACCTATGATTATCGCGGCATCGGGCTGTCGCGGCCCGTCCGTCTGCATGGCTGCGGCTATCGCTGGCGTGACTGGGGCGAGCTGGATTTTGAAGCCGCCATCAGGTTCATAGAGCAGCAGGGTCGTCATGACAGAGTGCTGGTGGTCGGGCACAGCGTCGGCGGCTTCCTGCCGGGACTCGCTGCGAGTGCTCGCCGCATCGAGCGCATGCTGACCGTTGGCGCCCAATATGCCTGGTGGGGCGACTACGCCTTGCATCGGCGGCTCCACCTGTTTCTCAAATGGCATGTCGCGATGCCCGCGCTGACACTTGCCTTTGGCTATTTTCCCGGCCGCCGGCTGGGTTGGCTGGAAGACCTGCCGGCTGGCGTCGCTCTTGAATGGAGTTTTCGCCGGCCGCGTTTCGAGCATAGCCATCCGCGCGCGGTGAGGCGGGGCGCGCTCGACCGCATGGCTGCCGTCACGGCGCCGATCCTGGCAGTGGCCATGTCCGACGACGAGCTTGGGACGCCGGCCGCCATTCGCCGGACGTTGAAATACTACACCGGCAGCGCCGAGCGAATCGCGGTGCTGCTACGGCCGTCGGACTTTGGCCGCGACACGGTCGGACATTTCGGCCTGTTCCACGACAGCCATGCCTCCGGCTTCTGGCTGGAGACGCTTCTGTGGCTTCGCGACGGCCGAAATCCATGGCGCGGCCACGTCATCGATCCTTGAACGGGAGGTTTTCATGCACCGTCTCTTTTACTCGCCCGGCGCCTGCTCGCTCGCTATCCACATCGTGCTGGAGGAGATTGGCGAGCCTTACGAGGCCGAGGTCCGCTCAGCCAAAAACGGCGAAGGCACGACGACGGCGGACTATCTGGCGCTCAACCCGAAAGGCCGCGTGCCGGCGCTGACAGGCGTTCCCGGTGGCGCTGGAGGCGCACCGGACCTTTTAACCGAAGCCGTCGCCATCCTGTTGTTTCTTGCTCGAAGCCATCCCGAGGCGAAACTGCTGCCTGCCGATCCGGCCGGTGAAGCCCGATGCCTGGAATGGCTGAGCTGGATCTCGATCGATCTACACGGCATCGGCTATGGCCAGCTCTGGCGTCCGCACCGGTTCGTGGCCGATCCGGCGCTCCATGAGGCAGTGAAGAGCAAGGGGATGGAGAACATCCTCACCGCCTACGATCATATCGACCATATCCTGTCCGATGGCCGCGAATGGGCAGTGCCCAGCCAATACACGGTCGTCGATGCCTATCTGGTCGTGTTCTGGCTTTGGGGCCGGCGGATCGGTCTTGAGATGGACACGAGCTGGCCGAACTGGGCACAGCTGATGAACAAGGTGCTGGAACGTCTGGCGGTGAAGCAGGCGCTCGAGCTGGAGGGCCTGGCTTGAGATGATGTCCATCACGGCCCATCAGGCGTGCGTTGCCGATGTCAGATGCTCGAACAGACTGCGCGCGGGCGCGGTCAGCTCCGCTTCGCTGCGAACACAAACGGACAGTTCGCGCGTCGCCCAGCCGTCCTGAAGCCGAGCCATTGCAATACGTGCGGATCGCCTCAAGCGCCGCGCTGCCGTTTCCGGTACGATGCCGACGCCGACGCCCTCGCTGGCCATTCGGCAGATACCTTCGAAACTGCGAAGCGCTACGCGCAACTTCAACTTCGTCCCAAGCTGGCCAGCCTGCATCTCTAGGTGCTGTTGCAAAGCTCCGTCCGCCAAGGCGATGAAAGGATGATCGAGCAGATCGGCGAAGCGAAGCTGGGGCTTTTTCGCAAGATCATGGTCCAGCGCGAAGACGGCTACCAGCCGGTCGATGGCGAAGGGGTGCGATATGAGGTCGGCGATCTCGGCGGCGCTGGACAGGATACCGATTTCGGCAAAGCCCGCGGCAACGCTGCGCGCGATCTCAGAGCTTTGCCTTTCTTTCAGTTCGATGTCGATCTGTGGATGGGCTGCCATCCAGGGCGCGAGCCGTGCGGGCAGAAATTCCGTAACCGCCGCCGTATTGGCGAAGATGCGGACGCTTGCGCGCATTCGCTTGGCGTAGCGGGATATCTCACCGCGCATCTGCGCCATCTGATGCAGGATCGTGCGCGCATGGTGGGCGAGCGCCTCGCCGGCTTCGGTCGGACTGACGCCCCGCCGGCCGCGCTGGAGCAGCAGGACCTCGCCTGCGGCCTCCATGTCGCGCAACCGCTCGCTGGCAGCCGGCAGCGACATCCCTGCATCGGCCGCGCCATGGGTGATGCTACCGGCATCGACGACGGCCAGGAAAAGGCGCAGATCAATCAGGTCGAAACGCATGCTGAACGTATAGTCGCATTTTTGCCTTCGGCATAGCCGAAGTCACGCATCGGTCTTTCCGCATTGCGCGAAGACGTCCGCTCGACAGTCATGGGCAATGTTTGATCTTTCCACACCGTTACTGGCCGCAGTCGTTGCGACCTTCTTCGCGGCCGGCCTCGTCAAGGGCGTCACCGGCATGGGGTTGCCTACCGTGGCGATGGGCGTGCTTGGTGCCCTTGTCTCGCCGCTAGCGGCCGCAAGCCTGCTGATCGTGCCGTCCTTTGTCACCAATGTCTGGCAGCTCCTGGCCGGCCCGAACTTCGTCCCGCTCCTGCGGCGGCTCTGGCCGATGATGCTGGCTGTCGTCGCGGGAACCGTGCTCGGATCGACATGGATCGCCGGCGGCGACACAAAGCTTACGACAGCGTTTCTCGGCATCGCGCTCGTCGTCTATGCGGCCTATACACTGTTCGCGCGCCAGATCAGAGTTCCGCGCCGTACCGAGCCGTGGCTGTCACCGCTGATCGGCGCTATCACAGGAGCCGTGGCGGGGGGAACCGGCGTTTTCGTCATCCCGGCAGTTCCTTATCTCCAGGCGCTTGGTCTGTCGAAGGACGACCTCGTGCAGGCTCTCGGCCTCTCGTTTACCGTGTCGACGATCGCGCTCGCCATCGGACTTGGCGCGCATGGGGCATTCCAGGCCGATCGTCTCTCGCTATCGGCGCTCGCAGTCTTGCCAGCGCTGGCGGGCATGTGGGCGGGGCAGCGCGTTCGCAACCGGATCAGCCCGCTCGCCTTTCGCCGCGGCTTCCTGATTTGCCTGCTGCTGCTCGGCTGCGAAATGGCCACGCGGTCTCTGCTATGATTTGAGAAGTCTCGTGGGCACGCAAATCCACCAATGTGAGAGGCCGATTGTTTACTCTAACTTCGGCGAACCGGAACGTGGTCGGCACTCGATCTTCTGCTAAAAGCTCATAGAGCAGAGCACAAATAGCTGTTAGATCAAGTTACATTGGATTCCGGCGAGCACGAATCGGGAGGGCGGGAACGATGCATTTAAGGAAGCTTGCTGTCCGCAACTTTCGACGGCTACAAGATGTTGTTATCGACTTCGCATCTGATATTTCCATCTTCGTCGGCGCTAATAATAGTGGCAAGACGTCCGTCGGCCACGCACTCCAGCTCTTCACCGGCCATGGCCGTTTCAACATCCATGATTTCAGCGCGGATTTATGGCCGGGGATCGTGGCATTCGGTGCGGGCGACGACAGTCTGGCGTTGCCGACCATGGAAGTCGATATTTGGCTGGAAATCGGGGCGGAGGATGTTCATCGTGCCATTGACCTGCTGCCTAGTCTCGCTTGGGACAGCACCCTCGTCGGGATGCGTGTTGCCTATGCGCCGATAGACCCTGACGCGACACGTGACCGTTTCATTGAGGCCCGCGAGCGCGCGCTCGCTGCAGTCGAGAAAGATGCGAACGGCGCTCCGGTGTTTGACCCGGCGCCACGACACCTTCGTGATTATCTGCGCGATACTCTGCATGATGAATATGAGCTGCGCTACTTTGTGCTTGATCCGGCGCGGTTCGACACCGACATGGTCGCCGAGGACGGCTACATACCCTCGTCGCTTGCGGGTCGGGATCGCAGCGGCCGCGAAATTCTCAACAGCATCCTGCGCATCGATTTCCTGGACGCCCAGCGTCACCTGTCCGACAGCGCTGGAGGAGGTCGGGCCGAGGACCTGTCGCGAGTCCTCAGCCGCTTCTACGGGCGCAATCTTGAGCAGAAGGGTGACGACCTCGAGGCGCTTCGCGCATTGGCTCAATCGGAGATCGCGCTCAACCAGCATCTGGAGAGAGTGTTTGAGCCGACCTTGAAGAGCTTATCGAAGCTCGGATATCCCGGACTCTCCAACCCTCGCATGATGATCCGCTCCGCGCTCGATCCGGCACAGATCATGAGCAGCCGTGATGCGGCCTTGGTCCACTATGCGCTCGGCCCAGACGATGGTGCGGCCGATCCCCCGACATTGCCTGACCGCTACAACGGGTTAGGGTTCAAGAACCTCATATTTATGGTCGTTGAACTGCTCGACCTCCATGCGCAATGGCTGGCTATCGAAGAAAACCGTCCGCCGGTCCATCTGATCTTCATCGAGGAACCAGAGGCGCACCTGCACGCGCAGCTCCAGCAAGCTTTCATTCGCAAGGTGATGGACATCCTCGCGCTCAAGGGTGTCGACCGGACCGCTTACACAAGCCAGGTCGTCGTCACCACGCACTCGACCCATATCCTCTACGAGCGAGGCTTTCGGCCGATCCGCTATTTTCGGCGTTCGCGCGCGAACGCCGAGTCGACGTCCGACGTGCTCAACCTTTCTGCATTCTACGACAGCACCGCCCCGGATATTCGCACCTTCCTTGAACGCTACCTCAAGCTCGCGCATTGCGATCTGTTCTTCGCAGACGCCGCCGTGCTCGTTGAGGGCAATGTCGAACGGCTATTGCTGCCGCAAATGATCGAGACTGCTGCTCCGCGACTGCAATCGACATATCTCACCATTCTAGAGATTGGTGGCGCTTTCGGCTACCGCTTCAAGGCGCTGATCGAATTTCTCGGCCTCACCACCCTCATAATAACCGACCTTGACAGTGTGTTCGGTCCAGCGGTCTTGGCCGAAGGCGAAGACGCCGTCGTAGGCCAAGCTGGTGGGCCCACGGAACAGAGTGAGGCTGCCGCACAGGAGGAGCCCGATCTCGGCGCCGCTGACGAGGATGATGAAGGCGAAGAGGCGGCGCCAGCGGCGGGCGACAAGCCGGGCAAGGCCTGCATTGCCGGGCATCCAGGCGCGGCGACCTCCAATCAGACGTTGCTGCAATGGCTGCCTAAATGCGGGACCGTCGAGGCGCTCTGGGATGCGACGGCCGACGACAAGACTCAGGCTCGTGTGAATGACGATGACGCGCTTGTTCGGGTTGCCTATCAATGCCGCACTGACGTCAGTTGGGGTCACGATACGGCCGCGCTCGCAGGACGAACGCTTGAGGAGGCTTTCGCGCTTGAGAACCTCGAGTGGTGCCAGCACAAGGATCGCCGGCTGCTTCAGTTGAGGATCGCGAAGAACGACGAAAAGACGCTGGCTGAGCTCGTCAGCCGTATCCACAAGCGCGTTCAGGCGAAGAGTTTCAGCAAGACCGACTTTGCTCTGGCGTTGCTAGCTGAGGATCCGACCAAGTGGATTGTGCCGGAATATATCGCAGAAGGGCTACGTTGGCTGGAGGGTGAAATCGCGCCACCCGAACCGGAACCTGATGACGAGGACGAGAGCGAAGACGAAGGCAGCGATGGTGGGGCTGACGGCGAGCACGGCGACACTGGCGCTGAAGGCGCCGTCCACCTCGCCGTGTCCGCCGCTGGCAACGGTTTTGCCGCATGACCAGTCGCATCGGCAGCCCGGACACACCCGCGGACGTCGAGGTTCGTGCCTGTCTTGATGGAGAAGTTCCCCGTTCCTTCGTGATGGTCGCAGGGGCCGGCTCCGGCAAAACAACCTCGCTGATCAAGGCCCTTGACCATCTCGCTCGAACCCGTGGCCCTTCTCTGCGTCGCGCGGGGCAGCAGATCGCCTGCATCACCTATACAGAAGTCGCTGCCGGCGAGATTTCTGAGGATGTCGGCGTCTCGCCGCTATTCCACATCTCAACGATCCATAGCTTCCTGTGGTCGGTGATCCGGCCGTTCCAAAGCGACATTGCAACCTGGGTTGGCGTCAGAATCGAGGAGAAGATCGCCGAGCGGCGAGCGCATTACGAAAAGCCACGCACGCAGCCACGAACCAAGGCGCGGTTAGAGATCGAGATCGCCGAACTCGAGGCTCAGTTGGGCGCGATTGCGTCGGTGGATAGGTTCACCTACGGCACTGGCAGCAGCTATGCCGAAGGTATTCTGGGTCATGATGACGTCCTCAAACTGACGCCCTATTGTGTCGGCGCGCATCCACTGTTGCGCAGAGTGATCGCCAGCCGTTTCCCATTCATCTTTGTCGACGAAAGCCAGGACACCAACCCGGAAGTTGTCGAGGCATTGCGCTCGATCGCAGCCGAGCAGCCTAGATTGTGTGTCGGATTTTTCGGCGATCCGATGCAGAAGATCTATATGAGCGGCAGCGGCGCTGTTCCGCTTGACGAAGGCTGGGCAAACATCAGCAAGCCGGAGAATTTTCGTTGCCCGACGTCAGTTCTCGCGGTCGTCAACGCCATCCGCGCCGGCGGCGACGGTCTCGTCCAGACACGTGGACGCCGGATCAAGGTCGGCGAAGTAGAACAGCCCGTGGTTGGCACGGCCAACCTGTTCGTTCTGCCGGCCGACCATCAGCGAAGCGCTCGCCTCGCCGCGGTTCGTGCATGGCTCGCAGCGCAAACCGAAGACGAGCTTTGGCTGAGCGATGTCTCCGAGGGCGATGTCAGGCTGCTGGTCTTGGTTCACCGGATGGCCGCCGTCCGGCTCGGCTTTCCGAGCCTCTACTCTGCGCTCAACGATCACGCCCCGACCAGCTTTGCCGAAGGAATCGCTGACGGCTCCGCCTGGCCGCTTCGACCTATAGCGCAACAGATCCTGCCGATCGTCTCGGCAGTTCGGCAAGGCGACCGCTTTACGGTCATGTCGATCCTGCGTCTTGCCAGCCCCAAGCTCCAGCCCGATCGCCTGCGTGGCCAGCCAGCGGCGGCTGTGCTGACAGGACTGCAGCATGCGGTCGATCACCTTGTAGCGATGCTTGCTGACGGTTCGCAAGCGACAGTCGGCGCGGTAATGCGGCACGTCCACGATACGGAACTGCTTCGACTGGATGACCGCTTCGGACCGCATCTCGTTGACGGGCCGGTGGACGACGGTAGCAGCGGCTTCGCAAATGTTCAGGCTTTACTCGCCTGTAGCGTCAACGAGCTCTGGGCGTACCGCCGCTACTTCACCGAGGAGTCGCCGTTCGCGACGCACCACGGGGTGAAGGGAGCGCAGTTCGAGCGGGTCCTCGTCGTGGTGGATGACGAGGAGGCGGCGTTCCACCAATACTCTTACGGGAAATACTTCGGCTACGTACCGCTTTCTGAGAATGACCAAGCCCGGATTGAGGCTGGCGAAGAGACGGTCCTCGATCGCACCCGGCGTCTTTTCTACGTATGCTGCTCACGCGCCATGACGGATCTTGCCGTGGTGCTCTTCGTGCCGGACGTGCCGGCGGCGCTCGCCGCAATCGCAGAAAAGGGGTTGTTCCCGGACACCTCGATTTGGGGCGTTGAGGCGCTCGCCTGATCAACGGGAGCGAATCGCACCACCGTGGTATCCGTTTCGGCGCCATGAAAACAGCGACTGCCTCAGGCCGAAGGCTTCAAGAGGTGAAGGCGGGGATATCCCAACCGGGAGGATCGTAGATCTTCGAACGTTTGATCTGGCCCGAGAAGCCCGTCGCTTTCGCGATTGCCGCCCTGTCGGCCTTCCAGCCCCGTCGATCCCGGTTCGGATCGGCCATGATCTGTGTGATCATATCGTGAGGGTCGACCGGATACCGATAAAGACCGCGGGGATCGCAGTTGCCCGCATCGCCGAAGTGGTGCAAGCGTATTTCGGCCTCGTGCTTGAAGGCCCGACGCTTGAGAAGAAGCGATCGGACGAGTCCTCGTGCCGAGATTTCCAGGCGTCCGTTGTTGGCCAGATATTCCTTCAGGACCGGCTCGGTTTCATAGCTGACGGCGCCTACAAAACAGGTGTCTTGAGGCATGCGAGGGTGAGCTGCGGCAAGCGATGTCAGCAGTTTGCGTGGCGTCGAACGGATACGCAGATACCTCTTACTCGGATCGTTCGCATAAATTCCCCACATCGCTTCCGAGAGGCTGTGCCGCGTCCAGCATTGGCCGACGAAATCATCCTTGAAACCGTAATCGAACCGTTCTCCATCCAACGTTCCGCCGAGGTTGAGCTGGAAATTCTCAAACTTATCCTTCCAATTGCTGATCTTGCTCAGGACGTTCTGGCTGTCGCTGAACAGCGTGAAAACGTACTCCTGCGGCATGATGCGATAGATGTGTTGATCGAGTTCCTTGTCGTCCAGATTCAGGAAATTCATTCTTGTTGTTCCCCCCATTATGACACTCCTAGTTCGAACACGCTATTTGGCCTGACGCGCCGCTTCGTCTCGTCGCCGTTGAACGATGCTTTCCATCAGACGCGGCTGTGGCGTCCTGCCGAAGCGGTTCTGAATGAAGCGCGCCTGATTCTGATCCATGCCGTAGACGAACCGCGATGCGCCTTCGACGACCTGCCGATTGCATTCCTTCACGAGAGCGATCTGGTTTGTGCGCAGGACTCCATCGAGAAAGCCGCGATCATGGGAGGCGATGAAGAGAAGGCGCGGACCAATCGGCAGCGCGATATGGTCACCCTCCTGATCGAGGCCATTCGTCCTGATTATCGGGCGGTCGGAGGTCAGGAATGCGGGGGCGGCTGGCGGTGATTGCAGCACGCGCCAGTCCATTTCGTTGATTTTGCCGCCAACGCTGTCGTGGTCGACCAGGGAATAGAAGACCTGGAACTGATGGCGTTCCTTGATGCCTAGCGGTTGGCCGGCGAGGAACTCGGCAAAGGTCTCTGGATCTTCAGCGCCGCGCGCAGCCTGATAGCGCGCTTCAGCGTCAGCGTCGGTGCGGCTGAAATCCTCGTGCCACCATTCCCTGAAAGCCTCGATATCCTCGGGGCAACGCAGCAGCAGCGACAGGAGAAACCTCGTCCACGCCGAGCGGCTATGGCTGTCCCAAGGCGCCTGGTGGCCGTGTCGTTCGAGCATGGTGAGCGCGTTGGACGCCCAGGTATCGAGCGGCTTGAAAAACTTTTCTTCAACCTGCTGCGCAAGGCTCGGCTCAAAGCCCTTCAGTTCATACAGGCGCTCCTGATACCCGGTGCGATCAGGCATGATCCTTCTCGCGACGATGTCATGACGCGGTTTGGTGAACTCCGTGACCTTGCCGTCGCCACCCGCCCATCTTCTCAGGTAAAACGCTGGAATATAGTGATGCTTCGTTGGAGGGTTTGACGTCATGTACTGTATTAAGCCGATTTCGCGATATTACCTCAAACGATAACAAGTACAGAATGTGATTTCACCGGAAATTCTTGCCTTTCACCGTTATCTCGCCGATGTTGGCGTGACCGTCCGACAAGGTCCGGCCCCGGAACGGGCTCGGCAGCAGGCCGCGCGGATCTGGCGCCGGAGTACCGTGATGGTGCGCGTCCCCGCATCCGCTAAATGCCGGTTTGGGCGTCAGCGAGTGAGGCTGCGATCGCGGCCATCGAGCGGAAAAGAACAAGCGGATCGTCCCGCGTGGGAAGGAAACCACGCCGTTGCCAGAACTGCGCGGCTTCATTATCCACGGCGTTGACCATCAGCGCGCGCCCGCCGATCAGACTTGCGGCCTGAACGCAGCGCTGAAGCGCATGCTTTACCAGGCCCGTGCCAATGCCGCGCCCCGACCATTCCGTATCGGTGGCAAGCTGGCCGAGAAGAAGGCAGGGGACCGGATCGGGCGGCTGACCAGTGCGGATCGAGCGCGGCAGCACTCCCGGGACAACGGCGGTCGGAGCAAGACCGTAGTAGCCGACGACACGTCCAGCCTCGTGAACAACGAGAACGGCCGTGAAACCCTTCTGCTGATTGGACAGAGCGCGTGTCTTCAGCCAGTGATCAAGCGTCGGGTTTCCACAGGAGAACTCCGACACGTCATGCGTGGCGGTGAGTGGTTCGGGAGCCGATAGCGCCACGATTTACCGCTTGGGCTCATAACCGGCTTCCCAGGGCGCCGGCCGCCTGGCCAGTTCGACCATTTCGGGAACCGGAGCTGCCGGGGCGGCGAGAACCTCTATGAATCCGGCGAACCCTTGCGGGCTCATGCGGATCAGGCTTTGTTCCATGACGACTTCTTCGGCCGCACGCACCGCAGCGTCACGCACGAAGTCGGTTCGCGAGCGCCCACGCAGCGTTGCCGCGCGATCGATCATCGCGACATCCGCTTCCGGCAGTCGCATCGAGATTGGATATTCCTTACGTTCGGCATTGGCGGCCATAAATTTTCTCCTTGACCGCATGATAAGAGATTGTATCGTAAAACGCAATACGCTACGATGGCGTTCATGTTGAGCGATCTGAAAAATGCCATCTCGGTGCGACCGATGGTCGGTTCGGAGACAAAAGCGAACAGGTTATTTCGCTATGCCACAGCGCGCGGACGTACGCCGCGCCGCGCCAGCATACGCCGGAACACAGCAATAGTCGCCGAGCATTCTATCGTGTTTTCAGTTGCTTATACTTCATATCCGGCAAACTCTACCGGGCATGAGCGTGCGATCAACCCATACTCCGGCGAAAATGAAGAGAAGCGAGCGCGAAGAGCTGCTCGAATCTCTTCTGCTCAACGAACCGGAACTTACCTTTACTCCTCGTGGCGATCCCGACCCGCGGCTTTTGCGTTTGGTGGACTTTTTGGCGCGGCAAGCTGCGCGGGAATGCTACGCGGAGGAAGTGAAGGCGACGAGGCGACGGGGGAAGCGCGCCTCTTGATGCAGAGAGGAGACGCGCATTGAAGATCGCGATCTACGCCCGCTATTCGTCCGACAGTCAACGCGACGCGTCCATCGCCGACCAGTTTCGGATGTGCCGCCTTCATGCTGAGAAGCAGGGTTGGACCATTGTCGAGGAATACTCTGACCACGCCGTTTCCGGCTCCAGCATGATCCAGCGCGCTGGCATCCAGGCGCTGATCATGGATTCCAGCCGCGGCCGTTTCGACCTGGTCATGGCCGAGGCGCTGGATCGGATCAGCCGGGATCAGGAAGACATCGCCGGCATCTACAAGCGCATGCGCTATGCCGACGTGAAGATGCTCACCCTGTCGGAGGGCGAGATCAGCGAGTTGCATGTCGGGCTCAAGGGCACGATGAACGCGCTCTTCCTGAAGGATCTGGCCGACAAGACCCGCCGCGGGCAGCGTGGCCGTGTTGAGGCCGGAAAATCGGGCGGCGGCAATTCCTACGGTTATGACGTGGTAAAGAGGTTCGACGCCAACGGCGAACCGATCCGCGGAGACCGCACGATCAACGAGGCTCAAGCCGAAGTCGTCCGCCGCATCTTCCGCGACTATGCCGCCGGCAAGTCGGCCAAGACCATAGCCTTCGCGTTGAACAAGGCGGGTATCGCCGCCCCGTCCGGCGGAGATTGGGGCTTCAGCACGATCAACGGCAACCCCAAGCGGGGGAACGGCATCCTCAACAATGAGATGTATGTCGGCAAGATCGTCTGGAACCGCCAGCGCTTCGTGAAGGACCCCGATACAGGCAAGCGCCAGGCTCGCCCCAATCCCGAATCCGATTGGGTCGTTCAGGAGGCGCCGGAGCTGCGCATACTCGACGACGATCTCTGGAAGGCCGTGAAGGCGCGACAGGGCGAAAACCGGACGGAGAGGGACGAGAGCGGTGTCGCCGATATCCGCAAGATGAACTATCGCCGCCGACCCAGGTATCTCTTTTCCGGCCTCACGCGTTGCGCTTGCTGCGGGGGCGGCTATTCGGCGATCTCAGCCACATTGATCGGTTGCTCGACAGCGCGCAACAAGGGAACCTGCGACAACCGCGTCAACATCCGGCGCGAGGAACTCGAAGCACGGGTGCTCAACGCGCTCCGGACCCGCCTCGTTGATCCCGAACTGTTCGCCCGGTTCTGCGAGGTGTTCACCCAGGAAATGAACCGGCTGCGCATGGAAGGCCGCGCGGGGATCGCCGCGGCCGAGGCGGAGGTCGCCAGGATCGACCGGGAGCTCGATACACTGCTCAACCTGATCCTCAAGGGCGGCGCAGCGGATGCGATCAACGCGAAGATGGTCCTGCTGGAAGCCCGGAAGAAGGAGCTGGCGCTGTTCCTAGCCGAAGCCGAAGAGCCGCCTCCACTTCTCCATCCCTCCATGGCGCTGCAATATCGCAACCGCGTCCAGCAGCTCTACGAGGCCTTGCAGGATGAAGAGGAAGAGACGCGGATAGAGGCAGCGGACATCCTGCGCTCTCTCGTGGACAGGATTTTGCTGACCCCTGTCGAAGGTAAGGTGGAGATCGACGTCCAGGGCGATCTCGCTGGAATCCTTATGATTTCCGCCCAAACGAAAAACCCCGCCGGTGGGCGGGGTGGATCGCAAGTAAAGATGGTTGCGGGGGCAGGATTTGAACCTGCGGCCTTCAGGTTATGAGCCTGACGAGCTACCGGGCTGCTCCACCCCGCGCCAGGGTGTTTATTATGAACCGGTTGGGTATTTTTTCGCGGTTGCCGCGTTGAATGTCTGTTTTGTATTGATTTGAGAAGATGGAATTATTTGTGTGCTTAGCAGACCTGGCAGCGACCTACTCTCCCGTGTCTTAAGACAAAGTACCATTGGCGCTGGAGCGTTTCACGGCCGAGTTCGGAATGGGATCGGGTGCAGCCGCTCCGCCATAACCACCAGGTCGGCGAAGAACACAAATATGAGAAGCTGATTGTCTTTCGTGCTTTTATCATCATCAAGCTTTGCTTGATGGATATTGTAAATGGGAGTGATCAAGTCGATCGAGCTATTAGTACCGGTAAGCTACATGCGTTGCCGCACTTCCACACCCGGCCTATCAACGTGGTAGTCTTCCACGGCTCTGATAGGGAATACTCGTTTTTAGGTGGGTTTCCCGCTTAGATGCCTTCAGCGGTTATCCCGTCCGTATATAGCTACCCTGCTATGCCGTTGGCACGACAACAGGTCCACCAGAGATACGTCCATCCCGGTCCTCTCGTACTAGGGACAGATCCTATCAATATTCCTACACCCACGGCAGATAGGGACCGAACTGTCTCACGACGTTCTGAACCCAACTCACGTACCGCTTTAAATGGCGAACAGCCATACCCTTGGGACCTGCTCCAGCCCCAGGATGCGATGAGTCGACATCGAGGTGCCAAACAACCCCGTCGATATGGACTCTTGGGGGTCATCAGCCTGTTATCCCCGGCGTACCTTTTATCCGTTGAGCGATGGCCCTTCCACGCGGGACCACCGGATCACTATGACCGACTTTCGTCTCTGCTCGACTTGTCAGTCTTGCAGTCAGGCAGGCTTATGCCATTGCACTCGACGAACGATTTCCGACCGTTCTGAGCCTACCATCGCGCGCCTCCGTTACTCTTTAGGAGGCGACCGCCCCAGTCAAACTACCCACCATACACGGTCCTGGACCCGGATAACGGGCCGCAGTTAGACATCCATATAGATAAGGGTGGTATTTCAAGGATGACTCCACAATGGCTGGCGCCACTGCTTCAAAGTCTACCACCTATCCTACACATGTCGACACGAATGCCAGTGTAAAGCTATAGTAAAGGTGCACGGGGTCTTTCCGTCTAACCGCAGGAACCCCGCATCTTCACGGGGAATTCAATTTCACTGAGTCTGCGTTGGAGACAGCGGGGAAGTCGTTACGCCATTCGTGCAGGTCGGAACTTACCCGACAAGGAATTTCGCTACCTTAGGACCGTTATAGTTACGGCCGCCGTTTACTGGGGCTTCAATTCAATGCTTGCACATCTCCTCTTAACCTTCCAGCACCGGGCAGGCGTCAGACCCTATACGTCGTCTTGCGACTTCGCAGAGCCCTGTGTTTTTGGTAAACAGTCGCTACCCCCTGGTCTGTGCCACCCTCATCTAGTTGCCTAAATAAGGGTCACGCTTCTTCCGAAGTTACGCGTGCATTTTGCCGAGTTCCTTCAACGCAGTTCTCTCAAGCGCCTTGGTATTCTCTACCAGTCCACCAGTGTCGGTTTAGGGTACGGTCTATATGCAGGAGCTATTTCCTGGAACCGCTTCGCTGCACATTCAATCCAATAAGAATGTACAACACACGCAATCCGTCACTACCTGCAGGCCCACGAATATTAACGTGGTTCCCATCGACTACGCCTTTCGGCCTCGCCTTAGGGGCCGGCTAACCCTGCTCAGATTAACTTTAAGCAGGAACCCTTGGACTTTCGGCGAGGGAGTCTCTCACTCCCTTTATCGTTACTCATGTCAGCATTCTCACTTCCGATACCTCCAGGATGTCTCACGACTGTCCCTTCACAGGCTTACG
>NZ_NNRM01000012.1:37500-252192 GCF_002252525.1 Brucella pseudogrignonensis
AAAGCTTCCATCGCTATTGAGCTTCAATAACTTCAAATGCGTAAGAGTCTGGCAAAGACCGTGAACACTGCTTTTGGGCAAGCTGGTCTGGCGAACGAGATCGGAAAGTTTGATGCCTTCGCGGCTCTCGGCAACGCAATCAAGAATTTGCGCTGCCCTGACCACAGCCGGAACCAGTTTCAAGGAACTTTCTTCATCGAGTAAGGTTTTGTCCATATGCCCTCTTTGACCAATCGACAGGCGAATTGACTTTAGCGCTGCCGGCTGATTTATTCAGTATATCGTATGTCGTTCAATATAATGAACGACCGTCTGACGCAACATCGGGATGGAATATCAGATATGCTCGCTTTGAAAGACCCCTCACTGCTTAAATCGCAATGCCTTGTGGATGGAAACTGGATCGACGCAGCAGACGGCAAGACCATTGACGTAACCAATCCGGCAGATGGTTCTGTCATTGGCACCGTTCCTTCCCTCTCTGTCGATACTATTAAAGAAGCAATCAACGCTTCGAACAAGGCACTTCCGGCATGGGCTGCGAAGACCGCCAAAGAACGCGCTGGAATCCTGCGCAAATGGTTTGATCTGATCGTCGCCAGTGCAGACGACATTGCCCTTATCATGACATCGGAACAGGGCAAACCACTCGCCGAGGCGCGTGGTGAAGTTCTTTATGCTGCATCTTTCATTGAATGGTTCGCAGAAGAAGCCAAACGCGTCTATGGCGACACAATTCCGGCAACACAGCCCGGCCAGCGCTTGACCGTCATCCGTCAGCCAGTCGGTGTGACCGCTGCAATCACGCCATGGAACTTCCCGGCGGCAATGATTACGCGAAAGGCAGCGCCCGCACTGGCTGCTGGCTGCACGATGATCGTCCGCCCGGCTGATCTCACCCCGCTAACCGCGCTTGCGCTTGGTGTTCTGGCTGAAAAGGCTGGCATTCCTGCAGGCGTTCTGCAGATCGTGACCGGCAAGGCCCGCGAAATCGGCGCCGAACTCACCAGCAATGACATTGTCCGCAAGCTTTCCTTCACCGGCTCGACCGAAGTTGGCCGCCTGCTGATGGCGCAGTGCGCCCCAACCATCAAGCGCATCTCACTTGAGCTTGGCGGCAATGCACCCTTCATCGTATTCGACGATGCAGACATCGACGCTGCTGTGGACGGCGCGATGCTTTCCAAATATCGCAATGCCGGTCAGACCTGTGTTTGCGCCAACCGCATCTATGTCCAGCGCGGCGTTTACGACAAGTTCGCTGAAAAACTGGCAGCGAAAGTGAAAGAGCTGAAAGTCGGCAACGGCACCGAGCCAGGCGTCGTCATCGGCCCGATGATCGAAGAAAAAGCCATCACCAAGGTCAAAGCGCATATTGAAGATGCGGTTTCAAAAGGTGCAAAGCTCATCTCAGGCGGCAAGGAACTGGGCGGCCTGTTTTTTGAACCGGGCATTCTGACCGGCGTCACCTCGGATATGCTTGTTGCCAAGGAAGAAACCTTCGGCCCGCTCGCACCACTCTTTGCCTTCGACACAGAAGAAGAAGTTATCGCTGCTGCCAACGACACGATCTTCGGTCTGGCTGCCTACTTCTATACCGAGAACTTCAGCCGCGCGATCCGCGTCAGCGAAGGCCTGGAATATGGCATGGTCGGACACAATACCGGCCTGATCTCCAACGAAGTCGCACCATTCGGCGGCGTGAAGCAGTCGGGCCTCGGTCGCGAAGGCTCGAAATATGGCATCGAGGAATATCTCGAAACCAAGTACATCTGCAGCGCCTACAAGCGCTGAAATTACGCTTAGCGACATTAAAAGGTGGCACGCATTGTTCGTGCCACTTTTTTTATTTATAGACGACGCAGACAATCCCTGGGTGCTTGCCCGCAAAAAATCCGGAAAACTTCATGCTGCGCCGACTCTATGACTGGACGATCTCGCTTGCTGCCCGAAAGTCTGCCGAATATTGGCTTGCTTTCATCGCTTTTGTAGAAAGCTCAGTGTTTCTGGTGCCAGCCGATGTGCTCTATCTGCCGATGGCGCTTGCCCGCCCGGAGCAAGCCTACCGCTATGCGCTCGTCGCAACCATCTTTTCCGTTCTTGGCGGCATAGCGGGCTGGTATCTCGGCTATCATGCCTATGAGCAGGTCGCAAAGCCTGTGCTTGAAATGTATGGCAAGCTCGACACGTTCGAGCAAATGCGCGGGACGACCAGCGCCGACATGATTCTGCTGATGCTCATCACATCAGGCCTCGCGCACCTGCCGCCGATCAAGGTTGTCACCATTCTGTCCGGTGCTGCGGGCATCAATATCTGGCTGTTCATCGCATCGGCCATCATTGCGCGCGGCGCACGCTTCTTCTTCCTTGCATGGCTGTTGAAGCGTTATGGCGAACCAATCCGCGGCTTTATCGAAAAGCGTCTTGGTCTGCTGGCTGGCCTTGTTGCCGTGGTGCTGATTGCGCTGTTCTTAGCGGTAAAATATCTTCACTTTTGATTTTGCCTCAAGTCAGTCAAATTTAATTGCTTGGAGACGAAGCAGTATTTTTGATTACTAGAGCGCATCCCGAAAAGTGGGAACCGGTTTTCGGAACAAGATGCGCGAAAAAATAGACAGAGCCAGTGTGGCGCAGGAAATTTCAAATGGCATTTGCACTTAACAAACCGGTCGGCAAAACGCAGGCTTGGACCGCAGGCATCATGACGGTGGGCCTCGCCGCAACTGTCGGAACGGCTTTAGGCTTTGAGCATCTGGCTGGCTTCATGCCCTGCAAGCTCTGTCTTGAAGAACGCACGCCATATTATGTCGGCGTCCCGGTTCTGGCTGCGGCCTTTATTTCCTATGGATTGAAATGGCCTCCGGTTCTCACGCGTGGTCTCATCCTGATCGGCGCGCTGCTGATGACCTTTGGTTTGGCGCTTGCCATCTATCACACCGGCGTCGAACTTAAATACTGGCCGGGTCCGGCTGATTGCAGTGCGGCCACCATGAAGGTCACACTCGATGCAGGCAATCTGCTTGGCGATCTCAACGCGACCCGCCCGCCTGCGTGTGACAGCGCACCGGGCTTCTTCCTCGGCCTGTCATTTGCCGGATGGAACGTCGTCGCAAGCCTGCTCTTTGCAGCGATTGGCTACTACGGCGCTTTTGCAAAAGGTGGGAAGTAAGAGCGAATTCTGAGGAAGTTTTTCTTTCTTAGCAAGAGCTCAAATATCTTGATCAAAAAACGGCAGGCCGTGGCGAAAATGGTGATTTTCGAGTACCGAAGCGGAGTGTACTTTTGGGTACATGAGCATCGGAACGCAGACAAATTGCCATTTGCAGATCGGCATGGCGACTTTTGGAACAGATACTAAGGCTCCAATTCGACATCCCAGTAAAGAAAGTCGAGCCAGCTGTCGTGGAGATGGTTGGGTGGGAAAAGACGCCCATTGTTATGCAGATCCTGCACAGTGGGCTGGACCGGCTTCTGGCGCGGCCACATATGTGCGCTTGCCGGCATCAAGCCGCCTTTGCGCAGATTGCAAGGCGAACACGCGGCGACCACATTTTCCCACGTCGTCTCGCCGCCATGGCAACGCGGGGTGACGTGATCAAACGTCAGATCATGCGGTGAGCCGCAATACTGACATTCAAAACGATCACGCAGAAAAAGATTGAAGCGCGTAAACGCCGGATAGCGCGGCGGCTTCACATAATCCTTCAGACAGATCACGCTTGGCAAACGCATGGAAAACGATGGCGAGGATACAACCTGATCGTATTCCGCCACGATATGCACGCGTTCAAGAAAGACTGCCTTGATCGCGTCCTGCCAGGACCAGAGCGATAAAGGGTAATAGCTGAGCGGCCGATAATCCGCATTGAGAACCAGAGCAGGCAAACCACTGCTCGAAACGGTTCGGGGAGAGACGGCTACATTCAAGGGCGCACCTCCTTCAGAGCAACTCCGAAAGGAAAAGTGCGAATGGCTTTCCGTACGGAATTGCGCTCTTCATCGAAGCGCCGCGCGTCCATTCTGGGCGCAACCTACAACGCTCCAACCTTGTAATAGCATTTCCAGCAAAAGTGCTAAGCGGCTTTGCGTAGGATAATGCGTAGAAACAGATGGTTACAGCGGGGCCACCGCTGTAAGGCAGCAGTGCGATAGGCAGGATACCAAGTTTCTGCGAATCGAAATGCCGTCATTCACCTGATGCAAATAATGTAATCCCGACGTGACAGCATTGTGAAGCAGAAACGCATTTATGTCCCCGGAAACACGCAACTTTTACAGAAGGGGCGCAGCCTCCCGTCCCTTGATCGCAGCGTAATATGCCCAGAACAAACGTGCTGCCACACCGCGCCATGGCGCCCAGTCTTCCGCAAGCAAGCGAAGCGCCTTTGTATCCGGTCTCGTTTCATGCGCAAAAGCGTGACCGACAGCCGTTTGCAACGCCACATCGCCAGCCGGAAACACGTCGGGATGACCAGCGGCAAACAGCAGATACACTTCAGCCGTCCATGGACCGATGCCCTTGATAGCGGTCAGCGCCCTGATCGCTTCTTCGGCAGGCAAATCGCACAGCCCATGCAGATCGATTGCCTCTTCTGCCAAAGCTTCACTCAAAGCAAACAGCGTTCTCTGTTTTGGTCGCGAAAGCCCGGCAAAACGCCATGCCTCTTCCCCGCCTGCAATATAAGCCTCGGGTGTCATCGGATCGATCACCTGCTTGAACCGCGCCCATATTGCTGCCGCGCTTGCAGTTGAAACCTGTTGCGCAACGATAATCGAGGCAAGACTTTCAAAGCCCGGCTGAGACCTTCGAAGCGGAACAGCGTGGGACCGACTGCGGATATCAAGCAACCGTGCGTCGGCTAATCCCAGTGCTTCGAGCCCGGCTTCAATATCGTCCAATGTATCGATCCGCCGCATCGCCTGGCCTTCCGTTTCAGTTAGAGCGCCGCGCGTCCTTTCGGACGCACAAAGGACGCTCTAAACTATCGAACCTACGCATCGTGCTTTCCGAAAATCGATTCCGATTTTCGGGCCAATGCTGTAACTGCAAAATACCAATGCAATCAGATGACAATCAACTGACATGATCATGACCCAGCCCGTATATCGCTTCGCTCCAAGCCCCAATGGGCAATTGCATCTTGGCCACGCCTATTCCGCACTTCTCAATGCACAAATGGCACGGACAAGCGAAGGGCGCTTTCTGCTTCGCATGGAAGACATCGACACCGCCCGCTGCACACCGCAACTTGAACAGGGCATCTACGATGATCTCCACTGGCTCGGGCTTGAATGGGAACAGCCGGTACGCCGCCAGTCAGAGCATTTCGGCGAATATCGCAATGCACTGACCAAGCTTGCCGAGAAGGGGCTCGTCTATCCCGCCTTTCTGAGCCGCACCGAAGTGCGCGAGATCATCGGCGAAGCACATGCCAAAGGCCAGGAATGGCCCGCCGACCCTGACGGTACACCGCTTTATCCGCAGGGCGAACGAAACTTGAGCGAAAAAGAGCAGATGGAGCGCATCGTCTCCGGTGCCCCCTATGCATGGCGGCTCAATATGGAGAAAGCGCTCGAGGTGGCTGGCGAAACGCTGTTCTGGAACGAAATCGGCACCCAAATCAGCATTGGGCCTATTGAGGCAAATCCTGCGCAATGGGGTGACGTGGTGATCGCGCGCAAAGACACTCCCACCAGCTATCATCTTTCCGTCGTGGTGGATGATGCATTGCAAGGCATCACCCATATTGTCCGCGGACGCGATCTGTTTCATGCAACATCCGTGCATCGGCTTCTGCAAAAGCTTCTGGGCCTGCCGGAACCGCTTTATCATCATCATGATCTGGTGCTGGGCGACGATGGTTTGAAACTATCCAAAAGCCGCAGGGATACGGCACTCAGCAGCTTGCGCGAACAGGGCTTTACGCCTGACGATATCCGCGCAAGACTGTCGCTGTAAAACTATTTTCGCCGCAGCGTCACAGATGATGTGCCCGCACGCTGATTGACGAAAGCGCGCTAAAGCGGTTCAAAGACAGCATGATAGCTGGCACTGAAGAGTGCTGGCGGTGATTTTGTTTATTTTGAAGGAGGCAGAGCCATGGTTTCTCAGAAAGCCGGTAACTACGTTGAGATAGAAGGCTTGCGCGTTGCCCCTGAACTGGTGGAGTTTCTGGCCAAGGAAGCCGCACCCGGCACTGGCGTTGAACCAGACGCCTTCTGGAAGGGCTTCGCCGCCATCATCCGCGATCTCGCACCGAAGAATCGCGCCCTCCTCAAGAAGCGCGACGACCTGCAGGCCAAGATCGATGCCTGGTATAAGGATAATCGCGACAAACGCTATTCGCAGGCTGATTACCAGCAATTCCTGAAAGATATCGGCTATCTCCTGCCCGAAGGCGGAGAGTTCAAGGTCTCGACCGCCAATGTCGATCCGGAAATCATGCATATTGCAGGACCGCAGCTTGTCGTTCCGGTCATGAATGCCCGCTATGCGCTCAATGCTGCCAATGCACGCTGGGGTTCGCTCTATGACGCGCTTTACGGCACCGATGCTATCTCTGAAGATGATGGCGCGGAAAAAGGCAAAGGCTACAACCCGAAGCGCGGCGAAAAAGTCATCGCATGGGCCAAGAATTTCCTCGACGAAAGTGCACCGCTCAATGCGGGCAAGTGGGCCGACGTCACCGGCCTTTCCGTCACGGACGGCAAACTCGCTGTAACGCTTGCCGACGGTTCGAGCACCGCCTTGAAGGACGGGAGCCAGTTCAAGGGATATAATGGCGATGCGGCGGCACCGACCAATGTGCTGCTGGCCAAGAACAACATGCATGTTGACATCGTAATCAATGCGGACAGCCCGATCGGCAAGACTGACCCGGCGCATATCGCAGACATGGTTCTGGAATCGGCCGTCAGCACGATCCAGGATTGCGAAGATTCGATTGCAGCAGTCGATGCGGAAGACAAGGTTGCCGTCTACCGCAACTGGCTTGGCCTGATGAATGGCAAGCTCGAAGACACCTTCGAGAAGGGCGGCAAGCAGATGACGCGCCGCCTTAATGGCGACCGCGGCTATAAGGCTGCCGATGGCTCGGAACTCAGCCTCAAGGGCCGTTCGCTGATGCTGGTGCGCAATGTCGGCCACCTCATGACCAATCCGGCGATCATTGATGCCGAAGGTCACGAAGTGCCGGAAGGCATCATGGATGCCGCCTTCACCAGCCTGATCGCACTGCATGATATTGGCGCGAATGGTCGCCACATGAATTCGCGCGAAGGCTCGGTCTATATCGTCAAGCCAAAGATGCACGGGCCGGAAGAAGTGGCATTCGCCAATGAAATCTTCACCCGCACCGAAGAGCTGCTTGGTATGAAGCCGAATACGCTGAAAATCGGCATCATGGATGAGGAACGCCGCACCACGGTTAACCTCAAGGAAGCGATCCGCGCTGCCAAGGAACGCGTCGTCTTCATCAATACCGGCTTCCTTGATCGCACCGGCGACGAAATCCATACCTCGATGGAAGCTGGCCCGATGATCCGCAAGGGCGACATGAAGCAGGCCGCCTGGATCGGCGCTTATGAACAGTGGAATGTCGATATCGGTCTTGAATGCGGCCTTTCCGGCCATGCGCAGATCGGTAAGGGCATGTGGGCAATGCCGGACCTGATGGCTGCGATGCTGGAACAGAAAATCGCCCATCCGAAGGCTGGTGCGAACACCGCCTGGGTGCCATCGCCAACCGCTGCAACGCTCCACGCAACTCATTATCATCAGATTGATGTTGCAAGCGTTCAGGAAAAGCTGAAGAGCCGCCCGCGTGCCAAGCTCGACGATATTCTGTCGGTGCCGGTCGCCCCGCGTCCAAACTGGACGCCGGAAGACATCCAGCACGAAATCGACAACAACGCACAGGGTATCCTCGGTTATGTCGTGCGCTGGGTTGATCAGGGCGTTGGCTGCTCGAAAGTGCCGGACATCAACAATGTCGGCCTGATGGAAGATCGTGCAACGCTGCGCATCTCGGCACAGCACATCGCCAACTGGCTCTATCATGGCGTGGTTTCGGAAGCGCAAGTCATGGAAACGCTGAAGCGCATGGCAGCCGTCGTGGACAAGCAGAATGAAGGCGATCCCCTTTATCGCCCGATGGCCGCAAACTTCGACAAGTCGATTGCTTTTCAAGCCGCTTGCGATCTGGTTTTCAAGGGCCGCGAACAGCCAAATGGTTACACCGAGCCAGTCCTGCATCGCCGCCGCCTTGAATTAAAGGCACAGGGTTAATCTGGATTACAGGATAGACGGAAAGCGGCGGGAGAAATCCCGCCGTTTCTGTTTTCGAAATTGCTTGACTCCATTATAATAGATATTAATTCTACGATAATGGAAAATATAAATGAGCATCTAGACAACGCCATTGGCGAAAATCTGCGCCGCCTGCGCCTTGCGCGAGGTATGACGCTGGATGCGCTTGGTGATGCGTCAGGTGTCAGCCGCGCCATGATCTCGCGGATCGAGCGTGGCGAAACCAGCCCCACCGCACAGCTTCTGGCGCGCATTTGTGCAGCGCTCGGCACATCGCTCTCAGCCTTCTTTGCTGATGCGGAAGCCCCCGCCTCTCCCTTGCTCACGCATGATCGCCAGCCAGTCTGGCGTGATCCGGATACGGGCTATATCCGGCGGTCTGTTTCACCACCGGCAACGGGGTCGAATGTCGACATGATCGAGGTCGAATTTCCCGCAGGCGCCAGAGTGACCTTCGCATCACAGGCGGCCAATGCAGGCATCACACAGCATTTGTGGCTCCTGAATGGGCAGATGGAAATCACCGTTGGAGCAACCGCCTATCAGCTTCATACCGGTGACTGTCTTTATATGCCGCTCGTTGAAGGCATCACCTTTCATAATCCCGGCAACTCGACCGCCCGTTATACAATCGTACTCGAACGCCGCAGCAGTCTCTGAAAGTACAATATGATTCGTGTCCTTAACTACGAAGACGCTGGCTCCTCGCTTCTCCCACTGGCAGAAATCCTGACCGATTGCGTTAATGATGGCGCGTCAGTTGGCTTCATGGCGCCATGTGAATGGCAGGGTTTCATCCCCTACTGGAACCGCGTCTTTAATGAAGTAGAGCGAGGCGACACGGCCCTTCTGGTTGCCGAACATGACGGCGAAATCGTCGGCACGGTTCAGCTTGGTCTCGCACAAATGCCCAATCAGCCGCATCGTGCCGATCTTAAAAAACTGCTGATCCATCGCAAGGCGCGCGGCCTTGGTCTTGCACGCAAGCTGATGGAAGCCATTGAAGAAGAAGCACGTAACCGACGCAAGACACTTCTCTGCCTGGACACCGCAACCGGCAGTCCGGCGGAAGCAATTTACACCCATCTCGGCTGGGAGCGGGTAGGTGTTATCCCGAATTATGCGCTTTATCCTGACGGCAGCCCCTGCGCGACCACACTTTTCTATAAAGGCCTCTGAAATGACCCTCACCATCCGGTTTGCCAACGAAGCTGACCTCCCTGCTCTGCTTGCGATCTACAATGATGCAGTTGAGAACACGCTTGCCATCTGGAACGAAACGCTCGTCGATCTGGAAAACCGTCGCGAATGGCTCAAAGCCCGCAACCGCGACGGCTTTCCGGTTCTGGTGGCCGAACGCGAGGAACAGGTCGTCGGCTATGCGAGTTATGGCCCTTTCCGCCCGTTTGAAGGCTTCCGCCACTCATCGGAACTCTCTGTTTATGTGGCAAGCGATGCGCGCGGCGGCGGTATCGGACGCGCACTTCTGGCAGAGCTTGTGGAAGAAGCACGCGAGCGTAAAGTCCATGTGCTGGTGGCAGGCATTGAAGCAGGCAACACCGCATCCATCGCCTTGCACAAATCGCAAGGCTTTGAAGATAGTGGCACGCTGAAACAGGTCGGCCAGAAATTCGGACGTTGGCTTGATCTGACCTTCATGCAAAAGATACTCTAATCAGCACCGTGCAATAGAAAGCGCAGCGGGCCATTGCCCTGCTGCGCTTTTTTTGTTTATACAGGCGTATTCGCAAGGACCCGGTGAAAGCCCGGGTGGCTCTTCTGGCCGCCTATCCGCCAGACAACGCAACAACATCCCCCATTTTTACAATCGGCCATGTTGAATCGGACGGCTCTCAACGCCCGTCTTCTATTTGCGGAAAATTCAATGACACGTCTTGCTGCCTACCGCCGCGAGTGGTTCTCCAATATTCGCGGCGATATTCTTTCCGGCATCGTCGTAGCACTTGCCCTTATCCCGGAAGCCATCGGCTTTTCGGTCATCGCTGGCGTCGACCCCAAGGTCGGCCTCTTCGCCTCTTTCGCCATTGCCTGCGTTTCCGCCTTCACTGGTGGACGTCCTGGCATGATCTCTGCTGCAACCGCTGCAACTGCTGTGGTGATGGTCTCGCTCGTCAAGGAACACGGGTTGCAATATCTCTTTGCAGCCACGATCCTGATGGGCATTCTGCAAATCTTTGCAGGCTTTCTCAAACTCGGGCGCCTGATGCGTTTTGTATCGCGCTCGGTCATCACCGGCTTCGTCAATGCGCTTGCTATCCTCATTTTCATGGCGCAGCTTCCGGAACTCATTCATGTTCCGGTTGAGACCTACTGGATGATCGCAGGCGGTCTCGCCATCATCTATCTCTTCCCGCGCTTAACCAAAGCCATCCCCTCGCCGCTCGTTGCGATTGCTGTCCTCACCACGCTTGCATGGACAACCGGCATGGATCTGCGAACGGTTGGCGATCTCGGCGAGTTGCCATCCGCATTGCCGATCTTCGCGCTTCCACAAGTACCGCTGACGCTGGAAACGCTGCAGATCATCCTGCCATATTCGATCACGCTGGCAGCTGTCGGCCTGCTTGAATCGCTGATGACGGCCCAGATTGTCGATGACATGACGGATACCAACAGCAACAAAAACCAGGAATGTATTGGTCAGGGCACCAGCAATATCGCATCCGCCATGATTGGCGGCATGGGCGGTTGCGCCATGATCGGACAGTCGGTGATCAATGTGTCGTCTGGCGGTCGCGGCAGGCTTTCAACCTTTGTTGCTGGCTCTTTCCTGCTGTTTCTCATTCTCGTTCTCGACGATTTGGTGCGGATCATTCCGATGGCCGCACTGGTGGCGGTGATGATCATGGTCTCGATAGGCACCTTCTCATGGCGCTCGATCCTCGATCTGCGCCGCAACCCGCCATCATCCTCCATTGTCATGCTGGCAACCGTCTTAACGGTGGTTTCCACCCATGATCTTGCCAAGGGTGTTCTGGTCGGCGTGCTGCTTTCCGGCGTGTTCTTCGCAGGAAAGGTCGCAAAGATGTTCCGCGTGAGCGAAACAACGAGCGAAGATGGAACCGAGCGCACCTATACTGTTCAGGGCCAGATCTTCTTTGCCTCGGCACAAAACTTCATTGCAGCTTTCGATTTTTCATCACCTGCAAAAAAGGTGACGATCGATGTCAGCCATGCTCATCTGTGGGACATCACCTCGGTCGGTGCGCTCGACAAGGTGGTGCTGAAATACCGTGCCAGCGGTACGGATGTTTCGGTGATCGGCTTTAATGAAGCAAGTAGCGATATGATCGACCGCTTCGCTGTCCACGATAAGGAAATCGGTGCCGCAAAACTGGCGGTACACTAGAGCATGTCTCCCAAAAGTGGGAACCGGTTTTGGGACAAAGACATGCTTAAAAACAAAGGAAAAGGGCCGCTTTCGCGGCCCTTTTTTATCAGTTCGGCTGTGGAACGGCAGTCCCGGTCGAAAGCTCTGTCAGACCGATATCACCTTCAACCTGATCGCTTCGGGCCATCAGGTAGAGGCCGAGCACAGAGGTCAGAACCGCGATGAACACCAGATACCAGGCATGTGCCATCGGGTTGACCGCCAGAAGCGAGGTTACGATCACCGGCGTCAGTCCGCCAAAGACCGCATAGGAAATATTGTAGGAAAACGACAGGCCCGAGAAGCGAACAGGCGCCGGGAATGCGCGCACCATCACATAAGGGACCGCGCCAACCATGCCGACCGAAAGACCCATCACCGCATAAAGCGCGAACAGAACAGGCAGGGAAACCGCCGCATAGGTGTAGAACACGAAAGTTGCAACACCGAAGAAAATGCCTGCAACCGCAAAGAAGCGGCCGCTGCCAATGCGATCAACAATCGCGCCTGCGCTCACCGTTCCGAACATCAGAAACAGCGTGCCGAAGCTTGTGGCGGCAAGCGACTGCAAAGGCGTGTAACCATAAAGCTTCTGCAGGAAGGTCGCAGTCATCAATGTGGTGACGACGATGCCAGCCGACAGAATCCAGGTCAGCAGCACGGAAATGATAACGCCATGCATGTGGTTGCGCAGAACAGTACCGAGCGGCAGCTTATCTTTCAGAAGATGGCTGTTCTTCATCTCGGTGAAGATCGGCGTTTCAGCCAACCAGCGGCGCAGGTAAACGGCGAACAGGCCGAAAACACCACCGATGAAGAACGGAATGCGCCATGCGTAACCGGCGAGTTCTTCCGGCGTGAAAATCCAGTTGATAGCGGTCGCGATCAGCGAGCCGATCATGATGCCGAGCGTCAGGCCCGAGCACAGGAAACCACACGCCATGCCAACACGATTGGCGGGAACATGCTCCGCCACAAAGGTCCATGCACCGGGGACTTCACCACCGATGGCAGCGCCCTGCAACATGCGGAAGATAATCAGCAGGATCGGCGCGCCAACACCGAGCGTTGCATAGGTTGGCAGGCAGGCCATGGCCAATGTCGAGATCGACATCAGAAACACCGAGAAAGCGAAGACGCGCTTGCGGCCAAACTTGTCGCCAAAATGCGCCAGCACGATGCCGCCAATCGGGCGCACCAGATAGCCAGCTGCGAAAATGCCAAAAGTCTGGATCAGCACCAGCCAGTCCGGCATATCCGGCGGAAAAAACAGATGTCCGATAACGCTCGCGAAAAATACGAAGATGATGAAATCATAAAACTCCAGCGCGCCGCCCAATGCCGAAAGGCCAAGGGTGCGGAAATCCTGCCGGTTTAGCGGTCGCGGATTGATGCTTGTAGGGGAGTTTGTCGATGCCATCGATTCCATCTCTTTTGATCGGGTATCCTGATATGAAGCCCTGTTTAAGGGCTTCGGTTTAATGCGCCAATTGTGCCTTCGCTGCAAGGCTTGACTTTAAGCCAACAAAACTTATTTTAGAACTATTCTAAACTACGGATTTGAGAAATGCTCAGCCGGTTCTTCAATAATGGTCGCCGCCCCTTTGGTTCACTCTCCGAACAGGAGATTCTAGCGCTCGCGATTTCGTCCGAGGAAGACGATGCACGCATCTATCTTGCTTATGCGGATGGGCTGCGCGACGAGTTCCCACAATCGGCGAAAATCTTCGAGCAGATGGCCGCAGAAGAGCATGAACATCGCGATGCATTGATTGAGCGGCACCGCACACGCTTTGGCGACCGCATCCCGCTTATTCGTCGCGAACATGTCAGCGGCTATTACGAGCGCAAGCCGGACTGGCTTGTACGCCCGCTTGGCATCGACAAGGTGCGCGATGCAGCAGCGCAAATGGAAGAGCAGGCCTATCGCTTTTACATTGAGGCCGCAAAACATGTGACCGATGCACAGACCCGCAAGCTTCTGGGCGATCTGGCACAGCAGGAAAAGAAACACGAAGCCAAGGCTGAGTCGCTTGAGAACGAACTGACACCGAATAATGTGCAGGACGACGAGCGTGCGGCGGAACGCAAGCAATTCATCCTGACTTATGTGCAGCCGGGTCTCGCGGGATTGATGGACGGTTCCGTTTCCACCCTCGCACCAATCTTCGCGGCAGCTTTTGCCACTCAGGATACATGGCAGACATTCCTCGTCGGCCTTTCAGCCTCGGTCGGTGCGGGTATTTCGATGGGTTTCACGGAAGCCGTGCATGATGATGGCAAGCTTTCAGGCCGTGGTTCACCGATCAAGCGCGGCATTTCCTGTGGCGTGATGACGACACTGGGCGGCCTTGGCCATACCCTGCCCTATCTCATCAAGGATTTCTGGACCGCAACAAGCATCGCTGCAATCCTGGTTTTCTTCGAGCTCTGGGCCATCGCCTTCATCCAGAACCGCTATATGGAAACGCCGTTCTTCCGCGCAGCCCTTCAGGTTGTCTTCGGCGGCGCGCTTGTTCTGGCAGCAGGTATATTGATTGGTAGCGCTTAAACCCGCACTTCGTCACGAGGCTGAGAAACCGGACCTTCAAAGACATCAATCGCAATGCGGCCCTGCCGGGAAACGGTGACAAAACTGTTTGCCGGCACAGCCATCCAGTTGGCAGCCTCACCATCAAGCGGCTCGGATACAACACAGATGCCGGATACACTGCCCAGCGTCGCCGTATAGAGCGTCGGCGCAAAGGCATCGGTGGCATAACGGATTGCATAAAGCTGATTGCCATCCGAAAAAGCAGCTGTCAGTCGCAAGAATGGTGGCACCCCGGCGCGCACGGCCTCTTCCACGATTGTCCCGACCATGCGCTTCATGGCGAGAACCGGATCACTTTCGAGACCAAATTCCAGCATCAGCAGAAAGATCAGCTCGGAATCCGTTGCGCCATGCTTCTGAACATAAATCTCATCGCTCAGGTGGCTTTCAAGCCTGCGCCGCAGCCGGTCAAAATCCCCGATCTGTCCATTATGCATGAAGCTCCAGCGCCCCGAGACAAACGGATGGCAGTTGGAACGACTTGTCAGCCCACCTGTTGAGGCGCGGACATGCGCAAGAAAAAGGCGCGACCGGATCTGCCGCGCAAGACTGCGTAAATTCTGATCGGACCAGGCGGGCAAAATATCCCGATAAAGCCCCGGCTCGCTTCGGTTGCCATACCAGGCGACGCCGAAGCCATCGCCATTGGTACGCGTTTTCGCTTCATGCGCGTCGTGGCTTTGCGCCACGAGCGAATGACATGGAGACGATATGATGTCTTCCAGATAGGTTTCAGGTCCGAGATAGGCGGCCCAACGACACATTTTCGATCCGGTGTTTACCGGCTCCGGTTATGAGTCCGCTCATAAAGCTGGCGAACGATTGTGCTCGCAGTCTTCTCGAACAAAAATGGCAAAATTGCATGAATGAGTGCGGCGAAGGCTGCACAAAAAAGCTTGAATGAAAAGCGACCAGCAAAGGCCATATGCTGAAAATAGGTTTCGTCAACTGACTCTGGATGTTCAGTAAAGAGGCGTGTGATGCGAGTGGTCATTGGAAATACTCCCGTCAATGAGCAATTCGTTCCCTTTTGTCCGGTGCTCTAAAGCGCCTTACTAGAAAATCATTCTAGCAAAAGCAGACGAGATGAAATCTCAATTTATCCTTGATAATTGACATTTTATGAGACAATCATCCCAATATGAAACTCACTTTAGACGAAATTGACCGCAAAATCTTGGATGAATTGCAGATTGACGGCACTCTGTCCGTTGATTCTCTCTCCGAGCGCGTGCACCTGTCCCGCAATGCCTGCTGGCGACGGGTCAAGCGCATGGAAGACGCAGGGATAATCAAGGCGCGTGTCGCTCTGATTGATGCCGAGATGGCCGGTTGCGGCCTATCCGTCTTCATTCTGGTTCGCACATCGAGCCACGACCCCGATTGGCTTGGCAAGTTTCGCAGCGCCATGGCACGCTTTCCGGAAATCGTTGGCGTCTACCGCATGACCGGCGATCTCGACTATGTGCTCAAAGCGCGCGTTTCCGACGTCAAAGCCTATGACCGCCTCTATCAGCGATTGATTGCCAGTGTACCTCTATCGGATGTATCAGCGTCTTTCGTCATGGAGGAGATCAAGGAAACGACAGCCGTGCCGCTCGATACGATTTGAGTGCTGCGCGACCGTCACGCAACAGCAAGGACATCCAGATGAGCCGGTTTCACAATAAACGCATTCTGATCACAGGCGGAACGAGCGGCATGGGCTTGGCGGGTGCCCGCCGGATCATTGCTGAAGGCGGTCATGTTGTTCTGACCGGTATGAACAACGAACGAATTCACTCAGTCCGTCAGACGCTCGGTGAGAAGGCTGAAGTCATTCGCAATGACGCTGCCGATCCTGATGCAGCAAACAGTCTCGCTGAAGCGGTGAAAGCCATTGGTCCGCTTGATGGGCTTTGGCTGAATGCAGCCTTTGCTTCGCTGGGAGCGCCTGAAGACATCACGGCTGCGGATTTCGATGCCATGATGGCAACCAATGTTCGCGGGCCAATGCTCCAACTGGCCAGCCTTTCGCCATATCTCAATCAGGGCAGCTCGGTCGTCGTCACATCGTCCAGCTCAACCTATGAAGGCGCTGCAGCCACCAGTCTTTACGCTGCAACCAAAGGCGCGGTCATTGCCATGACACGCTCCTGGGCGTCCGCGCTCGCACCCCGTGGCATCAGGGCCAACGTCATCGTTCCCGGACCAATAGAAACGAATTTCCGGCATTTTCTGCCCGATGAGGCGCGAAGCGGATTTGAACGTTTTGTCGTCGATCAGGTGCCGCTCGGGCGTGCAGGTACGGCTGATGAAGCAGCAGCCGTGGCTCTTTTCCTGCTTTCTGATGACGCATCCTATGTTACCGGCAGTCAGTATGCTGTGGATGGCGGGCTCATTAAATACTGATCCATCAGCAAAAAGCATGATCCTGTGCCGCACTATCATTGCAAAACTGAAAATAGGCGGTACACCTTTCATGTGTTTTCACGTATGAGCGTCGCCAATTTAACTTCACGTAGGAAAGGCCCCCTCATGACAGCACCAACGCTCGGCATCATTCGCCTTGAACATGCGGAAGGCCTTGAACTCCCCGCTTACGAAACTTCCGGTTCGGCTGGCATGGATCTTCGAGCCGCCGTCGCCGAAGACCGCCAGATCGTACTTCTGCCGGGTCGCCGCACTCTGGTGCCAACCGGTCTCATCTTTGAAATCCCGGAAGGCTATGAAGTGCAGATCCGCCCTCGTTCGGGCTTGGCCTTCAAGAACGGCATCACCTGCCTCAACACGCCGGGCACAATCGATTCTGATTATCGTGGCGAAGTGAAGGTACTGCTCATCAACCTGAGTGACGACGATTTCCGCATCGAACGCGGTATGCGCATTGCACAGGCCGTCTTCGCGCCAGTCGTCCAGCCAAAGATCGAAGAGCGCTCACAGGTCAGCGAAACCGCACGCGGCGCTGGCGGCTTCGGTTCAACCGGCACAGCCTGATTAGGCAATCCAACCATTATGATAAAAAGCCGGAACCTCGTTCCGGCTTTTTTTTATATGCACTCTCTAAAGCGCCATTTCTAACAGAGCCCAAGCCTATGACCATTAGGCGCATGACAAATAATTAAGATGAATTCCTGAGTTGGTCGGCATAGATATCCGCAGAACACTATTTTTTATAATGAATTCTCAGGGGTTGCAGGGTGCTTAGATCCACCGATTCACAGGCCACGGGTCCAAAGACGACCGCATCAGGTAAACGCGCATCGCGTGGGCGTAACCGCTTGTGGGTCTGGCTGCCGATAGTGGCCATTGCCTTGGGCGCGGGCTGGTATTTCCTGAGTGGGCGGGAAGCCGGCAGCCAGAAAAGCACCTATCTGGCTGAAACCGTTGAACGCGGCAACATCGAAAACTCGATCACCGCAGTCGGCACGCTGAGCGCGCTGCGCAGCATCAATGTTGGCGCGCAGGTCTCGGGACAGCTGAAAAGCGTCAAAGTTGAGATCGGCGACGAGGTCAAGCAGGGCGATCTGATTGCCGAAATCGACCCATCACCGTTCGAAAAGAAGGTCGAGATTGCCAGCGCACAGCTCGATAATCTCAAGGCACAGCTTCTGAGCAAGCAGGCGCAGCTGACATTGAAAAAGTCCAATGCCGCTCGCCAGCGCTCACTGCTTGCGACCCGCAACGCATCGCAATCGACCATCGATCAGGCCGATGCCGATCTCGCCATGGCGGAAGCCGATGTGAAAGCCCTGAGCGCGCAAATCCGTCAACAGGAAGCACAGCTCGCCAGCGACAAGGTCGATCTCGGCTACACCAAGATCTACAGCCCGATGGTCGGCACCGTCGTCGATCAGAGCGCCAAGGAAGGCGAAACGCTCAACGCAGTGCAGAGCGCACCGACAGTTGTCACAGTCGCTGACCTCAAGGTCATGACCGTTGAAGCACAGGTTTCGGAAGCCGATATCAGCAAGTTGAAGCCCAATATGCCGGTCTACTTCACATTGCTCGGTCAACCAGACAAGCGCTTTACCGGAACTCTGCGTCAGATCAAGCCTACCCCGCAGACCGACAACAACGTCGTTCTCTACTACGCGCTGTTCGACGTTCCGAACCCAACCGGCGAACTCATGATCAATATGAGCGCACAGGTCTATTTTGTTCTCGACCACGCAGACAATGTGCTGATTATTCCAACTGCCGCGCTGAACCAGAAACGCGAAGGTACCGGCAAGCCACAAACGACCGTTCAGGTCGTGGATAAGAGCGGCGCAACCGCAGAACGCGTTGTGGAAATTGGCGTTCGTAATCGCGTGCAGGCAGAGGTTAAAAGCGGCCTTGAAGAAGGCGACAAGGTGGTCGTCACATCCGCATCTGCGACGGCAGGCTCAACCCAGCGCGGCCGCAGACCGGGCGGCATGTTCTTCTGATGAGCACCGCCATGAATGACGCTCCCCTCATCAGATTGCAGGATATCCGCAAAACCTATCACAATGGCGATTTAGCCGTTGAGGTGCTGCACGGGATAACGCTCGACATCAGGGCCGGTGAATTCGTCGCCATCAAGGGTGCGTCCGGCTCCGGCAAGTCAACACTGATGAACATTCTTGGCTGTCTGGACAGCCCCAGCGGTGGGCAATATCTGCTCGATGGCGAAGACGTATCAACGCTTGATGCAGATGAGTTGGCAGCACTACGCCGCCGCACTTTCGGCTTCGTCTTCCAGAGCTACAATCTGATAGCCACATCGACCGCGCAGGAAAATGTCGAGGTTCCGGCTATCTATGCGGGTATGCCTGCTGCAGAACGCCACGAACGCGCAGCCGAGCTTCTGGGATCGCTGAAACTGGGTGACCGGCTGGACCATCGACCCAATCAGCTTTCTGGCGGCCAGCAACAGCGCGTCTCGATTGCGCGCGCCTTGATGAATGGCGGACGCATCATTCTCGCCGATGAACCGACCGGTGCGCTCGATAGCCAGAGCGGTGAAGACGTCATGGCGCTTCTGCGTTCCATGCATGAGCAGGGTCATACGATCATCGTCATCACCCATGCGCGCGAAGTTGCGGAACGGGCTGACCGCCTGATTGAAATCCGCGATGGTCAAATCCTGTCCGACACCACCAAGCGTGAAATGCCGGATACTGATGCGCCTAAAACGCTGCAACAGATGACCCAAAGCGGCGCTGCTCATATCGCCGATATTTCTGAAGCGGTCAAAATGGCGATGCGTGCGCTGCGCGCCAATATTTTCCGCACGGTCCTGACACTGCTTGGCATCATCATCGGTGTTAGTTCGGTTGTCACCATGCTGGCAATCGGCACAGGAGCGCAGAACTCCATTCTGGATCGCATCAATGCGATGGGCACCGACCTTGTTCTCATTCGACCGTCGATGCCGGGCTTTCGGGGTTCTGGCTCCGTCGCAACACTTGTCCCGGCCGATGCCGATGCAATCCTGCAATTGCCCAATGTGAAGACAGCTGTCCCGGAAGTGACCGGCAGCGTCACCTTGCGGCGTGGCAATGTTGATTATCAATCGCAGGCCAATGGCACGGTTGCAGCTTTCTCTGAAGCCAAGTCGTGGAAAGTTACAACGGGTGACTTCATCACCGAACATGACATGGAAACCTATACGCCGGTTGCCGTGCTTGGCTCGACTGTGGTCAAAACCCTGTTCCCTGATGGCTCGAACCCGATCGGCCAATATATCCTGATCCAGAAAATACCGTTTCAGGTGATCGGCACTCTGGAATCAAAAGGAGCAGGTTTCGGCGGTTCCGATCAGGATGACGTGGTTATCGTCCCGCTCTCAACCGGCAATCTCCGGCTCTTTGGGCAGAAATATGTCCGCACCATCACGGTTCAGGTCAAAGATCCCGATCTGATCGACACGACACAGGACCAAATTCAGGAGCTTCTTGACCAGCGTCATAAGCAACGCGACACGATGATTACCAACATGTCGTCCATTCGTGACGATGCGGCAGCCATGGGCAGTACGCTCACACTGTTTCTGGGATCGGTGGCAGCAATATCGCTGCTGGTCGGCGGCATTGGCGTGATGAATATCATGCTTGTAAGCGTAACCGAACGCACCCGCGAAATCGGTGTCCGCATGGCAACAGGCGCGCGCCGGCGCGACATTCTGCTCCAGTTCATCACCGAGGCTCTTACTGTCTCTGCGATTGGCGGTGCGTTTGGCGTAATACTGGGTGTTGGTGCAGCAACCCTCATATCGCTTGCAGGCGTATCGGTAGCCTTCAGCGCGGGACCTGTATTGCTTGCATTCACCTGTGCGTTCGCGACAGGTCTGGTATTTGGCTTCCTGCCAGCCCGCAAGGCTTCACGGCTGTTACCGGCAGTGGCACTGTCGTCTGAATAAAACCAACTGCATCCGGAACGTAAAAAGCCGGTCTGGACACAGACCGGCGTTTTTATTGAGATATTGCGTTGCTTACTTGAAAAGCAATGGCAGAGTAATCGGCATACGCGCTTTCGCCATTGCTGCAGGAGGTGCAGGAACCGGAGAGGCGCGGCGCGCGGCTTCCAGTGCCATCTGATCCACAGTTGGATCGCCCGATGACCCCGCAAGGCGTGCAGACAGCACGTTGCCCGACGGATCGATGACGAAAGTAACCTGCACCAGCCCCTTGGAATTTCTGCTCGCCTTACGCTGCAAGAACCGTACATTACGCGCCATATGGGCTTGCAGCTTGGATGTCCACTTGGCGGAGCTCACACCGGCTGAGGCATTATTCTCACCACGGCGATTGGCAGCAGCCCTGGCGCCGTTATCGGCATCCATACGCGGAGCGCTGGCCTGTCTGGTTTCCTTGGCTTTTTCAGCCTTTTTGGGCTTGGGTTTTTCAACCTTCTGCACCGGCTTAGGCTTTTCAGGCTTAGGCTTTTCAACTTTCTTTTCAGGCTTTGGTTCAGGCTTTTCAATCGGCAGCGGCACGGCCACTTCCGGCTTGGGCGCTTCAACCACATCCGGAACAACTTCTTCAGGTTCCTGAACAGGTTCTGGCTCAGGCTCCGGTTCCGGTTCCTTGATTTCTTCAGGTACAGGCTCAGGCTCGACCTGCTCTTCAGGCTCGGCAGCGGTTTCCTGCTGCGGTGCTTCTGATACCTGCTCTTCCATCGGCGCTTCGGGCTCGGGAGCAAGCTCAATCACCATCGCGGCGACCTGCGCGCCATCCGGCTGGTCTTCATCCCTGGTCATATGCACGGCATAAGCACCAGCCGCATGAACGCTGAGCACGATAATGCCTGCACCAAGCCAACGCCCTGCATCATGCCAAAAGGAATGATGATGGCTATCAGCCGACGCCACATTCTTTATTGGGGGATGTTCGGGCGGAAGCCTGCTCATTTTACTGCGCTCCCTGCGTCGCTGGAGCTTGTGTAGCGGGCGCTTGCGTAGCGGGAGCCGAACCATCGGGCGTCGTCGCTCCGAGTGTTTCAAGGCCTACCAGCGCAATCTTGAGATAGCCTGCTTCACGCAACAGGTTCATCACACGCATCAACTCGCCATAGCCGACATTTTTGTCGGCGCGCAGGAAGACGCGTGCTTCCTTGTTCTTTTCGGATACGACGTCGAGTTTTGGTCCAAGACCTTCACGAACCACAGTGTCGTTGCCAACGCTGATGCTGAGATCTTCTTTCAGCGTCACATAAATCGGCTTGTCAGGGCGCGGCGCAGGTGTTGCGCTCGATGCAGGCAAGTCCACATTGATGTCAACCGTTGCCAGTGGTGCGGCAACCATGAAGATGATCAGCAGAACCAGCATGACGTCGATAAACGGCGTCACGTTGATTTCATGGTTCAGCTCCAGATCGTCGCCGCCGCCTTCGCGAATTTTGCCAGCCATATTGCTTACTCCGCAGCGTGTAGCTTGCCTTCAGACACACCAGCTGTTCTGAAGTCGAGATCACGGCTTACGAGGCGTTCAACGCCTGCCCCGGCATCAGCCAGCAGCGAGCGATAACCGGTGATGGCGCGGGCAAACACGTTATAGATCACAACAGCCGGGATAGCGGCAACGAGGCCAATAGCTGTTGCCAGCAGCGCCTCAGCGATACCAGGGGCAACAACTGCAAGGTTGGTGGTCTGCGCCTGGCTGATGCCGATGAACGAGTTCATGATGCCCCAAACAGTACCGAACAGGCCGACGAAAGGCGCGACCGAGCCGATGGTTGCAAGAACGCCCGTACCTTTGGAAAGGCGGCGGCCAGCCTTAGCTTCAATTCGCGACAGACGCGAAGAAACACGCTCTTTAAGTCCTTCGCCACCGGCGCGAGCCAGAGCAGGACCGGAGAGTCGCACTTCGTCCTCCGCCGCACGCACGAGGATTGCAGCAGGTCCTTTCGCACCTTCAAGCGAGCGAACTGCGTCTGACAGCGTTGCAGAATGTCCGATGATCTTCAAAGCGCGCTTGGCACGGCTGCGTGCGCCAGCCAGTTCGAGCGACTTGGCAACCCAGACGGTCCAGGTTGCAAGCGATGCAAGAGCAAGGCCGATCATGACCGACTTGACCACCCAGTCAGCCGCCATAAACATGCCCCAAGGCGACAGATCGTGTGGCAGTACAAATGCAGGCGCTTCTGCTGCAGGCGCAATTGGCTGCGCTGCTTCTGGCGCTGGCTGCTGTGCGGCGGCTGGTTCAGTCGCAGGCGCCGGATTGGCGGCAGGAGTCTGCGATGCAGGTTCCTGAGCAGCTGGCGCGGGGGTTGCAGGCGCTGGAGTTGCAGGCTCTTGCGCTGCAGGCGCTGGTGCCGGATTGGTCGGCGCTGGCGTTGTTGGCTCGTTTGCAGCGGGCGCTGCTGGTGCAGGAGCTGTTGGCGCAGGACTGGTCGCAGCCGGATTATTGGTTGCAGGTTCAGACGCGCTTTGCGCAAGTGCAGAACCCGCAAATGCCAGCAGCCCCACGCCCATCGCCGCAGCCGTGAAGCCTTTTCGCCAGAAACCAGTCATTTTGATCGCCTTTTGATTGTTCAGGTCCGAGCGCGCATAACAGATGGTCCATGCAGACCGTTGCGCCGCTTGTTGGGCCTTTTCTTACCTCTCATTAACATGATGATGCAAGTCATGTTTTGAATTTAGTGACAATTTCCCGCAGTCAGGAACCCAAAATCTAGGTAGAGCACGTAAGAAATACCTATTGCATAAAAACTTCAAATCAGACGTGATATAGATAAGACGGACAGACCTGACATTTCTCATGAATTGCACGGGTTTGCGTGAGGCTTGTGGAGGACATGCCAATGATGCTCAAGGATATTCAGGTGCTCGAACATGCAGCACGCACAGCCATGGCAGGCAATGAAGATCCAATGCCTGTGCAGCAGCGCCTGCTCAAGCCAGCGCATTACGGTCTTGCAGTCATCACGATCCTCGGTGCTGCTTACCTGCTCTTCGCTTGATTAAAGCATTTCCAGCAAAAGTGCGAAGCGGTTTTGCGTCGGATAATGCTTAGAAACAAAAAGATAGAGCGGTTTCAATGGTTCCTATTAAATGGAACCACTCTCAGTGAGCGCATCTGACGATATTTACCATGACTGATAGAAGGTCGTGCATTGAGTTGCTGTTGCGCCTCTTTGCATGCAACCATTGGGCCTGACCAACGTTATATTGGCTGAACAACAGATGTTGCAGACCAGTGATCGAACAGGAGGCCTGATATGGCGCGCGGAACAACCAATACGCGTAAGATTGAGGAAAAGATCGAAGAAGCACTGACCGATTCGACAACCGAAGACCTTCAGGCTCAGGTCGAACAGCTCAAAGAAGATATCGCAGCCATTGCTGCAACCCTGGCAAATCTCGGCACGCAGACGGTTCGCGACGCCAAGCGCACGGCCAAGGAAACCTATAAAAGCGCATATCATCAGAGCGAAGATGTTGTCGGCGACTTGAAGAACAAAGCGCAGGACGTCGAAGCACAGCTTACTGAAACCATCCGCGAACGCCCGATTGCATCGATAGCGACAGCACTTGGCGTCGGCTATCTTCTTGCGCTCCTCTCGCGCCGCTGATCCGCGCCATGCTGAAACTTCTCGCGCCAGTCGTGGCATCCCTTGCCGGTGAAGAGTTGAAGCTCCTCACCGGACGCGCCAAGCGCGCCGCTATTTTCGGTGCGGCAATCGCTGTCTTCGGCCTTATCGCGGTGGTGTTTCTTTGTGTTGCTGCTTTTCTGGCGCTTGCAGAAAATTACGGTGGCCCGATTGCAGCGCTCATTCTGGCGGGCTTGTCGCTGATCCTCGCTCTGCTCATTCTCGCAGTTCTGAAAATTCAGGCTGCAGCTGAGGAGAAGAAGCGCAAACAACGCATCGAAGCAGATAAGTCGGCTTTGATGGCCACTGCAGCCATCGCAACTGTGCCTTCGATTTTGAAACGGCCGATTTTGGCAGTCGCATTACCACTTGCAGGTATTGCTTTGGTTAGTCTGCTTTCAGACAAAAAGAAGCGCAAATAATATGCGGACGGCTATGGTCGATAATAGCCATAGCCGTCTTCTTCATTGCTAATCAATTTTACTTTGCTGCGTCTTCAGATTTCACATTTGCGAGGGATGCGAGCCGCACGATGACGCGCGTACCTGAGCCGTTCTCAGCCAAAGCATAGACCGGCTTTTCGCCAAACTGCATACAGAGCTGCTCGACAACCAGCGTTCCGAGACCCGTCTGTTCCTTAACATCCGCCGTGCTGTTCTTCTGCCAGCCCACGCCGTTATCCTCTACGATCAGCGCAGGGGGTCCGGTATCGTCATCCAGCGTGAAGCTTACGGAAATCTCACCTTCGGAACGACCCTTGAAGGCGTGCTTGACGGCATTGGTTATAAGCTCACCCAAAATGATGCCGATGGTGGTGACATCTCGCGCCTTCAGATCAAGCGGTGCAAAATCCGTATGGAAGCTGATCTTGCGGTCCTCGCCAATGGCATTGCGAATATCTTCGATAACAGTCTCGAGGAATTCATCGACACGGGTCGATTCCATATCTTCGCCAAGCCTTAGCCTGCGATGCGCCGTCGAAACGGTCTGAACTCGGTCGCGTGCGGCAGACAGCGCAGCGCGTGCTTCTTCGCTCTGTGTCTGGCGCAATTGCAGCCCAAGCAGTGACGACACTGTTGCCAGCGAATTGCCGATGCGATGATTGGAATCCTGCAACAAAATCTCGACGCGCTTGCGCTCGTGTTCAGCGATGGCGCGTTCCTGTTCCAGTTCCATCGTCCGTTCTCTCACACGCTCTTCAAGAAGCTCCTTCTCCGAGCGCAACACAGTCTGCCCTTCAATGAGGGCACGCGCTGTACGCTGAACGCGTGTGAAAAGCAAAAAGCCCAGCATGACAGCCGATATCAGCGCAACGATCGACGCAGCGGTCATCCAGTAGCGCATCCGATCAATATGCGCGTTGCGTTCAGCCAATTCACGTTCTTCGATATCGATAAACTGGGAAACGGTATCTGAGAGCTGGTCCATGAGGATTTTGCCCTCATCACCCCTCACCTTGTTGATCGCCTCCTGCACCTTACCGGCCTTGGCAAGATTAATCGTTTCACGCACGTCATCATGCGCGCGCTCGACCAGCGCTTTTATCTTTCGAACACGAGCATCCTGTTGTGGATTGTCCTGCGTCAGCGCCGCAAGATCGGACATGGTCTGATCGATGTTCACGATAGAGCGCTGATACAGTTCAAGATAGGTATCATCGAGCGTCAGAAGATAGCCGCGCCGGCTCATCTCGATGTTATAAGCAATTCTGGTCACGCGTCCGACCTGCTCACGCAGTTCGAAATTCTTCGATATATCAACGACCTGACTGTTAACGCCGGAGGAAAGAAACAGCGTTATCAATGCCGAAAGCAAAACCAGACTGAGCGACACGATAAGAGCAATCGGTCGCCATGACGGCTTAATAACACGGTTTGAAAAGGCTGCTGGCAAAGGTCGGTCCACGATAAATCTAATAGAGCATTTCCTGCTTTGATTGGATCATTGAAAATGCTCGATCCGTTTGTTTTTACGCGCATCTTGCTCCGAAAACCGCGTCGCACTTTTCGGAATGCGCTTTAAGTTTTGGCCTCGCGTTTCACGCATCCCTATCTGGTCCGCACGTCAACGTTTTGAAGCTGCAAACCAGCGCCAGAGAGCGTGAACGTTCTCTGGCGCTGGTTTAGTTAACAAATATTAGTAAGGCGAAATCTTCAAGTCGATAAAGCCTACAGCATAATTCCTCAAACTTGAATCAGTTTAAGGTAAAATTATGCTGTAAATATAGGTGTTAGAGCGACCTTTGTGCGCCCAAGAGGGCGCACGGCGCTCTAGTGGCCGTTTTTAGTTCCAACATTTGCTCAGCGCATGCACCGCTGGATGCAAATATTGAAGTCAGACGACGACTGTCAGGCAAAACTTCTCAAAGTTACGCGAGAGGAATCGGCATCAGGACCATAATCGCCATCGCCTTCGATCTTCAAAATCTCTTGCAGACGCGTACGGGCGCGGCTCACACGGCTCTTAATTGTGCCAACAGCACATCCGCAAATCTCTGCCGCTTCCTCATAGGCAAAGCCAGATGCGCCAATCAGAATAATGGCTTCGCGCTGGTCATCCGGCAACTGTTCAAGAGCTGCCTTGAAATCCTGCAGATCAAGCGTGCCATATTGGGAAGGATGCACTGCAAGCTGTTCGCTGAAGATACCATCCGTGTCTTGCACTTCGCGACCACGCTTACGCATCTGCGTGTAGAATTCATTGCGCAGAATTGTAAACAGCCAAGCCTTCATGTTGGTGCCCAACTCGAAAGAATCCTGCTTGGCCCAGGCTTTCATGATTGTGTCCTGAACGAGATCGTCGGCGCGGTCATGCTTACCGATCAACGATACTGCAAACGCGCGCAAGCTCGGCAAGGACGCGAGCAGTTCGCGCTTGAACTGCGCCAACTCCTCAGCCGACGGAACCAGTGTTCTGCTCACGCATACTCTCCTGTTCAACCTGATCGAGTTTTTCCAGCAAATCCAGAAAACGATCCGGAATGGTCTCGTCCTGTATCGAAGTATAAAGCGCTTTTAGTTTGAGACCCACTTCGCAGTTCGGACCCAAAATGTCCTTCCGGACGCGCCCGTTAAGCCGTAACCCAGCCCCGTTCGCATGAAGGTTTTTCTTTTCAGTCATCTCTAATTAAATCCAGGCATCAAGCCATGTTCCACTGTTACCAAGCCCCTGCTCGACAGCCTAAATGCACCCGATCTCAAAAAGTTCCCTAATTTATCGCATCTGCATGGAACTTTTTTAAATCCGTGGCGTTTTGAGTACCATAATGCCGCGCTCTATAACATTCTCCAGAAACTTTCGGGTTTCAGCGGTGTATGTAGAAAAACAAGAATTGCGGCAGTGAGGAGTCTCAGAATCATGACGTTATCGACGCGTATTGCGCCGCACCTTCCCTATCTTCGCCGTTTTTCGCGCGCCCTCACCGGGTCGCAGGCTTCGGGTGATGCATATGTAGCAGCCACATTGGAAGCCCTGATCGCAGATATAAGCATTTTCCCGCAGGCCTCCGCGGACCGGATCGCGCTTTATCGACTTTTCTGCAATCTTTACAAAACGGCCTCTGTTCAAATTCCGGAACCTGCTTCCGAGTTTGCTTGGGAAAAACAGGCAGCGCGCAATCTCTCACATATTGCCCCCTTGCCGCGACAGGCATTTCTTCTCGTCGCAGTCGAAGGTTTCAACGATCGTGAAGCAGCCGAAATTCTCGAACTCGAAGATGGTGAGTTCGGGCGAATTCTTGCAGCAGCTTCCACCGAAATCTCGAAGCAGGTTGCAACCCGCATCATGATTATCGAAGACGAGCCGCTCATCGCCATGGATATCGAGCAGATGGTGGAGAGCCTCGGCCATGAGGTCGTGGGTATTGCACGCACCAAAGATGAAGCGCTTGAGCTTTATCGCAAAGAAAAGCCGCGCATGGTTCTCGCCGACATCCAGCTTGCCGACGGCAGTTCGGGTATCGATGCAGTCAACGAAATTTTGCAGGACGATACCGTTCCCGTGATCTTCATCACGGCCTTCCCCGAACGCCTCCTGACGGGAGAACGACCAGAGCCGACGTTCCTGGTGACGAAGCCATTTAACCCGGACATGGTCAAAGCGCTCATAAGCCAGGCTCTGTTCTTTGAGGAAGCTGCGCAGGTTGCTGCGTAAAGTTTCTGCACATAGAGCGACCTTTGTGCTGTAGCCGGTAAGTTAGCCCCCCTGTAAAGATCCGCTCTTTTCAGGGGGATTGGCTTTAAAGCGCATAGCGAAAGACCTGAATTCGCTTTCTCATAGCTGCGCACGAGGCAAATAACCATCCGTTTGAAAAAGCGTGATTTTTTTGGGGGCGGGACCTGTAAATTGTCTATTTCGAGGAACCAAAAGCATAGATCGAACGTTTCTCTTTCAATCAGTGAAGAGGAGATTCAAAATGCTTTATTACGCTCTCGTTTTTCTCGTCGTAGCTCTGGTAGCAGGTGCTCTGGGCTTCGGTGGTATCGCCGGTGCTTCAGCAGGTATCGCTCAGATTCTGTTCTTCGTATTCCTTGCCCTGTTGGTCGTATCTCTGATCGCATCGGCCATCCGCAAGGCGTAATAGACAGAAATCTGCTTACAGGCGGGGGGCGCTATATCGCCTTCCATAAGTCCAAAGAACCATCGCGCCGTTGTATGGCCTCAAACAACGGCGCGATTATTGGTTTTCATAACAAATCAAAACCTTTGAGCACTATGACAGTCAGCATCCATCCTAACACAATGCCGAGTGTCGTTCATTTTTCCAGTACGAGCTTTTATAAATCACCAGTCAATTTTGATTCTAAAACGGGCGGCAGTTGAGGCATTCATGGCAGCATCACACCAATCCCTCAAAGACACAGAGCCCGATGCTTCACGTTTGCGCGCACTGCTGAGAGCTGTCCGTAACAGCAATGTTTGCGTTCTGTATCAGACGCCCGACCTTTTCTATGCCTGGGGTGAAAATATTCCCTCCTACTGGCAGGAAAAATGGAGAGTTGGCGGTCAGGATTGCGATTTCATTTTCTCAACCTCTATGTCCCGGCTCGATCACGCCAAACGCACGGCGTTGGAAAGTGGAACCGCACAGAATGTCGAGCTCGCCATCAACGACGGCGACAAGCTGCGCTGGATAGAATTTCACATCGACTGCGATCGTGATTCTGAAGGCAATGTGCTCGGTCTTGTTACGACCGCACTTGAGATCAGCGAAATGAAACGCCGTGAGCAGGTGTTGAAAACACTGCTCCGCGAAGTCAGTCACCGCTCCAAGAATCTGCTCGCCATCGTGCAAAGCATTGCGAGCCAGACTGCTCGCTTCACCGATTCTGTTGATGATTTCCTTCTCAAGTTTCGCGGCCGCATACAGTCCCTCTCCTATTCACAGGACCTGGTGACGGATTCCAATTGGCACGGAGCGTTGTTTCTCGACCTCGTTCATTCGCAGATCGAGAAATATATCGACATCAATGATGACCGCCTGACTGTCGAAAGTGATAATCCCTATCTCTTCCCGGGCGCGGCTTTGCATGTCGGCTTGGCGCTGCATGAACTGATTATCAATGCGACCTCTTTTGGCGGCCTCTCTATCCCTTACGGTCGCGTGGTGATTTCTGCAAAAATCCACCGCTCCGAAAAAGGCGATGAAGAACTCGTCATCCATTGGGAAGAAACCAATCCGGCCATGCCAGAGGTTTATAATCATGACCCGCGCTTTGGCAGTGCAGTCCTGCAACGGATCGTGCCAGCAGCAGTCGGCGGCAAGGCAGATTACCGCGTCGATGGCGCAGGTGCCGTCTATTCTCTGACAGTGCCAGCCGAACAGTTCGATTCCTGAGCTGCATATTTTAAACATCAATTATACCAAGGCGGCTCAAGATGCTGACGTATCACGCCTGGAACAAGTTCAGTTGCCACTTGAGCTTGAACAAAACTCCATGAGTCATACTCGTGGAGTTTTTGCATTAACGCGCATCCCGGAAAGGGTGAAACGCGCTCTACAGCATAATTCCTTAAACTTGAATCAGTTTAAGGAATTATGCTGTAAATTTAGAGTGTTAGAGAGACCTTTATGCGCCCGAGAGGGCGCATGGCGCTCTAAAGCTGGATAAAAGAGAAGCCGTTATGGTCCTCACCACAACGGCTTTTCTTTGAATATGCGGAACGCCAGCTGCATAAACGGGGGCGTCTGCGCGGCATTCTCGCTGCCCACTTCATACGGGGAGATTGAAGCGGGCGATGAAGACCACTTGCGGGGCGGGTTGTGGTCTTCATATGCAAAACGCCGATGAGCGATTTTAGTTCCGTTAGGATTTTATTTTTTTACAATAAAGTTCGAGACGGTGATGAACGATCTCATAACCGAGCGTGCGGGCGATTTCTTCCTGCAGTTTTTCGATCTTGTCGGAGCGAAATTCGACGACCTCGCCACTGTCCATATCGATGATATGGTCATGATGGGCGCCACTCGCCTGTTCAAAGCGCGACGGCCCGCCAGCAAAAGCATGACGATGAATTGCGCCGCGCTCTTCCAGCAGCTTCATTGTCCGATAGACGGTCGAAAGCGAAATGCTGGTATCGATCTCGACCGCGCGCCGAAAAATCTCAAGCGCATCCGGATGGTCTTCCGTTTCGGTCAAAATATTGAGAATGATGCGGCGTGGCCGTGTAATTCGGACCCCAGCCTGCCGTAGCTCATACTCATAATCGGGTTTTTTGTGCGATTCACTCATAGCGCGATTATGCACCTCCCGAGCGCCAGTTGCAAATTTTCGCAACTGGCATTGGAACATCTCCCCAGACCATTTATCGATCACGCCTGCTGAGGAACCCTTTTCATCGTGTAATCACAGATAGACGAGGGGCGAAAGGCTCAGAACCAGCCCTAGGAAAGCAACAGAGCTGCGCCAGTAAAACAGGCCCCAAAGACCAAAAAGGATCCCTACCGGCGCCGTATAAACACAGAAAATGACGAGGTAGCCGTCGCTACCCACGCCGAAGAAGACGATGTAATAGAAAATGAATGCCGTCACGGCCCCAAAAATCAGGGATATGATCGCCGAGAAGCACCAATTCCGCTTTCTGACAGATTTCGATTGGTTCATGCCCGGCCAGTTCCTCGATTAAGTTCCTGAGCAGAACAAAATATAACGGCACGCCGGCAACATCAGCGGCTAAGGGGCACCCATCCGGAAGTACGTGCCAGCCGCAGTGCCAAAGCCACCTGATGTTGTCTCATCGCAGAACGGTGTCGGAACATTGAGCGTAGCCCCGTCGAGACGCAACACCAGAGGGCCACCATCACCTTTGAATTCAGCCTCACTGGCTGATTTCTGCTCAAGTGCACCACTGAAGCTGCATACCCAGGTGCCGTTTGCCTGATCGGCAACATCAAGGCTCACGGTGAGCTTTCCGGATTGGTCCTTCTCGACATTAATGACGCCCCAGGCATTGCTCCATTTGCCTTCAAGCGAAGTGTTGTCGACAACCGAAACCCAGTTCAGGAACTCTGCGCGCATCTCTGTCCGGTCATGCAAGCCGGTCAGTCTGTTGTCCAGATTGGACAGATTGCTTTCAAATGCTTCAGACCGGGTCTTGATAAAGGCGGCCTGATCGTTGCGAAGCGCTGTCTTCAAGGCCGGGCTGGATCTTTCAAGCAGTGCAGAATAGGCCAGCGACATCGCGCGATCCGCTTCGGCAATATCCGGCTTGGAGCAAATTGCTTTTTCCGTTGCGCTCGAAGCTTTACCACAGTCGAACCCGGCCTGAGCCAGTGCCGGAACCTGCAAGGGTGCGTAAATTCCCAAAGCGGCGCTTAAGATAAAGGCGTATTTCGTAAGACGCATTTTTTCACTCTCAGTATTCTAGCGGTTCGACTTGTGTCGGCCTGTCTTTAATCGGGAGTAGATTTGTCGCAAACATTATCAGTTACTTATTTCATTAAGCGACGTTGAGATGGAATGCTAGAGACATCAGGCATCTCAAAAAGTGCGCGTGCATGTTTGCCACAAATTGACGTCATATCAATTTGCAAGTCGATCGATTTGATTGAAGTTGTTGAAATGATTGGTACGCCCAAGGGGAATCGAACCCCTGTTTGCGCCGTGAGAGGGCGCCGTCCTAACCGCTAGACGATGGGCGCGGAGCAAAAGCTACTGCCGATATAAGCCTGAAAAGGCCCGAGTGCAATCAAGAGCACAATAATATGCTAAAATTGAAAAAGGCGGCATCGCTGCCGCCCTCAATCTCATCGATTACTCGACATTGCCGAGTTTAATACGGCCAACGATGCGAGATTCGCGATAGTCGTAAACGATAATTTCCGTGCCGCCATCCGGCAGCAATGTTTCCAGCGAAAGCTGCTGACCAGAAAGGCTCTGTGACAACAGGCGTGTGCCCGGTGCAAGTTCGATCTGCGATTCGATCAACTTGACTGGTTCCGGCTGAGGGGGTGCAATTGCAGCCTGTCCTGGAATGTCGGAACGGGCAGCTTCGGTCTCTGTTGCGTCCGGAGCACGATTGATCTTGTAGACAACTGCGACAAGCACAGCCATAAGACCAATCAACATAACACCGATGGAAACCGCAAGCAGACGGATCATCTTGCGACGGACTTTCTCCATCGCTGGATCAAGCGGGGGTTCCGGCTGTTGCTCTTCCGGATAATAGCCCTGCTGATAGTCCTGATATCCGGAATCCTGCTGATTCTGATATCGGGGATAGTGTGGATCCTGCATTAAATGACTCCGGTTCATGCACCCGCGTGGGCGCGTGATAACGAAGGGAAGAGACAATTGAAAGAACTAATTGCCGACCTCGATGCTGCAGGCAAAAGATTAGACCAGTGGCTGGCCGCAGCATTGGGGCCGGAACTCTCCCGCAGTCGCGTCCAGTCCCTGATTGCTGATGGCCATGTGACCATCGATGATGTCCCTGCCAGTGGTGCAAAGCAAAAGCTGCGCGAAGGTATGAAGATTACCGTCGTGCTGCCAGAGCCTGAACCTGCCGACCCGCAAGGCGAAAACATCCCGTTGGATATTCTCTATGAAGACGATGATCTCATCGTCATCAACAAGCCCGCAGGCCTGGTTGTCCATCCGGGCAACGGCAACTGGACGGGAACGCTCGTCAATGCCCTCATATATCATTGTGGCGATAGCTTGTCCGGCATCGGAGGAATCCGTCGTCCGGGCATCGTTCACCGTCTCGACAAGGATACCAGTGGCGTCATGGTCGTTGCCAAGAACGACCATTCCCATCGGCATTTAAGCGAGCAGTTTGCCGATCATGGCCGTACCGGCGATCTGGAACGCGCCTATCTCGCGCTTGTCTGGGGCATGACCGAGCGTCCGCAGGGCTATATCGACGCCCATCTTGGCCGTTCGCATCGCGACCGCACCAAACAGGCAGTCGTCAACGAAGAACGTGAAGATGCGCGCCATGCCATCACACACTATTCGACGATTGAAAAATTTGCCCCGCAAGAAGATGCGACAGCCTTAGCCTCGCTCGTCGAATGCCGCCTTGAGACCGGACGCACCCACCAGATCCGCGTCCACATGGCTCATATCGGCCATCCTCTCGTCGGCGACATGGATTATGGCAGCGCATACAAGACCAAGGCAAACAAGTTGCCTGAGCCCTTGAAAAACGCGGTTCAGGGTTTCCATCGTCAGGCGCTACATGCCTTTTTGCTGGCATTCGCCCATCCGACAACGGAAGAAATCATGCGTTTTGAAGCGGATGTACCCGAAGATATGGAGCAGCTTCTGGAAAATTTCCGCCAGCACTCTATATAATACTGATAAATCTAGCAGTTTCACACTGCATGAAACGACCTGTAAAAATTGCATTTTCAGGGCGGAAACACGGTATCTTAAAAGGTTGCAGCCCATTTGGTGCAGCCCTTTAAGCTTGGGCAACTGTTCACATTCTAGTGACACATTGTTTCATGAGGTTAAGGATCGTGTTTTCGCCAAAATCATACCTATATATGTAAGCTCACGATGGAAGTGCAGGAGGCAGCCAGCGTGACAGGTTCGCCAAAAGGGAGCCTGAAATTATAAAGGAGGGTGCTCTATGGCCCAGGTTAATCTCCCAAGCATCACATCCGGTGACGGTGGCCTAACCCGTTATCTGGAAGAAATTCGCCGCTTTCCAATGCTTCAGCCGCAGGAAGAATACATGCTGGCGAAGCGCTATCACGAGCACACTGATCCGAAAGCCGCACACAAGCTGGTGACCAGCCATCTTCGCCTCGTCGCGAAGATTGCAATGGGCTATCGCGGTTATGGCTTGCCAATTGGCGAAGTCATCTCCGAAGGCAATGTCGGTCTCATGCAGGCAGTCAAGCGCTTCGAGCCGGAACGCGGCTTCCGCCTGGCCACATATGCGATGTGGTGGATCAAGGCTTCGATCCAGGAATATATCCTGCGTTCGTGGAGCCTTGTGAAGATGGGTACGACTGCCAACCAGAAGCGCCTGTTCTTCAATCTGCGCAAGATGAAGAGCAAGATTCAGGCGCTGGACGATGGCGATCTCAACCCGGATCAGGTCAAGCAGATTGCGACCAAGCTGAAGGTTAGCGAAGACGAAGTGGTGTCCATGAACCGCCGTCTGTCGGGTGACGCTTCGCTCAATGCGCCACTGCGCGCAAGCGAAGGTGAATCGGGCGAATGGCAGGATTGGCTCGTTGACGATAGCAGCAGCCAGGAACAGGTTCTGATCGAGCAGGACGAACTGGAAAGCCGCCGCTCGCTGCTTGAACAGGCCATGGACACGCTCAACGAACGTGAACGTCGCATCTTTGAAGCCCGCCGCCTTTCGGAAGACCCAATGACGCTGGAAGATCTTTCCGGCGAGTTTGGCATCAGCCGTGAACGCGTGCGCCAGATCGAAGTGCGTGCCTTTGAAAAAGTACAGGCTGCCGTCAAGGCTGCAGCTTTCAAACAGCAGAAGGCGTTGAACCATGTCGAGGAAGCTCACGCCTGAAACTGATAATTTTCAGACCCTTCTACTGCCGCAAAGTGGGAAACCGTTTTGCGGCAGTTTGCTTTTGAAATGTATCAAGAAAAACAAAGTCTGATTTTCATACAGGATCGGGTTTCGATCCGCCTAAGCATCATTCGATGCAACCTGTCATCCAACCGATAAAAAACCGTCAAATAACTGTAATGGAATGGCTTTAGGCAACGTGACGTGTTTCACCGAAGCCTGAAGGTCTCCCAATGAAAAAGCTCCTGCTTGCTGCAACGCTCGCTCTTACTGCTGCCACTGCTGTATCTGCGTCTGAATATGTCTCTTATCTGGACTATCCTCAGAAAGAGCAGGACGGAAAAGAATTCTTCACTGCCATTGAAATCCCACAGGGCAGCTTCACCAAATACGAAATCAACGACAAGACCGGCCACATCATCGTCGATCGCTATCAGTCGATGCCAGTCGTCTATCCGGCCAATTACGGCTCGATCACCAGCACGCTTGCAGGCGACGGTGATCCGCTCGACGCGCTCGTCTACACCCGCGAACCAATCGTTCCAGGCGCAATCATCAAGGTTCGCCCAATCGGCGTTCTTAAGATGATCGATGGCGGCGAGACCGACGATAAGATCGTCGCTGTCCCTACCTCGAAGATCGACCCGACCTACGACAACATCAAGGAAATTGCTGATTTGCCAAAGATCGAGCAGCAGCGCCTTGAAGCTTTCTTCCGCGTTTACAAGCAGCTGCCTGAAGGCCGCAAGTCCGTTGAACTCGGAGGCTTCGATACTGCTGAAACCGCAGCAAACGAAGTAGCCAAGGCGATCAAGGCTTTCTCTGAAAAGAAATAATCAAGCGTATATCGCTGAAACGAAAAGGCCGCTCAAAGCGGCCTTTTTTATTTCGTCTCGTTTAGCTTGCGCCCAGAACGTCGTTGAAGACTTTCTCGCCCGGAACACCTTTTTCAAGGCTGATCAGTGCGCGACGGCCATTGCGATAGGAAATCGGAATATCGATCCACTGCAAACGACGCATCAGCGAAAGATTGGTGTCCTGTGCAGTCTTTGCGTCATTAAGCCAGATAATGAAGAAATTATCCGCAATCTTGGAAGGAACTGCAATCAGCGGATTGCCAGCTGCCTGTTCCGTATCTTTGAACGTTATACGCTGCACATTATCGACGGCACCGCCGGCAAAATTATCTGGAACGGTGAAGACCATTTCGATCAGATGGCTCGCTGGAATCGACTGATCCGTATTTTTGCGGACCGTCATTTTCAGCTCAACCTTGCTGTCAGGCATGGTCACGCTGGCGCGAATAGCTGGGGCTGCAGGTTCACCCTCACTCGGGCTTTCCTGAATTTCCGACCAGACGACATTGCCGCGTTCAACAGAACCTGATTCCGTGCCGCCACGTTCTTCATAAAGCAGCGCCTGCTGGCCAACGGCCACGGCCTGCTGAGGCTGCTGCTGATTCTGGGTATTGGTTTGTTCGGCACCAGGCGTTGAAGCCGCGGTCGACTTGCCTTCACCCAAACCGTTCTGACCGCCCGATGGACCGTCATCGACTTCGCTGCCATCCGGCATCAGACGCTGCGTCATCTTCTGTTCTTCAGGCGTTGACGGCTGCTGACCGGTTTGTGTCTCGCCCGTCTGCGGCTGTTCAGAGCCTGCAGTCTGTCCCGCCGGAGGCGTTTGCCCGTCCGGCTGTTGCGCTGTACCGCTATCGCCGCTTGCCGGTGCGTCGCTGCGACCAAGGCTTGATGACAGCTCCTGAAGCTTGTCCTTGTTTGCCCAAACGCCATAGCCTGCGCCACCAAGAGCGAGTACAGCAATAAGACCGATGATTAGCCCCTTGTAGGAACGCTTTTCCTTCGGGCTGCTGCGTTCGGTATATTCACCGCGACGTGCAAAGGCCTTCTCGTCTGCGCGATTCTGGTCGCGTTCCACTCCCCAGTCATCGCGACGACCGGGCTGAACCTGCGATGCTTCATCTTCTTTGTCATGGTCATCATCCGAGTAGCGGGGCTCGGTTGCAATCTGCGGTTCGCGATCTGCATAAGAAGATGTGTTTGCCGCACGCGTTGATTCGTGCAGAAAATCTTCCAACGGATCGGTCTGGGGTTCTTCAAAAGCCGGTTGGGAAGCTGGAGGCGCATAAAAGGCCTCAACTTCTTCAATAGCGTCTTCGAGGATTTTGCGCTGGCGAACAGCGACAACTTGCGAGGCATTCGCCGTCACAAGCTTCTGTTCAATCGTCGCGCGTGCCTTTGCATAGACACGCTGCCGCAGTTCAGGCGATTTGTCTGCCTGCGCATCGATTGTCTTTTTCAGAACCGCTACAAAATCCGCCATGCCGTTTTACCCAGTTTCCGCGAGTTCGAAATGCAGTAAATGTCTCAATAATCACAATAATCGATGGAAAGCAAAGGTTGCGGCAACGATTAAGTGAACGCTTTCAAAATGATCGCGAAAAAACCTTAAAAAAATACCCGGTCCGCCATGATGACAAACCGGGTGTTTTATTTTTGCAGAACCGAAGTTCAGATCAATCAATCCTGAAATGGATCGGTAACGAGGATCGTGTCTTCGCGTTCAGGGCTCGTCGAAAGCATTGCAACCGGCGCGCCGATCAGCTCTTCGATGTGGCGGACATATTTGACAGCCTGCGCTGGAAGATCGTTCCACGAACGTGCACCAGCTGTCGTTTCCGACCAGCCCGGCAGCGTTTCATAGATCGGCTTCACGCGGGCCTGCGCACCCATCGAGGATGGCAGATAGTCGATGCGCTTGCCATCAAGCTCATAGGCCACGCAGATCTTGATTTCTTCAAGACCGTCGAGAACATCAAGCTTGGTCAGTGCAATACCGGTGATGCCCGAAGTGCGAACCGTCTGGCGAACGATAACGGCATCGAACCAGCCGCAACGACGCTTACGACCCGTCACCACGCCAAATTCATGGCCCTTGGTGCCAAGGAACTCGCCGATTTCATCGTTGAGTTCGGTCGGGAACGGACCTTCACCAACGCGAGTGGTGTAAGCCTTGGTAATGCCGAGAACATAACCGATTGCTGTCGGACCAAGACCCGAACCGGCAGCTGCCTGACCGGCAACAGTGTTGGACGAGGTGACGAACGGATAGGTGCCGTGGTCGTTATCAAGAAGCGCGCCCTGTGCACCTTCGAAAAGGATGCGGTCGCCAGCCTTGCGGCGTTCGTCGAGAACGCGCCAGACCTGATCGATATAAGGGAGAATCTTGTCTGCAACCGAGGTCAGCTCTTCAAGAATGGTCGCAACCGCGATTTCCTCAAGGCCCATGCCGCGACGCAGCAGGTTGTGGTGAGCAAGCAGACGCTCAACCTTTGGCTCTAAGGTGTCTGGTTCGGTCAGATCGATGACGCGGATCGCACGACGGCCAACCTTGTCTTCATATGCTGGGCCGATACCACGCTTGGTGGTGCCGATCTTGAGGCCTTCGGTAGCGCCTTCACGCATCGCATCCAATTCGCGATGAACGGACAGAATAAGCGGTGCGTTTTCTGCAATACGCAGAACTTCAGGGGTGATTTCGATGCCCTGGCCGCGCAGCTTTTCGACTTCCATGACGAAATGATGCGGGTCAACCACAACACCATTGCCGATCACGCTCAGTTTGCCGCGTACAAGGCCGGATGGCAGAAGCGAAAGCTTGTAGCTGACGCCATCGATGACAAGTGTATGACCCGCGTTATGACCGCCCTGATAGCGCACGATCACATCGGCGCGCTCGGACAACCAGTCCACGATCTTTCCCTTGCCTTCGTCGCCCCATTGCGACCCGACGACAACTACATTCGCCATTGAGAAAACTCCTCGGTACGGCATCTCAGCCGTAAATATAGCCCAAGGATCGCAAGCAAACCCCGTCAATGAAACGCGGGGTGCTGATCCCTCGTCTCTATACAGACTCAATCCCGCTTGCGCGACTCTTTCATGCAGAAAATGCGAATATTTTCACCAAAACGTGGAAAAGCGGCTCGCAAAACGTGGAAAACCATGGCTAAGAGGTGTCAGGAATATGGCGATTTAGCGGCAAAACGCTTTTTAGCCGGCGCGGACCATATAGAGCGCCTCGTCCGAATAGCCTTTCAGCTTTTCTTCGAGTGCGGTCACATCACGGGTAACAAAGCCCTTTTTCTCCCAGAATCCCTGAGAACCATTAACGGCAACAAGAGCCATGGTGACGAAACCATCCCGCTCTGCCTGAGCAGCCATCAGTTCGACCACACGCGATGCCTGCCCGCCTGAGCGGACCACCGGCAAAAGTGCGATGTCGTGAATATAATAGGTGCTGGTTTCCTTCGGCAGCTCACCGAGAATCGAATTCAAGGCAGGCACCGAATCGAGTTGCCATGGATGGCTGATGCCGTAACCGAGAATTTCGCTGCCATTGGCCAGTACAAAACAACCGGCCGGATAGACTTTGAAGCGGTCCCGGAAGACCGCCTCATCCTCGAAGAAGTCGGGGTGAACGACATTGGCCACGGCTGTTACGCGCGCTATGTCCTGCGCTTGCATTCGCCGCCATTCTGCCTGTTCAATCCCGTCTGTCATGTCGCTCAAGCTTCCTCGATGTTAAATTCCAAAGGTCTTGCCGCCTTGATTGCCTCTTGAGCAATGAGTTCGTCAAGTGCTGCTTGTGGAATCCTGTCATCGACATAAAGCATCGCAATGGCATCACCGCCCGGATGATTACGTCCGAGAGCGAAGTTTGCGATGTTGATTTTGTGCTTACCGCAGATCGTTCCGAGCAGACCGATCATGCCTGGAATGTCGACATTGGTGACATAAAGCATGTGCGGACCGACTTCCGCATCAAGGTTGATCCCCTTGATCTGGATGAAACGGGCCTTACCGTCAGAGAAGCACGTTCCTGCAATCGAGCGTTCACGTTCCGTGGTCTTCACGGTCAGCTTGATATAGCCGTCGAAGATACCCGACTTGTCGCGCTTGATCTCGGAAACGATGATTCCACGTTCCTTCACCATGATCGGTGCAGAAACCATGTTCACGTCAGCCACCTGCGGACGGATCAGACCGGCAAGTGCGGCACTAACCAGAGCGCGGGTGTTCATACCAGCTGTTGAGCCGTCAAAAAGCACTTCGACTTCCTGAATTGGCTCGTCCGTCACCTGACCGACAAAGGCACCCAGAACTTCTGCGAGCTTGACGAATGGCTTGAGACGCGGCGCTTCCTCAGCCGTGATCGACGGCATGTTGATCGCGTTGGAAACAGCACCCTTGACCAGATAATCCGACATTTGCTCGGCCACCTGGATCGCCACATTTTCCTGCGCTTCGGAAGTTGAAGCACCAAGATGCGGTGTGCAGACCACGTTGGGCAGATTGAACAATTCGTTGTCTGTTGCGGGCTCAGTCTCGAAAACATCGATACCAGCACCGGCAACATGGCCGGATTTCAGTGCTGCAACCAGATCCTTTTCAACGATCAGACCGCCGCGTGCACAGTTGATAATGCGGACACCCGGCTTGGTCTTAGCCAGTGCGTCGGCATTGATGATGCCGCGTGTCTTGTCGGTCAGTGGCGTGTGCAGTGTGATGAAATCGGCACGCGCCAGAAGCTCATCAAGCTCCAGCTTTTCGACGCCAAGTTCCTGCGCCCGCGCTTCCGATAGAAACGGATCAAACGCAACAACATGCATCTTGAGGCCGATACCGCGCGCTGCAACCACAGCACCAATATTGCCGCAGCCAACCACACCAAGCGTCTTGCCTGTGATTTCCACACCCATGAAGCGGTTCTTTTCCCACTTGCCAGCGCGCGTGGAAACGTCAGCTTCGGGGAGCTGACGCGCAACTGCAAACATCAGTGCAATTGCATGTTCTGCAGTGGTGATCGAATTGCCGAAAGGCGTATTCATCACAATGATACCACGGCGCGATGCTGCCGGAATATCGACATTGTCCACGCCAATACCGGCGCGACCAATGACCTTGAGCTTCGTTGCTGCTGCGATCAGCTTTTCCGTTGCCTTGGTGGCGGAGCGGATAGCAAGACCATCATATTGGCCAATGACTTCGAGCAGTTTTTCTTTGTCCTTGCCAAGATCTGGCAGGTAATCAACTTCAACGCCGCGGTCTTTGAAAATCTGAACGGCGGTCGGCGACAATTTATCGGATACGAGTACGCGAGGTGCCATAAGGGCCTCCTTCGAATTGTACGAAAATGAAAGGCAAGCAGGCTATGGCCGTCCCAACTCCGGCCACAGCACTGTCATCGCTTGCGATTATGCAGCGGCTTTCAGAGCAGCTTTCTGTGCAGCAAAGGCCCAGTCGAGCCATGCAGTCAGGGCTTCAAGATCAGAAGCTTCAACCGTAGCACCCGCCCAGATACGCAAACCGGAAGGCGCATCGCGATATGCACCGATGTCGAAGGCAACGCCTTCTTTTTCGAGCGCCGAGACGATGCCCTTGGCAAAAGCTGCCTGTGCATCAGCCGAAAGCGCCGTCACTTCCGGATCAACAATCGTCACGCAAACAGATGTGTTGGAGCGCGTTTCAGGCTTCTGAGCCAGATTAGCGATCCATGGCGTCCGCTCGATGAAAGCATCAAGCACAGCGAAATTTGCATCCGCACGTCCGACAAGACCGTCGAGACCGCCGACAGAACGCGCCCAGCTCAGTGCATCGAGATAATCTTCAACGCAGAGCATTGAAGGGGTGTTGATTGTTTCGCCAACGAAGATGCCTTCGATCAGCTTGCCGCCAGAAGTCAGGCGGAAAATCTTTGGCAGCGGCCATGCTGGCTTATAGCTTTCCAGACGCGCAACAGCGCGTGGGGAAAGAATGAGAATGCCGTGTGCGCCCTCGCCGCCAAGCACTTTCTGCCATGAGAAAGTGACAACATCGAGCTTTGCAAAATCAAGACGCTGCGCGAAAGCAGCCGAGGTCGCATCGCAAATGGTCAGGCCTTCACGATTTGCAGGAATGAAATCTGCATTGGGCACGCGAACGCCGGATGTGGTGCCGTTCCAGGTGAAAACGACGTCACGGTCGAAATCAACCTCAGCAAAATCAACCAGTTCGCCATAGGGCGCAACAAAGCTGCGGGTATCTTCCAACTTGAGCTGCTTGATCACGTCTGTGACCCAGCCCGAGCCGAAGCTTTCCCATGCGACCATATCAACGCCGCGCTCACCGAGCAGCGACCACAAGGCCATTTCCACCGCACCCGTGTCGGATGCAGGCACGATGCCAATGCGGTAATCAGCCGGAACGCCGAGAATTTCGCGGGTAAGGTCGATAGCTTCTTTCAGCTTGGTCTTGCCGATTTTCGCACGGTGCGAACGGCCAAGCGGCGCATCGGCAAGCGCTTGAAGCGACCAGCCGGGGCGTTTAGCACAGGGACCTGAAGAAAAATTAGGGTTAGCCGGGCGAACTGCCGGCTTCGCAATCGTCGTCATTTTGTTTCCTATCCTCTCAGATAGCACGCGCCTCGTTGGGGAGGCGTGGCCCGCTGATGAAAATATCGGAAAGCAAAAATTTCACAAGGCGGCGCGAAAGATTATTTGTCGCAGCAAAAAGGCCCGGAAATCCGGGCCTTTGAATTCAATGATAAGCGTTTTCAGCCACCGAACATGTATCGAAGACCCACACGGACATCGTGGATGTTCATGCCCTTGTCGTAGCCGTCGCCAACGCCATAGTTTCCGTTGAACATCTTGCCGCCGTTGATATGGCGGAAACGATAACCAGCATCAAGCTTGAGATTGTGTGTCAGATCAACTGACGCACCAGCCATAAGCGCGTAGGTGAAGCGCCAGTCAGCATCACCTTCGAGAACACCACCATTGGTGGTGTCGACGAGGTCGTTCCACTTGACGCGAGTGCCACCGATACCGGCGCCAACGTAAGGCGTAACGCCGCCGAAATTGCCGAGATCGACATAGGCGTTAGCCAGAAGCGACAAAGCAGACATCTTGCTTTCATCGCGATCGCTCGTGAATTTAGCGCGCGTCATATAGTCGAGCGTCAGGTCGGTGCGGAAATAATCAGTGACCTGATAACCAACACCACCGCCCAGCAAGAATGAGCCCTTCAGCTTGCCGCCATGAATTTCGGGGTCGCCTTCACCACAGGTGTTGCAACCACCGCCACCCGGCAAGCTGTAGGTTGCGCCACGGAATTTCGCTGCAGAATAACCGATATCGCCACGCAAATACCAACCACCAACGGCTGGAGGAGCGACAACGACTTCCGGCACTGGCTCGATATAATCTGCAGCGAAAGCCGCAGGAGCCATTGCCGTCAGGGCAGCCGATACAGCAAGGCTTGCGCAAAAGGTTTTAATAAGACTGTTCATTCATCTGCCCCATCAATCTGTCACGCCACAACCGCGTCGGAACCGAGTTTTCAAAGGCAGAATATTCAGGAAAAGTTAAATACAACTTAACCTTGTTTTTTAACTACGTTTATTAACAGTTGCTAAACTACAATCTCTGCTGCACCGGACAAAAAAATAGCGCGGACAAGCCGCGCCATTTCTATTGAGATCGGTGTTTTATCAGGCCGCAGCACTTTCCGAAGAAATCACGTTGATGATGTCATTGACGACCTTTTCAACGAGTGCGCGGTCATCGCCTTCCGCCATGACCCGGATGAGCGGTTCAGTTCCGGATGGACGAATAACCAGACGTCCCTGCGAACCCAGACGATCAGTCGCTTCGTCGATAGCGCTCTTGACCTTCTTGTTCTCAAGCGGCTTTCCGCCAGCAGTACGAACATTCTTGAGGAGCTGCGGCACTGGCTCGAACTTGCGGCACAATTCGCTTAGCGGCTTGTTCTCTTCCTGAGCAACAGCAAGAATCTGTAGCGCAGACACCAGACCGTCGCCAGTCGTTGCAAAATCCGACAAAACAATATGACCGGACTGTTCGCCACCAACATTGAAGCCATACTCGCGCATATGTTCAACCACGTAGCGGTCGCCAACCTTGGTACGGGCCAGCGTCATATTGTGATCATGTAGGAAGCGCTCAAGGCCGAGATTGGACATGATCGTCGCGACAATGCCGCCGCCCTGCAGACGATCCGATTTAGCCCATGATTCGGCAATAACTGCCAGAAGCTGATCGCCATCGATCACGGTGCCGTTTTCATCGACAAGCAGAACGCGATCCGCATCGCCATCCAGCGCAATACCGACATCGGCGCGCACTTCATGCACCTTCTTCATCAGACCAATCGGATGGGTCGAGCCGCAATCCTCATTGATATTGATGCCGTTCGGCTCATCATTGATGGTGATGACTTCTGCACCAAGTTCCCAAAGAGCTGCAGGCGCAACCTTGTAGCCCGCGCCATTGGCGCAATCGACCACAACGCGCAGACCATTAAGCGAGATATTGCGCGGCAGCGTACGCTTCGCAAATTCGATATAGCGATAGATATCGCCGTCGACGCGCTTGGCCTTGCCCACTTCACCGTGGGTTGCGAGATGCGCGGACAGATCGCTGTCGATCAGGCTTTCAATCTTAAGCTCGATCTCATCGGACAGCTTGAAGCCATCAGGGCCAAACAGCTTGATGCCATTATCATAGAAAGGATTATGCGAAGCCGAGATCATCACGCCGATATCCGCACGCAAGGAACGGCAGAGCATGGCGACCGCAGGCGTTGGAATTGGACCAAGCAGAAACACGTCCATACCGGCGGCAGTGAAACCTGCAACCAGTGCGTTTTCCAGCATATAGCCTGAACGGCGCGTATCCTTGCCGATCACGACGCGCGAGGCCTGGCCTTTGCGGCGGAAAATATGCCCGACAGCCATACCAACTTTCATGGCAATATCAGGCGTCATCGGAAAGCTGTTGGCCTTGCCGCGAATGCCGTCGGTTCCAAAATATTTACGTGTCATATTCTTAGCCTTGCGTTGCGCCATAGAGCTGTCTCGAACCAATCAAATACAGTCGCTGTTAATCCGTGAGACGGCAATGGCATCCGGGATTGTTAGCCCGGTAATCGATTGTCTGCGTTATTACCGCAAAACCACCCGTCATTGCAATTTCGCCTTTCGGAGAAACAAACTACTTTAAAGCGTGAAACTCCAAATCTTTCCCATGATGCGCCGAAATCATTAACCGAGCCTTTCTCATCTGGTCTGCCAAAAAAGCAGAAAAGCCGGGCAAACTGCCCGGCTTTTCGTAAGTTTTGCAGATGCTTATTGCGGCTGCGGGTTTGGTTCGATGCCAGGTTCACCACCTGGTTCCTCACCCTTACGCTTGCGCGGGCTACCGGCTTTCGGCACGCCCGAACCGCGTGACGGCGTATCATTGCCCTGATCGCGCGATGGCTTGTTGCCAGCAATCAGTTCCTTGATTTCATCGCCGCTCAGCGTTTCGTATTCGAGCAGACCTTCGGCCAGAGCAATCCAGTCCTCGCGCTTTTCAGTCAGGATGCGGGTTGCTTCGGCATAGGCTTCATCAACCAGACGACGCACTTCACCATCAATGATCTGCGCGGTTGCTTCCGAAATATTCTGCGTGCGCGAAACCGAATGACCCAGGAACACTTCTTCCTGATTGTCGCCATAGGCCACGCGACCGAGCTTGTCGGAATAACCCCACTGCGTCACCATCGAGCGCGCAAGCTTGGTTGCCTGCTGAATGTCGGAGGATGCACCGGACGTGATGTTTTCTTTGCCGAATTTCAGCTCTTCCGCGACGCGACCGCCCATCAGGATCGCAAGGCGCGATACCATCCAGGTATAGGTTGCCGAATAACGGTCGCCTTCAGGAAGCTGCATCACCATACCCAACGCACGACCGCGCGGAATGATTGTCGCCTTATGAACAGGATCGGTGCTCGGTACGTTGATCGCAACGATTGCGTGACCTGCCTCATGATAGGCCGTATTGGCCTTTTCCTGTGGCGTCATGGCGGAACGGCGTTCCGCACCCATCATGATCTTGTCCTTGGCGTCTTCGAATTCCTGCATGGTCACGAGACGCTTGTTGCGACGCGCAGCCATAAGAGCAGATTCATTGACGAGGTTTGCAAGATCGGCACCGGAGAAGCCCGGTGTACCGCGTGCGACAACCTTGAGATCAACATTGGGTGCAAGCGGCACATTGCGCACATGCACTTTGAGGATCTGCTCACGACCAACGATATCCGGGTTCGGAACCACGACCTGACGGTCGAAACGGCCCGGACGCAAGAGCGCTGGATCAAGAACGTCAGGACGGTTGGTTGCAGCGATCAGAATGATCGATTCGTTTGCTTCAAAGCCATCCATCTCAACGAGGAGCTGGTTGAGTGTCTGTTCGCGTTCGTCGTTACCGCCGCCAAGACCGGCACCACGATGACGACCGACAGCATCGATTTCGTCGATGAAGATAATGCACGGCGCATTCTTCTTGGCCTGCTCGAACATGTCGCGGACGCGGCTTGCACCAACACCAACAAACATTTCAACGAAGTCAGAACCAGAGATCGTGAAGAACGGAACATTGGCTTCGCCTGCAACAGAGCGCGCGAGCAAAGTCTTACCGGTTCCGGGAGGGCCTACGAGCAGAACGCCGCGTGGGATCTTACCGCCCAGACGCTGGAACTTCTGCGGATCACGCAGGAATTCGACGATTTCTTCGAGATCCTGCTTGGCTTCTTCAACGCCTGCAACGTCCTGGAACGTCACACGACCATGCGCTTCGGTCAGAAGCTTGGCCTTCGACTTGCCAAAGCCCATCGCACCGCGCGAGCCACCCTGCATCTGACGCATGAAGAAAATCCACACGCCGAGAATAAGGATCATCGGCAACCATGAAAGCAGAATGCCAAGGAGCGAGCTGGAGCCGTCGCTTTCAGGACGAGCGGTGATTGCAACGCCCTTCTCTTCAAGACGAGAAACCAGTCCGGTATCACCCGGCGAATAGGTCTGGAAGGTCGATCCGTTATCGGCAAACGTACCGCTGATCCGTTCACCAGTGATGGTGACCGCTTTCACGCGTCCGTTGGAAACGTCATCGATAAATTGGGAGTAAGAAACTTCACGGGAATTCGTGCGCTGGCCAGGACTCTGGAACAGGTTGAACAGCGCTATCAAAAGTAGAGCAATGATCGCCCAGAGGGCGAAGTTGCGATAGTTCGGATTCATATCGGGTCCAATCGATACCACGGCCACCCGAGAAAAGGGCGGTACGATGTTTCGGCTTAACATAGGATCGAAGGAAGGCCTTGCCAAGGCGCGAGAGCCCCCTCACCTTCGATTCTTGTCAATCTGGTTTATAAAAATTAGGACATTCACGGCCAAACCGCTTTTCAACGGCATTTGCCAGCCCAAAATCATAGCCCGGAAGCACATGATCGAAGATTGCGAAGTGTTTCTCGACAGTGATTCCTGCAGGCAGCTGCTGCCCGTTAACTGCTGGAAGTTGCAATAGTTTGCCGTTTTCATAGATAGCAGGCAAAACCAGCAAAGCGTCTCTTTGAACGGAATCGACGTCGAGTTCGGAAAGCTCTATGAAATCTGCCAGCTCTTGGCGATCCGGGCTCCGTATCTCCAGCGTGCGGTTGCCCTCATTTGTGAAACGAAACCGCCCGTCCCAGATAATCCGCTGACCTGTCTCAAGCCGCATAATCGGCAGGTTGCGCCTCTCACGACGAAACCGGTGCGGCAATCCTCTTCGCCCAAGTTCGACGAGTGCTCCAAAAACCGTCATACGATCAGTTTTTTCATTCCCGGACAAAACTCTTTCTATGCGTGATCGCTCGGCATCGCCGGGGAGAAAACGTCGTCCGCCTGCAATAGATGCAAGCAGGCCTGAAAACAGACGTCGAACATTTTCTGGCAATGCTGCATAAATTTCCGCGTCGACCGAGATCGTGCCGAGAGGGCTCATCTTCACGCAGTCTGGATCAGCCAGCGCTGACATCAGCGCCGCGTTGTCGCGTTTACGTGCAGCACCTGCCAAAGCGATCTGTGCGAGGATCGTTTCCGGATCTGCTTCTGCAGCGGAAGTAAGCCTTACACGCGGACGTTCATAGCTGGTATTGACGTTGCTTGGATCATCTATCCAGCGGATACCCTTCTTCGTCAGTTCATCACGTAACGTCATGCGCGACTGATCAAGCAGGGGGCGGATCAACTCAACAGAACTCTCCAGCCATGAACGGGAAGCCATGGCGGCAAGTCCACGCGCTTCCGAATGAGAGCTTCGCTCCTGACGCATCAGAAACGTCTCTATCTGATCGTCGCGCGTATGACCTGTCGCGATAAAATCAGCGCCCACTTCCTGTGCGGCCTGAACCAGCAAGCGGTAGCGCGCCGACCGCGCTGCTGCCGCAATGCCGGTCTTGGGCTTGGCTTCTTCCCAGGCAAAAACGCGATGTGCAATGCCGTAGGCATGGCACAGTTTGCCGACATTTTCCGCTTCATCGGCGGATACAGCGCGCAGGCGATGGTCGATGGTAACAGCTGTCAGTGGCGGCGGATTTTCCAATGTCGCCAGATGATCTTTGAGGAGGAAAAGGAGCGCAAGAGAATCGCTGCCACCTGAAACAGCAGCAACAATTCCTTTTGCACGCTCAAGTCCGAAGGGTTCAAAAATTTTGATCGGGGAAAGCCCCACTCATAGTCTCCAAAATCAGCATTTAATACGCGTGCGCTCGTCCGTGACCCGCTTCAAAACTGCCGGCGCTGCATTCGGATAGCGGTCCGGAATCTGCTTGAATGTCGCACATGCAACATCGTGATTATCCATTTTCTCAAGCGTCATACCGAGCTTGAACATATTCTCTGGCGCGCGTTTTGAATCCGGATAATCGCGCTGCGTATCGATGAATACCGTCGCAGCTTCCGGGAAACGTGATTGACCGTAAAGCGATTCACCCAGCCAATAACGCGCCTCAGCTGTCGTGGGGTCCGCAGGGTAGCGTTTGATATGCTCACGGAAACCAGTCTCGGCGGCCTTGTAATCGCCCGACATCAGATACTGATAGGCAGCCTGATAGAGCGAGTTTGGATTGTCGTCGGTCGGCAGAGAAGCGACAGCCTGCCCTGCAGGAAGTGCTGCGCCATGTTCAACCGGGCGCGGCTGAGCATTGATCGTTTCGCCGATTACATTGCCATTGTTATCGAAACGAATGGAGCCGAGCGACTGTGGCGGCTCCCCACGCTGCGGGCCGCCCTGAGGAGCTGTGCCAGAACCAATAGCAGTGGAATCGGCGCCCGATGGATTGTTCGCCGCCGTTTGAGAAGAAGAACCGAAATTACCATCTGACGAAGCACCACCTGAAACCCCGTTATCGGGGTTTCCAGCCGGAGCTGCATCAGCCAGCGATGTACCGTTGTTGCCATCTGTCGGCGCACCAACGGCATCCGCACGACCACCATTTTCCAGCGCCTGGAAACGGCGTTCATTTTCTTCCTGCATCTTCTGCATCTGGTCCTGCAATTCGAGAACCTGGAAGTTCATGGCTTCAGCGCGAGCGCCAAGCGTATCGGCAATCGCTGTAGGATTCGGCATACCCTGTGCGCAAAGATCGCTGCCCGGCGGCGGCGTAACGGGAGCATCCTGACCAGCGCTTGCCTGTGCAGGTGTCGAACCGCCCTTTTTCTTTTCAAGCTCTTCAAAGCGGAACTGGTTGTCGTCCTGCGTCTTCTGCAGCTGTTCGTTGGTGAACGAAATCTGAGCATCCACATCCTCTACCTTACCGGTGAGATTGCGGATCACTTCCTGCTGCAAGCCGGGACTTTGCTGATAGCCACCCTGACCGCCAGCACCATTATCGCGCATCGCGTCGTCAAGAATAGCCGTTGAGCCGATGCTCACATGATTCTGTGCGCCGCCTCGGCCCTTTTCGAGTGCCTGAAAGCGGGTTTCATTGTCGCGCTGAATTTTAAGCATCTTGTCGCGCAACTGCAGAATGCGTGCATAAGACTGCGCATTCTGGTGCGCAAGATTACATACCTGCTGCGCGAACTGGTCGCCGCCGGGATTACCCGCCTGCGCCAGCTGGATTTGCCCCTGCTGCGAAGAAACAGATGCCGCCAGAACCGGAGCACTTGCCAAAAGCGGCAACATGGCAAAAGCCAGTGTCACTTTCCTCATTGGTTTCCTCATTCCCTTTTGCCCCTATCGCTCATTTCCGAAAAATGATGGTGCCCTGAAATTATGGCCGCGATAAATATCGTCATGTTCCCGATGTTCAGGTATCGCGCCTGAATATTATCTGAACACCCGATTTCTCACGGCTCTTCTCAGCTTTTAGAGAAAATCCATAAAAAGCAAAGATGCTTTCCCTATGACACAGGCGACTTCGGCCAAAATTTGTCGAAGCGGCTAATATGCGCCTGCCAGAACGAAAAAAGCGGCCAAAAGGCCGCCTTTTCCGTATGAGTGTTGCGATATCGCATATCCAGTAAAGGCGCGAACGCAATCAAACGAGATGAGATGTTCGACACCTCATTCTGTTTATTAGCTGCCAGCACCGTTAAGAACGGTAACGGCACGACGGTTCTGAGACCAGCACGAGTCGCTATCGCAAACAGCGATTGGACGTTCATTACCGTAGGAAACGGTACGCATACGGCTGGTTGGAACGCCACGAGCTGCAAGGAAGTCACGGGTTGCAGCTGCACGACGCTGGCCGAGTGCCAGGTTGTATTCGCGTGTACCGCGTTCGTCGGCATGGCCTTCAACAGTGATCGAGTACTGTGGGTAGCGCTGCAGCCACTGAGCCTGCTTCGACAAGGTCTGCTGTGCATCGGCACGGATCAGCGAAGAATCGAGATCGAACAGAATGCGGTCGCCAACATTCACAGTGAAATCCTGCGACGAGCCGGGCGTAGCAGCGCCACCAGCAAGGCCAAGATCACCGGCATTGTTTGGAAGGTTCTTCTTGGACGCACAACCAGCAACGGCGAGCGTCATGAAAAGGGCAATAGCGATAGGGCTACGTGCAATCGACTGGAAACGGCGCATGGGCCGGAGCTCCTTAAGATTTGATGTTCCTGCGTAACCAACCAATAATCATATTTAGGTTAAGGCAGGCTCAAGAAGTATGGTTAACGATTTCTTTCGGCCAAATGCAAACCGGTTTTTCCGGCAGCAATTCTGTTTCTAGCCCTTGATGGCTAAATGCGGCAGAAACACGGCCCAAAGGCTAAGATTGTGGCAATTTGAGCATAATCAGCCAATCTAGAGCTCTGTTCGCTCCTAATTCGCCTGTAGCTCTGTATTGGTCGTGCAAAATAAAAGGCGCGAAACAGAAGTTTCGCGCCTTGTTAAATATCAATGCAGCTGACGGCACTATTCGAGCAGTGGCGACCATGCCGGATCGGAACCGAAGTTCGGAGTCTGGATCTGGCGCTCGTTACGACCGGTCAGGTCAATCGTGAACAGCTTTGGTCCACCGGCACCGGCAGCTTTGCGGAAGAACATCAGGACGCGACCGTTTGGAGCCCAGGTCGGACCTTCATTGTGGAAGCCAGAAGTCAGCAGACGTTCACCTGTACCATCGGTCTTCATGACACCGATCGAGAACTGGCCCTGCGACTGCTTGGTGAAGGCGATCAGATCACCGCGTGGCGACCAGACAGGGGTCGAGTAGCTGCCATCGCCCGCCGAGATACGACGCGGATTGGAGCCATCAGCGCCCATGACATAAAGCTGCGGACGGCCGCCACGGTCGGACGAGAAGACGATCTGCGAACCATCAGGCGAATAAGACGCACTGGTGTCGATTGCCTGACTGCTGGTGAGACGGGTTGTCGAGCGATTACGCAGGTCCATCGTGTAGACGTTCGCACTGCCATCGTCCTGCAGCAGGCTCATTACAACTTTCTGACCATCTGGCGAAAAGCGTGGTGCAATCGACATGCCGGGGAAGTTGCCGACAAGTTCGCGCTGACCGGTTTCAAGCTGCAGCAGATAAACGCGCGGCTGACCACCAGCAAACGACATATAGGTGACTTCCTGACGGTTCGGCGAGAAGCGTGGTGTCAGAGCAATGTCACGGCCATCGGAAAGATAGCGCACATTCGCGCCGTCCTGATCCATGATCGCAAGACGCTTGACGCGCTTCTGTGCCGGGCCCGATTCATCGACAAACACGATACGTGTATCGAAATAGCCCTTTTCACCGGTCAGGCGCTCATAAATAGCATCGGCGATGATGTGCGCAACACGACGCCAGTTATCCGGCGTGGTGAAAAACTGCTGGCCGATCATCTGCTGACCGCCAAACGTATCCCACAGGCGGAACTCAGCCTTCAAACGGCCATCTGGCTGCTTGGTAATGCGGCCCGTCACCAGTGCCTGCGCGTTGATAACTTTCCAGTCTTCAAAACGCGGCGATGCATCGGGATTGGAAATCTTTTCGATGAACGCGCCTTTGTTGATTGGCGCAAAAAGGCCAGAGCGCTCAAGATCCGCAGCAATGACAGAAGTGATGTTCGGTCCAAGCTGATCAGCCGACAGGAAGTCGGTGATAGCAATTGGCAGTGGCTCGACCACACCCTTGTTGATGTTGATTTCCACCACCGCGCGAGCAGGCATGGTGGAAACAAGACTTGCAGCGATCACACAGGCGAAAGCCGACAAGGCTGCGCGGATCTTTGTTTTCATGATGCCTATTTTCATATCTTCTGGGACCTCTTTTGTCCTTGGCATTCAACTTGTTTGCGACCGGAAATCCGATCAGAACATTTCGCTCGGGTCGAAGTTGACGATCACTTCCGACCATGAATCATATTTGTCTGCCGGCAGATTGTATGGTGCGCAACGAGCCACAGCGCGCTTGGCGCTTTCAGCCGCCGCACGGCCCACACCATCACCACCGCCACCAGATGTTACCTCAGGAGAACCCTGGATAGAGCCGTCCTGATTAAGACGCATCTTCACCGTCACGACCAGGCCTCGAGCGTCTGCCACACCGGCAGGCACATTCCAGCACTTGGAAATCGCACCACGAAGGGCATCCATTTCATTCTGGCTCAGCTTCGAGCCGCCTGTATTCTTCTTGCCGCCCAGCGATGCCTGATCGGTCGAACGCTTTGCGCCGCCGCCCGATGCCTTCTGCTTGTTGAGGAGTGCTGCCACTTCATCAGCAATGGCGTCATTCTTCGACTGCGAGGTCTGCGAGGCCGACTGCGTAGGTTTCTTTTCTTCCGTCGGCTTGCGATCAGGCGTCTTAGCCGTCTGCGCCTGCGGAGGTTTAGGCTTTGCCTGTGGTGCCGGAACATTATCCGGCAATTTTGGAGCCGTCTGATCAGGTGCTTCCGCCTGCTTCTCGATTGCTTCCGCAACCGGATCCGGCTTCACTTCCTGCTTTTCTTCAGGCTTGGTCTGAACTTCGGTCGCAGGCACCGGTGTCGGCTGTTCCTGCGGCTTGGGTTCAGGTTTTGGATCTGGCTTCGGTTCCGGCTTTTTCACCGGCTCCGGCTGTGCTTTTGGTTCCTCAGCCGCTTCAATGGGCTTCGCCTTGTTATCAGGCTTTGGAGGCGTCTGAAGATCGACGTCGTTATCGCCGACGTTTTGAGCATCGGGAACGACATTCGGCTTTTTCGTCGGAACAGGTGCCGATTTTTCCTTCATCGGCGCAGTCTTATCGCCCTGCTGGATCTGGGTAATCGATTCGATCGGCACGATGTCGACCGGAAACGACTCCGAATCCTGCACGTCGAAAGCCTTCGGCGAGGAGAAGGAGAAAAGCCCCAACGCGATAACGACGGTATGGAGGGCTACAGAAGATGTCAGGCCAGCCTTCATGATGGCGTCAGCTATCCTGCTCCTGGAGTGTCACAAGGCCGATATTCTTGAAACCGGCGGCGGAAATGCGAGCCATGACCTTCATGACGGTGCCGTAATCGGCAGCCTTGTCACCGCGCACGAAAATGCGCTCTTCGTAACCGGTCTTGGCAATCGCCTGAAGTTTGGCAACAACTTCATCGAGCGGAATTTCAGTTTCCTGCAGATAGATCTTGCCGTCATTGCTGACCGATACAGTGATCGGCTGCGTGTCGGCATTCATGGCTTTCGCCTGCGTATCCGGCAGATCGATAGGCACGCCAACCGTCAGAAGCGGAGCAGAGACCATGAAGATGATAAGCAGCACCAGCATCACGTCCACGAATGGCGTAACGTTGATTTCGCTCATCAATGCCTTCTTGCGGCCACGCCTGCGGCGTCCGCCCGATTGCATTCCCTGATTTCCAACTGACATGCCCATTTCAATATTCCCGAAGGCTCGATTTAGCTTTGATGCCGGAACGCTCTATTTTGTTTTCACGCTTGTCGTTATCGGAAAAACGGATCCCACTTTTCCGCGACATGCTTTAGCTGCGCGGCGTCAGCTTCTCATCAATTTGGCGCGACAGTATGGCAGAGAACTCATCCGCAAAGCCTTCGAGCCTGCCATTGACCTTACCCGCGTCACTCGACAGCTTGTTGTAGGCGATAACTGCAGGGATAGCGGCCAGAAGACCGATAGCAGTAGCAAGCAGCGCTTCCGCGATACCCGGCGCCACGACGGCGAGATTGGTGTTTTTGGATGCCGCAATTGCCTGGAACGAGGTCATAATACCGACAACCGTACCGAACAGACCGATAAAGGGTGCCGCTGAACCAATCGTTGCAAGGAAGCCGAGCCGCGATTCCAGCTTTTCGCTTTCACGCGCCAGTGCCACATCCATCGCCTTGTCGATACGCATCTGAAGTGCAATCGGAGACCGCGCACCCTTCTCAAACGACTTTTTCCACTCACGCATGGCAGCCATGAAGATGGAGGCCATGCCCGTTGTGCGACGGTCATTGAGATTGCGGTAGAGCTCTTCCAGCGATTGACCGGACCAGAAAGCCTGCTCGAAGCGATCAATTGCGCGGCGTGCGCGACCGTAAGCGACAATCTTGTCTACGATGATCGCCCAGGTCCAAACCGATGCAACGATCAGACCAAGCATAACAAGCTTAACGACCCAGCCTGCCTGCATGAACAGGCCCCAGAGGGTAATATCGGCGGCAGGGGCCGCAAGCGCAACATTTTCCATCGATCTACCGTCCTCGAATCCAAACGCCCGGCGTCATAACCGGGCGGCATCGCAAATTCTTCTAGAAACGTCCGTTTCCGAACGCCCCAACCTGCGCAGCTTTATCTAACGAGCTTTTTGCACACCCTGACGGATATGCTGACGCTCTGCGCCACAACCGCCATGTCGGATTTCAACTTTAAATCCTCACAGCGCTTGTTACGGTTAATTTTGGTGAAAGGAAGGCGCTGCACTTCAACCCAGCCTCTCAACCGATTCCGTCAGCATGATTAATGGAATATTATGGTTAAGGATGCGTTATCATTTAAAGAGAAGCGCCATGTACCCGTTAATTATTGCGGGCGTTTCTGAAACTATTAGAGCGCCTTGCACCCTCTTGGGCACACAAAGGTCGCTCTAACACTCTATCTTTACAGCATAATTTTACCTTAAACTGATCCAAGTTTAGGGAGTTACGCTGTAGTCAGCTTTCGTGAAAGCTTCACGCCATTCATCGGGAATACGGCGGGGGTGACCTTCCTTGGTGATCATCACCGCCTCGACCTTGGCTTCTGACAGCAATCGTCCATCACAGGTGATCTTCTGCGCCATAATGACCCGTGCCCCGCGAATTTCGCTGACACGGGTTTCGATCAGGATGAGGTCGTCCATCTTTGCAGGCGATTTATAGTCGATCTCCATGCGGCGAACGACCCAGACCATTTCCTCACCAAGCGAACCTTCAGCAAGCTCGATATGGTGAACATCCTGAAGACGCAGGAAATCGGTGCGGCCGCGCTCGTAAAATTCGAGATAGCGACCGTGATAAACGAAGCCCGAGAAATCCGTATCGGCATAATAGATGCGGGCATAGAGATGATGGGTCCCGTCTTTCAGTTCGCCCGCAACCTGTGCATGATCCATAACTATTCGTCTTCCATGAAAAGGCCGAACTGCGACTGTTGTGTCACCTCAGCAGGCGCGGCCAGTCCCATATGTTGCCAGGCAAGTGCCGTCAAAACACGTCCTCGTGGGGTACGCTGCAAAAAGCCCTGCTGGATCATATAGGGTTCGATGATGTCTTCGATTGCGTCTCGCGGTTCAGACAATCCCGCTGCAATTGTTTCGATACCGACCGGACCACCGCCAAAATTGCGTGCGATCATATCGAGATAACGCCGGTCTAGCTGATCAAACCCGCGATTATCGACTTCGAGACGCGACAACGCCTCATCGGCGATCTTGCGATCGATCACATCGGCACCTGCGACCAGCGCGAAATCGCGCACCCGGCGCAACAAACGGCCTGCAATACGTGGTGTGCCGCGAGAACGACGCGCGACTTCCAGCGCACCATCTGGCGAAATGCCCATCTGCATGATGCGCGCGCCACGGCGTACGATATATTCAAGCTCTTCGACCGTATAGAAATTGAGCCTGACCGGAATACCGAAGCGATCCCGCAAGGGCGTGGTCAGCAGCCCAAGACGGGTGGTCGCTGCAACCAGCGTAAATTTCGCAAGATCAATCTTCACCGAACGCGCTGCCGGACCTTCACCAATGATGAGATCGAGCTGAAAATCTTCCATCGCCGGATAGAGAATTTCTTCAACAGCCGGACTCAAACGATGAATTTCATCGATGAACAGAACATCGCGATCTTCGAGATTGGTCAGAAGTGCTGCGAGATCACCGGCCTTGGCGATCACCGGACCAGAGGTCGAGCGGAAATTAACGCCAAGTTCTTTGGCCATGATCTGCGCAAGCGTGGTCTTTCCCAGTCCCGGAGGCCCGACAAACAGCACATGGTCCAGTGCTTCGCCGCGCACTTTTGCAGCTTCAATAAAGACTTTTAGATTAGCGCGCGCAGCCGCCTGCCCCACAAAATCATTAAGCGTTTGCGGGCGTAGGGTGCTATCGGCATCTTCAGCGCTGATATCAGCATCAATAAGAGGGTTGCGGTCGCTCATGCCAGTCCTCTCGCATGAACATTAATCTGAGACAAGTATCTCACCGCGACAGCTCCTTCAAACCAAGGCGAATGAGCTTGGCCGAATCTGCATCTTCTCCGGCTTCTCTAAGTGCTGCGGCCACCGCATTGGCCGCCTGATCGCGCGAATAGCCCAGATTGGATAGCGCTGAAACGGCATCGCTCACTGGTGCAGAAGCCACACCCGCGCCGATTTCCTGCTTAAGCCCGATCGTGCCGCTGGCTTCCCCCGCAAAGGCCGGTGCCTTGTTCTTCAACTCGGTAACGATGCGTTCGGCCACCTTCTTGCCAACGCCCGGCGCACGCGAAACCATATTGATATCGCGCAAAGCAATCGCATTGGCGAGTTCCGGCACCGTCAATGTACCCAGAACGGCAAGCGCGACCTTGGCACCAACGCCCTGGACATTCTGCAACAGGCGGAACCATTCGCGCTCAAGCTGCGATGCGAAACCATAAAGGCGGATCATGTCCTCGCGCACATAGGTCTCGATAAACAGAACAGCCGCTTCCCCTGCCCCGCCAAGATTACCAAGCGTACGGGCCGAACAAAAAGCAACATAGCCAACGCCATGCACGTCGATGACGGCATGATCCTCAGCGATTTCATCGATCACGCCCTTGAGCTTGCCGATCATTTGATACCTATCCTGCTAAAAGCGCATCCCGAAAAATGTGTAACGGTTTTCGGAACAAGATGCGCGTTAACTTAGAAGCGCCTGCAATCTGCGTGCGCTGACAATGCTCTGACGGTGATGTGCATGGCAAATGGCAATGGCGAGCGCATCGGCAGCATCGCTCGTATCGAACGTTGCGCGCGGCATCAGAACCTTCACCATCATATGAATTTGCTGCTTTTCACCATGGCCCACGCCAATCACCGCCTTCTTGACGGCGTTGGGCGCATATTCCGCAACAGGAAGCCCGGCCTGAGCAGGCGCCAGAAGTGCAATACCGCGCGCCTGACCGAGCTTGAGCGTAGCAGTTGCATCCTTGTTGACGAATGTATGTTCGACGGCGGCTTCATGCGGCATGAATTCATGCAGGACCTTTGCGAGCCCCTCATGCAGCTGGCAAAGCCGTGAAGCGAGATCCATCTCGGCATTCGACGTCACAGTGCCGGAGCCGATAAAATGCAGGGAATTTCCAAGCGATTCGACGATGCCCCAGCCGGTACGGCGGAGCCCCGGATCAATACCAATGATGCGAATCGTTTCTTTCATAAGTGAACCCTATCCTCAGACAGGTTCACTTGACAGCATAAATGTGAACAAAAGAGAAACATGCGCGCCGGGAAGCGCACATCAAATAAATATCAGGAAGCGCCGAAAGCGGTTTTGAGCAGCACAATCTGATCCGACACCGGATTGCCGCGCGGTGTGGTCTGCAGCGAAACGACTTCGCCATAGACATTGCGATCCATGCGGCGCACGCGTGCCTGAAGTCGGATCGAACGCTCGATAAGTTCAACGAAGGCGAAAGGAAGTTCATTCCAGCCTGCCGCTACATCGCCTGCCGATGGCGTATCAAGACGAACCTTGGCCTTTTCGGATTCAACCTGCTGGCGGGACATTTCGCCATTGCGGGCAGCGCGCTGCAGCAGAAGCCATGAAGCAACCTGCATCAGGCGGGTGGTCAGGCGCATCGATTCGGCAGCGTAAAGCGTTGCGGCAACTCGCGAGAGAGTGCGCGCTTCTTCACGGCCTTCTCCATCGAGGTAGCTGGCCGCTTCCTCAACCATATCCATGCCTTCACTGTAAATCGGCTTAAAGGAATCCGAGAAAACCATGCGCTCAGCGAGGCTGATCATATTGCCCGGCATCTGTCCCTGTTCGCTAATCACTGCTCTGCCACCTTACATGAACGCATCAGCGTCCATTTTGTTGCTCGCATACCTCAAATGCATGCGAATGAATTTCTTGAACCGCTGTTCGATCATGGGGAGAGCGAAGACGGAACAGCCGCTTTTAATGAGTCCACGACAAACTGCACCTTCATGCACTGTCGCGCAAGAATATGTTTAATGAAGAGTTAATATTTTTGGGAGGATTTTCAATGATGGTAAACGACTAAAGCCAGTCGCGGAAAGACCGGAGCTGGCTTTCCGATAACGATATGCGCGAAAACAAAGAGATAAGCGTGCAGCGGGCGCAATCAAACGCATGACGCTCTGAAAACTCTGCCCGCAAGAAGAGCATAAAAAAAGAGCCGCAAAGGCGGCTCTCAGGAGTTTAACAGGGAGGCGTCAAACAGAGTGGCTAAACCACTCGGTAAGAATCCAGCCGAACTGGATGTAAACCATTTAACGCCGTTAAGATTAATGAAGCGTTAATTTTGGGCTCAAGCTGTGGAAGTTTCCGCGCCCTGTCAGCAAGCCCAAATAAAAAAGCCGCCCGAAGGCGGCTTTTAAAAATTACTCGATCATACCCGTTGCAAAGCAGGTTTCGGGTTTGATGCGGCCGGAACCTTGGTGCCTTCGGCGGTTGCAGGCTTTGCCGCTGGCTTCTTGCCCCAACCGATCGTTGGCAGCCACTCAAGATAATAAGCCAGTGCGAATTGCATCACCACACCCGTTGCAATCAACAGCGCATCATATGGCAGACCACCCGGATTAACGAGCTTCATCACCTGCGCAACCATTGCCAGCAGCGTACCAGCAATAAACACAGGCAGCGAATGCTTACCCAGAATGGCAAGCGGATTATCAGAAGACGTGCGCGCAATACTGTTCAACGTCGGCACGACCGCGATCAGATAAGCCATCGCCAGCACATGCAGTAGACGCGGAGCCGAAAGGAAGGTCTTGTCAAAGCCCGTCAGGACCGCAGGCATTCCCATCGAGGCATCAATGCCCCAGAGCGGAATACGAACCCAGGCCAGCGACAGAACCAGATAACCGACAGCAACTGCAATCAGCGCAGGATGTGCCGGGATTTTATCACCGCGACGCACATACATGACACCGGCAATACCGATCGCAAACAGGAACTGCCAGGACAGTGGGTTTAGGAACCAGACGCCGCCAGTCGGGTAGTTGATCGGTGCAACGCCATAAAGACCCGACAGAAGCCAGACTGTACCCGACACGGCAACCATCAGAGAAAGGCTGATGCGTGCAAGGAGCAGCAGCAGTGGCGTCATCAGAAGCATGACGGCATACATCGACAGAATATTGTTGTAGCCGAGCTGATGTCCAAGCGTGACCAGACCAAGCAGAGCTTCAACCGGCTGCTTGACCAGCGGGCCGATATTGATCTGCGTGAGCAGCTCACGATGCTTGAGGAAAATGGCGGCGGCAGCAAAAATACCGATCGTCGCAAGCGTCGTCATGATGTGCGCAGTATAAAGCACACAGGCGCGACGCCACATTTTCAAGGTCGGCACGAGACGATTACCCGGCGCAAACTTGCCGCCATAGGCCAAAGCCACCGCCATGCCTGAAATCAGAACAAAAGCTTCAGCGGAATCAGAGAAGCCGAGATTCTTGTGCGTGAAGTGCTCGAAAATCGTTCCGGGTACATGATTGATGAAAATCGTAAGCAGTGCCAGCGCGCGGAACACGTCGATACGTGTATCGCGAACCTTTGGCACTATTTTCGCCGTTTCACTCGTCATTTCGCCTGCCTGCCGTTTGTTTTTCCGTCTGCAATAGCGCAGCACTCATTGCCGCCTATATAGCTGGTAATTCGGGCGGAACCCGGTTGGTTCCAATCAACTTTCGTTCCAGTGGATAACATAATGCCAGAACACGACCTTCCGGCCCTTCAACGAAGGCGTGCTAATGCAAAAGGACTGTTCAACGAAGTCCTCTTACTTTATGCCCGAATTCCATCAACATCTTTCGCTAGGTTTGGTTTATGAACACGCCCAATACTTCACAGGAAAATGAACGCTGCCGCCTCTTGCTGGTCGCACCACCGCTTGCCGATGGTGATGCGCTGGCAAAGCTTTTGTCTGCAGCGCTCTCAGGTGGCGATGTTGCGAGCGTGATTCTCGACGGTGGCGATCTGGATGAAGCCGCTTTTCAGGCATCAGCCCAGAAAGCCGTTTCCGTCATTCAGAAAAATGGTGCGGCAGCTATCATTCTCAATGATACCCGCATTGCAGGTCGCGTCGGTGCCGACGGCATACATATCGAAGGCAAAGCCAGTGAACTTGCTGAAGCCATCGAAAAGCACACGCCAAAATTTATCGTTGGCACGGGCAATCTTCGTGATCGTCACGGCGCGATGGAGATCGGCGAACTGCAGCCCGATTATGTTTTCTTTGGCAAAATTGGCGCAGACAATAAGCCCGATGCTCATCCTCGCAATCTTGCGCTGGCTGAATGGTGGGCTGAAATGGTCGAAATTCCAAGTATTGCACAGGCTGGCAATACGATTGAAAGTGTCGTTGAAGCAGCACAAACAGGCGCTGATTTCGTGGCCCTCGGCCGTGCAGTCTTCGAGGCCGAAGATCCTGCAAAGGCTGTCGCTGAAGCCAACAGGCTTCTCGATGAAAATGCACCCCGCTTTGAAAATTAAATCCGCCAAGGTTTTGTACGCCCCCATGAAGAGCAGAATTCTTCTCGCTACGGCTTTGATCTTTGTTGCATCTGCCCCCGCTGCAATGGCTGCGGGTGAACCGACAGGCGCACAAACAAACCATGACAGCAAGGGCGACAAGCCTGCGGAAAAGCCCAAAATGCTGCCGCAACCGGCATCAACCAGAACGCTTCCGGCGATCGATCCAAGCCGGTTTGGCGACAAGCCTGCGGATGAGGCTTTCGGTGCGTATCAGCGTGGGCTTTACCTGACTGCATTCAACCTCGCAAAACCGCAGGCTGAAAAAGGCGACCCGGCATCACAAACGCTGATCGCAGAGATTTATGCGCGTGGTCTCGGTGTACCTGCCGATCAGAAGCAAGCCGCTGAATGGTATGCGAAAGCAGCTGCGCAAGGCGTTAATGAAGCGCAGTTCCGTTATGCGGCCTTGCTTCTTCAGGGCAAATACATTGCGAAGAATACAGCCAAGGCCACAGAGCTGATGCAGAAGGCTGCCGAAGGCGGCAATGCCATGGCGCAGTTCAATTATGGGCAAATGCTGCTCATGAAAACACCGGGTAAAGCTGGTCTTGATCAGGCATTCCCGTGGTTTGAAAAAGCGGCTGATGCCAAGCTTGCCGATGGCGAATATGCGATCAGCCAGATTTACGCCAACGGCACCGACAAGATTGCACGCGACGAACCAAAAGCGCGTGAATATCTGCTGCGCGCCGCGCGCAAAGGCTATGATACAGCGCAATTCGATCTTGGCCGCTGGCTGATCGAAGGGCGTGGTGGCGACCGCAATTACGAGCAGGGCTTTGGCTGGATGCAGATTGCTGCGCAACGCGGAATGGTGATGGCGCAGGCATGGCTTGCCCGCCTTTATCGCGATGGCATTGGCACGGATGGCGATCTTGTTAAGTCAGCGGCCTGGTACATCATTGCCCAGAGAGCCGGTTTCCGCTCGCCGGACTTGAATGACATGATGGATGGTCTTGCAGACGACCAGCTCAAACAAGCAATCCAGACAGCAAACGACCTGCGGGTTCGATAATAATAGCCTTCATCAAAGCCTATTAATGCAAGAGCACGCACCTATAGCATAAAGTGTTAGAGCGGCCTTTGTGCGCCTTCTTGGACGCACAGCGCTCTAAATGTGCTGCTGTTTATTTGCGGCTTTGGCTGGTGCCTTATACCAAAACTCCTTGAGTATGATTCATGGAGTTTTGGTTAAGCCCGAGTGGCGATTGAACTTTTTTCAAGGCGTGATGCGTTAGTATCTTGAGCCGCCTTGGTATTACTGGCTTTCGTAAGCCTTTTTGCTCGCATCATAAACATAGGTCGTCACATCATCAGCGCCGAGCTCACGCGTCTCGCCCGGAGCAGAGATCGTCGTACCCGTAAAATTTACCACCAGCTTGGGCATATCCGACTTTTCATCCGGAGCAAAAGCCACCTCGCCCTGGCTCGACACACAGGGCATCACTTCGCCGTCAGAGCAGGCAGCGCCATTATCTTCACCCGCCAACAGATAGCCGACATGGGTCCATGATTTGTTGAAGGCGAATATGTCAAAGCCACTGTAGGACGAACCGTTATCGAGACCGGCAATAGGAACGGCCAACACAATTTTCCCTGACGGCGTGCGATATTCTGCAACCTTGCGGTTCGTATCGACTTCGTCGGGTTTCTCGTAAGAGCCCATCGAACCGATATCACGCGCAGCATGGGCAAGCGTCCATGATCCATCCACCAGCACAAAGGTTGCTTCCGAGAGACTGACCTGAGCCTCCGGGCCGGCCTCTCCGCCCTCAGCCCCCTCTTTTTGCACGGGCGTTTCCCATGCAAAGCCGGTGAAATATTGCTTTCCTTCCAGCTCAAACTGATGACCCAGCCAATAGGTCGCCGTTACTCCTTTTCCAACATCGTAGGAATCAGAGCCGTTACCATCTACCTTGTAGATTGCTTGCAGAACTGCCCCCGCATCAGGTGCGGCGGCGGCGGCATCATGCTGGTGAGCATTAACAGCTGGAGATGCGGCTGAAGCGATGGTTGGAACACAAACAGCTGCGATAGTCGAGAGCAGCAGGCCTGCTGCGGCTGAGTGGAAAAACTTTTGACGGATGCCGGGGATTGCCTTCGCTGCGGTTTTCATAACTCTCTCCAGAAATTCTTGAGCATTATCGAACCGGAAGAAAACACGGAGCGATAAGATTGCGCCTCGGGTATAAAGTGGTGAACATACTCGAATGAGAGGTCTCACACAGAAAATCCTAGAGCGTCCTGCGCCCTTTTCGGCGCACAAAGATCGCTCTAACACTCTATACGTTCAGCATAATTCTACCTTAAACGAATTCAAGCTTGAGGAATTGTGCTGTAGTCGGACATAGGGCAGATTTTTGTGTCAGACCACAAGAAATTGCGATTAAGCTGAGCTGGCTCTGCAAAGCTGTTTCCGATGTTCCGCATCTTCAGACAGAAAAATTTATGCCTGAGATGATGCCTTACACGCCAAATTTCGCATTCAATGATACCGAGAATGAGCTCTCAGGCTTGCACAAAGCGCCATTTTATGGTCTTGGAAACCCGATTATCGTGGTTCGAGTTAAAAGATGGACGCAATCCCCCAATTTAACGTGGGCGATTGCCTTTCTGTCGTGATGCGCCGGGCCGCAACAGTTTTCACTTTTTATTCCCGGATTAAGCTCATGAAGATCAATGGTAACGAAATCCGCCCAGGCAATGTCATCGAGCATGATGGCGGTCTGTGGGCTGCGGTTAAGACCAATGCGGTCAAGCCAGGTAAAGGCGGCGCCTACAATCAGGTCGAACTGAAGAACCTCATCACCGGCACCAAGCTCAACGAACGTTTCCGCGCTGCAGAAACCGTTGAACGCGTTCGTCTGGAGCAGAAGGACTTCTCGTTCCTCTACGAACAGGGTGAAGCTCTGGTATTCATGGATACAGAATCCTACGAACAGCTCGAACTGCTCAAGGATTTCGTTGGCGACCGCGCAGCCTTCCTTCAGGATGGCATGATGGTAACGGTCGAACTTTACGAAGAAAAGCCAATCGGCATCCGTCTTCCAGAACAGGTTACGCTTGCAATCGTTGAAGCTGACCCGGTCGTCAAGGGCCAGACCGCTGCTTCTTCCTACAAGCCAGCGATCCTCGAAAACGGCATCCGCATCCTCGTTCCACCATTCATTGAATCGGGTGAACGCGTGATCGTTGACACCAGCGAACTGACTTACATCAGCCGCGCATAATCCACTTATCCAAAATTCAGCGGCGCCTGCTTGTCTGGCGCCGCAGTCCGGCCTCTCCATGAGACCGTGACAGTTCTTTCTCAGATTGCTCAGTTTTGAGTGCCATTCGATCTGATCCGATCAGATCGGCGCTCTCAGGTTTATAAACGCGCATCTTTTTTCGAAAACCGGCTCACAGGTTTCGGGATGCGCTTCTAAAAAGGATGATCAGATGGCGCGTTCAGCCCTTCTCAATGTAATGGTTCAGGCTGCTATGAAGGCCGGACGTGGCCTTGCGCGCGATTTCGGCGAAGTGCAGAACCTTCAGGTCTCTCTCAAAGGTCCAGGCGATTACGTCAGCCAGGCCGACCGCAAAGCGGAAAAAGTCATCTACACCGAACTGAGCCGCGCCCGCCCGGATTTTGGCTTCCTGATGGAAGAATCGGGTGAGGTTGAATCCAAGGATGGACAGCATCGCTGGCTGGTCGATCCACTGGATGGCACCACCAACTTCCTCCACGGTATTCCAATTTTTGCAGTCTCCATCGCTCTTGAGCGTCAGGGGCAGATCGTTGCTGGCGTTATCTACAATCCGGCAATGGACGAACTTTATACCGCTGAACGTGGCGGTGGCGCATTCCTCAACGATCGCCGTCTGCGCGTCGCAGCCCGTAACAAACTCGTCGATTGCGTTATCGGCACCGGCATCCCGCATCTGGGTCGCCCCGGCCACGGCCATTACCTCGTCGAACTGCGCAACGTCATGGGTGAAACCGCTGGTATTCGCCGTATGGGTGCGGTTGCTCTCGATCTCGCGTATGTTGCTGCTGGTCGTCTCGACGGCTTCTGGGAAGACGGTATGCACCCTTGGGATCTCGGCGCAGGCATGTTGATGATCCGCGAAGCCGGTGGCTTTGTATCCGACAAAAAGGGCGGCCAGGACATTTTCGGCACCAAGACCATCGTTGCTGGCAATGAAATCATTCAGAAGGCATTGCTCAAGACGGTCAACAAGCCGATTTAAGAAGCTTCGTAACGCTGTTGATCCGGTTTTATTTGCATCTGGGTCAACTTTTGAAGAATCGACGAGAAGGCCGATCCAATGATGGACCGGCCTTCTCTATTTAATTTAAAGCTTTAGTATCAATAAAGCGATTACCATTGACCGAGAAATTTACCGACAGCCTCAAGTATATTTCCAAGAATATTCCACCAATGCATGGCAGTCCCCTCAAATAAAGTTGAATTTACAATTTAAAATTATCAAATTTCTGAAATATAAAAATAACAATATTTAAAATAATTCATATTAACAATTATAAACAATAAAATCAGCCGATCCTAAAATAGGATATGGCAGCGCGAACAAATAATACCGCTCATTTACGAGTTTATGCTCTGTCGCAGTTCAGGCAATAATCTTCATAAAGCTGTGCAATTTTCTCGTTTCAGGTGATTCCGCTTCGCTAACGAATGAAGTAGGATTCTGTCCGAACACCCGACCATGGAGCAGGACGCATGAGCGATTTGAGACTTTCACGGGAACGCCTTGACGATGCACGGGACTATGATCCTTACCGCCTGAGCAGCCCGAGAATTGTCATTCTCTCCATGGTAATCTTTCTCATCATCGTCGCATTCCTAGCGGCAGTCCTGATGCGGCAGATCCATACATTCTTCGTCACCAATCCGGGTCTTAACGGCCTGATCTTCGGTGTGCTGCTCGTCGGCATCCTGCTTGCCTTCGGGCAGGTGCTGCGGCTGCTCCCGGAAATCCGCTGGGTCAATTCGTTCCGCGATGGCGAACGCGACGGTACCACCCGCCCGCCCGTGCTCCTTGCACCCATGCGAGCCTTGATCGGTCGCAGACAGTCGATGGCACTAACAACCACATCGACCCGATCCATTCTCGATTCGATTGCCACGCGCCTTGATGAAAGCCGCGATATTTCGCGCTATCTCATCGGCCTTCTGGTCTTTCTCGGCCTGCTTGGCACCTTCTGGGGCTTGCTTGAAACGGTTGGCTCCATCGGACAGACCATCCAGTCGCTCGATCCAAGCTCGGGCAGCACAACAGATGTGCTCGATTCGCTCAAAGCAGGGCTTCAGGCACCGCTTTCGGGCATGGGCACGGCCTTCTCCTCCTCGCTGTTTGGTCTTTCGGGATCGCTGATTCTCGGCTTCCTCGATCTTCAGGCTGGCCGCGCGCAAAACCGCTTCTATACCGAGCTTGAAAACTGGCTTTCCTCGGTCACAGACCTCGGCTCCGATCTTAGCACCGACGAAAGTCTCAATGGCGTTCGCAACCTCGCTGAGCGCGTACAGAACCTGCAAGGCGGTGACGCATCGAGCCAGCGCACATCAGCTGCTCTCGCCAACCTCGCCGAAGGCATTCAGGGGCTGGTTAAGAGTATGCGCAGCGAACAGCAGATGATGCGCGACTGGGTCGAGAAACAGGCAGATGAGCAAAAAGCCATCCGCGAAACGCTCGACCGTCTGAACAAGGCGATTGGCGCAAAATCCTCTGGCGAACGTCCGAACGACCGCACACGGTCGGAGTAAGCACAATGGTTCTAGCCCGCAACCGCCGCCCGCAGCGTCATGTCGATTACTGGCCCGGCTTCGTCGATGCACTGACGACACTGCTGCTCGCCATCATGTTTCTGCTCACAGTCTTCGTGCTGGGGCAGTTTCTGCTGAGCCGCGATGTCGACACCAAAGACAGCGCTCTGGCACGTCTCAACAGCCAGATACAGGAACTCACACAGCTTCTATCGCTTGAGAAAAGCAATTCGCAGGACATGCAGGACACGATTGCCAATCTGCAAGCCTCGTTGTCAGGAGCGGAGAGCGAACGCTCGCGCTTGCAAGCCCTTCTCAATGAAGGCAGCGGCGCGGGTGCTGCCGCCGAAAAACGCGCAGGTGAACTGAGCCAGAGCCTTGATGCCGAAAAGCAGGTCAGTGCGCAGGCGCTCTCGCAGGTCGAATTGCTGAACCAGCAGATTTCAGCGCTGCGCCGCCAGATTGCAGCCCTTGAAGATGCGCTCAATGCCTCCGAATCGCGTGATCGCGAATCGAATGCCAAGATCGCTGACCTCGGTCGTCGTCTTAATGTGGCGCTCGCACAGCGGGTGCAGGAACTCAACCGCTACCGTTCCGACTTCTTTGGCCGCCTGCGTGCAATCCTGTCCGACAAGGAAAATATCCGCATTGTCGGCGACCGTTTCGTGTTCCAGTCGGAAGTGCTTTTCCCAACGGGCTCTTCCGATCTCAATCCTGCCGGTCAGGAAGAGATGAAGAAGCTCGCTGATGCGGTCATCACGCTCAACCAGGAAATTCCGGATGACATCAACTGGGTTCTGCGGGTGGATGGACATACCGACAATGTGCCGCTGGCAGGCACGGGTCGCTTCCGCGACAACTGGGAGCTTTCGTCAGCACGCGCAACGGCAGTGGTCAAATATCTAATCGCCAATGGCGTACCAGCCAACCGTTTGGTTGCAGCAGGTTTTGGCGAGTATCAGCCGCTCGATAGTTCCGATGCACCCGATGCCCGCGCAAGAAATCGCCGCATCGAGCTGAAGCTGACAGAGAGATAAACTAAAATTATAGCATTTCCGAGCCAAAAGTGCGAAGCGATTTTGCGTCAGATAATGCGTAAAAACAAGCAGTTACAGCGGTTCCAACGATTCTTTCTTAACTGGAACCGCTGTAAGGGGCCCATGAGCCCCCATTTTTATTTACCGAAAACGCCTGCGCCTGCTTCAAATTGCAGCTTGGCGAGGCGGGCATAAATGCCGCCCTTCTCAACCAGCGTCTGATGCGTACCCTCTTCAACAATCTGGCCTTTGTCCAGAACCAGAATGCGGTCGGCTTTCAGAACCGTTGCCAAGCGATGCGCCACAACGAGCGTTGTGCGATTATCCATGAGGCTATCAAGCGCTTTCTGCACCAGCATTTCACTTTCTGCATCAAGCGCCGAGGTGGCTTCATCCAGCAGCAGAACGGGTGCCGCACGCAGGATCGCACGCGCAATGGCAATGCGCTGGCGCTGACCGCCTGAAAGCGTAACGCCGCGTTCGCCGACTTCCGTGTTATAGCCCTTGTCCAGCGCCATAATGAAGTCATGTGCGAGGGCTGCCCTTGCTGCGGCCTCTATTTCAGCATCGCTTGCACCGGGTTTACCGAAGCCGATATTCTCGCGAATGCTGGTGGCAAAGATCGCAACATCCTGCGGCACTACGGCAATGCGTTCACGCACCTTGGCAGGGTCGGCTTCAGGCAAGGCCACACCATCCATCAGCACACGACCGGATTGCGGATCGTAATAGCGCATCACCAGCGAGAAAATCGTGGTTTTGCCGGCACCGGACGGGCCGACAATCGCAACCGTCTCACCGGGCTTTACAGTGAAGCTGACACCATTCAGCGACGGCGCGTCCGGACGCGTTGGATAAGAGAAATGCACCCCATCGAAGCTGATCTCGCCACGCGGCGGTTGTGGCAAAGCAACAGGGTTTGCAGGGGCGGAAATGCCAGGATTTTCATCGAGAATTTCTGCAAGCCGTTCGGTGGCACCCGCGGCCTGCGCAAGTTCACCGCCCACTTCCGAAAGCGCGCCAAAAGCGCTGGCTGCAAAGACTGCATAAAGAACGAACTGGCCCAGCGTTCCTGCTGTCATTGTGCCGGAAAGCACATCACGAGAGCCGAACCAGAGCACGGCAACCACGCTGGAGAAGATCAGGAAAATCGCAAAGCCTGTCAGAATGGCGCGTGCTTTGATGGAGGAACGTGCCGCCTGATAGGCCTTCTCGACGGCATTGGCAAAACGCCCCACCACCATATTTTCGTTGGTGAAGGCCTGCAGCGTGCGCATCGCCCCGATCTGCTCACTGGCATAGGCATTGGCATGTGCCAGCATATCCTGCGTCATGCGTGAGCGACGACGCACAGAACGACCAAAAGCGATCAACGGAATCACGATCAGCGGAATAGCCGCAATCACAAGTGCGGAAAGCTTGGGGCTAGTGACAACCATCATGATGAGCGCGCCGATACCCAGAATCACATTGCGCAGCGCTACAGAGGCCGTAGCCCCTACAACCGACTTGATCTGCGTGGTATCGACCGAAAGACGCGAGACGATCTCGCCCGACTGCGACCGATCAAAGAATTCCGGCGACAGGCTGGTCACATGGGAAAAGACAGCATTGCGCAGATCTGCCACCACGCGCTCGCCCAGCGATATGACGAAGAAATAGCGCAGTCCCGATGCGAGCGCCAGAACCAGCGCCAGCGCCACCAGCATACCGAAATAGTTATTGACGAAGACCGCATTGGCGCCGGTGAAGCCATGATCGATCATACGGCGTACGGCAACCGGGACAGCAAGAGTCGTCACAGCAGCAAGAACCAGCGAGAACAGCGCTCCAATAACCAGAGGCTTGTAGCGCGAGAGGAAAGGAAGCATCCGCCTCAGTGGCTTCAATGAACGGCGCTTACGCCCTTCCTTAGCACCCTCCCCAGCCCCCTCTTGGGCATTCAATTCTGGATTCATGCGAATTTGACTGTCTCTGCTGGCCATTCTTGAGATTGCGCCCTTGTTATTAGCGTGCGCCTGATGTATAGGCTCGCCAACCCTTTTGGAAGCCGTTGCCGTCGGTAACGGGTCTTCATATCTGCCATTGGGCGAAAGTGCCGCAGTTTTAAACAAGAAACTGGGATTTTCACCCCAGACTTTCAGGATTGAGAAGATGAAAGCCAGCATCCATCCCGACTACCACACCATCAAGGTCGTGATGACCGATGGCACTGAATACATGACCCGCTCGACCTGGGGCAAGGAAGGCGATACGATGAACCTCGATATCGATCCTACCACGCACCCAGCTTGGACCGGTGGTTCGCAGACCCTGCTCGATCGCGGCGGTCGCGTAACGAAGTTCAAGAACCGTTTCGGCAATCTCGGTATCTAATACTGACATTGATGAACTTACGAAAAACCTCGCTTCGGCGGGGTTTTTTGTTGCCTGCCTCTCTGCGCAAAAGGGCGCTATAATCGCGCTCTGCAGCCTGCTTCCCAAAAATGGAAACCAATTTTGGGCAACGACATGCGTAAAAAACAGATAGAGCGGCTCCAACGATTCGGTCTTAACTGGAACCGCTCTAAATGCGAAATGCTCTAATACCAAAACTCCATGAGTATGACTCATGGAGTTTTGGTTAAGCCCGAGTGGCGATTGAACTTTTTCAAGGCGTGATGCGTCAGCATCTTCACGCCTTGGTATAACGGCTGGAGGTCGGCACAATGGAGCGAGCAATGTCTGGCATATTGATCGCCGGGAGTTCGCATGTCGGGAAATCCACATTCGCCGCGCGACTGACAAAAGCCCTCGGGTGGAGCCTGATTTCAACGGATAGTCTTGCCCGGCACCCCGGGCGCCCCTGGCCTACCGTCCGCCCCGCCGTCGCCGAGTTTTATTCAAGCCTTTCACCTGAAACCATTCATTGGTTTCTAAAGGTGCATCATGAAAACATATGGCCTCTCATTCGAGAGAAAATCGAGGGGCACATCCATGATGGGCGACAATTCATCTGCGAAGGATCAGCCTTGCGTCCAGAATATCTGACGACATTGAACACCGCTTCAACCGAATGCGTCTGCCTTTATGCCGACGATGATTTTTTGCTCAGCAGAATGCGCAACGAGGCAGGTTACGATCACGTTGATAGCAGCCTTCGGTACATCATCGATAAGTTTATCGAGCGCTCTCTCCGGGACAATTCAGAACTGAAGGCATCTGCGCTAAGCAATCACATAAGGCTGGTGAATGCGGCAGATATGGTTGAAGTGAACCAGTCCTACGAGCAGTTATTGCAACAGGCATCCAATAACTCCGAGAAATAAAAAACTCCCGGACAAGCCGGGAGTTTTCGTATTCGGAACTGAAGCCTAAACTTAGGCGCTCAGCTTTTCCATCACTTCGTCGCTGACTTCGAAGTTCGAATAGACGTTCTGAACGTCATCATCGTCTTCAAGAACATTGAGAAGCTTGAGCACGGAGCGTGCCTTTTCTTCATCGAGTTCCGTGTTGGTCTGTGGCTTCCAGATCGTCTTGATCGATTCGGCTTCACCGAGCGCCGTTTCCAACGCCTTCGATACTTCACCAATGTCTTCAAAGGCGCAGAGGATCACATGCTCTTCTTCGCCCGACTGAACGTCATCGGCACCGGCTTCAATAGCCGCTTCCATGACCTTGTCGGCATCGCCAACAGAAATCTTGTAAACGATTTCGCCAACGCGATCGAACATGAAGGCTGCAGAACCGGTTTCACCCAGAGCGCCACCCGACTTGGTGAAAGCTGCACGCACATTGGATGCGGTACGGTTACGGTTGTCGGTCAGCGCTTCAACGATGACCATCACGCCGCCCGGGCCGCGGCCCTCGTAGCGCACTTCATCATAGTTTTCACCGTCGTTGCCTGCCGCCTTCTTGATGGCGCGCTCGATGTTATCTTTCGGCATCGACTGCGCCTTGGCGTTCTGGATGGCCAGACGCAGGCGCGGGTTCATCAACGGGTCAGGCAGACCCTGCTTTGCAGCCACGGTGATTTCTCGACCAAGCTTGGAAAACATTTTCGACCGCACGGCATCCTGACGGCCTTTGCGGTGCATGATATTCTTAAACTGTGAATGGCCAGCCATGGCACCCCTGTTCTGTTCATATGATGCGCACGGAGAAAGCGTCACATAAGAATGGGTCTGGCCGCAGACAGGTCGGCCACCGCGCTTTCCGTGCTGAATGGCCGCGTTATAAGGAATTGAGCCGCATTCGTCCAGCAAAAGCGCGATCACGCAATCACTTGTCGATAAAGTTGACAGGCCTCGACGCGGACCACCAAACAATATTATCTATAAAACCATGAATCAGCGCTCAAATGACACTCCCGGCGAAACCATTGCCGCCCGCATCAGCCGAATTCTCGCCGACCGTATTATTGCGGGCGAGATCGAGCCGGGCATCAAACTCCGTCAGGATCATATCGCCGAAGAGTTCGAAACAAGCCATGTGCCCGTGCGCGAAGCCTTTCGCCGCTTGGAAGCGCAAGGGCTTGTGGTTTCCGAACCCCGTCGCGGTGTGCGCGTTGCGTCCTTCGATATCAGCGAAATCCGCGAAGTGGCGGAAATGCGCGCAGCACTTGAAGTGCTGGCCCTGCGTCATGCAGCGCCCCATATCAGCCGCGCCACGCTGGACGCTGCCGAACAGGCAACCCTCGAAGGCGACAAGTCACGCGATGTGCGAAGCTGGGAAGACGCCAATCGTCGCTTTCATCGATTGATTCTGGAGCCATGCAACATGCCGCGCCTGCTGGCGGCCATTGATGATCTTCATGCAGCAAGCGCGCGCTTTCTGTTTGCCACCTGGCGTTCGGAATGGGAAACCCGCACTGATCACGATCACCGCGCGATTCTGACCGCACTCCGTCAGGACGACATTGAGACGGCGACCACCATCCTTGCGCGCCATGTGCAGTGGATCGGCCATCGCCCCGTCAAAACCGCATCAGGCAAGACCCGCGATTCTTTCGCCATCGTCGGCTAAGCAGCCACCCAGACCTTCCAGCGCTTAAGATGACCATGCGAGCTGCCGCACATGCAGCTCACGCGCTTGCGGCTGCTTTGATTTTAAAGCATTTCCAGCAAAAGTGGGAACCGCCTCCGCAGGGAAATCAGTTCGCCGGACTGATTTCTTTTCCTGCTGCGATGCGTCGGATAATGCGTACAAACAAATAGTTACAGCGGTTCCAACGATTCAGCCTTAACTGGAACCGCTGTAAGCCTCTCCCAATTTTTATATATTTTATCTATTTCTCACTTGCCAAACACCATCAATCCGATGATTTTAAATAGATCGAATCGTAATTTTATCTATAATTTGAGGAAGCCATGGCTTACATCACCCAGAAGCGTGTATCTTTCAGCCCACTTGATCTCGAATCCCGCTCACCAGCCCTACGCATTGTTGCGGTAGCCTTCGGTACACTGGTATTGGCAATCTCATCGCAGATTGCAGTCCCTATGATACCAGTTCCGATTACACTTCAGACACTCGTTGTGCCGCTGATCGGCGCACTCTATGGCTGGCGACTTGGCTTCATCACCGTGCTTGCCTGGTTGGGCGAAGCCATGATTGGCCTGCCGGTTCTCGCTGGCGGCGCTGGTGGTATCCAGCATTTTGCCGGTCCAACCGCTGGATATCTCGTCTCGTTTCCAATTATCGCAGCACTCACCGGCTATCTCGCGGAACGCGGCTGGAACGGCAAAAACCTGGTGCTTGCTTTTGTATCGTTCGGCGTAGCCAACCTGCTTTGCCTCGCCCTTGGTGCAATTTGGCTTTCAGCGCTGATCGGCGTTGAAAAAGCAGTAACCTTCGGTGTGACGCCATTCCTCATCGGCGCTCTGATCAAGTCAGCACTCGGCGCTGCAATTCTCAAAGCAGCAGCGCGATAAACGATTGATGACAGTTCGCCTGCGCGGTCATCATCTTCTTTGTATGCTGACCTATATCGGCAAGGGCTACAGCCCGGCTTTCGTGGAAAATTACGACGCGATTGCCGGGAATTTGTCGAATGGAGAAGACATCGAGATCGTCGATGGTCCAGACGACATCTGCCAGCCGCTGCTCTGTGAAAGTGATTGCCACTGTTTTAATGCAAGCGTAGCTGTTCGGGACAGATTGGCTATGGAAGCCATATCGAGGCTGTTTGACCTGGTGATCTCGGCTGGATCACGATTGTCGCTCGATGCCATGCAGCTTGGCCGGATGCGGGCCGCTTTTGCCGATGGCAGCATCCGCAAAGCGTGCAAATCTTGCGAATGGTCAGAGCTTTGTACCCGCATCGCCGTCAAAGACGATTATGCGGGCGTTCAGATAAATTTATAAAGGCCTATCGCCAGAATGCAGGGATAGTTTCTTCCAGTCGTGCGCCAATTCGCAAAGGCGCAGCCTTTTCAGCAAGGCCGGTACGATCAGAAATCTCGATCCCCACGCCACAAATGGTTGCCGGACCGCTGGCAGCCTCAAAGCGACCCTTTGGCACTTTCGACAGGAAGCGGTTCAAAGGCTCTTCCTTGTCCATTCCAAGCGAAGAATCATAGTCACCGCACATGCCGGCATCCGACATATAGGCTGTGCCATTGCGCAAAATCTGGCAATCGGCGGTCGGCACATGCGTATGCGTTCCCACGACAGCACTGGCGCGACCATCGACAAAATGGCCAAAGCACTGCTTTTCGCTGGTAGCTTCCGCATGGAAATCGAAGAACACGGCATCTGCCTGCTCGCCAAGCGGGCAAGCTTCGAGAATTTTCTCGGCCGCAATGAACGGGTCATCCAGATCCGGATGCATGAACACGCGTCCCATCACATTGGATACCAGCACGCGGGCACCATTCTTGGCGATGTAAAGCCCCTCGCCCTTGCCCGCCGTGCCTTTCGGAAAATTTGCAGGACGCAGGAAACGGTCTTCGCGCTTGGAGAAATCCAGCGCCTCGCGTTGATCCCATACGTGATTGCCGGTTGTCACCACATCCGCGCCCGCGCGGATTGTGTCGTGAAAAATCTCTTCGGTAATACCAAAGCCGCCAGCGGCGTTCTCGCCGTTGACGATCACGAAATCCAGCTTGAGATCGGAAATCAGCCCCGGCAGCTTTTCATAAACCGCCGTGCGCCCCGACCGGCCCACCATGTCACCAAGAAAAAGTAATCTCATAAATGCGTCTTTATCAGCCCTGATCGAATAAGTGCAAGCCGGTCTCGGTCAGTATCTGGTGAAGAGCAATGTCGTGCGGCTCATTGGGCACATGTGGCACTTCCTGACAATCAAATGCCATGCCGATCAACAGCGGCTCCAGACCGCGCCCGGCAAAGCGTGCCAGCGCCCGATCATAATGACCAGCACCATAACCCAGACGATGACCGCGCTTGTCGAAACCGGCAAGCGGCATAAACAGGATGGCAGGATCAACCAGCGGTGCGGTCTTGTCCGGCCCCATCGTGCCGAACCCCGTCTGAACCAGCTCCGCATCCGGTAGAAATTCACGAAATGCGATTGTTTCCTTATCGAGAACCACCGGCAGACACAGACGCGCACCCTTGTCGCGCATGGCTGACAGAAGCGGACGTGGATCAATCTCCGAGCGGATCGGCCAATAGCCTGCGACCATCGTTTCCTTGGGAATCAATATCGCGGTTTCAGCCTTTTTTGCTGCAGCCAGTGACGCCTCGAACCGAAAGCGCGGATCAAGTGCATCGCGCCGCGAAAGCACCTCTCGCCTCAATGCCTGCTTGTCGTCGCCTCGCGGCTGTCCTTTGTCATTCATCAAACGCCTCCACCAATTGCTGCTAGTGGACCCGGAATGGCGGCATCCGTCAAGAAGCAGCTGCAATCCGTTGCGAACGATCACGAATGACTTTCAGCACAACGCCATGGAAATCATTCAGGAAAACCTTGCCCCACAGATCGCAGTAGAAATTGATCGGCGTTGCAATCCGGTAGCGTGTGGTGAGCGTGAGACGTGTATGACCATTTGGCAGCGCTTCGAGGTGATAATCACCATTCGTGAGCTTCAGGTAAGAGCTATCCACATTGATATGGGCTTCGACGGCCGCGGGGATGGAATCGGTGCCAAACCGAAAATCCCAGGCCAGCAGCCGGTTTTCTTCCCAGCGTGTCACAATCTCCTGAAATTTGACGCCGCGTGTCCATTCAAGCTGGCGTACAGCGCCGACACCCTCGCCCTCAAGGCGTGCATCGACGGGCTGTGGCACACCGACAATCCCGTGACTGAATGTCCATGACAGTTCATCCGGACGAACATGGCGGATTTCTGCGGTCTGCTGCCAGACGACTTCAGGCGAGGCTGCAATATCAATAACGGTCGTAACCGCTCCTTCATGCGGCTCATATTGCAGCAGCGGTTCAAACGGATAGAACATCAATGGCAGTGCGATCACCAGCATTGTGGAGCGTGGCGTGCGGAAACGGCGGATCAGCGAAAGCGTCAGCCAGGAGCCCACTGCGGAGAAAACGCCGAAAAACGGCGCAGCCATGATCACGCAGATGCCGCCCTCCCGGAACAAAGCCATGCTCACAACAATGAGACCGCCGATAATCATCCAGCTCATTCTCACATGGCGCCAGAGACCCTTTTCGGCGCGCGGGTCGCTTAGGCTCGAAGCAAGGCTCGATATCGCCATAGGCAAAAGCATAAGCCCCGCGATAAACGGCATCCATTCCCGTGCCGAGTTCACCCAGATAAGGACATAGAGCGTAAGCCCGTAAGCCACAGCCACTGGAACTGCGACACGTAAACGTTCGGAAAAGCCAGGAGAATTCGGGGGAGAGGATGTCATTTAAAACGCACATATCTTTGAAGGATAAGGCGTTTTAGAACATTTTTGTCTTAAATAACAAATAGCTTTGCTTAGTTTATAGCAAGAGCTTGAAAAGTGGCGACCACGACGACCGATGGTAGTGTTTGATCCCGGGAACCTACAACGTAGGTGGGCGCCATATGCGAAAGCCCACAGGCCTTCACAGGGACAGCTCCCTTAGAGATCAATAAGGCCCCGGGGATGCTGTTACACCTGTCGGGAAGCGCAGTACGCCGAGAACCTATATAGGCGCAGTCAGACCTTAGCGCCAGAGGCGTCAGCCCGAGATACAGAAATCTTTTCGTAGATCAGACAGCGCCCGGACGGGGAGCAATACGCTTTGCAATCTGCTCAATGCGTTCGGCCAAATCAGAAAGCACACCAGTAAGGGCAGCGTCATTCTGATCGGCACTGGTCAGCGCTTCGTCGCGAGAGCGGCGCAGGGTCTCGATCTCGTTTTCATGGCCCTTGATGCGCTTTTGCGTTTCCGCAAGCTCATCCATCACCATGATACCGGCCATCACTGTGAGGCGCAGATCGCCTATTTCGCCGAAAGATGATTTGAGATGGGTGACATATTGGTCAAAGCGATCGGCAAGCCCGGAAAGATGTTCTTCCTGCCCTTCGTCGCAAGCCATGCGATATGCTTTGCCATCAATGGTAACGGTTACAGTCGCCATAGATCCCTTCTCCTATCGATCCAGCACGGCGCGAATGGTTTCCATCGCCGTCACCAGACGTCGCGAAACTTCGCGGTTTGCGGCTTCAAGCCGCTCGGCACGGGCTTCTGACTGGTCGAGTTCCTGGGCTAGACGGCTGCGGTCAGCATTCATGCGCTGTACCTCTTCCTCGGCTTCGGCGAAATCGCCTTCCTTGTCCAGCCGCAGGTCCACCGCTTGTTCAAGCGTACTGAGTGCCTTTTCCAGCCGTTCGAGGACCTGCCTGAGGGTCGTTTCGGGTGCCATCCATATCCTTTCCAATGCCAGATCACAGACATCGAATCGCGCCTGCCGGACGGGCATCTTTGAAAAGACTGTAATAATCGACCGCCCGATAAGCAACAAATGACGAGCCAGACTGGCCGTTCATGCACCGTTATCAGCGCAAAAAAGGCTTTTCAGTGATTGTCAGCCCACAAATTGCCCGCATTACCCAATCAATCGCAGACTGTTTATTGCCGATAAGCCATCGTTTTGTTGACTCCTCGGTAGCAGGTGCTATGTGTCCCAAAGCCTTCTGTCGCGCGAGCATCTACAGAATTTAATCGGTTTAAATTGATTAAATCGTTTAGTATAAGGAGCTCGTGCTTCAGTCCCGAGGCATCGCCGCAACCCCGTTAAAACCACTCTGGAAAGACGGCTGAGACAATGACGAATTCCGACAAGCAAAACCAGCTGGCCAACGCCATCCGCTTTCTCTCGATCGATGCGGTCGAGAAGGCTAATTCAGGCCACCCAGGCCTGCCTATGGGCGCAGCCGACATAGCAACGACTCTTTACACCCGTTTCCTGTCGCACGACCCGCAGAATCCGCATTGGCCGGATCGCGACCGTTTCGTGCTTTCTGCAGGTCACGGCTCGATGCTTCTTTATTCGCTGCTCTTCCTCTCGGGCTACGAAGACATCACCCTTGATGAAATCAAGAATTTCCGCCAGCTCGGCGCACGCACCGCAGGTCATCCTGAATACGGTCATGCCGCTGGCATCGAAACCACAACTGGTCCGCTTGGACAGGGCATTGCCAATGCTGTTGGCATGGCGCTTTCCGAACGCGTTCTGAATGCACAGTTCGGCGACAGTCTCGTTGACCACTACACCTATGCGATCGTTGGTGACGGCTGCCTCATGGAAGGCATCAGCCAGGAAGCCCTGTCGCTGGCAGGTCACCTGAAGCTCAATAAGCTGATCGTTCTTTGGGATGACAACAACATCTCGATCGACGGCCCGATCTCGCTGTCCGACAACACCGATCAGCCTGCACGTTTCGCCGCTTCCGGCTGGAACACGCTTGCTGTTGACGGTCATGATCAGGACGCGATTGCCAAGGCAATTGAACTTGCCAAGGTTTCGGACAAGCCAACCTTCATCGCCTGCAAGACCACCATTGGTTTTGGTTCGCCAAACCGCGCTGGCACCAACAAAGTCCACGGCTCGCCACTGGGTGCAGAAGAAATCGCTGCAACGCGCAAGGCACTCGGCTGGACTTCTGAACCTTTCGTCGTTCCTGCTGAAGTTCTCGACGCATGGCGCGTTGCTGGCCTCAATGCTGCGAAGAAGCGTCTGGAATGGGAAAAGCGTCTTGCTGCGGCTAACGCAGAAACCCGCGCTGAATTCGAACGTCGTATGCGTGGCGACCTGCCTGCAAACTTCGATGACGCGATCAACGAATACAAGAAGAAGCTTTCCGCAGAAAAGCCAAAGGTTGCGACCCGTAAGTCGTCCGAAATGGCTCTGGAAGTGATCAACGGCGTTGTGCCTGAAACCCTGGGCGGCTCCGCCGACCTCACCGGTTCCAACAACACCAAGACCAGCCAGACCAAGGCTGTTACGCCGGAAAACTACGGTGGTCGTTACATCCACTACGGTATCCGCGAACACGGCATGGCTGCTGCCATGAACGGCATCACGCTGCATGGCGGTCTGATCCCTTACTCGGGCACTTTCATGTGCTTCTCGGATTATTGCCGTCCGGCCATGCGTCTGTCGTCGCTGATGGGCATCCGCGTTGTTTACGTCATGACCCATGATTCGATTGGCCTTGGCGAAGACGGCCCAACCCACCAGCCGGTTGAGCATCTTGCAGCTCTGCGCGCCATTCCAAACCACAATGTCTTCCGTCCGGCAGACGCTGTGGAAGTTGCAGAATGCTGGCAGATTGCACTGCATTCGAAGGGCACTCCTTCGACGCTCGCTCTGACCCGTCAGAACCTGCCAGTTGTGCGTACCGAACATCGCGAAGAAAACCTCTCCGCATTCGGCGCATACGAACTGGCCGCAGCAAATGGCGATGCAAAGGTTTCGATCTTCGCAACTGGTTCGGAAGTTGAAATCGCGCTCAAGGCTCGCGACCTTCTCGAAGCCAAGGGCATTGCAACCCGCGTTGTTTCGGTTCCATGCTTTGAACTCTTCGAAGAGCAGAGCGATGCTTACAAGCAGGCAACGCTCGGCGATGCTTCCGTTAAGGTCGCAATCGAAGCTGGTCTTTCGATGGGCTGGGAACGCTTCATCGGCGAAAACGGCGTGTTTATCGGCATGAAGGGCTTCGGCGCTTCGGGCGAGATCAACGATCTCTACAAGCATTTCGGCATCACTGCTGAACATGCTGCTGAAGCTGCGGAAAAGAAACTCAACGCCGCCGCATAATAATCAAACGCCGGCGTTAAACACGCCGGCGTTTACCTTTCCAGTTGTGGGCGTTCCCAAACGCGTTCAACTGTTTTATCAAGCCACTGCATATGCAGAACCCTTTCGGGAGATTTAGAGAAAATGGCAGTTCGCGTCGCAATTAACGGTTTTGGCCGCATCGGCCGTAATGTCCTCCGCGCTATCGTCGAGTCGGGCCGCACCGACATTCAGGTCGTTGCGATCAATGATCTCGGCCCAGTGGAAACAAACGCGCATCTTCTGCGCTATGACAGCGTTCATGGTCGTTTTCCAAAGGAAGTGAAAGTCGCTGGCGACACCATCGACGTCGGCTACGGACCGATCAAGGTTCACGCTGTTCGCAACCCGGCTGAACTGCCGTGGAAGGAAGAAGGCGTCGATATCGCTCTGGAATGCACCGGCATCTTCACCGCACGCGACAAGGCAGCTCTTCATCTTGAAGCTGGCGCAAAGCGCGTTATCGTTTCGGCCCCTGCCGATGGCGCTGACCTTACCGTTGTCTATGGCGTCAACCACGACAAGCTGACGAAGGACCATCAGGTCATTTCCAACGCTTCTTGCACCACCAACTGCCTTGCGCCAGTGGCTCAGGTTCTCAACGATGCAATCGGCATCGAAAAGGGCTTCATGACCACGATCCACTCCTACACGGGCGACCAGCCGACGCTGGACACCATGCACAAGGATCTCTACCGCGCACGCGCAGCAGCTCTTTCCATGATCCCGACTTCGACGGGTGCTGCAAAGGCTGTTGGTCTGGTTCTGCCAGAACTCAAGGGCAAGCTCGACGGCGTCGCAATCCGCGTTCCAACCCCGAACGTATCGGTTGTTGACCTGACCTTCGTTGCCAAGCGCTCGACCACTGTTGAAGAAATCAACAATGCGATCCGCGAAGCTGCCAATGGCCGCCTCAAGGGCATCCTCGGCTACACCGATGAGCCGCTCGTTTCGCACGACTTCAACCACGATTCGCATTCGTCGATCTTCCACACCGACCAGACCAAGGTCATGGACGGCACCATGGTGCGCATCCTGTCGTGGTACGACAATGAATGGGGCTTCTCGAGCCGCATGAGCGACACTGCAGTCGCTTTCGGCAAGCTGATCTAAGCAGCTTCAATGTTTCGCTCCCTTCTCCCCACCGTTGCGCGCTGGCGTTCGCTGGAAGGAGAAGGGCTCGAACATCTCAATATCACGCCCGCCGGTAACACTTTCAACGCCACTGGCGTTATCATCGGCGAGCGTGGCGATGTTCCCTACGGTGTACGTTATAGCATCGATTGCGCGAGCGACTGGCGCGTATTCCATTTCCTCATCGAAACGACATCCGGCTTAATGCTCGAACTCAAATCCGATGGAAATGGGCACTGGACGACCATGGCCGGAGACGCATTACCTGAGTTTGATGGTTGCATGGACATTGATCTGGCAGGGACACCCTTCACCAATAGCCTGCCGATCCGCCGTCTGGGTCTGACGCCCGAAAGCGGCACGGTACAGCTCGACATGCTTTATGTACCGTTCAATAGTTTCCGCCCGCTGCGAGACAGCCAACGATATACTTGTCTTAAGGAAGGCAAGCTTTACCGTTACACTGCCGCTGATCGCACGTTCACCGCTGAATTGCCTGTCGATGAAGACGGGCTTGTCACTGATTACCCAACCCTGTTCCAGCGCCTGCCTGTCTGAAAGACGAAAACCTGCAGGCCGCCGGAAAAAGCCCCGGGAGAAATATCATGAGTTTCCGTACCCTCGATGATGCCGACGTCAAATCCAAGCGCGTTCTGGTTCGTGTTGATCTCAACGTGCCGATGGCAAACGGCGAAGTAACCGACCTCACCCGTATCGAACGTATTGTTCCAACCATTGCGGAACTGTCGAAAAAGGGTGCCAAGGTCATCCTGCTCGCTCATTTCGGTCGTCCAAAAGGCGTTGCGTCCGATGAAAACTCGTTGAAGCATGTCGTAAAGCCGCTTTCGAAAGTGCTCGGCCATGGCGTACATTTCGCTGAAGACAGCATTGGCGACAAGGCGAAGGCGGCAGTTGATGCGCTGAAAGACGGCGACGTTCTGCTTCTCGAAAACACGCGCTTCCACAAGGGCGAAGAAAAGAACGATCCGGAATTCGTGGCAGCACTCGCAGCCAATGGCGACATCTATGTCAATGACGCCTTCTCGGCGGCACACCGCGCGCACGCTTCGACTGAAGGTCTGGCGCATGTGCTGCCAGCCTATGCAGGCCGCGCCATGCAGGCAGAACTTGAAGCGCTTGAAAAGGGCCTCGGACAGCCAGCCCGTCCCGTTGTGGCAATCGTTGGCGGCGCCAAGGTTTCGACCAAGCTCGACCTCCTGTCGAACCTGATCGAAAAGGTCGATGCACTGGTGATCGGCGGCGGCATGGCCAACACTTTCCTCGCAGCCCAGGGCCACGATGTCGGCAAGTCGCTTTGCGAGCATGATCTTGCCCATACCGCACGCGAAATAATGGCCAAGGCTGAAAAGACCAAATGCGCCATCATCCTGCCGGTTGATGCGGTCGTGGGCTGGCACTTTGCTGCCGATACACCAAACCAGACCTATGGCGTGGAATCGGTGCCAAGCGACGGCATGATTCTCGACGCAGGCGCGCTTTCGACTGACCTGATTGCATCGGCCATCGATGATGCCGCAACACTCGTCTGGAACGGCCCGCTCGGCGCATTTGAGCTGCGTCCGTTCGATACAGCAACCGTCAAGACCGCCAAGCATGTTGCCGCCCGCACCAAGGCTGGCAAGTTGGTATCGGTCGGCGGCGGCGGCGACACCGTTGCAGCGCTTAACCATGCAGGTGTTGCAGACGACTTCACCTATATCTCGACCGCTGGCGGCGCTTTCCTTGAATGGATGGAAGGCAAACCACTTCCCGGCGTTGACGTGCTGAAGAAGTAAGAAAACAAAAAAGCCCGGGGGTTTCCTCCGGGCTTTTGCTTTATGATTTCGGTGTCAGCTTCAGAAGACGCCCGGGATTGTCATCCTCGATCACCCAGATTGCACCATCTGGCCCGACTGCTACGTCACGGATACGATTTTCCATCGCAAAACGTTCGGCTTCATTCGGCTGACCATCGCTGTTGATCGTCACACGGATCAGCGCCATCGACGAAAGGCCGGCGATCAGCGCAGAACCATTCCAGTCGGCAAACATCTTGCCCTTGTAGAATGCCAGGCCGCCCGGCGAGATCACCGGCGTCCAGAACAGCATAGGCGCTTCAAACTCAGGGCGTGTGCTGTGGCGCGGGATCGGACGGCCACTATAATTGTCGCCATTGGAAACAACCGGCCAGCCGTAATTGAGACCCGGCTTGATGAGATTGAACTCATCACCGCCGCGCGGTCCCATTTCATGCTCCCACAGCTTGCCGTCCTGCGCGAATGCCAGACCATAGGGATTGCGATGCCCCGTCGTCCAGGTCAGCGCTTTGATGCCACCTTCCTCAGCCTTGGGATTGTCCTTTGGGGTCGAACCATCGAGGTTCATACGCAGGATCTTGCCCATCGGCGCATTGTCATCCTGTGCGGTTGCGGGCGACATGCGATCGCCAACCGACAGGAACAAATGCTTCTTATCAGGCGCAAACGCGATCTTGCCACCGGGTTGCCCGCCCTTGGCAGGTGTCGCCTGCTGCCAGATTGCCTTGAGATTCTTAAGCTCAGCCTTGCCCTTGCTTTCAGACAGCGTTGCACGCGCCAATATGAGCGCGCCGCCACCATTTTCCGGCATGACATAGGTGAAATAGATCGCCTTGCTCTTGGTAAAATCAGGCGCAGGAACAACATCCAGCAGACCGTTCTGGCCGCTGAACAAAACCTCCGGCACGCCTGCAACTTCCGTCTTCTCACCCTTTTCGGTTACGACGAAAATCTTGCCGCCCTTCTCGGTGAGGATCAGTTTGCCGCCCGGCAGAAATGCAATCGCCCATGGTGTGTCAAATTCCGCCACCGCTGCCACATTGAAAGGCAATTCAGTGGTGGCTTCCCTGCTTCCTGCATTGATGCTCTCCGCAAAGGCGGTCTGAGCCGGAAGGGCGATCATCGATGCAGCCAGAATGAACGGCAGGCTTAGTAGGGCACTTCGCATCTCTCCTCCTTATAATTGATATCCTTTAGATGGGATTCTCAGGCGTCATGTCAAAACCAAATGGGGTTGAAATCGCATATTCGTCTGTCGAATCTGGAATATTCATTCTGCACGCCAATTAGAGCAGAGTTCTGACAGCCGGTAAGAAAACTTGTCCCGGCTAAATCGTTTGAAAAAATTTCAATCGTTTCAACCACTTGTGCTGCCATTTTGTTGGCCTAACTCTTCTGCTATCGAAAATGAATATGTGTCTTGAGAGCGGCTGAGGCTCTTTGCCCAGCTTCCCAATATTGCACCCTCGCGGGGCCTTTAGGAGCTAACACATGACCGAACGTCTTGAAGATATTGCAATTGCACTCGTCGCAAGCGGCAAAGGAATTCTGGCTGCGGACGAAAGCTCCGGCACCATTGCAAAGCGTTTTGAAAGCATCGGCCTCGCCTCGACCGAGGATTCACGCCGCGATTATCGCGAAATGCTGTTCCGCTCTGACGAAGCGATGAAGAACTACATTTCCGGCGTCATTCTTTACGATGAAACCATCCGCCAGAAAGCCAAGGACGGCACGCCGCTTGTCGATCTCATTCGCAAGTCAGGTGCGGTGCCGGGCATCAAGGTAGATGCCGGTGCCAAGCCACTTGCAGGTTTTGAGGGTGAAACAATCACCGAAGGTCTCGACGGTCTGCGTGATCGCCTCAACGAGTATTATGGTTTCGGTGCCCGCTTTGCGAAATGGCGTGCCGTAATCTCGATTTCTGATGGGCTTCCAACATGGGGAGCGGTCAAGCAAAACGCGCAGGCCCTCGCCCGTTACGCAGCACTCTGCCAGGAAGCAGGCATTGTGCCGATCGTTGAGCCGGAAGTGCTGATGGATGGCAAGCCGGGCGATCATTCCATCGACCGTTGCTACGAAGTCACCGAATGGGTGCTCAAGACCGTCTTCACCGAGCTTTACGACGCGCGCGTCAGGCTTGAAGGCATGATCCTGAAGCCGAACATGGTTATCGACGGCAAGAAGGCGCGCAAAGCCTCTGTCGAAGAAGTGGCCGAAAAGACTGTTCGCTGCTTCCGCAACACTGTCCCTGCCGCGGTGCCGGGCATTGCCTTCCTTTCCGGAGGTCAGACCGGCGAAGAAGCAACCGCGCATTTGTCGGCAATGAATGCCAGCTTCGATATGCCGTGGAAGATGACCTTCTCCTATGGCCGCGCGCTGCAGGCAGCCTCTCTGGAAGCCTGGGGCGGTAAGGATGAGAATGTTGCCGCTGGCCAGCGTGCCTTTGCGCATCGCGCCAAGATGAACGGCCTTGCTGCAACTGGCGGCTGGAAGAAAGACCTCGAACAAGCAGCCTGAACGATGCCGCATGATAAAAGGCCCGGTTTAGCGCATGATCCGACCGGGCTTTTTAGTTCTCAGTGAAATGAAAACCGACCGCCATCGCCATGGCAAAGATCGCAAACGCCGCGATCTTCCAAAAATCGCCACGCTTCTTCAAACCCGGCCAGCCAAGTGGCTTGATGATGTGCAAGCCCATCAGGGCCATAAGCAGCACAGGCAGGACTTTGAACACAAAACACCTCTCACGCACCCTTTTGGCCCAGCAATCAGCATCCTGCAAGCCTCATCAATTTATGCTGTGGTTGTGATACACTTATTCATCTTAAGTTTCATGGACGAAGCTTTGATCTTGGGCGTAGACTTACCCCCGGAGGAGATGAAAAGCGCGTGGAGGAGACCAGGCTAATCAGCCCTGTCTTGCGCTTTCATCCAGCGTGTTCGAGCATTTCCAGCAAAAGTGGGAACCGGTTTTGCGTCTGGAAATGCTTAAAAACAAATAGATAGAGCGGTTTCAGTGACTCAGCATTAGCTAAAACCACTCTATCACGATGCTTAATCGGATCATCTGATCCGATTAAGCGCGTGCTTCTGGGAGGAACAGCATGACATCAAAATATGCCGAAACCTATGCCGCATGGCAGCAAGACCCTGAAGGCTTCTGGGCCGAAGCAGCCGGGGCCATAGACTGGTTCAAGCCATGGGATCAGGTTTTTGCGAGCGATGAAGGGGTTTATGGTCGCTGGTTTAAAGGTGCTGAATGCAACACCTGTTACAATGCACTCGACCGCCATGTTGCCAATGGGCGCGGCGATCAGGTTGCGCTCATTTACGAAAGCCCTGTAACAGGCTCTGTACGCAAATTCACCTATCGTGAATTGCTTGAAGAGGTGGAAGCCCTCTCGGCAGTCATGCTCGACAATGGTGTAAGCAAAGGCGACCGCGTTCTTATCTATATGCCCATGGTGCCGGAAGCTGCTGTCGCCATGCTTGCCGCAGCGCGCATTGGCGCGGTGCATTCGGTGGTGTTTGGCGGTTTTGCCGCCAATGAACTTGCAACGCGTATAGATGATGCAAAACCCGTGATGATTATTGCCGGTTCATGCGGCATCGAACCAACCCGCGTTGTGCCCTATCAGGCAATGCTCGACAAGGCGATTGCCACTGCCCGCCACACGGTCAGGCACTGCATTATCCTGCAACGCGAGCAGCATCCGCATAAGCCGGTTGAAGGCCGCGATATCGACTATCGTACCGCTGTGGATGCGGCGCGCGGCCGTCATGTCCCTTGCACGCCCGTTGCTGCCACCGATCCGCTTTATGTGCTTTACACATCGGGTACTACCGGTGAACCCAAAGGTGTCGTGCGCGACAATGGCGGGCATATGGTGGCTCTTGCATGGTCGCTGAAGCATGTGTTCGGCATCGAGCCGGGACAGGTGTTTTGGGCGGCATCCGATGTCGGCTGGGTGGTCGGCCATTCCTATATTGTCTATGCTCCGCTCATTGCCGGTGCCACCAGCATCCTCTTTGAGGGCAAACCCGTCGGTACGCCCGATGCAGGCAGCTATTGGCGCATCATCGCCGAGCACGGTGTGGAAGTGATGTTCACAGCCCCCACTGCCCTGCGTGCGATCAAGAAAGAAGATGCCGACGGCAATTTCGTGCGCCGATACGATCTTTCAAAATTCCGCGCGCTTTATCTGGCGGGCGAACGTGCCGATCCCGACACGATCCACTGGGCGGAAAATCTGCTCGGTTGTCCTGTGATCGATCATTGGTGGCAAACCGAAAGCGGCTGGCCGATGGTCGCCAATCCGCTTGGCCTTGGACTGCTTGAAACCAAATACGGCTCGCCTGCCGTCTGTCTGCCCGGCTATGACATCCGCGTGCTCGACGATGCGGGCCATGAAGTCGAACGTGGCCAACTTGGAAATATCCTCATCAAGCTGCCATTGCCGCCCGGTTGTCTGCCGACCCTGTGGAACGCCGATGAGCGATTTCGCAAAGCCTATCTCAACGAATTTCCCGGCTATTATAAAACCGCCGATGCGGGCTACATGGATGAAGATGGCTATCTCTACATCATGAGCCGCACCGACGACATCATCAATGTCGCAGGACATCGTTTGTCGACGGGTGCCATGGAAGAGGTCCTTTCCAGCCATCCGGACGTTGCAGAATGTGCGGTGCTTGGCATTTCCGATTCCGTCAAGGGACAGGTGCCTTGCGGCTTTCTTGTGCTGAAGTCCAACATCGACCGTGATGCGTACGAGGTCGAAAAGGAATGCGTGAGCATGATTCGCGATGCCATCGGACCGGTCGCGGCTTTCCGGCTCGCCCTGACCGTCAAACGTCTGCCAAAAACCCGTTCCGGAAAGATACTGCGCTCAACAATCCAGAAAATCGCTGATGGTGAGGACTGGAAAATGCCCGCCACCATCGATGATCCGGTGATTCTCGATGAAATCAGCACAGTTCTGCGCGAGCGTCATATCGGCCTGGCCTTTGCCTGACCTTTTATTATCGCACATCTAGAACGCTTGACCGGCGCAAGCCGCCGGTCCACTCTCCGGCAAAAATCGGAGAATGATCGATGCAGTTAGAAGGCAAGGTGGCAATCGTCACGGGGGCTGCCCGCGGTATTGGCTATGCCATTGCCAAGCGCTTCCTGATGGATGGCGCAAGTGTCGTTTTGTCGGATGTCGATGGCGCAGGCGCCACAAAAGCAGTCAGGGATCTGGAGCAATATGGCCGGGTTCTCGCCATTGCCTGCGATGTAGGCGACAAACTCGATATTCATAATCTGCTGACCTATGCCACGACCAATCTTGGTGAGATTGACATCCTCGTCAACAATGCAGGCATCGTGCATCAGGCAGAGTTTCTCGACCTGAAAGAAGATGACTTCGACCGCGTGATGCGCGTCAACCTCAAGGGCGCTTTTCTTTGCGGTCAAGCCGTCGCAAAACGCATGGTTGCGCGCGTGGAAGCGGGTGGCGAGGCTGGCAGCATCATCAATATTTCGTCGATCAACGCGATATTCGGTCTGCCCAATCAGCTTGCCTATTCCGTGTCAAAGGGCGGCATGAACCAACTGACACGCACGATGGCGGTAGCACTCGCCAAATGGGGCATTCGCGTCAATGCAATCGGCCCTGGCTCAATCGACACTGACATGCTGTCTGCCGTGAACAACGATGCCGAGGCACGCAAAAAGATACTCGCGCGCACGCCATTGGGTAGAATCGGACAAGCATCTGAAATTGCAGCAATAGCCTCATTTCTCGCATCGCGTGATTCAAGCTATGTGACAGGCCAGACGATCTATGCCGATGGTGGACGCTTACCGCTGAGCTATACCGCAGAACCGCCTTTCAAGGCCTGATGAAATAGTTGCCGTTTGGGTATATCAGGAAGATAATAATTAACATTGCTCCTGACAGACAGCTGTCAGGAGGCCTGTGTCATAGTGCATTCTTACAGATGAGGGATTCACCATGGCACTCGCAATCGCACCACTGCTCGCAATTCTGAAAGAATATAAGCGCAGACAGGACGAACGTCGGCGCTTCGTGCGCACGCAGCGCGCATTCGACAACCTCCCAAGCGACCTGCGCAAGGATATGGGCTGGCCGGACCGTTATCTCGAACAGCGCCGTAACGCTGCCGATGAGAGGAAATAACACCATGGCGGAAACCAAAATGGTCGGCTTCGTCTTCGTTGAGGGCTTTGCTGATTGGGAATATGGGTTTTTATCGGCATCGGCACGCGAATGGTTCGGCGTAAACACCGTCTCACTTGCTCCTGCAGGTGCGGAAGTCCGTTCGCTCAGCGGCTTTCGGCTGACACCGGATCGCAGCACGGCACCGGAAGAAAACACTGATCTCGATGCTATTGCCGTCATCGGCTCCGATCTCTGGGCGACGCCGCAGGCTCCCGATCTGACTGCGCTCTTGCGCGCTATCGCACAAAGATGCGGTGTGGTTGGTGGCATTTGCGGCGCAACACTTGCACTGGCTCGCGCAGGCCTCTTCAATGGGGTCAATCACACCAGCAATGGCCGAGAATGGATCGCAGAACGCGCACCGCAATATGCGGGTGCCAGCCGCTATCAGGACGTGCCCGATGCTGTTGCGGATAAGCGCATCGTTTCGGCACCGGGCACAGCGCCCGGCACCTTCGCTGCCGCTTTTCTGGAAACACTGTTTCCAACCGAGCGGGAGCGTATTGGCGAAATGCGTGCGCTTTTCGCACGCGAATATACTTGAGATCACCATGCGTCGAGCAGACCGCCTTTTTCAAATCGTTCAGCATCTTCGCGGCGGCAGGCTTGTCACCGCACGGCAGCTTGCCGAGCGGCTGGAAGTTTCAGAACGCACGATCTATCGCGACATTGCAGATCTGCAATCGACAGGCGTTCCTATCGATGGTGAAGCCGGCGTCGGCTATATTCTGCGGCAGGGGTTTGAACTACCGCCACTGATGTTTACGCGTGATGAAATCGTGGCACTTGTTGCGGGCGCCCGCCTCATCCGTGCATGGGGCGGCGTTTCAATGGCGCGCGGTGCAGAAGAAGCCCTGGTCAAGATCGAAGCCGTTCTGCCCAAAGAAGAGCGCGCGCGCATCACCGGCACGCAAATCCATGCACCGTCTGCATCAATCAGCGTAAGCGAACGCCGTATCATCGATGCTGTCGAGCGCGCAGTTGATGAAGGCACGGTTCTCAACATCCGGTATCGCGATCTGGAAGCCCGTGAGAGCGAGCGGGATATCCGTCCGCTTGGTCTGTGGTTCTGGGGCAAGGTCTGGACTGTGATTGGCTGGTGCGAATTGCGTAATGCTTTCCGCACGTTTCGAACCGACCGCATCATCGCTGCTGACAAATCGGGCCGCACGTTCCGCTCCGAGCGCGGCAAAACACTGGCGGACTTTTACCGACTGATGGAAATGAGTGAGTACAACGCATTCAAGGACTAGAGCGCCGTGCGCCCTTTTGGGCGCACAAAGGTCGCTCTAACACTTTATGTTTACAGCATAATTTTACCTTAAACTGATTCAAGTTTAAGGAATTATGCTGTAGAGCGCCAGGCGTCGTGCCAGACGCTGAAAGGTCGCTCTTACCTTCCCAAGCAACATAAAAAAACCCGCCAGAACGGCGGGTTTTTTGTTCAGTCGAAGAAATCTTATTCTTCGTCTTCGTCGGTGTTCGAGCCCTTCAGCGAGGAGAGCTTTGCGAAAACCTTGTCCGCATCCAGCTCTTCTTCTTCAGGCTTCTCATCACGGTAATCGAAGTTTTCAGTCGCCGATGCTGGCAGCAATGTGCTGTCAGATTCAACAACTGGACGGTTGCGCGCTGCGCGCTCGACTTCAAGGTCGAGATCGATCTGCGAGCAAAGGCCGAGCGTGACAGGGTCCATTGCAGTCAGGCTTGCCGAGTTCCAGTGAGTGCGATTGCGAATCTGCTCAATGGTCGACTTGGTCGTACCGATCAGACGCGAAACCTGCGCATCCTTGAGTTCAGGATGATTGCGAACCAGCCAGAGAATCGCATTCGGGCGATCCTGACGCTTGGACAGCGGCGTATAACGCGGGCCCTTGCGCTTGGCTTCTGGAACGCGAACCTTTGGCTCGGAAAGCTTCAGGCGATGATACTGGTCCTTTTCGCCCTTCGCGATTTCTTCGCGCGAAAGCTGGCCGGTGATAACCGGGTCAAGTCCCTTGATACCCTGCGAGGCCTCACCGTCCGCAATAGCCTTTACTTCGAGCGGATGCAGCTTGCAGAGAGCCGCGATCTGGTCAAAGGACAGCGCCGTATTATCAACGAGCCAGACTGCCGTTGCCTTCGGCATAAGAAGCTGGGTGGCCATTAGATATAATCCTCTTGTTCGTCCGCTCCGGTAGGGCGGGCCGTGGGAAAAACCACAAATTCCGGGAAATCACGGTCTATATATATTTTTTTTGTGCGCAGAGCAAGAAACTGCTGCCATGACATCCCAGGTTCTCTCGCAAATCTCTTAGGTCAGGCGACATCAAGCACGATTTTGCCAATGTGCTGGCTGCCTTCCATACGATCATGCGCCCGCCAAGCATCTTTAAGCGGGAAGATCATATCCATCACAGGGGCAACCTGACGCTGTGCCAGAAGCGGCCAGACTTTCGCTTCCAATTCGCGCGCGATGCCTGCCTTGAACTCAACCGAACGTGATCGCAATGTCGAGCCGGTATGGGTCAGGCGCTTGGTCATCAGGATTGCGAAATTAGCCGTTGCCTTTGCCCCGTTCAGGAAGGCGATCTGCACGATGCGACCATCTTCGGCTGCCGCCTTGTAATTACGGTCAACGTAATCGCCACCAACCATATCGAGGATCACATCGGCTCCCTTGCCGCCGGTCATCTCTTTGACGACTGCGACAAAATCTTCGTCGCTATAATTAATGGCGCGATCAGCGCCAAGCTTTAAACAGGCATCGCACTTTGCTTGGGAGCCAGCCGTTACAATAACGCTTGCTCCAAAGGCTTTGCCAAGCTGAATAGCCGTCGTGCCAATCCCTGACGAGCCGCCATGGATCAGCAGGGTTTCACCTTCTTTAAGGCCACCGCGTTCAAATACATTATGCCAGACCGTGAAGAAGGTCTCAGGGATGGCTGCGGCCTCGATATATCCATAGCCCGACGGCAGAGGCAGAGCAGTAGTTTCGTGCACAGTGGCATATTCTGCATAGCCGCCACCGGCAAGCAGCGCCACGACCTGATCGCCGATGTGATAGCGTTTCACACCCTCGCCGATCGCAACGATGTCACCGGCAATTTCAAGCCCTGGTATGTCCGACGCGCCGGGTGGCGGCGCATAACTGCCCTGACGCTGCAACACATCTGGCCGGTTCACACCTGCCGCCCGAACCCGCACCAGCACCTCGCCTGCCTTCGGCTCGGGCACCGAGCGCTGTACGGAGCGCAATACATTGGCGTCGCCCGGCTCGGAAATTTCGATTGCGGTCATCTGGGAAGGCAATTCAGCCATCATGATCAAAGCTCCTGTTAAAATCTCTCGTCGCAGAAATACCGCACACACAACTGCACAAATACATCCTGCTCATTTTCAGAGAATTCATCATCGATTTCTGGAAATATATATGCGAAGATTCAAGGTGTTATAGCATTTCCCGCAAAAGTGCGAAGCGGTTTTGCGTCGGATAATGCGTAAAAACAAACAGTTACAGCGGTTCCAACGATTCTTTCTTAACTGAAACCGCTGTAAATCTTTTCTGTCTTTATAAGCACGCCATAGACTCCGGAGGAAGGCCATGAGCGGTTTTGATGAAGAGGTCAAAAAGCCACGCGAAAGCGTCGTTCTCAGCGAGGATGAGCTGTCTCTGCTGTCGGTGATCGAAATCGACCAGCGTATCGCTTTGCTACAATCCGAAATCGAACGTCTGAAAGCAGAAAGGCTCCGAAAGGGCGACAGCCGCGCGGCTGCAGAAGCTCTTTTCCGCTGAGGCGGCACGTTTTCGCCTCAGTATCAGCGATAAATCAAAGCCACTTCAATACGGCTTCATGAAATTCCGGGAACGTAATATTGCGTATTTACATTCAGGTTCTGGCGCTGCTTTGCGGCACAGCCTTTCTCTTGATGGCCTCTGGCCTGCATGGCCTGCTGCTGCCCCTGCGCGGCGGACTTGAAGGCTTCTCCGTTGCTTCACTTGGTATGCTGGGCACGACATGGGCGGGCGGTTTTGTCGCTGGCTGCATTTTCGCCCCGCGCCTGGTGCGACGTGTCGGCCATGTCCGCGCTTTTGGCTGTTTTGCAGCTTCCGCCGCCATCATCGCTCTTTTGTCAGGCATCTATATCGATGCAATCTCATGGATCATTCTGCGAACCTTCACCGGCTTCTCGATGGCAGGCGCTTTCATGGTGATCGAAAGCTGGCTGAACGAGCGCGCCACCAATGAGTCCCGTGGCAAGATTTTCGGCCTCTATATGATGGTCAACTATGGTGCCACCATGAGCGGTCAGATGATGGTGGCAAATGGCGATATCAGGAGCGATCATCTGTTCATGATCACCGGCATTCTTTTCTGCCTGGCACTGATACCCACCGCCATGTCGACAGCGGTAAGCCCAAAACCGCTGACCGAAGTACAGCTTGATCTCAAGGCGCTTTACCGCAATTCACCTGCCGCCTTCGTCGGCTGCATCCTGATTGGCATAGCGAATGGTGCCTGGGGTACACTTGGCGCTGTTTTCGGCGCAAAATCGGGCATTTCAACCACCGAAATCGCGCTTATGGTCAGCGTAACCATCGCAGCTGGTGCCTTGATGCAAATCCCGGTCGGGCGAATTTCCGACCTGATAGACCGGCGTTATGTTCTGGCCGGTGTAGCTTCTCTCGCAGCCTTTGTCGGTCTTATGGCCTTCATCATCGGCCCGTCCAATGGCAAGGTCATCATCATTATGACCGGCTGCTATGGCGCGCTGGCCTATGCGCTTTACCCGGTTGCCGTCGCCCACGCAAACGACCATGCCTCGGCGGAAAGCTTTGTGAAAGTATCGAGCGGATTGCTGTTGCTTTATGGCTTCGGAACGATGCTGGGGCCACTGCTTGCAGCCGCTGCCATGGATATCTTCTGGCCATCTGGGCTGTTTGCCATCACAGCGCTCTCGCATATTTCCATCACAGCCTATGCGCTGTTCCGCTCACGCAAGCGGGCATCCGTGCCAAAGGCTGAAAAGGAACAGTTCAAGAGTATGCCGTCTGTGAAAAGTGCAACACCTGAAGCCATGAACCTTGATCCAAGGGCTGAAGCGGAAGGCTGAGTACAACCTTCAGACAGACAACAAAAAAGCAGCGAATATTCGCTGCTTTCTTCGGTGTCTTTTAAAGCATTTTCGGCAAAATTGCGAAGCGGTTTTGTGTGGGATAATGCGATAAAAACAGGAAATGCTCTATGGTGAGCACCTTTGCAAAATCATTTGATTTTAAAAGCTGATGTGCGGCGGCTGTTGCACAGCCGCCAATATCAGTAACAGTACCATCCTGTTGATCATCACCAACGGCGATTGAAATACCGTTTAAAACTCCTGTGTTTAATGTCGTGTCACCTGAGTTTTAAGTTTCTCGATCTGCTCCTTGAGAACGAGTTTCTTGCGCTTGAGAGAAGTAACATGCAGGTCATCAATTGCCGGTGACGCTAAAGCCTCGGAGATTTCCTCTTCCAAAGCGCCGTGCTTCTGTTCAAGCGTGGCAAGATGGGACTCGATAGCCATCATCAATTCTCCTTTGAATGATTACCCAAAGGACAGAGCCATGTAGCAGTTTTGCCAACAGAATGGCTCCATCCGCTCTCACCTGCGCAAACGCCCGGTACACCTCCTGTTATCCGGGCCAATTACGCAGTCCCGGCTGCCATTCAACAGTTTGTCAGTCGAAACTTCCGGCAACCGTTGTTCATGACAGAACAATGACACTGTGGCATGAGTTTGGTGGAAAGTCGAATTTGTTTTGGTAGCATTTTCCAATCACGAAAAATGTGATAAAGGCTTCGCTCGAAACGGGTCTGCCCCAATCTGGTGCGGCCCGTAATATCATTCTGGAACAATACGGGGCAAACCGCATGTCCGATCAGGAACAGGCCGAAATCAGATTGGCCGTAGCACGTCTGAAACAGGAACACGCGGATTTCGATGCAGCCATAAATGCCATGATGCAGGTGGGCTGCGATCAGCTGCGCATTCAGCGCATGAAAAAGAAAAAACTCGCCATCAAGGATAAGCTGCAGGAAATGGAAGATCAGGTCATCCCTGACATTATCGCCTGAGCATCTGACAAAAGACGTTTTACAGCCGGGGTTCGCCCGGCTTTGTTTTTCAATATACCAACCACCGAACGATTGAAGCGGAGCAGGAAGGATCAATGAGCGTGAGTGCAGACGTCGCCATCATCATGGGCAGCCAGTCCGATTGGGAAACCATGCGTCATGCAGCAGACACACTGGAGGCTCTCGGCATTTCCTTTGACGCCCGCATCGTCTCTGCGCATCGCACGCCAGACCGCCTCGTCGCTTTCGCCAAAGGTGCAAAGGCTGAGGGTTTCAAGGTCGTGATCGCCGGCGCCGGTGGCGCAGCTCACCTTCCCGGCATGGCAGCAGCCATGACCCCTCTTCCAGTCTTTGGTGTGCCCGTGCAGTCAAAAGCACTTTCTGGACAGGACTCGCTCCTTTCGATTGTGCAGATGCCAGCAGGCATTCCGGTCGGCACACTCGCTATCGGCCGCGCCGGGGCCGTCAATGCTGCTCTGCTCGCAGCAGCCGTTCTCGCACTTTACGACGATGCACTTGCTGCCCGTCTTGACGAATGGCGCACAGCGCAAACCGAAAGCGTCGCTGAACGCCCATCCGACGAGGTCTGATATGGCAAATTCCGCACTGAAGGCTGGATCAACGATCGGCATTATCGGCGGCGGCCAGTTGGGTCGTATGCTGGCCATGGCAGCCGCACGCCTTGGCTATGAGACGATCATTCTGGAGCCACAGGCAGATTGCCCGGCGGCTCAGGTGTCAAATCGCCAGATCATCGCAGCCTATGATGATCCCACTGCTCTTGCTGAGCTTGCGGCGGCCTCCGACGTTATCACCTATGAATTCGAGAACGTGCCGGTATCGGCAGCAGACAAGCTTGCAGAATCGGCGCTCGTTTTCCCACCACCGGCAGCGCTTGAAATCTCGCAGGATCGCTTCACCGAGAAGCAGTTCCTCAATGAAAGCGGTATTGAGACTGCGCCCTGGCGCCTTGTCGATGATGAGGAAACGCTCATTGCAGCGCTCGGTGCTTTGGGAGAACGCGGCATTCTGAAAACCCGCCGTCTCGGCTATGATGGCAAAGGGCAGGTTCGCCTGACGTCGCTTGATGAGAATGAAGCGCATGCAGCACTTGAGACAATCAAGCACGCACCGGCAATTCTCGAAGGCTTTGTCGCATTCGAGCGCGAAGTCTCGGTCATTGCAGCCCGTGATCGCGACGGCAATGTAGCAATCTTCGATATTGCGGAAAACGTTCATAAGGACGGCATTCTCGCAACCTCAACGGTTCCAGCCGCCATCTCGGCTCAGACAGCAGAAGCTGCGAGCAAGGCCGCTGAGAAGCTCCTGCATGCGCTTGATTATGTCGGTGTGCTTGGTCTCGAATTCTTCGTCCTCGCAGATGGCACACTGCTTGCCAATGAATTTGCACCACGCGTTCACAATTCCGGCCACTGGACGGAAGCCGCTTGCGCGATCTCGCAGTTCGAGCAGCACATTCGCGCCGTTGCAAGCCTCCCGCTGGGCGACACCGTGCGCCATTCGGATTGTGTGATGGAGAATCTGATCGGCGATGACGTCGAAAAGGTGCCAGCGATTCTCGCAGAATCGAATGCTGTGCTGCATCTCTACGGTAAGAAAGAAGCGCGCCCAGGCCGCAAGATGGGTCACGTAACCCGTATAAAGCCCCGTGCAAACTAAACTTCACGGAGGAATCTGTCAGATTCTTCCGTGAACAGCCCCTGAGGCCAAGATTTTCCGAACCTGACTTCGTGAATCTGCGGCGCAGGAGTTGACATTTGGCTGGAATATTGTGTATTTCGGCCAACCCTTCGGGCAGGAATACTGCCTGTAACCAATTGGCGCCTTGGGCGCCTGTTTTTATGAAGCCCCGAGACATGTCATGTCGATGGGCCAACCAAGACCGGTGATTGACATGAAGATCAAGAATTCGCTCAAGGCGCTCAAGGCCCGTCATCGTGACTGCCAGCTCGTTCGCCGCAAGGGCCGCGTTTACATCATCAATAAGACTGCTCCGCGCTTCAAGGCACGTCAGGGCTAATCTTATTTCTGATTTTGCATTTGACGTTCCGCTGCGTATAATGAAAATTATGCGCATGCGGAACGTTTTTGCTTATCTGAACAATTCTTCGCTTCTGATTACGCTTGGCCTTTCGGCCCTGATCAGTGCGTCTTCGGCCTATGCCGAAACAAAGCCTTCCCTGACAGCACCGATTACGCCGGTGCAGGTTGGCACTGACAGCGACCAGAAGCCCGCTCCCAAAGAACAAAATCAAGCCGAACAAACACCGGAAGAGCGCCTCGACAAGCTTTTTGCCGATCTCAAGCGCACCTCTGACGAAACCAAGGCACGTCGACTCACTGTCCAGATTAATCAGATCTGGTCGCAGTCGGGCAGCGCGACAATTGATCTTCTCATTCAGTGGGCAAGTGCTGCCATGCTGGAAAAGCGTTACACATCGGCGCTCGATTTCCTGAATGAAGCCATTGCGCTCAATCCGGACTATGCAGAAGCATGGAACCGTCGCGCCACCGTCTATTTCCTGCGTAACGACTATGCGCACGCCATGTACGACATCAATCGTACGCTGGAGCTTGAGCCACGCCACTACGGTGCCCTGACAGGCATGGCGGAGATCCTGCGCGCGCGTGGGCTGAAGGAACAGGCTTTGAAAGCCTATGAGCAGGCGCTGCAGATCAATCCGATGATGCGAGATGCTCAGAAGAGCTTGCTCGATCTCACGGAAGAGCTGAGCGACACCCGCACCTGATTCTCTCACAGAGATACAAACAAAAACGCGCCCCGAAAGGAGCGCGTTTTTTCTTTTATACGAAGCCCACACAAAACTGGATGGAATTCGGAATTATGGTGAGCCGAAAATGGTGGGATTTGAGAACCGGCGCGCAGCGTACTTAACGTACGTGCGCACCGGAAGCGAAAAATCACGCCATTTGCAGGCCGCTCCAGCATCGGCCCAAAAATCGGAAATGATTTTTGGAAAGCACGATGCGTTGTTTGAATAATTTAGAGCGTCCTTTGTGCGTCCAATAGGACGCACGGCGCTCTAAAAACCGAATACCGACAGTTTAGTCAGTGGAAGACTGACCGTCGGCGCCGATATAGGCGATGCGTAGGAGGTTGGTGGCACCTGGCGTTCCGAATGGTACGCCTGCGGTGACGATCAGACGATCACCAGCCTTGCCGAACTCTTCCTTGAAGGCGACCTGACAAGCATGGTCGACCATGTCTTCCAGATCGTGTGCATCTTCAGTCACAACACAATGCAGACCCCAGACAACCGAAAGACGGCGTGCGGTTTCAACAATCGGCGACAGTGCGATGATTGACGTGCGTGGGCGTTCACGCGCAGCGCGCAGACCCGTTGCACCCGAAGCCGTATAGGTGACGATAGCCGACAGGTTAAGCGTTTCAGCGATCTGACGAGCAGCAAGGGCAATCGCGTCAGAACCGGTTGGTTCTGGGATTGCGCGCTGTGCATCGAGAATGCCCGGATAAGTCGGCTCACGTTCGACCTTTTCCGCGATGCGGTTCATGGTTGCGACAGCTTCAACCGGATACTGACCGGAAGCAGATTCTGCCGAAAGCATGACAGCGTCAGCACCTTCAAACACTGCGGTCGCAACGTCCGATACTTCAGCGCGGGTCGGAACCGGTGCGGTGATCATCGATTCAAGCATCTGCGTGGCAACCACAACTGGCTTACCAGCGCGGCGTGCCTTGCGGATCATCTGCTTCTGAATGCCGGGAACGCTTTCCAGCGGCATTTCAACGCCGAGATCGCCACGCGCAACCATGATCGCGTCAGAGAGCTCAATGATCTCATCAAGACGGGTCACAGCCTGCGGCTTTTCGATCTTCGACATCAGGCCGACCTTGCCGCCCGAAATCTTGCGTGCTTCGATCAGATCTTCAGGGCGCTGAATGAACGACAGGGCAACCCAGTCAATTTCTTCCTGCAAAACAGCATGAAAATCTTTGAAGTCTTTTTCTGTCAGTGCGCCGACACCCAGCGTAGTATCCGGCAGGCTGACGCCCTTACGATCCGAAATGCTGGTGCCTGCAACAACCTTGCAGCGGATCGACTTGCCATCGCTTGCTTCGGCAATCAGTTCCAGCTTGCCATCGTCGATGAGAAGACGGTGGCCCGGCTCAACAGCTTCCAGAATTTCCGGATGCGGAAGATAGACGCGGGTTTCGTCGCCAAGCTCTTCATTGTTGTCGAGCGTGAAGGTCTGGCCTGCAACGAGTGTGACCTTTGTATTCTTGAACTTGCCAACGCGCAGCTTTGGACCCTGAAGGTCGGCCAGAATACCGATCGGGCGACCCAGTTCCTTTTCCACATTACGGATACGCTTGACGAGCGTGCGCATCAGATCATGATCCGCGTGGCTCATATTGATACGGAAGACGTCTGCGCCAGCTTCAAAAAGCTTGCGGATAACGGACTCCTCGCCTGACGCCGGGCCGAGTGTGGCGAGAATCTTGACCTTGCGGTTGCGTTTCATTGGTTATTCGTTCCTGTAACTGTGGAGTTTTCTAACGGCGTTTCATCGGTGAGCTGTACCATCCAGCTCGATTGTTCCCCGGTATCGTATTCCTGGAAGCCATTGCGTTGAAACCCGCGTGCAAAACAGTCCTGAACACCAGTGATGCGGAATTCCTTTTCCGCCACACACATGTTCACTTTGCCTTCCCAGCGACCACCACTCTGAGAATCCTCAGCGTAAAGATAATAATAGCGCGAGGTCAGAGGCCCTTCGATCAGGGTTTTGCAGGTGGAACCATCAATGTGCCACCAGCCCTCCGTCACCCAACCAGCTTTGGCTCTGTAGCCAATGGCAACGCCAACGAGATTCTGGGTTGAGTTGCATACTCGAAAATCGGCCCGCGCTTCCATGGATGTCATCCCCAGAGCACCAATCAGCACACTGGAAAACAAACCCAAAAACACTGGAAGTCGCATTCGCCGAACTCCTTCAGCCCGCAATCGCTTTTGTCTCACGCAAGGAAATCCTCTTTCGGTCGCTCTCTTTTCGGCAGTTTCGCCTTTGATGTCAACGCAATCCCGGAGAGAACAAATCAGTTACAGCATTTCCATTCGAACTGCATAGCGATTTCAGCGCGATTTAAACGATTAGATTCGTTCCTTTGCCGCATTCCGGAAACTCCTTCCCCATTCTTTTGAGAATGATCGTTGCAATCCCGGCTTTCTCATGACAGAGCTGAAACTACTTGTGATTTATGACAGAAATCCTACCTAAGAAGCAGCTCTCATGTCATGTGATCCGTCCTTTTCCCCCGTCTATCAGGTCGACGGCAATCTCAGCCTCGGCCTGCTGTTGACCGCCGACCATGCCCGCCGTGATTTGCCGGCTGAATATGGCAGCCTTGGCCTGGCGCAAAGCGAGTTCGAGCGGCATATCGCCTATGATATCGGCGTTGAGGAACTGACACGCCAACTGGCTGCGAAGCTTGATGCACCAGCCGTCATGGGTGGCTTTTCACGCCTGCTGATCGATCCCAATCGCGGCGAAGACGATCCGACGCTTATCATGCAATTGTCTGATGGTGCGGTGATCTCCGGCAACTATCCAATGTCGCCCGAACAGCGCGAAATCCGCCTCGACCACTTCTATCGTCCCTATCATGATGCAGTTGCATCCTTGAGCACGCGGGTTGCAGCCGAAAGCGGGAAAGCCCCATTCATCGTCTCGATCCATTCGTTCACGCCAAACTGGCGCGGCAAGGATCGTCCGTGGCAAATCGGATTGCTTTGGGATTCTGATCCGCGCGCCGTTACACCACTGCTTTCCATGCTACGCGAAGAGCCGGGCCTCATTGTCGGTGATAATGAGCCTTATGATGGCGCACTTAAAAACGATGCCATGTATCGTCATGCAACGGCGCGTGGTTATGCGCATGTTCTGATTGAGGTGCGTCAGGATCTGATTGCTGACAAGGCGGGTGCGCGTGAATGGGCTGATCGGCTTGCCCCCATGCTTAATGCCATCAACGCCATGCCGGAAATCCACGAAATCCGCCATTATGGTTCGCGTTCAGGCCCGGTTCCACATCTGACAGACTGACGCTTTGCCCGCTATCCACAGCCATAACGCGATAAAACGCGTTTTTCGTACCCCAGCGGCTCTTAATTTTGCCTGCGACTCGCAGGAAAACCATGTCCGACTTTCGGCAACGGTCCTGTTCCTGTAACGAGTGACCTTTGACCTTTATTGATAATCGAGCTGAATTGGAGAAACCCGTGAGCGACGACATTACCAGCGAAGCCCAGACCATCGCCGTAGGCCAGTTGCGTGCTTTCATCGAGCGCATCGAGCGTCTTGAAGAAGAAAAAAAGACCATCGGCGACGATATCAAGGAAGTTTACGCGGAATTGAAGGGTTCGGGGTTTGACAGCAAGGTCGTAAGGACCATTATTCGTCTGCGTAAAAAAGAAGACCATGAACGTCAGGAAGAAGAAGCCATGCTCCAGCTTTATATGGATGCACTTGGTATGGGCTGACATTTAGGGCGCGGTGCGTCCGGCCTGTTGCTTCTTCCTGAAATCGAAGCCCTGCGAATTCGCCGGAATTCGTACACACAGGAAGGGGATAGGGTCCATGGAGTTTAGAAAACTCGGACGTACTGAACTCGAGGTTTCGCCGCTTTGTTTTGGCGGCAATGTGTTTGGCTGGACGGTCGATGAAGCAACATCATTTTCGCTTCTCGACCGTTTTGTCGATGCCGGTCTCAATTTCATCGATACCGCGGACGTGTATTCCGCATGGGCACCAGGCAATATCGGCGGTGAATCCGAAACTATTATTGGCAACTGGCTGAAATCCCGCGGCCTGCGCCACAAAGTTGTGATTGCCACCAAGGTCGGTTCTGAAATGGGCCCCGACGAAAAAGGCCTTTCACCAAGCTATATCCGCAAAGCCGTCGATGCCTCCCTCAAACGGCTGCAAACCGACTATATCGATCTTTACCAGTCGCACTGGGATGATCCCGAAACGCCGTTTGAAGATGTTCTCGGCACCTATCAGGAGCTGATCAAGGCCGGTAAAGTCCGTGCAATCGGCGCATCCAATCTGACACCGGAACGTCTGACAGAATCGCTTGATGTTGCGAAGAAGCATGACCTGCCGCGCTACGAGAGCTTGCAGCCGCTTTACAATCTCTATGACAGATCGGCTTTTGAGGATGGACTTGAAGCGATCTGCCGCAACAATGAGTTGGGCGTTATAAATTATTATTCGCTGGCTTCCGGCTTCCTGACGGGAAAATACCGCTCAAAAGACGATCTCGGCCAGAGTGCGCGCGGTCAAACGGTAGAGAAATACCTGACAGATCGCGGGTCGCGGATTATTGCGGCACTTGATCAGGTTGCTCGTGCCAATGACGCTAAACCAGCGCAAATCGCAATTGCCTGGCTAATTGCGAGACCATCCATTACGGCACCAATCGCCAGCGCCACGCGTCTCACCCAGCTCAATGAGCTGCTCGATGCCGCACAGATCAAGCTGGATGCTGAAGCGATTGCCCTGCTCGACAAGGCAAGCGCTTAACCAGAAACGAAACGGAAGGGTAAACTACCCTTCCAGTTCTTCGCGCAACATCTCCAGCTCCAGCCATTCTTCTTCCATGGCAGAGTGTTCAGAGCGCTTCTTTTCAAGAAGATCGGCAGTCTTTGCAAAAAGCGTCGGGTCTTTAGCATAAAGCTGCGGGTCGGCGAGCTTGCCTTCCAGCACAGTCATTTCCTTTGCCAAAGCATCCATTTTGCCGGGTAAGGTTTCGAGCGCGAATTTCTGCTTATAGGAAAGCTTGCGCTTTTCATCGCGTTTGGGCTGCGGTGCATCCCCACCCTTTTCGTCAGTGCGAGCTGTCGTCGTCTTGACGTTGCGTTTTGCCAACGCCTGCTCTTTACGCTGTGCCATCATATCGGCATAGCCACCGGCATATTCGAGCCAGTTACCATCACCTTCCGGCGCGATTACAGACGTTACCGTACGATCAAGGAAATCGCGGTCGTGGCTTACAAGAATGACCGTTCCCGGAAAGCCGGAAACCAGTTCCTGCAACAGATCGAGCGTTTCCATGTCGAGATCGTTGGTCGGCTCGTCAAGGATCAGCAGATTGGCAGGCCGCGCCAGAACACGCGCCAACATCAGACGTGCCCGCTCACCACCGGAAAGTTCGCGGATTGGTGTCCGCGCTTGTTCCGGCTGGAACAGGAAGTCTTTCATGTAGGAAACAACATGGCGCTGCTCGCCATTGACCACGAGGCTTTCGCCACGCCCGTCTGTGAGATAATGCGCGAGCGTGTCATCAAGGTTCAGGCTTTCACGCTTCTGATCGAGCTCGGCCATTTCCAGATTGACGCCAAGACGCAATGTACCGGAATCAGGCTCAAGCTTGCCGGTCAGCATCGACAAAAGCGTCGTCTTGCCTGCGCCGTTTGGACCAACAAGACCGATACGGTCGCCACGTTGAACACGCGTCGAAAAATCCTGAACGAGAACGCGCTCGCCATAAGCCTTGTTCAGCTTCTTCGCTTCAATCACCAGCTTGCCGGATTCCTTGGAATCACTGGCCGCCAGAACAGCTGTACCCTGTGCCTTGCGGTGATTGCGGAAATCAGCGCGCATGGAATGCAACTCACCGAGACGGCGCATATTGCGCTTGCGGCGAGCGGTTACGCCATAGCGCAACCAATGTTCCTCGCGCGCAATCTGACGCCCAAGCTTGTGATGGTCGCGTTCTTCTTCTTCGAGAACCTTGTCACGCCATTCCTCGAAATGACCAAAGCCCTGATCGATGCGGCGGGTAAGGCCGCGATCAAGCCAGACTGTCGAACGGCTGACATTCTCCAGAAAGCGGCGGTCGTGCGAGATTAGAACGATGGCTGAACGGATCTGTCGCAGCTCACCTTCAAGCCATTCAATCGTTGTCAGATCGAGATGGTTGGTCGGCTCATCGAGCAACAATACATCAGGCTGTGGAGCAATCACGCGGGCAAGCGCTGCACGACGTGCTTCACCGCCTGACAGATGATCGGGCTTTTCCTCGCCGGTAAGCCCCAGATGTTCCAGCAGATAGGTCACGCGATGCGGATCGTCTGTTGGTCCAAGACCGGCTTCCACATAAGCGCGGACATTGGCAAAGCCATCAAGATCAGGCACCTGCGGCAGATAACGGATAGTGGCACCCGGATGCTTGTAGATTTCGCCAGAGGTCGCTTCGACCATACCGGCGGCAATTTTAAGCAGAGTGGATTTGCCGGAACCATTGCGTCCGACCAGCGCGATGCGGTCGCCCTCGCTAACCGAGAGGGCTGCGTCCTCAAGCAGCGGCGTGCCGCCAAAGGTTAGCGTGATCTGATCGAGGCGAAGAAGCGGAGGTGCCATGGTTCTCTTTGAAAAATGCCGTTGAAATTTCTGCCCTGCTTGTCGAGGACAAAACGCATTCTGTCAAATGGGTATGGCCAAAAAAGAAACAGGCCGGGTTTCCCCGGCCTGTTTGTTGAATTCAAAACAGCTCAGCGGCTTGGGCACCTTAGTTACAAGGTGCTTCGTATGTGCGACCGTAATTGTCGCGGTAACGGCAGTACTGAACGCCATTACGGGTCTGTGCTGCACCGAGAAGCGTACCAGCGACGCCACCGATAGCTGCACCAGCCAGAGCACCGCGACCGCTGCCGCCAATTGCACCGCCAGCGAGCGCACCAAGAGCTGCACCACCAACGCCATAGCCGGCAGTACGCTGTTCAGCCGTCGTGCATGCTGCTGTTGAGAACGCAAGCGCGCCGACGATTGCAATCATGGAAAGACGTGATTTCATGAAACAATCTCCTACTTAAAGTTACACCAACACCGACTTTGCGTCCCCAATTTCGGCGTAAAGCAGATCTTACCCGCTTGGGAACATTTACAATACGTTTCGACCGTCAGCGTCAAGCAGTTTCAATTGATAAGGTTAGCAGCCATCCTAAAGCGGGGTCTCTTCACCAAAGTTAGCTACGAGTATCGCAAGACCAGAACGCACGGAAACACAAAGAGTTCCACGCACAATGTTGGATACGGTCCAGGAAGAGCCGAAAGGCAGTGTCACATTATCTAACGGCCACTCGGCATTTTTGATCGACAAACCTTCAACTGTGCAGAAATTTATGACGCTGAACGATGTGCCATCTGCAAAATCATAGAGATAATCACCCGGCACCAGCGGCCATGCTTCTTCCTCTCCACTTGAGAGAAGAATGTTGCGACCGTCCGCTGCCTGAGCTGTCGCCATGGTGAGGTGCAACAGCGTATGATCGGTGCGGGCGCCGCCAAAAGCACCGCACAAAATGACCTTTTCGGCGCCACGCTCATAGGCTTCCGACAGCGCAAGCTCACCATCGGTCATGTCTTTGGCGCGCGGAAAACTCTTCTGCGGCACATGGGCATACTGCTTTTGCAAAGCATCGGAAGCGGAATCGAAATCCCCCAGCCACAGTTCCGGCTCCACGTCCAGCGCGGCCGCATGACGTATGCCACTGTCTGCCGCAAGAACACGCGCTCCTGCAATCTGGCTTTTCAGGCGATCCGTGACGACGAGATCGCCGCCGAGTAGAATGACAAATGTGCTCATAAACCGCTCATAACATGCAGAAATTATAGCTGAAAGCCCGCATTGCGATCCCTTGCCCTTCCTGATGCAAACATCTATTGTCAGCCCTGCTCTAACGGGGTGCCATTCAATCTCTGAATGGCTGAGAAGCCGCACTCCGGCTAACCCGCTGAACCTGATCCGGTTTGTACCGGCGGAGGGATTAGATGCTGACCGATTTCCTAAGCGGCGCTCAATCTTTTCGAATAAAAGAAAGGAATGCCGTTATGCGGCTTTTATCTCTGCTTACCCTGTCGCTGACCGCAGCTTTTGCCTTTGCGCCTGTTGCACAGGCCAAAGACAAGCTGACCATCTACACCTATGACAGCTTCGTTTCCGAGTGGGGCCCAGGTCCAAAGGTCAAGGAAAACTTCGAGAAAGAATGCGATTGCGAGCTGGAATGGGTTGCATCGGCTGATGGCGTAGCACTGCTCAATCGCCTGAAGCTTGAAGGCGGCAATACCAAAGCGGACATCGTCCTTGGCCTCGACACGAACCTGACCACGGAAGCACGCGCCACGGGCTACTTTGCGCCAAGCGGCATTGATCTTTCCAATGTCAAAGTGCCGGGCGACTTCAAGGACGATATTTTCGTACCTTATGATTACGGCTATTTCGCCATCGTCTATGATTCCGAGAAGCTGCCAAATCCGCCCAAAAGCCTGAAAGAGCTGGTCGAAGGCGATCCTTCGCAAAAGATAGTCATTCAGGATCCGCGTACATCGACACCGGGCCTCGGCATTTTGCTCTGGATCAAATCGGTCTATGGCGATCAGGCAGGTGAAGCATGGGAAAAGTTGCAGAAGCGCATTCTCACGGTTACTCCGGGCTGGTCGGAAGCCTATGGCCTGTTCACCAAGGGTGAAGCGCCAATGGTGCTGTCCTACACCACCTCCCCTGCCTATCATATGATTGCCGAGAATACGGAACGCTATAAGGCGCTGGCTTATCCTGAAGGCAATTACCTTCAGATCGAGCTTGCCGCCCAGACGACAACGGGTGCCAAGAACCCTCTGGCGCAGAAGTTCCTCGCTTTCATGACCGGCCCAGGCTTTCAGGATGTAATCCCTGAAACCAACTGGATGTTCCCGGCAGGCAAAACATCCGCACCACTTGCTGCCGCCTTCGACAAACTGCCGAAGCCGGAAAAGACACTTCTGATCCCGGCAGACGAGGTTGCAAAGAACCGCAAGTCCTGGGTCGATGAATGGCTGGCAGCTTCCAGCAAATGAGTGAAACGCTGACCAGAACCCGGCCAGTCCAGACAACGCCCGCAATCAAATCACTTGCGGGCGTACTGGCGCTTGGCTTTCTGGCAAGTCTGGTCGGCGGCTCGCTTATTGCCCTGGGGCTTGAGGCCAGCGGCTTCAGCTTCAGCATATTTCTTGATCCCTATCTTCAGCGTATTGCACGTTTCACGATTTGGCAGGCGGTTCTGTCGAGCCTGCTTTCGGTGCTGTTTGCCATTCCTGTCGCGCGCGCTCTTTATTCGGAAGCCCGCTTTCCGGGGCGCGGATTGATCCTGCGCCTTTTCGCGCTGCCGCTCGCCCTGCCCGCCCTTGTCACTGTGCTCGGCATTACCAGCATTTACGGGCGCAACGGCTTTGTCGCGCAGCTATCGCAGACGCTGGGATATCCAGTGCAACCCGATATTTACGGCTTGACCGGCATTCTGATCGCGCATGTGTTTTTCAATATGCCATTGGCGGTGCGGCTCATTCTGGCAGCCTATGAATCGATTCCCGCTGACTACTGGAAACTCGCAGCACAACTCGGCATGAAGGGCACAGCTCGCTTTCGCCTGATTGAATGGCCGACCATAAGGCGCAATCTGCCCGGCATGATCGGCCTTATCTTCATGCTCTGTGTAACGAGCTTCACAACGGTTCTCACACTCGGCGGCGGACCACGCGCCACGACACTGGAAGTTGCAATCTATCAAAGCCTGCACTTCGACTTTGATCCAGCACGCGCCGTGGCAATCACGCTGGCGCAGCTGACACTCACCGTGCTGATTCTCGCAGCCTTACGCCTTACGGGTCGACCTTCGGAGGAGGGTTTCACTCTCACCACTGCCCCACGCCGCTATGGCAGGCCAGACGGCCTTGAACGCCTCTTCAACATTGTGGCGATTGGCATCGGCTTTCTCTATGTGGCCTTGCCCGTTGCGGGCATTGTGGTGTCAGGTCTTGCTGCTGATCTCATGCGCCTGATGAGCGAAAGAGCCGTATTAACTGCTATTGGCACCAGCGTTGTTCTGGGATTTGGCGCAGCGCTTCTTGCCGTCATCCTATCGCTTTCCCTTGTGATAGCGCGCGAAGCAACCAAAAGCAGGCGCTTGGCTAATTTCTTCGATACGGGTGCAAGCCTCATCCTTGTGATGCCGCCTATCGTCATTGGTGCCGGCTGGTTTATTTTGCTGCGTCACTTCACCGACCCATTCACGATGGCCCCTTTCATGGTCGTGACAGTCAATGCGGCAATGGCAATGCCTTTTGCCGTGCGCCTGCTGCGTCCGGCATGGGATACATCAGCTGTTCGTCATAATCGACTTTGCTCGCAGCTCGGCATATCCGGCTTCAACCGGTTGCGGCTTATCGACTGGCCAGCCATTCGCAGGCCTTTTGGCATGGCATTCGCATTTGCGATGGCGCTTTCGCTTGGTGATCTCGGAACCATTGCGCTTTTTGGCAGCGACGCGCTGCAAACCCTACCCTATCTGCTGTTGCAGCGTATGGGCAGCTATCGCACATTCGATGCAGCGGGCCTTGCCCTGATCCTCGGAATCTTATGTCTTTGTCTGATGATGATTGCCGACCGCGCAGCCGCGTCCCGAAAGGAAATACCGCTCCCATGAATGCGCTCAGCAAGAGTAGCCTCAGCGAAATCAAGCTCCATGATGTGCGTTTCAGCTATGGCGAAACAGTGATGGAATTCAGAGCGACCATTCCGGGCGGTGCGATTGCAGCCATTGTCGGACCAAGCGGCTCTGGCAAATCCACTCTGCTGAACCTGATCGCCGGTTTTGAAACCCCGCAGTCAGGGCAAATCAAAATCGGCAATGAAGATGTAACAAGCCTGCCGCCAGCATCTCGGCCCGTATCGATGGTGTTTCAGGAAAACAATCTGTTTGCTCATCTGAGCGTTGAACAGAATGTCGGGCTTGGCCGCTCTCCGAACCTGAAGCTCAACCAGCAGGACCGCGCCTCGATCGCGACAGCGCTGGAGCGTGTGGGGCTGAAAGGCAAAGAGAACCGCAAACCCGAAGCGCTTTCGGGCGGCGAACGCCAGCGCGTCGCAATTGCACGCGCGCTGGTACGGGCAAGACCCGTTTTATTGCTGGACGAAGCCTTCGCATCGCTTGGCCCTGCTCTGCGGCACCAGATGCTCGATCTTGTGAGGGAGCTGCACAAGGAAAACGGCATGACCGTTCTGATGGTCACGCATACGCCGGAAGACGCGCTCTATCTCGACGCACTGTTGCTATTTCTCGACAATGGCCGAATTTCCGCACAAGGCCCTGCCCATGAGTTGCTGTCGCCATCTGGACCGGAAGCTTTGAAACACTATATCGGTGGTGAAACCTCAAAGCTCAAATAGAGTTAACGCTGTGGACATATTTTGTTCGCATTCGCCTTGAAGAACGGCTTTGAGGACTGATCTACTTCTTGTAGGTACTTCAGTCTATGGCTAGATTTGCGCCAATGCTATCGGTGCTGATTCAATTGCGAGGGTAAAATACTGTTCCGTCACACGACCCGTCTCCGGGCCTCCCTGTGTCTCCCCCTTTCTCTGCCAGAACGGGCACAGCGCAATTGGCGGAAACCAGCCATTGGTTTTGGCTTGCTTGCTGTCAGCCTGATTTCAGGCTGTCAGTCGATCAATTCAAGCAAAGATCTTGGGCTGCAGCCTTCTTCAAATCCTGTCACCGTTGAAAACGTCACTCGTAACGACCGGCTGGCACAGATCGGCGCGCAACAGCATCCGCGCATCCTCGCCACCTATGGCGGCGAATATAAAGATCCGAAGCTTGAGCGCATGGTCGCCAAGATCGTCGGCAACCTAACAACGGTTTCCGACAAGCCGGATCAGACCTATCGCATCACAATCCTCGACAGCCCCAACATCAATGCCTTCGCTTTGCCGGGCGGTTTTCTCTACGTAACGCGCGGCCTGCTGGCGCTGGCTAACGACTCGTCCGAAGTCGCAGCCGTCATCGCGCATGAAATGGGTCACGTCGTTGCCAATCACGGCATTCTTCGTCAGGAGAAGGAAGCCGAAACGGCTATTGCGGGTCGTGTCGCAACCGAAGTGCTGCATAATGAGAGCGCAAGCCGCGAAGCAACCATCCGCGGCAAGCTTCGTCTTGCACAGTTCTCGCGCAATCAGGAACTGCAGGCCGATGCTATCGGCATCAAGATGATTGGCGAAGCAGGCTACGATCCTTTTGCCTCCGCCCGCTTCCTGCAGTCGATGGAAGCCTATACCGATTTCCGCTCCGTATCGGGTGCAACCGATGCAAGCCTCGACTTCCTTGCAAGCCACCCGGCAACGCCACAACGCATTCAGCTTGCGCTCGGCCACGCGCGCCGCATCGGTGCGCCGGGAGTCGGCACCACGGATCGCGATTCCTTCCTCAATGGTATCGACGGGCTGCTTTACGGCGACTCGCCAAATGAAGGTTATGTGCGTGAGCAGACCTTCATCCATCCAAAGCTCGGCGTAACCTTTACGGCTCCTGCAGGCTTCACCATCGACAATTCTGCCAATGCCGTCATGGCGAGCGGTCCGGGCGAAGTGGCAATCCGCTTTGACGGTGCATCGCTGCCTTCCGGCTCAAACCTCACCGATTATATCAAGTCGGGCTGGGTGACAGGGCTTGATGAAAGCTCGATCCGTCCGATCACGATCAACGGCATGCCTGCCGCAACTGCGAGCGCAAGCGCTGATCGCTGGCAGTTCGACATTGTGGTGATCGGCACCAACAATAAGGTCTATCGCTTCCTGACGGCTGCACCGAAAGGCAGCACTGCTCTGCAGCCTGCATCGCAGACTGTAACACAGTCCTTCCGTCTGCTGACGCCGACCGAACAGGAAGCGCTCAAGCCATTGCGTATCCGTGTCGTGACAGTGAAGCCCGGCGATACAATGGGCAGCCTGTCCGCACGTATGCAGGGCACAACGCGTAAACTTGAACTCTTCCGCCTGCTCAATGCCATGTCGGCGGGCGCGACAGTTTCCGTAGGTGATCGCGTCAAGATCATCAGTGAATAACGCATGTCGCATGAATAGTTTAAATCACGAGACGTTTTAAGCCCATGGAAGTCATCGTCGAGTCATTGCTTGCAGGCCAGATCGCTCCACTGGGACCGCGTGGCGCACCGAGCGGCATCGATAAGAAGCCGGTATCTGGCCCCGTTCGTTTGCTGCGTGAGGGGCTCGAATGCGACGCACAGGGCGACAGGAAAGTGCATGGCGGCCCCGAAAAGGCCGTCCATCATTACCCGCACGATCATTATGCAACCTGGGTTGACGATGTTGGTAAAAATCCGCGTCTCGAAATGCCCGGTGCCTTTGGCGAAAACATTTCCACCACCGGACTGACCGAGCATAATGTGGCGGTTGGCGATCGTTTCCGCCTTGGCAGTGCGCTCGTTGAAGTCTCGCAGGGCCGCCAGCCTTGCTGGAAGCTCAATGCCCGCTTCGACATTACGGATATGGCAATCCGCGTACAGAAGAGCGGCCGCAGTGGCTGGTACTACCGGGTTGTTGAAGAGGGTATAGTCAGCGAAGGCGACACGATGCGCCTCGTCGAGCGCCTGTCACCGGAATGGACGCTGCATCGCGTATGGCATCTGCTCTATGTGGACATGCTCAATTATGAGGAGCTGGCGCTGATGGCCCAGATTCCACACCTTGCGGACGGCTGGAAGCGCTATGCTGTCCGCCGTCTTGAAAATCGCAAAGTCGAAGACTGGTCAGCCCGACTTCAGGGAAATCAGGCCTGATAAGCCGCCATCTCATGCTGGTCGAGCAGGGCCAGTTTAAGCTTTTCCATTGCCCGGCTTTCAATCTGGCGAACACGTTCCTTGGAAATACCGAGCTTTTCGCCCAGCGCTTCCAGTGTCACGCCATCATCGTCGAGCCGACGCTCGCGAATGATGTGCAGCTCACGTTCGTTCAGCGCATGAAGCGCCGTATGAAGCCAGCTGACGCGACGCTCCATATCGATCGTGCTTTCCACGACTTCGTCCTGCAAAGGATGATCATCGACGAGAAAATCCATCCGTGTGGAAGTGCCTGATTCATCATTATTCATTGATGCCGACAATGAACTATCGGAACCAGACAGCCTGCTATCCATGAACTCGACATCTGTTGCCGAAACCCCGAGCTGGGTCGAAATTTCGCGATAGATATCGGCTTTGCTCATCGTCTCGTCTTCCTGCGCAAGCTTGGAGCGCAGACGACGAAGATTGAAGAAAAGAGACTTTTGCGCCGAGCTGGTACCACCCCGCACAATCGACCAGTTGCGCAGGATATAGTCCTGCATCGATGCGCGGATCCACCAGGATGCATAGGTGGAAAACCGCACTTCGCGATCAGGATCGAAACGGGCAGCTGCTTCCAGAAGACCAACATAGCCTTCCTGAACGAGATCGCTCATCGGAAGCTTGAATTTTCTGAAACGACCGGCCATCGAAATTACCAGTCGCATGTGCGAGGCGGTAATCCGATGCAACGCATCCTGATCCTTGTTTTCTTTCCAGCGAATGGCGAGGTCGCGTTCTTCTTCGCGTTCAAGGTAGGGCGCAGACATCGCATTGCGGATCATCGATTGGGAGGATGCAGCTGGCGCTTGAATGCTGCGCGCAGATATCGGCAAGCGTGTCGGCGGAACGGTGGAGGAACTGCTCATTGATGACTGCTTCATCTGGCTCTCCTGTTCTGGCTGCGGTGCTCTCAGGGAAATCTGAGGCCCGAAACTGAAACTATTCCAGCTCTGCAAAGAACAATTGAATGAACATCTTGTATTCGTTCAAACTGCCTTTCACAGACCTGTCCTGAGGCCAGACTGGTACGCCGCAAAACAAACCCGCTACGAACTGGTTTGAGAAGAACGCAGAAAGTACCCTCCGGTTCCATCCGGAGTGCGATAAATCTTTGAGATACCAAGAAAATAGGACACCTAGCCCGTTGGGCAAGAGCGGCTACTCTTCGCCCCATAAATAAAAAGCCCGCCAATGGCGGGCTTTTTTAAAGAAATGCGGGCGTAATTGATTACGCTGCTTCGACTTCATCACCGTCGACATCGCCTTCAGCGTCGGCATCAGCCTTGGTACGCTTAGGGCTCTTGGCGAGATTGGTCTCGATAAGACGGACAGCTTCAGTATCTGAAAGCTTGTTCACAGCTGCGATTTCGCGCGCCATGCGATCCAGCGCTGCTTCATACAGCTGGCGTTCCGAGTAGGACTGCTCTGGCTGATTTTCAGCACGATGCAGATCGCGGACAACTTCAGAAATCATAATCAGATCGCCGGAATTGATCTTTGCATCATATTCCTGAGCGCGGCGCGACCACATGGTGCGCTTCACGCGTGCACGGCCCTGAACGACCTTGAGAGCACGCTCAACATAGTCGGTTTCCGACAGCTTGCGCATACCGATGCTGACAGCCTTGGCGACTGGCACCTTGAGGCGCATCTTGTCTTTTTCAAAGTCGATAACAAAAAGCTCAAGCTTATGGCCGGCTACTTCCTGCTCTTCGATGGCTACGATCTGGCCAACGCCGTGAGCTGGATACACAATGGACTCACCGGTCTTGAAACCCTGACGAGCCGGTGTCTTCTTCTGCTGGGATGTCATACGCTCTAATACTCCCTGTTGTGCCCGGCGCAACTCGCCGGTTTACACATGATATCGACCGCGCCACTTGGGAGAGGCACGGAAGTCGTTGCGGTTTGAACTGGAAGCGCGTCTCGGACACAGATTTATCTACCGGGAAGGTTGGTTAGGGACGGACGCGAAATCGCAAAAATCCGTTCCGGTGCCATACAGCCCAGTAAAAAAAGCTAGCCCTTTCAGAGATTAATGCGTTTGCGCCACGAGTTGACGTCCAGTCACCGAAATTATCTGTGCAACTTAACACAATTTTGCGCAAGAATCAACAAATTGCCAAATATCTTACTTTCGGCAACTTTAGACGCCCTTAAAATAGGCTGTATTCGCGCATTCGTGCAGACAAAACGCGCCCGCAATGCGATTTTTAGTCGCCCGAACCCGGTTCTGCCGAGAAGAACTGCTCAAGCTTGCCAGTTACGCCGTCCATTTCCTTGGCTTCAGGAAGTTCATCCTTCTTAGCCGTCAGATTAGGCCACTTGGCAGCATATTCAGCATTCAGCTCAAGCCACTTGTCGAGACCCGGCTCGGTATCCGGGCTGATGGCTTCCGCTGGGCATTCCGGTTCACAAACGCCGCAGTCGATGCATTCATCGGGATTGATGACGAGCATGTTCTCGCCTTCATAGAAACAGTCGACAGGACAAACCTCGACGCAGTCCGTATATTTGCAACGAATGCAATTATCGGTCACGACATAAGTCATTGTCCAACTCCTGTTGCCAACCTTCTATTTGAAGGAACGGCTTATCTATCCTGAACTGGCTGTTCGAACACTCAGATCGGACATCTGAATGATTTCGCTCCGGTCACGACATATGTGTCACGCATATGGTGGCTACGGCGTGTGGCTTGCTTGCCAGCTCATGCCCTTGCAATCGCCAACGGTGAGGTAACGACTTTATCTGCCCATGACAAGAGCCCAATCGCCGCAATATCACTATGTCACGAACATCTGAAACGACATTTCGTTTATGAACCTAAACGCGGAAAAGACTTTTATTGTAAGGCTTTGATACGCAATTTCTATCGCACAGAGGCGCTATCCTGCGTCATCGCGTCCGCCATAGAGCGTTTCCTGCTTCAATTGAAATGCTCTATCCGGCCAATTTTACGCGCATCTACGCCCGAAAACCGATGCCCACTTATTGGGATTCACTCTAATTGCCGCGCAAACGATCAGTTTCGCGACGTTCTTTCTTGGTTGGACGGCCTGCACCGCTTTCGCGTCGTGGCTGTATTGGCTCAGCGACCTGATCTCCCGGTACAGGTTTGGGCGTCATATCTTCATAAAGAAGCTGCGCTTCGGGCGCTGGACCGCGTCGCTCGCCAGGGGCAAGTATCTTGTAAACCAGAATGCGCCGATCAAGCGTGATCGTCAGAACATCGCCGACTTTAACCTGATAGGCTGCCTGCTCAATCTTATCGCGATTGACGCGGACTTTGCCGCCGACGGCGAGTTTCGCCGCCAGCGATCTTGATTTGACCACGCGCGCAAAGAACAGCCACTTGTCGATCCGCTGTCTTGCGCCGTGTTCGCCGGTCATCTTACTTCTTCAACTGCTCCTTGAGCGCCAGAAGCTTGGCAAAAGGCGAATCGGGATCAATCCGTACCGGACGTTCCTGCTCGACGCGCTTGTTGCCCTGATGATTATTGCCATGGTCACGCTTAGGCTGACGATCGCGATTACCATCGCGTGGCTTGCCTTTGAAGCCTTCGCGCTTGTTCTGGCCTTCGCCATCATGGTTGCGGCGATTCTTGTCGAAACGCTTGCCACCACGATTGTCACGCGCGTTCTGGCCTTCGCCGCCTTCCGAACCGCCTTCAGACTTGCGAGCCTCATTGCCCTGGCCACCCTGTGGGCGGTTATGGCGCTGACGGTTCTGGTCCTGATTACGGTTATTACGGCCTTCAAAACGGCCCTGACGCCACAGAAGAACAGGCTTTGGTTCTTCAACAGGCGCTTCAGTAAGCTGAACGGCAGGCTTTTCTTCACCCGACACTTCCGCTGCAGCAGCAGCTTCAACCGGTGCAGGTACAGGTTCAGCCGCAGGAACAGCAGGCTTTGCTTCGCTCGCAGGTGCGGCAGCAGGAACAGCTGGTTTGAAGACGGTATCTTCAACAACAGCCTCCGCTTGCGCGGCGGCAGCCGCAAATGCATCGAGTTCAGCGAGCTTTGCTGTGACAGCGGCGGCTTCTGCAGCTTCATGGCGATAGCCAAGGCTCTTCAGGATTTCTTCCATATCTTCGGTGGTTGCACCGAGAATGGACATCATCGCCGGCGTGACGATGAAGCGCCCACCATCATAAGCGCCTTCCGGACGAGTGCCCGAACCCGGACGCCAGGCAAGAGCCGGACGGATCAGATCAGCAAGACGTTCCAGAATATCGATACGAACAGCACGACGACCCAGCACGCGATAGCCTGCAAGGCGGTAGAACTGGTGATCGAAAGCCGGATCGACGACAACCGATGTACGGCCAGCGGCCAGAACATTGACCACGTCACCATAACCGGCACGTTCGCGACCATCGTTCTTCAATGCCCAGAGCAGCGTGATGAGACCAGCAGGTGCAGGCTTCAGCAGCATTGGCATGAAAACATGATAGGCACCGAAGCGCACGCCAAGACGGCGAAGAGCGGCACGGGAATCCTGATCAAGGCCACGGACTTCTTCGGTCACATCGCGACGCTGAAGAATGCCAAGGCTCTCGACGATCTGGAAAGCCAGACCGCGCGTCATGCCGGTCAGCGCATCGGCGGCGCTGAGATCGGTCAGAGGCTTCAAAATGGTTTCGATATGATGCGCCACAAAACGTTCGATGCGGGCTGCAACCTTGTCGCGTGCCGGACCGGTCAGCTGCTCATCAGCTAAAATGACCGCGCGTGGCTTCAGAACATCGTCGCCTGCAACCAGCGTTGCGACAGTTGCCCCAACCCAGCGCAGAACGCCATCCGAACCGAGTGCGAAGTCGCCGTTTGGAGCAGCAGCGAAACGCTCCGCACGACGATCAAACTCGGCGGCCAGCGCCTTTTGTGCAGCCGTCTTTACTGCCTTCGCATCCGGTCCATCGGACTGAACGTCGGCTGTAAAACGGAATCCTTCCAGTTGCCCGACATTATGGCCTTCGACAATTACGTCTCCGGTCGAGCTGATATCTGCTTCTAGCATGGCATTCTCTCTCAGGCGCCTCATAAGCACGCTTGTCCTGCGGTCTACAAAGCGTTTCGTCAACCTTTCATGCAGCGCATCGGACAATCTGTCCTCAATTTCGCGCGTCTTTTCCTGCCAGTGTGTCGGATCGGCAAGCCATCCCGGCCTGTGCGACACAAAAGTCCAGGTACGGATTTGCGCCACGCGGTGAGACAGAGTGTCGATTTCCCCCTCTGTACTGTCGGCGCGGCGCACCTGTTCGCTCATATAATCTTCATCAACGCTCCCTCGGCGGACCAGATCCTGATAGATGGTTGCTATGATATCGGCATGTTGTGCCGGCGCAATCTTACGATAGTCGGGGAGCGCACAGGTATCCCACAAAAGTTCGATCCGCGCAGGCGAATTTGCAAGCCGCACAATGTCTTCGTCTTTTGACAAATTTTCAAGCGCCTGTTGATCAACAGCAGGCAGCGCCTTGGTCAGTCCTTCGATCGGCGTCGGCGTTTCAAGAGAATAACGCAACGCACTCAACGATGAAAAATCGAACCGCCCTGTACGCCATTGCATAACTTTCACAGGGTCAAAGTCATGGGCTTCGACTCGCTCGACCATTTCATCGTCCAGCGGGCGCACCTGTCCAGTCACACCAAATGTACCATCGCGCAGATGACGCCCGGCACGGCCCGCAATCTGTCCAAGCTCAGCCGGTGTGAGGTCACGATACTGATAGCCATCAAATTTGCGATTCTGTGCAAAGGCGACGTGATCAACATCGAGATTGAGCCCCATGCCAATCGCGTCGGTCGCAACCAGAAAATCGACATCGCCAGACTGGTAAAGCTCAACCTGTGCATTGCGCGTGCGTGGGCTAAGAGCACCCATAACCACCGCTGCACCGCCGCGTTGACGACGGATCAGCTCGGCAATGGCGTAAACTTCTTCCGCAGAGAAGGCCACAATCGCCGAGCGATTTGGCAGGCGGATGATCTTCTTTGAACCCGCATAAGTGAGATGCGACAGGCGAGGACGCGTCACCACCGTAATCCCGCGCAACAGCTTTTCAAGAATGCCGCGCATGGTGCCTGCACCCAAAAGCAGCGTTTCCTGACGGCCGCGCAGATGCAGAATGCGATCGGTGAAAATATGGCCGCGTTCAAGATCGCCTGCCAGCTGCACTTCGTCGATAGCCACGAAAGGCATATCCGTGCGGCGTGGCATGGCCTCGACTGTGCAGACGGAATAACGCGAGGTCGGCGGCGTGATCTTTTCTTCGCCAGTAATCAGCGAAACATTGGCAGCCCCTACCCGCTCAACCACACGATTATAGACCTCGCGCGCCAAAAGGCGCAGCGGAAGACCTATCATGCCACTGCCGTGCGACAGCATCCGCTCGATAGCGAGATGCGTCTTGCCGGTATTGGTTGGCCCCAGAACCGCAGTAACACCGCGGCCGCTCAAGGTCAGCGGCAGATCATGGGCAGGGAGTTGGTTCATGCCAATAATAGAATTCCCGGAACAAATGCCATACGTAAAGCCATGCGTTAGCACTATATGACTTGAGCCGAAAGCGCTCCTGTTAAGTTTCAATCCATGTTTCGGGACGTTTCCGGCACGATCCAGTCTTTACTGTTCTATCCGGAACTTATCTCGCGTGCACCCTGAAAAGAACAAAACGGCTTTCAAATGACCATCCGTTTTAAAACACAGGATTGAAGGTTGGTCTTCCATCAGCCAGCATCTTAACAAACGTGCCTTTTAATAAATAGAACGACTCTGGAACGAATCGGCGACGAATCGCTCACAGAACTTCCTTCGCCTTTTGTTCACGGCAACATATAGTGGCTGAATGCCCAATTCCCACCATATAATGAATCACCTCAGTTAATATTCAGCCCGAAACCAGAACAAACGTGTGGCCGCGTTAACTTTTATCTCGGAAGCCATTCTGCGAGCTGAGGCAACAGATGGTCTATTTATAAAATATCAATATTTCCTGACAGTTAGTTAAAGCTTTCATCACATGAGAACCGATTTTTATTAACCTTCAGGCCAAAGCCGGAACGAATCGGCGACGAATCGCTGATCCGCATATTTTCCGGCTTTGTTCTCACCAGATATAGTGGCTGATCCTATCCAAATACCCTAGAGCGGCAAGAATTCGCCGCTCCGTGACAGTGATGCTGACGCTCGCTGTTAACTTTTAAACCTCTTATACCAAGGCAGCTCAAGATGCTGACGCGTCACGCCTTGAAAAAGTTCAATCGTCACGTGGGCTTAACCAGAACGCCATGAGCCATACCCATGGCGTTCTGGTCTCATGGCGTTTTGGTATTACGACCGCTCAACGCACATAGCGACACCCATGCCGCCACCGATGCAAAGCGTTGCAAGTCCGCGTTTTGCGCCACGACGCTTCATTTCATATAGCAGGGTGGTCAGCACACGCGCACCGGACGCACCGATCGGATGGCCAATCGCAATTGCACCACCATTGACGTTCACGATCTCTGGATTAATACCAAGATCGCGAACGACAGCACAGGATTGAGCTGCAAAGGCTTCATTCGCTTCAACCAGTTCCAGATCAGCAACCGTCCACCCAGCTTTTTCAAGCGCTTTGCGGGTAGCAGGAATTGGTCCAGTCCCCATGATCGATGGATCGACACCCGCCGTTGCCCACGAAACAATGCGCGCGAGCGGCTCGACACCGCGTTTTGCGGCTTCATCCGCATCCATCAGGACAACAGCCGCCGCACCGTCATTAATGCCGGATGCATTGCCAGCCGTAACCGTGCCTTCCTTGTCAAAGGCAGGTTTGAGCTTTGTCAGCGCCTCGATTGTTGCACCAACGCGGATATATTCATCAGCAGATACAATCGTCTCGCCTTTGCGGCTCTTTACAGCAAACGGAACAATCTCATCCTCGAAACGACCTGCGGTCTGTGCAGCTTCGGCCTTGTTTTGCGATGCCAATGCGAATTGATCCTGATCATCGCGGCTGAGCTGCCACTGCTTGGCGATGTTTTCTGCGGTGATCCCCATATGGTAGCCATTGAAGGCATCCGTCAGGCCATCCTTGATCATCGTATCGATCATCTTGAAGTCGCCCATCTTCACGCCGGAACGCAAATGCGCGCAATGGGGAGCCATGGACATCGATTCCTGACCGCCTGCCACAATGATCTTCGCATCGCCCGATAGAATCTGCTGCATACCGAGTGCGACAGCACGCAGACCTGACCCACAAAGCTGGTTGATCGAGAATGCAGTCGTTTCCTTGGGGCATCCTGCGGCCATCGCAGCCTGCCGTGCCGGGTTCTGCCCCTCGCCTGCCGTCAGCACCTGACCGAGAATGACTTCATCCACATCAGTAGCATCCACGCCTGCGCGCTCAAGAGCTGCCTTGATTGCAGTAGCGCCCAGTTCATGCGCAGCCACATTTGCGAAAGCGCCATTGAAAGCGCCCACAGCTGTACGGGCCGCGCTGGCAATAATGATGGCTTTCTGGCTTTGCGATGCAGTCATTCTTTCCTCCTTGAAAAAGCACCGACAGAGAAAGACCAAAACAGACACCTTGGCAAGCTCTGGCGTGTCCGCGCGTTCGGCACCTTCGCTCAAAACGATAATCAGTTTCTTCTCCACACATATAGTTTTCACCATACGTGTCCTTCAACAGTCGTTAGATTAGCTTCATGCAATCAAAGGAGATTTCTATGCCAAGCCTGACATTAGATAATGCCAATGCGATCATTACCGGCGCCTTTGCCAAGGCAGCCGAGTTGCAGTTGAAGCCGATCGTCGTTTCTGTTTTCGACGCAGGCGGCCATCTGAAAGCCTTTCAGCGACAGGACGGAACTTCGATTCTCCGCTTTGAAATCGCATCCGGAAAAGCTTTCGGCGCACTGGCCGTCGGCACTGGCTCACGCTGGCTCCACAATCAGGCCAAAGACCGTCCGCATTTTCTTGAGGGGCTGTCAGGCGTCTCAGGCGGGAGAATCGTGCCCGTGTCCGGCGGCGTGCTGATTAAAGACAGCACAAACGAAATTATCGGCGCTGTCGGCATCTCCGGTGATACATCTGACAATGATGAAGCAGCAGCCGTAGCCGGCATCGAAGGCACGGGCTTTACAGCCGACATCGGATAAGATCAAAACGCCGCGTATGCCATCAATATACGCGGCGTTTCATAGAATTGTATTGAAGATACCCGAATTATCATTTCAGATTTTTATTCGCAAAATGCGCTATTGCACCCGGCAAGGCATGTTCCACGCTGCCAACAAAAGAAGGTGTATCCGATATAACTTGAATATACCCTTCATTATATAATGTACAATTTACAACATTAAAAAATGAAACACCGGAATTTACAGATAAACCGCCGTTACCGATAATAATTTTGATAACATCATCCATTTTTATAACCCATAGAAAGTTGAATAACTAACAAGGGTGATGGTTCTTAATTTATAAGGCAAAATTGTGATTTTTTACCTTTTGATAAAAACTTGAATAAACATAGAATGCATAGTTGCTATTGCATTAGAACAAAGAAAACGCCGCTTCCGGAGACCGGAAACGGCGTTTTTGAAATTCATCTTTCAGCTGCGATGCAGCCTAAGACTATTCCTTAGCTTCGAGGACCTGACGGCCGCGATACATACCGCTCTTAAGATCGATATGATGCGGACGACGAAGTTCGCCCGAGTTCTTGTCCTCGACGTAAGTCGGGGCCTTGAGAGCGTCTGCCGAACGGCGCATGCCGCGCTTCGACGGAGACGTTTTGCGTTTTGGTACTGCCATGGATCCAGCTCCACTGATCGATAAACAAACGTCCGGCACGGCCCCGAGGAGCCTGTCACATCGGACATAATTCCGGAAAGTCACGTGCCTATACACGCTCTCACTGCATTTGACCAGTCAGAGTCTTATCTTTTTTCCTGTCCAGCCGTTTATCGAACGCATGTCACATAGGGCCCGGCCCTGGAAGCGCGCCCGGCAACGATGCGCGAGATACGCTGCATGTTGCGCGTTGGCTTTGCCGGATTGCGCAAAGCGGGATTGGGAAGCGTTACGGCAAGCAAAGCAGCTTGCTGGGCAGTCAGACGTGATGCAGGCCGATTGAAGTAATGTTGGGCGGCCGCCTCGATTCCATAGATGCCCGGTCCCCATTCAGCAATATTGAGATAGATCTCCATAATCCGCTGTTTTGACAGCACGGCATCGGCGACCAGCGCCAAAGGAAATTCAAGCCCCTTGCGGACATAAGACCGGCCGTTCCACAGGAACAGGTTCTTCACAGTCTGCATGGTGATGGTCGATGCGCCGCGGCTTGGACCGCCCTCACCCGCATCATCAAGCACGAGGCTGAGCTGGTGCCAGTCCACGCCGCCATGGCTGCAGAACTGTCCATCCTCAGCCATCATCACCGAATTCACAAGAACAGGTGCAACATCCTCAATGCTGACCCACTGCCGATCTACATCGCGCAGAAGAACATAGTCCTTCACCATCAATGTCGAAATCGGGCGAACAAAGGGAACCGAATAGACCAGGATCAGAAAAAGCGGCAGAACCGCAAGCACCACCAAAATCTTGAGCATGAGGGCAATTCTGCCACCCCAAACGGGATCAGCCAAGTAACCGCGACCATCTTTGCTCTTGAGAATGATTTTTGCCACGTCCACCGCCTGTTAGAGCATTTCCAGCAAAAATGAGAATCGATTTTGCGTTCGAAAATGCGTAAGACAAATAGATAAAGCAGCTCGAGTGTTAGCTTGAACTGCTTTAGCCCCATTCAAGCGACATAAACTATTCCTTAACAATAATGAACCTGATTCCATAATCAGCCGCAGGAATTCAGCGACCAAATTGAGCGCTTTATGGCTCAAAATCCGCTGTTTGATGACCGCTTGATGAAAAAGCCTGTGCTGATCGATGTGGCCAGTTGACCAAATCAGCGCTTTCGTCCATCCCCTTTAGACATGGAAAACGTGTCTGTCGATTTTGCTCAATCCCTGAACCTACGCGCGCTCGAAGTCGAGACAATGCTGGTTGGGCTTCTGGATCTTCGTTTGCGCACCGGCGAAGTGGCTCGCCCCGAGCGACTGCTCGCTGCCATGCGTCATGGCGTGCTGAATGGCGGCAAAAGACTGCGTCCCTTCCTGGTCATAGAAAGTGCAGCCCTTTTTGGCCAGCATGGCGATGCGGTTCTGCGCGTGGCATCCGCGCTTGAGTGCATCCATTGTTATTCGCTCGTCCATGACGATCTGCCAGCGATGGACAATGATGATATGCGGCGTGGTCAACCGACCGTACACAAGGCTTTTGATGAGGCCGCAGCGATTCTCGCGGGCGACAGCCTGTTGACCTATGCTTTTGACATCGTGGCCTCAGACGAAACCGATCTTCCTGCCAGCATTCGCATCGAGCTGGTCTCGGCTTTGGCGCGGGCTTCCGGCATTGGCGGCATGGCCGGTGGTCAGGCGCTTGATCTGATGGCGGAAGATAACAAACCCGATGAAGCAGGCATTATCACGCTGCAAGCCATGAAAACTGGTGCGCTGATTCGTTTTGCCTGTGAAGCCGGTGCGATCATTGCAGGCGCATCGCGCGAAGACCGCGAACGCATGGCGGAATTCGGTTCGGCCATCGGTCTCGCCTTCCAACTTGCCGACGATCTTCTTGATGTAACTGCCGATGCGGCGATCATGGGCAAGGCAACAGGCAAGGATGCGGCGGCAGGCAAGGCCACGCTCGTTGCGTTGCATGGCATCGACTGGACGCGCAAGCAGCTCTCCGGTCTTGTGGCTCAGGCGGAAAGCCTGCTGGAACCATTTGGCGACGATGCAGTGATTCTCAAACAGGCCGCTCGCTTCATTGCAGAGCGACAGAGCTAAAGCGCATCCCGAAAAATGTGAAACGGTTTTCGGACCAGATGCACGTCAAAACCAACTCTTAGAGATCGTCTTCACGCACTTTGATGATGGCAACGTCATCGACCGAGAGCTGACGGCCATCAAGTGCGCGCACCTCAAGCTTCGCCACGCCTTCACCATTGATGGTATCAACCAGTTTTGAATGCGGCTCATCAGGTGCAAACAGATAGTTCTCGCCCCATTGTCGCAGGGCAACGACAACCGGCAACAGATCACGACCCTTGGCGGTCAGTCGATACTCCTGATGTGCGCCGCCTTTGGGATCGGACACCATCTCCATAATGCCCTCGCCCGTCAGCTTGCGCAGCCGTTCAGCCAGAATGTTACGCGCGATGCCCAGATTCTTCTGGAAGGCGCTGAACCGCGTTACCCCATCAAAAGCTTCACGCACGATCAATAGCGACCACCAGTCGCCGATCACATCCAGCGCACGCGCGCTTGGGCAATAGTCACCTTTCAGGCTCTTCTTGCGAACCATGTTTACTCCATACATTTCAACTTGGTTGCAATATAAAACCAATCACGCTAAAAGCAAAATGGTTTCATTTTAAAACCATTTTGCAGGAGCCAATCATGCAGTCCTATCTCAGCGCGGCAGCACCGTCTGCCGCGAACGACCTTGTGCGCCCTTCGCTTTCCCGAGCGACACTGCTGCTGTTTGCCATTGCCAGCGGCCTCGCTGTGGCCAATGTCTATTTCGCGCATCCGCTTCTTGATGTGATGTCAGATGATATGGGGCTTAAACGTTCAAGAGCTGGCCTTATCATTGCGTCAAGCCAGGTCGGCTATGCAATCGGCCTCATTTTTCTGGTGCCCCTTGGAGATCTTTTCGACCGGCGAAAACTGATTCTCGCGCATTTCCTGCTGTCGGTCTTATCGCTTCTAACCATTGGTTTTGCAGGAAGTGCTACCATGTTGTTGCTGGCAATGGCTGTGATGGGTCTTCTGGCAGTCGTCACACAAGCACTTGTTGCCTATGCGGCAAGTCTTGCCGATCCGATGCGGCGCGGTCATGTGGTTGGGATTGTCACAAGTGGCATCGTACTTGGAATATTGCTGGCACGCGCCATAGCTGGCGCGCTCACCGATATTGGCGGATGGCGCAGCGTTTACTTCAGTTCCGCAGCACTCACATTGTTGATTTCGCTTCTTCTATGGCGCAGCCTGCCACGACAGAATCGTCAGACGACCAGCGTCTCCTACCCCGCGCTTATTCTGTCACTTGTAACGCTGTTCCGCTCCGAACCCGTGCTCCGTATCCGCGCAATCATTGCCATGCTGATCTTTGCTGATATCACCACGCTGCTTGCGCCGCTCGTCATGCCCCTCAGCGCACCGCCTTTTGAATTGAGCCATGCGCAAATCGGACTGTTCGGCCTGGCCGGAGCCGCAGGTGCGCTTGCCGCTTCTCGTGCGGGCGTGGCTGCGGACCGGGGGCAGGCTCAGCGCATGACCGGCATCGCGCTCACGCTGATGCTGTTATCGTGGATACCAATTGCCCTGCTCGATTATTCACTGCTCTGGCTGATTGCAGGTGTGCTGGTCATCGATTTCGGACTTCAGGCTGTGCACGTCACCAATCAGGCAATGATCTATCGCGTGCGACCCGACGCACAGAACAGACTCACCGCTGCCTATATGGTTTTCTATTCCATCGGCAGCGCAAGCGGCTCGGCTCTTTCAACATGGATCTATGCTTATGCGGGCTGGAACGGTGTCTGCCTGCTGGGTGGTGGCATCAGCCTCTTCACACTCATATTCTGGGCTGCGACCCGCAAATCAATGCCGGAGGTCGCTACGCGCCCAGTATCAAACTGAAATCAGTTCTGGCCAGCAGCGATCTTTCGATCAAGCCCGAAACGGTTTTCGATATATTCGGCAACCATCTTCTGGAAATCGGCGGCAATCTCAGGTCCGCGCAGCGTCGTAACCTTCTTGCCATCGACAAAGACCGGTGCGGACGGCGTTTCGCCCGTGCCGGGAAGCGAGATGCCAATATCAGCATGTTTCGATTCGCCCGGACCGTTGACGATGCAGCCCATGACTGCGACCGAAAGCGATTCCACACCCGGATATTTCTCGCGCCAGACAGGCATACTGCGACGAATATCGTCCTGAATATTCTGCGCCAGTTCCTGAAACACGGTTGAGGTCGTGCGTCCGCAACCCGGACACGCGGCAACAATCGGAATGAACTGACGGAAACCCATGGTCTGCAGCAGTTCCTGTGCCACCTGCACTTCACGCGTGCGGTCGCCGCCCGGCTCTGGCGTCAGCGAGATACGGATCGTATCCCCAATGCCCTGCTGAAGCAGAATACCCATGGCAGCCGACGAAGCGACAACACCCTTGGTGCCCATGCCGGCTTCGGTGAGGCCCAGATGCAGCGCGTGATCGGAGCGCTGTGCAAGCATTGTGTAAACGGCAATCAGATCCTGCACCTGACTGACCTTGGCCGACAGGATGATCTTGTCGCGGCTAAGGCCGATTTCTTCTGCAAGATTTGCCGAAATCAGCGCCGACTGAACAATGGCTTCACGCATAACTTCCTGCGCGCTCAAAGGCGCACCCTCAGCCTGATTGCGATCCATAAGCGTGGTCAGCAACTCCTGATCGAGCGATCCCCAGTTAACGCCGATACGGACAGGCTTGTCATAACGGATCGCCATTTCAACGATATCGGCGAACTGCTTGTCTTTCTTGTCCTTGAAGCCGACATTGCCCGGATTGATGCGATATTTTGCGAGCGCTTCCGCACAGGCCGGATGATCGGCGAGCAGCTTGTGGCCGATATAATGGAAGTCTCCGACCAGCGGCACATTCATGCCCAGGCGTTCAAGACGCTCACGAATTTTTGGAACGGCAGCAGCGGATTCATCACGATCCACCGTGATGCGCACAATCTCGGAACCCGCGCGATGCAAAGCTGCAACCTGCACTACAGTGCCATCGATATCAGCCGTATCGGTATTGGTCATCGACTGGACAACAACAGGTTCGCTGCCGCCAACGATAACTCCGCCAACGCTCACGCCAACGGATTGGCGACGGGGAAATGGATGCGAAAAATAGCTGACGGTCTCGGAAGACATTGTGCTCTGTTCTTTTGTCCTGCCGCAATTGCCGATGGAAACCATATTTCACGCATCGGGAACTGCTCTTGGTACGGGCCTGCTTTCAGGTGGCGTAGCAAGGCGCAATTGTCAACGCCTGACCGCCTCGCTTTGTTGTTATATAATCACTTGCCGACGCCTTGTCGCCTCCTCATTATGGGATGATTCCAGAGGAGGAGATAAAAAATGCCAAATGCGAATGCCCGCAAAACCGCAATTATCACCGGTTCCAATTCAGGCATCGGACTTGGCATTGCCCACGCGCTTGCGGGTTCTGGGCACAATGTTGTGATCAACTCCTTCACGGACCGTAGCGAAGACCACGATTTGGCAAAAACAATCGCCGCAGAACATGGCGTAAGCGTGATCTATGTCAGCGCCGATATGTCCAAAGCTGATGACTGCCGCGCGCTGATTGAAAAGAGCGTGGAAGCCTTTGGCAGTGCCGATATCCTCGTCAACAATGCCGGTATCCAGCATGTGGCACCGGTCGAAGAGTTTCCGTCCGAGCAATGGGACCGGATCATCGCGATCAACCTGACCTCAGCATTCCACACGTCAGCGGCTGCAATACCACATATGAAGAAAGCCGGGTGGGGCCGGATCATCAACATCGCATCAGCGCATGGACTTGTCGCCTCGCCATTCAAGTCGGCCTATGTGGCAGCAAAGCATGGCATTGTCGGCTTCACAAAAACGCTGGCACTTGAACTTGCCCTTGCCAGGATCACGGCCAATTCCATCTGCCCCGGCTATGTGCTGACCCCGCTTGTCGAAGCGCAGATACCGGATCAGATGAAAGCTCATAACATGGATCGCGAAACAGTAATCCGCGAAGTCATGCTCGATAAACAGCCGACGAAGGAATTCGTGACCACTGCTCAGATCGGTGCGCTTGCGGCCTTTCTTGCAACAGATGCCGCAGCGCAGATCAACGGTGCCGCCCTGCCGGTCGAGGGCGGCTGGACCGCTGAGTAAACATCGAGCGATAATCGCTCGATGTATTTTTTCCACGCATTATCCTACGCAAAACCGCTACGCACTTTTGGCTCAAATGCTTTAATGCGAACTGTCCGCATATTTTGCCAGTCCTGAGAAAGCGAGCACCACAAGCAACAGCACAGGCAATGACAGGAATACGACGCTGAAACCGCTATGCTTGGCGACAAAGCCGATAAGCGAAGGCGCAACCAGCATACCGGAATAGCCCATGGTGGTGGCAATCGACAGGCCAACACTTGGATTGATGCCCGGCAGATTGCCGCCAATCGAGAAGGCTATCGGCACCATGTTGGAAATGCCGATACCGCAAATGGCAAAGCCAAAGATCACCGCGTAAGGGTGGCTCGACAGGCCGACAATCACCATGCCGATAATGGCAATCGATGTGCAGAAGCGTAGCGTGTTGATCGCGCCGAAACGGTCGCGGACAATATCGCCTGCAAAGCGCATGATCGCCATGGTCATGGAGAAAGCTGCGAAGCCAAAACCAGCGACCGTAACTGACGCACCCATTTCATCGCGCAGATAATATGCACCCCAATCAAGTATCGCACCCTCCGGGATCATCGAGAACAATGCGATAATGCCGACCAGCCATGGCAGCGCATTGCGCGGCAGCACCAGCTTCTGCTTCTCGCCGCTTGGATGGTGAAACCTGTCCGCGACAATCGAAGGCCATGCAAAAATCAGCAATCCTGCTGCCACAACGGTCGCAATCAGTGCATGAATAGTCGAGCCGACATGCGCGATGAGAAAGCCACCAGTTGCTGCCCCAATCAGTCCGCCAAGGCTCCAGAAGGCATGACAGGACGACATTATGGCCCGGCGCATGTTCTTCTCAACAGCGACCGCATTGGCGTTCATTGCGACATCCATCGCACCGATCATGCCGCCAAAATAGAACATGACAATCACAGCTGTGACGATATTCGGCACAAGCGCAATAATCAGCAAAGCGGGGATAAGTCCGATTGCAAACAGCTTGACGACGGCGCCCGAACCGCGATGTGCGGACAATGCACCAGCCACCGGCATCATCGACAGAGAGCCGACACCGAAGACGAGGATCATTAATCCCATGCCACTGGTATCAAGCCCGAGACGCCCTGCAAATTCGGGAATTTTCGGCGCCCAGCCGCCAAAGATATAACCATTCATCAGAAAGAGCAGCGCCACAGCGATACGCTCTCTGGTTACAATTGGCGCACGGTCATTCAGCGCATCGTTTCGTCCGGCCGTCTGTTCCATCATGTCCTCAGTCACGCCCTTCTACGGCGTGTATAATCGTCATGCCCGATGCCCGATAGGGCGCAAGCACATCTTCATTCGCATCCTGTTCGACAGCCATAACATTGACCGCCTCAATGGGTATGACATCGTGCGCAGCAACTGTGCCGAGCTTGTCACTGGTGATTGCCAGAACCACCTTGCGGCTGCGCCCGGCAATAACCCGCTTGAATTCCGCATCTTCCAGATGAAGCGCTGTGATGCCCGTTTCTGCTGAAAAGCCGCAGACACCGAGCATACAAAGATCAGGCCGCACCAGTTCCGCATCGCGCAAAGCGCGCGCACCAACCGCCGCACTCACGCGACGATCAATAGGGCCGCCGATCATCACGACGTCGATCTTGTCTGACTGCAGAACAATAGCAGCAATGGAGGGCGTGTTGGTGACAACGGTGATCACATCACCCCGATCAGCCAAAAGACGCGCAAGCGCCAGATTAGTTGAGGATGAATCCAGAAACACCGTCATGTTCGGTTCAATCAGAGCAGCCAGCGCGGCGGCAAGGGTCGTCTTGGCTTCCGGTCTTTCCGTATCGCGCTCTGCGAGCGGCGCGTAAGAGGGCGCGGCCTTCAAAGCACCGCCATAGACGCGCTTGCAAAGCCCCGCCGCCGCCATCTCGCGGAGGTCACGGCGGATCGTGTCTTCCGAAACCCCGAATGACTCCGCAAGCTCGCTCGCCAATACGCGCCCGGACTGCTCAAGCAGTTGCTGAATGCGCGCCTGTCTTTCGTCCAGTAATAGCTCTGTCATCGCTCGTTCCTGCTAACATGCACAAACATGCATGAATCGGTAAAAACGTGCATAGCAGATTTTTATAACCATGCAAGCAAAAGAAAACGCCGCACCCTTTACAGGGGACGGCGTCAATCATTCTATGATGTGAAAGCTGGATCAGTCGGCGTAAACGACAAGCAAATCCTTTGCGTCGATCTGTTCGCCGGGGCGCACAAGCACTTCGGCAATCGAGCCATCGCGTTCTGCACGCAGAGCCGTTTCCATTTTCATGGCTTCAATGGAAAGCAGCACATCACCTGCCTTCACGTTCTGGCCTTGTGCGACAGCAACCGTGGACACAACACCCGGCATTGGCGCGCCAACGTGGCGATCATTGCCGAGTTCCGCCTTGCGCTTCACACCGCCCGATGCACCCTTGGCACGGTTTGGCACCTTCACGCGGCGCGGCTGACCATTGAGTTCGAAGAACACAGTGACCATGCCCTTCTCATCGGTCTCAGACATTGCCTGATTGACGATCACAAGCGTCTTGCCGCGTTCGAGATCGACGAAGACTTCTTCTTCCGGCTTCAAGCCATAGAAATAAACCGGCGTTGGCAGGACACTGGTCGGACCATAGTTTTCCTGTGCCGCCGCATAATCGGTGAAGACCTTTGGATACATCAGGTAAGAAGCAAATTCCTGATCGGTGATCTCGCGACCAAGTGTTTCCTCAATCGACTTGCGTTCGGCATCAAGATCAGCTGCCGGAAGCAGCGAACCCGGACGAACCGTGAAAGGCTTTTCGTCTTTCAATATCTTCTTCTGCAACGATGCAGGCCAGCCCGATGGCGGTTGACCGAGATCGCCGCGCATCATCGACACAACTGAATCCGGGAAGGCAATGTCCTTATCCGGGTTTTCGACATCGGCAACGGTCAGGTCCTGAGAGACCATCATCAGCGCCATATCGCCCACCACCTTGGAGGACGGCGTAACCTTGACGATATCGCCAAACATGCGGTTTACATCGGCATAGGCCTGCGCCACTTCATGCCAGCGGGTTTCAAGACCCAGCGAACGCGCCTGTTCTTTGAGGTTCGTAAACTGACCGCCCGGCATTTCATGCAAGTACACTTCCGAAGCCGGTCCCTTGAGGTCGCTTTCAAAGGCCGCATACTGATTGCGCACCGCCTCCCAATAGAAGGAAATGCGGCGGATCGTTTCCGTATCAAGACCTGGATCGCGTTCCGAACCATGCAGCGCCTCAACAATAGAACCAAGGCATGGCTGCGATGTATTGCCTGAGAAGGCATCCATTGCCGCATCAACCGCATCGACACCAGCATCGACCGCAGCAAGCACAGTCGCCGCCGAAATGCCCGACGTATCATGGGTGTGGAAGTGGATCGGCAGATCGGTTTCCTCACGCAGTGCTTTAAACAGTACGCGCGCTGCCGCAGGCTTCAACAGACCCGCCATATCCTTCAACGCGATGATATGCGCGCCAGCTTTTTCAACCTGCTTGGCCAGATCGACATAATATTTAAGATCGTATTTGGCGCGATCCGGATTGAGAATATCACCCGTATAGCAAATGGCCGCTTCACAAAGCTTGTTCTCTTCCAGCACGGCATCCATCGACACGCGCATGTTCTCAACCCAGTTGAGGCTGTCGAACACGCGGAACAGGTCCATGCCGCCGCGCGCTGCTTCACGCACGAAATACTTCACCACATTGTCCGGGTAGGACTTGTAGCCAACGCCATTCGCGCCACGCAGCAGCATTTGGAGCAGAATGTTCGGGGCGCCTTCGCGCACCATTGCCAGACGTTCCCATGGGTCTTCCGTCAAGAAGCGCATCGATACGTCAAAGGTCGCACCGCCCCAGCACTCAAGCGAAAACAGGTTCGGCAGTGCCTGCGCATAGGCATTGGCCACGCGCGCAATATCATAGGTACGCACACGGGTTGCCAGCAATGACTGATGACCGTCACGCATGGTCGTATCGGTCAACAGAACGCGCTTTTCATTGCGCATCCATTCGGCAAACTTCTGCGGTCCAAGCTTGTCGAGCAACTGCTTGGTGCCGTCCACCACCGGACGATCACCAAACCACGGCACAATCGGCTTGGCCGCATCCTGCGATGGCTCAGCACGGCCCTTGGTTTCTGGATGACCATTGACGGTAACATCAGCCACATAGGTCAGAAGCTTGGTCGCGCGGTCCTGACGCTTCATATGCGTGAAAAGCTCAGGCGTCGTATCAATGAAGCGCGTCGTATAGTCATTCGACTGAAAACGCGGATGATTGATGATCGCTTCAACGAAGGTCAGGTTTGTCGCGACACCGCGAATACGGAATTCGCGCAAAGCGCGGTCCATACGACGGATGGCTTCAATCGGCGTCGAACCCGACGCCGTAACCTTCACCAACAGTGGATCATAATAGCGCGTGATGACCGCGCCCGAATAGGCCGTGCCGCCATCAAGACGAATGCCAAAGCCCGATGCTGAGCGATAGGCCTGAATGCGTCCATAATCCGGAACGAAATTCTGCTCAGGGTCTTCGGTGGTGATACGGCACTGCAGCGCATGACCGTTCAGGCGAATATCTTTTTGTTCCGGAACACCGGATTCAGGCGTACCAATGGCATAGCCTTCCAGAATATGAATCTGCGCCTTGACGATATCGATGCCCGTCACTTCTTCCGTGACGGTGTGCTCCACCTGAATACGCGGATTAACTTCGATGAAGTAAAACGCGCCGGTATCAGCATCCATCAGGAATTCGACCGTACCTGCACCGATATAATCGGTGGCATGAGCGATCTTCAGGCCGTAGCCTGCCAGTTCCTGACGCTGTGCATCATTGAGATAAGGCGCTGGCGCACGTTCAACCACTTTCTGGTTACGGCGCTGGATCGAGCAATCGCGCTCATAAAGATGAACCGCGTTGCCATGCGTATCACCCAAAATCTGCACTTCAACGTGACGCGCACGCTCGACAAGCTTTTCGAGATAGACTTCATCCTTGCCGAACGCAGCTTTAGCTTCGCGCTTGGCTTCCGTCACTTCTCGGTCAAGGTCTTCCTCAGCGCGAATGGCACGCATACCGCGACCGCCGCCGCCCCATGAGGCTTTCAGCATCAACGGATAGCCGATCTTGGCTGCGAGCTTCTTTACTTCGGCGATATCGTCCGGCAGCGGATCGGTTGCAGGCACAACCGGAACGCCAATCTCAATTGCGAGATTACGCGCGGCAACCTTGTTACCGAGACGGCGCATGGTTTCTGGCTTAGGGCCGATGAAAATGATGCCGTTTTCAGCACAAGCATCGGCAAATTCAGGGCTTTCCGACAAAAGGCCATAGCCCGGATGAATAGCATCAGCACCCGAAAGCTTGGCCACGCGAATGACTTCATCAATCGAAAGATAGCTTTCAATCGGTCCGAGATCACGCGCGAGATGCGGTCCACGACCGACCTGATAGCTTTCGTCTGCTTTAAAGCGATGCAGTGAGAGTTTATCTTCCTCTGCCCATATGGCCACCGTTTTTATGCCAAGCTCATTGGCTGCACGGAACACGCGGATAGCGATTTCGGAACGGTTGGCAACCAGAATTTTACGGATGGACAAGGCAGAACTCCCACACTGCAATGATCGGTATGGCTTTGATTAGCCTGCAATCTAAGCAAGCGCAAACAAACTGTGCAACTGCGATACAAAAACAAAATGCCCGACCAAAAGTCGGGCATTCTGCCAAAATTTGAAGCAAATTTTGCTAATATATGAGGCATTCTGCACAGTATTACTGGCTAAATAGTACATTCAGCCAATTGAACATTGTTCAGAACTCACTTTGATAAGTGAGTCTGCCTCTTTCAGTCTTATTTCTTCTGGAAGTAGTTATATTTTCCATCGTCGCCCTTGCGCCATTCGAACATGACATAAGGTGAAAGGCTTGGATCACCCTTTGCATCATAAGAGACGTCACCGAGCACCGTCTTGAACGGACCCTTGGCCTTCATGGCTTCAGCAACCGACTGCGGATCGTTGTTTCCGGCAGCATTGGCTGCATCAACCAGCGACTGCACACCTGCATAAGCGTAGAAGGTATAGGCTTCCGGCTCAAAACCCTTGTCGCGGAACGCCTTGATCAGATCAGCATTGGCTGCATCATCGCGCGGGTCCGGGCCGAACGTATTCAGAACACCCGCAACCGCATCGCCAGCAATCGAAGCCAACTCGTTGGAAACAATACCGTCACCGGAGATGAACTGTGCCTTCAGACCCTGATCGGCCATCTGACGAATGATAAGGCCGGCTTCCGGATGCATCCCGCCCCAATAGACGGCAGTAATGCCTGCAGCTTTCATCTTGGAAATCAGTGCTGAGAAATCCTTATCGCCCTGATTAACGCCTTCATACAGCGTCTCTTCCTTGCCATTGGCATTGAGCGACTTCTTGGTTTCATCTGCAAGACCCTGACCGTAAGGGGTCTTGTCGTGCAGGATCGCGACTTTGCCGTCCTTGTAGGTATCGGCAATGTATTTGCCCGCAACGATGCCCTGCTGATCGTCACGACGGCAGGTACGGAAGGTGTTCCACAATTCGCGTTCAGTGAAGGTTGGGTTGGTCGTGCCCGGCGCAATCATCAGCACGCCGTTTTCAGCGTAAATATCGGAGGTTGGAATGCTGACGCCCGAATTGAAATGGCCGATCACGAATTGCACGCCGTCACCGACGAACTTATTGGCAACCGAAATCCCCTGACGTGGATCGGCAGCATCATCGCCATAAACGATCGTGATCTGCTCGCCGTTCATGCCGCCCTTGGCATTGGCTTCTGCCACAGCCGCTTCAACGCCGCGCTTGATCTGGTCGCCATAAGCCGCCTGACCACCGGTCAATGGTGCGCCAACGCCCAGCAGCACATCAGCAAACGACGCTCCGCCCATCGCAACCAAAGCGGAAAGGCACACACCACAGAATAAGGATTTTTTCATTTCAATTACTCCCATTGAACCACGATCTCCGGACTGAATTCCGGAGCCGCCAATTCCACTGGAAGAGAGTTTTTCTTACCCCGTGCGAGAGACAGGCCTGATGCTATGAATTGACAATCCACGCACCCAACGCTTCCCGACACCCTCGCCCCTCCTCCAGGGAACGAATTGCCAACCGTGCTTTACGCCAAACAATGTCGTTGCATTAGGTAAAATGGCTTTAATCAGTATTGTCCATCCTCATTAATATCTAAATTTGATGCTTTTTCCGCATGATGTCATGAATTTAAAGTTTTCGTAAAATAAAAATGCCCGGCATATAGCCGGGCACTTTTCTTAGAGACGTAATAATACAGACAGAGACTTACTGCTGAATGTAATTATATTTCCCGTCTGCACCCTTTTCCCACTTATACATTACGTAACCTGGGAGTTTCGGGTCGCCCTTGGCATCATAGGAAAGATCACCAAGCACAGTTGGGAACGGACCTTTTTCCTTCAACGCCTTAGCAATTTCCTGTGGGTCGTTGCTGCCAGCTGCCTTTGCAGCACCTGCCAGAGACTGAACAGCCGCATAGGAGTAGAGCGTGTAGGCTTCTGGTTCAAAGCCTGCGTCGCGGAACTTCTTGACGAGATCAGCATTGGCTGGGTTGTTGCGTGGATCTGGGCCAAATGTGTTCAACGTGCCTTCAACAGCTGGACCTGCAATCGAAGCCAGCTCGTTGGAAACGATACCGTCACCCGAAATGAACTGAGCTTTCAGACCCTGATCAGCCATCTGACGGATGATGAGACCGGCTTCCGGATGCAGACCACCCCAATAAACGACGGTGACGCCTGCCTGCTTCATCTTGGCGATGAGTGCAGAGAAGTCCTTCTCACCGACGTTCACGCCTTCATAAAGGGCTTCCTTGGCGCCGAGCTCGTTGAGCTTCTTCTTGGTTTCATCGGCAAGACCCTGACCATAAGGGGTCTTATCGTGGATCACAGCAATCTTCGCGTCCTTGAAGTTGTCGAAGATATACTGACCGGCAACGATGCCCTGCTGATCGTCACGGCCGCAGGTACGGAACGTGTTCCACAGGTCGCGCTCGGTATAGACCGGGTTGGTCGCTGCTGGCGAAATTTCGAGAATACCGTTTTCGGCATAGACTTCAGACGCCGGGATCGAAACACCGGAGTTGAAGTGGCCGATCACGTATTTCACGCCATCAGCGGCAAACTTGTTTGCAACCGAAATACCCTGCTTTGGATCCGACACGTCGTCACCGAGCGTAATCGAGATCTTTTCGCCGTTGATGCCACCAGCATCATTGATTTCCTTGATGGCTGCTTCCGCACCCTTCTGGATCTGCGCGCCATACACAGCGTTTGGACCAGTCAGCGGTGCGCCGATGCCCAAAAGTACATCTGCCCAAGCCGAGCCACTGAAAGCCATCACCGCTGCAAGAGCAACGCCTGAGAAAAGCGATTTCTTCATTACTTGAACTCCCGATTATAGTTACCCCGAACGATGTTTTTGCATCGCTTTATTATCTTGCTGATTTGCCAGCAATATCTACGCTGAACCTGTTTTTCAGCGTGATCTTTTTAAAGAAGCTCCGCCGCCAGAGCATTTTGAGTTTTCTATTTTATCAGAGGAAATGCTCTGAATTATTGTTTTTAAGCAGTCCCCCAAAACCGGTTCCCACTTCTGGGGGACATGCTCTCACGGCGAAGCTTCGAATTATTTTGCCTTCCAGCTAAGTGGTGAAGCTTTTTCATAGAGCCAGTTATACTGGCGCACCATTTGTTTGGTGCGCGTATAGCGATAGCCGATCGTACCGATGACCATCAGCACGATCACATCAACCAGATAGTAGTGCAGCGAAAGCAGCGTGCCCTCAAACAGCGCATAGTGGATAAACCGCACGGCTGCGCCCAAAGGGATCAGATAGAGCAAAAGCTGCGGATAGGTCCGCCATGTCTGTGCGCAGGCACGGCCTGTCATCCAGGCAGCCCAGCCACCCAGAAGGCAGGTGATGAGAAAAAACAGCCAGAATGACGGTTCTTCATAGAGAATTCCCTGCATGATTTTTCTCCTTAATGCCTTCCGCCTTCGAGATAGGCGGCACGCACTTCCGGGTCAGCCAGCAGTTCGCGGCCAGCGCCGCTCATTGTGATTGATCCATTGACCATAACATAGCCGCGATCAGCAAGCTTCAGCGCACCGAAAGCATTCTGCTCGACGAGAAACACTGTGAGACCCTGCGTGCGGTTGAGTTCCTTGATCGCTTCGAAGATCTGCTTGACGATCAGAGGAGCAAGACCCAGTGACGGCTCGTCAAGAAGCAGAAGCTTCGGACGCGCCATCAGCGCGCGCGCAATCGCCAGCATCTGCTGTTCACCACCCGAAAGTGTGCCGCCACGCTGATTGATACGCTCTTTCAGACGCGGGAAAAGTTCGAACATCAGCGCAACATCTTCCTCGAAATATTGCTGATGATCGAGGCTCGCACCCATCTGCAGGTTTTCGAGCACTGTCATGCGCGGGAAAATGCGGCGACCTTCCGGCGATTGTGCAATTCGTAGCTTCGCAATCTCATGCGGCGGCATTGACGTAATGTCCTTGCCGCCGAAAAGAATGCGGCCAGTACGAGCGCGCGGCGAACCGAAGATGGTCATCATGAGTGTGGACTTGCCAGCACCGTTGGCGCCAATCAGCGCTACGATTTCACCCTCGTTGACTGTCAGGTCGATGCCCTTGAGTGCGCGGATGTTGCCGTAATAGGTCTCGACCTTTTCGACGGCCAGAAGCGGTTGCTTTGTTTGCATAGTGTCAGCCGTCATTATTCAGCTCCCTTCTTGGGCTTTGCCGGAGCTTTGGCGCTTTTCGTGCCTTTAGGGGCTCTGGCTGCCTTTGCGGGAGCAGTCTTATGGCTCGTAGGGACATCTCCGGCTTCAACACGGGTTGAAAACTCGGTGGCCTGACCCGAAGCAAGTTGTGCTGCCTGCCCCACCCAGTCTTCGCGGGCAATGCGACCGTCGAATTCCAGATAGGTTTCAGCCTGAACGATGTCAGCTTCAGTCCAGGCGGCAATCTGATCAAAATGATAGATGCCGTGCTCGTTGAGCTTCTTCTCGTTGACTTCACCGATGCCCTTGATGAGCGTCAGATTATCAGGCTTGCCATCACGCGCTGCAGCCAATCCGCCTGCAAAACGAACGGCCTCTTCAGCCTTTTCTTCCTCGATTGCCTCTACAGCAAGCTGAGTTGCGATAAAGTCTGCAGGATCACCAGTGCCCGGCTTGTCCGCTTCTTCGATCAATTCTGCGATCTCATCGTCATCAACGCCGAGATAGGCGGCGATAACGCGCGGATCGTTGCGCACTGCTTCCGGTGAGCCGTCAGAGATCTTTGTGCCATATTCAAGCACGATCACATGGTCGGAAATTTCCATAACCACTGACATATCGTGTTCGATCAACAGGATCGACGTGCCGGTTTCCTTGCGAATATCGAGCAGCAGCTTGTTGAGCTCTGCCGATTCACGAGGATTAAGACCCGCGGCCGGCTCATCGAGGCAGAGAATTTCTGGCTCAGTGCACATGGCGCGCGCAATTTCCAGACGGCGTTGATCGCCATAAGGCAGATCGCCAGCCGGGTCGTCCGCACGATCAATGAGATTGATCTTCTCAAGCCAGTAGCGCGCTTTTTCGACCGCTGCCTTGGCGGCTTTCTTATAGCCCGGCAGACCCAGAAGACCGAGGATCGTGTAACCTGACGAACGCATCAGCACGTTGTGCTGTGCGACAAGCAGGTTTTCCAGCACGGTCAGCCCCGAGAACAGACGAATGTTCTGGAACGTACGTGCAACGCGGGCATCCTGCGTAATCTTGAAATCGGGCAGGCGTTCCAAAAGGAACTTTTCGCCCGTATTCCGGTTCATCGTCAGCATACCGCCGGTTGGCTTGTAGAAGCCGGTGATGCAGTTGAAGACCGTCGTCTTGCCCGCACCGTTAGGACCGATGATGGCTGTGATGTCGCCGCGCTTCACATCGAAGCTCAGATCATTGATCGCAACGAGACCACCAAAGCGCATCGACAGATGCTCAACTGTAAGAATGGTATCTTTCGAACCATTGCCAGCCATAATTTTTGTCTCCGCCATCAGCCGTGCCCTTCCTTGGTAAAGGCACCCGACACCAACTTCTTCTGATTGAGGAATGCGCTCGGTTCTCGGCTTCCGACAAATCCGCGCGGTTTCCAGACCATGACGACCACCATGGCAAGACCGAAGATCAGCATACGGTAGAGTTCAGGGGTGAAGTTGGCTCCAAAAATAGCTTTCAGGAAGCCCATTTCACGCAGGATTTCCGTGCCGCCGATCATAACGATTGCAGCAATCGCAATACCGACGAGCGATCCCATACCGCCAAGAACGACGATGGCGAGAATGACTGCGGATTCAAGGAACACGAAGGATTCCGGGCTGACGAAACCTTGACGGGCAGCGAAGAAGGAACCCGCAAAACCACCGAACATCGCACCCGTCGCAAAGGCGGTGAGCTTGGTTGTGGTGGTATTGATGCCGAGTGAACGGCAGGCGATTTCATCTTCGCGCAGCGCTTCCCATGCGCGACCCACAGGCATACGGCGCAAACGGATCGTAACGAGAGCCGTAATCAGCGCGAGTATGAGGATCACATAATAGAGGAAGAACTTGTAGTGAGCAGCCGAGAATGTCAGGCCGAAATAGGCGGCAAAGCCGTCTTTGCTGGCATTGAAAGGCAGACCGAAGAAGGTTGCCTTGGCGATACCGGAAATACCGAACGTACCCTTAGTGAGATCCGTCCAGTTGATAAGGACAAGTCGGATAATTTCACCAAAAGCCAGCGTCACGATGGCGAGATAGTCACCGCGCAGACGCAAGACCGGGAAGCCGAGAATAACACCCCAGGTCGCAGCCAGAATGCCTGCAATCGGCAGCAGCATCCAGAAGGACAGACCGAAATATGCCGAAAGAAGCGCGTAGGAATATGCACCCACAGCGTAGAAAGCGACATAGCCGAGATCGAGAAGGCCAGCGAGGCCAACCACGATATTAAGGCCCCAGGCCAGCATCACATAGATGAGGATCTGGACGCCGAAATTGTCGACCCACTTCAACGATCCCTGCCAACCAAGCATGGTAACGATCAGAACCGGGTAGACGAAAAGAAACACCACACCAATTTTTGAGAAATGAGCACGGAAGAAAGACGGCGCTTCAGCAGCCACCACAGGGCGGCTTGCTTTTGCGAATTTGCGGGCCTCAAGCGTGGGCTGCAGGAACGCGATAAAGGCAAAGCGACCAAAAGCCGCCAAAGCCACCAGGATTGCCAGCGCCCCCCAGCGCTGCTGCAACACCAGCTCGTTATTGATGTTCTGATCGGTCTTGAAACCGACGATCAGAATGAAAAGTCCCAAAGCCAGAAGACCGGCAATGAACCCTTCACGAATAGCCCGGGCAAAAAGGGAATCCGGGCGTGAACCTGTTTGTACGGCCATGATTACACCTTTTCGACTTCAGGACGGCCAAGAATGCCGGACGGCATGAAGATGAGCACTATGGCAAGGATCGAGAACGCGGCAACATCCTTGTAATCGATCGAGAAATAAGCCGACCACAATGCTTCAATGAGACCGATGAGCAAGCCACCAACCACTGCACCCGGCAGCGAGCCAATCCCACCCAGAACGGCCGCCGTAAACGCCTTGACGCCAGGGATGAACCCGTCAGCAAAGGAAATAACGCCGTAGAAGGAGAGGTAAAGCGTACCGGCAACGGCCGCCAACATGGCACCCATCACGAAGGTCAGCGAAATAACGCGGTCGACATTGATGCCAAGAAGCGCGGCCATCTTGCGGTCCTGCTCGCAGGCACGCTGCGCACGACCAAGCGATGTTCGATTGACGATATACCAGAATATCGTCAGCAGCACCGCCGTCACCACGATGACCACGATCTGCTTGAGCGAGATCGTCACGTTGGTTCCGAAGATATTGTAGGAGCCAGTCAGGAGCTGAGGCACCGGCTTGTTGCGCGGACCCTGCGTAACCTGAACGAAGTTCGACAATGCAATCGACATACCGATCGCTGTGATCAGCGGCGCGAGACGGAACGATCCACGCAGCGGCCGATAAGCAGCCCGCTCAATCGTCCAGCTCCAAAGCCCCGTCAGAAGCATTGCAACAACCATCATCAGCAGAAGCATGAGCGCAATTGGCAGCGCTCCGATGAATGTTGTGATGATTAGAAAAACAATCAGCGCCATAAAGGCGCCGAGCATAAAGACATCGCCATGTGCAAAGTTGATCATGCCGATAATGCCGTAGACCATCGTATAGCCGATGGCGATCAGGCCATAGATCGATCCGAGCGCGAGCCCGTTGATCACCTGCTGGAAGAAATATTCCATCGAGAAGCCACCCATTTAACTCTACCCGGTATTATTGCCGCATCATTATTTCGTGCGACTTCTGTTTATTCCCGGATAATTACACCTAACGGCTGTATAAAGGAATGCAAGCCCCTTTTGTCTCAGACAAAAGACTAATGACTTCATTCCTCCACAAACTAGTTATGTCCCCTAAAAAGGGCCCTGTATATATACTTTTCTCCTAATTCGGGCCCGTTATTCCATAATTTCCCCAACGCGTCACAGACAAAAAATAGGGAGCGTCTCCCTATTTTTGCCTACCGTACCCGTTTTACGCAACAGTGAATCCGTGTGCAAACGGATCACGGTCATCAATGAAGATCGTATTGTAGCCCGTCATACGTGCCCAACCGGCAATTGAAGGGATAATTCCGGTGCCGCCAGAGACCTCCACGGCGCGTTCAACACGGCCATGAAACAGCGAACCAATGATGGATTCATGCACGAAATCATCACCCGGTTTCAGCTTTCCTTTGGCCGCAAGCTGCGCCATACGGGCAGAAGTGCCGGTTCCACAAGGCGAACGGTCGATTGCCTTGTCGCCATAGAAAACGGCATTGCGCGCATGAGCTTCAGGATGTGTCGGCTCGCCGGTCCAGAGAATATGCGTCAGACGATTAATGTCTGGAAGGTCTGGATGCTGGAATTTATATTTCTCATTCAGGCGCTGACGAAGCACCGGACTCCAGCCAATTAGCTGCAGCGCGGAATAATCTTTCATGTCGCTGTAATTTTCTTGCGGCTCTACGATTGCGTAGAAATTTCCGCCATATGCAACATCGACTTTAATTGGTCCGAGATCAGGGCATTCCACTTCCAATCCTTCGGCATAAAGGAAGGCTGGAACGTTGGTCAGTCGCACGCGGTCGACATATTGACCATTCTGCTCATATTCGATTGCCACCAGACCGGCAGGCGTATCGAGGTTGAGCTTTCCGGGTGTCTTTGGCGTTACAAGCCCTTGCTCGATAGCCATTGTCACAGTGCCGATTGTGCCATGACCACACATTGGCAGACAGCCGGATGTCTCAATAAACAACACAGCTACATCGCAATCCGGACGTGTCGGTGGATAAAGAATGGAGCCGGACATCATGTCATGACCACGCGGTTCGAACATCAGACCCGTCCGGATCCAGTCATACTCGCGCAAGAAATGTGCGCGCTTTTCCATCATGTTCGAACCTTCAAGGTTCGGGCCACCGCCAGCAACCAGACGCACTGGATTGCCGCAGGTATGTCCGTCGACGCAGAAAAATGAATGTCTTGCCATGATGGTCAGTTCCGAAAACGTTGTGGCTTGAAAGGTTCGATATCGACAGCTGGCGCAGAACCCATGATCAGGTCACAGATAATCCTGCCTGTCGCCGCTGATTGTGTGAGGCCAAGATGGCCATGGCCGAAGCCGTAATAGATATTTCCGCCTGCAGAGGCACGACCGATAACGGGCATAGAGTCTGGCATAGACGGTCGATACCCCATCCATTGCCGCCCACCCTCAATCTTCAATCCCGGCAGGAACATGGAGGCCTTTTTCAGCATTGCAGCTGAACGGGCATAATTGGGCGGCAACTGAAGGCCACCAAACTCCACCGCACCACCTACACGCAAGCCAGTCGCCATCGGCGTGATTACAAAACCATGGCCTGGGAAAGTCAGCTGGCGCTTAACATCAAAACTGCCAACCGGAAGCGTCGTGTTATAGCCACGCTCCGTATCGAGCGGCACTGCATCGCCAAATCCTTGCGCAAGATTCTTTGACCAGGCTCCAGCCATCAGCACCAGATGCGCAGCCCTTATCTCGGTGCCGTCCTCCAGATGAACCGTCGCACCGCCATGTTGGCTGGCGGCATGTTTCACTTTCGCATGAAGGAAACGCGCACCTTTGCTTTCAGCATATGCCCAGATAGCCTGACCGAAGAGCTTCGGATCACTGACATTCTTCCAGCCCGGAACAAACGTGCCGGCCACAAAACGAGGATCAAGCCCCGGCTGCAGCTCCTTCAAGCGGGTTCCACGCACATGCTCATAAGCGATACCGGCCTTTGCCTTTGCATCCCAGCCGGGTTGCGACGCAGCAAGTTCGGCTTCACTTTCATAAAGTTCCAGATTGCCATCTTCCTGCAAACGGTCGCGTAAGCCCGCTCTATCGATCAGCCCCAGCATCTCGCGTTGCGCAAGCTGCATCATATTGCCCTGGGCAACCGTGGTCTTCTCAAGAGCTTCCGCGCTGCTTGCACGCCAGAAGCGATAAAGCCAGGGGATCATCTTTGGAAAGTAAGAGGGGCGGATCGTGAAAGGTCCGAGCGGGTCCATAAGCCAGCCCGGAACCTTACCCATAACACCTTTGGAGGCCATCGGTAGTATGTCGGAGAAGGCGAGTGCCGCCGCATTCCCTGAACTCGTTTCCTCGCAAATCCCGCTTCGATCAATCACAAGAACTTCGCGCCCTGATTCGGCAAGAAGTGCTGCCGTAGCCACGCCGACAATGCCGCCACCAATAATGACGATGTCGCGCTGCCTACTGGGATCAAATTTCATTTATGCGCGGCTCCCGACCGGTCTTGTATATTCGCCTTAGCTTATAAGGCTGACGTAAGTTCACGCCAGCTGCACTGGTTTTGTCCATCCATTTTTTGGAATGACACCATGCAAAAAGCCCGTTATCGATGATATTCGCACAACGCCTGCATTGTTATTATTTTTTAACGGCGCACCGCCCATCATTGATATATCAGAGATATATCTGTAGGGTCAAAAGATGTCAATCGCATAGTATGAGGCTTCAATCTGCATGGAACATGCAAGGGTCCACGAGAAAGTTGCAAAAGGCAGCGCAGCGCTGACAGATAGCTGGGGCAGTGAAAGCCTTGCCGAGCAAGCTTATCGTTTGCTGGAGCGCTCGATCGTAACGCTTGAACTGGAACCTGGCTCAGTCGTCAATGAGCGCACATTGATTGAACTGACAGGAATGGGCCGCACGCCGATCCGCGAAGCCATACAACGGCTCGCCTGGGAAGGGCTTGTCGAAGTCCGCCCGCGTTCCGGCATCGCCATCACGCAGATCGATCCCAAGGATTTCTCAAAAGTGCTCGATGCCCGGGAAGGTGTCGAGCGTGTTTTGGCGCGTGATGCCGCACGCTTTGGCACTCCGCGCGACTACGAACGCTTACAAGCGGCAGCCGACGCAATGCGCGAGGCTATTCCGTCAGAAGATGTTTCGCTGTTTTTAGATGCGGATAAGGCCTTCGACATCGTGCTCGGCTCAGCTGCCAGTAATCCCTATGCCACACGTCTTGCGGCACCGCTGCAAACCCACAGCCGTCGATTCTGGTTCAGACTACGCCCATCAACCGGCATCACCGGTTCTGCCAATGCCCATGCTACGCTGATCGAAGCAATCATTTCCCGCGAACCAGACCGGGCGAGCGACACGGCTAGCGAGCTGATGTCCTATCTGCGAACGCTGGCACCATAAGCCTATAGTTCTCAGGCAGCGCCCAAGGCGTTTCGCGCATGGGCCACTGCGTCCATGTCCACTGTTGTGGTTGATCTTGTATCGAAAATAAGACCATCATCCGTACCGATATCATTTACGGCTCTCGCATAAAAATGCCGGGAGCCGTGACTCATATCGAGTGTCTGAACTGAAGCGATAGAAAGAATGGCCAAAAGGCCCAAAACTGCCTGCGACGAATAACGCATCTCCAACGCTCCGCCATGAAATTTGACGGATGAAATTAAGCGCTAGCTGATGTTCGAAAGATGGCAAAGTTCAGCTGTAGAGGTGGCAGTAATTCACAAAACTGAGAGCGACAACTGCGTTAATGCGCTTTGTTCATCGAGTCGGACATTTTGCGCATAACTTTTAGAGCCACAGTTAGCTCTTCGTCGCTAACACCTTCAAGCAGATCAGCACGCACATCGCCAGCAAGCTTCACCACCTGCTCTGCCAGAGACTTGCCTTCTTCTGTCATCACAATACGCTTGGCACGACGATCGCCTTCGACCGCCTGACGTTCGACAAAAGACTGACGTTCCAGACCGTCGATCAGGCGAACCATGGTCGCGTTCTCGATCTCGAGCACTTCCGCTAGTTCTTTCTGATAAAGGCCTTCCTGCTCAATCAATGTGAGAAGGGTGCGCGCACGCGCCAGCGTCAGGCCGCGTTCTTTAACCCGAGCATCAAATAGTGTCCGCAGTCTACGATTGACCTTCGCCATGGCATCGATCATTTCCGCGCTGAGATCTGCTCTGCTCATAATGAAAGCCTTATATTAGTGACCTAACAATTAACTAATGAGATAAATGGCCAGCACACGGTTTTCAAGCGATCATACCAAACTCACGCAAGCGTGATGGTATAAGCACGGTCAGTCGCCCAGTTGACCGATAATTTCCCGCTTACAGTAGATTTCAAAAAAGAAAAGCGGGCCGAAGCCCGCTTTCTTATACATTCGCTTAGGGTAGCCGAAGCCTAACCTTTTCAGGCCGGAAGGACCGTACCCTGCAGCGTCATCAGCTGGTGCAGGAAAATCTCTGCCTTCGTGCGATGTTCGTTCGTCGAAGCATCTTCGAGATGCTTGCGAGCTATTTCGATGCGCTTCTGAATATCAGCAGGATCGACGTCATCAACATGCGTGGCGGATTCCGCGAGAATGGTGCAGCCCTGCGGGGTAATGTCGGCAAAGCCGCCAAAAACCACATAGGCGTCAGACTTGCCGTCGCCCAGCTTCACCGAAACGACACCCGGCATGATCGTCGTCATCAGCGGCGAATGACCTGCGAGAGCCGTCAGGTAGCCTTCACTGCCCGGAATGACGACTTCCGTCACCTGTGCGGAAAGCAGGAGGCGTTCTGGCGACACGAGTTCGAATTGGAAAGCTTGAGCCATGGTTCTCACTTAAATTTCTAGAGCTTGATCCCGAATGCAAACCGGCTTCCGGAAAAGATCATACTCAAACAAATGAACAGGCATTTTCGGCGGGCTTGAGAGCCCGCCGAAAACTCAATTCATTAAGCGGCTTCAGCAGCCAGCTTCTTCGCCTTTTCGATCGCTTCTTCAATCGAGCCAACCATGTAGAAGGCTGGTTCTGGAAGATGATCGTACTCACCTGCGCAAAGACCCTTGAAGCCCTTGATGGTGTCGGCGAGGTCAACCAGCTTGCCTGGCGAACCGGTGAACACTTCAGCAACGAAGAACGGCTGCGACAGGAAGCGTTCGATCTTACGAGCGCGCGCAACGGTCAGCTTATCTTCTTCCGACAGTTCGTCCATACCGAGGATGGCGATGATGTCCTGAAGCGACTTGTAGCGCTGCAGGATCGACTGAACCTGACGGGCAACATTGTAGTGTTCTTCACCGACGATCATTGGATCGAGCATACGCGAAGTGGATTCCAGAGGATCCACAGCAGGGTAAATACCCTTTTCAGCGATCGAACGGTTCAGCGTGGTGGTCGCATCCAAGTGAGCGAACGACGTTGCCGGTGCAGGGTCGGTCAAATCGTCGGCAGGAACGTAAATTGCCTGAACCGAAGTAATCGAACCCTTGGTCGTCGTGGTGATGCGTTCCTGCATCGCGCCCATGTCGGTTGCCAGCGTTGGCTGATAACCCACAGCGGAAGGAATACGGCCCAGAAGTGCCGAAAGTTCCGAACCAGCCTGCGTGAAGCGGAAGATGTTGTCCACGAAGAACAGAACGTCCTGGCCCTTGTCACGGAAGTTTTCAGCAACCGTCAGACCCGACAGAGCAACGCGAGCGCGCGCACCCGGAGGCTCGTTCATCTGACCGTAAACAAGTGCGGCCTTCGAGCCTTCACCGCCACCGAGCTTGTTAACGCCCGATTCGATCATTTCGTGGTAAAGGTCGTTACCTTCACGGGTACGTTCACCAACGCCTGCGAATACGGAGTAACCACCGTGCGCCTTAGCAACGTTGTTGATCAGTTCCATGATGAGAACGGTCTTGCCAACGCCTGCACCGCCGAACAGACCAATCTTACCACCCTTTGCGTAAGGAGCGAGAAGGTCAACAACCTTGATGCCCGTTACGAGGATTTCAGCTTCGGTCGACTGTTCGATGTACTCAGGAGCTTCCTGGTGAATCGCGCGACGTGCAGTGGTCTTGATCGGACCTGCTTCGTCAACTGGCTCACCAATAACGTTCATGATACGGCCAAGCGTTTCTTCGCCAACCGGAACCATGATCGGGTTGCCCGTGTCGCGTACTTCGTGACCACGGACGAGACCTTCGGTCGAGTCCATAGCAATCGTGCGAACGGTGTTTTCGCCCAGGTGCTGTGCAACTTCAAGAACCAGACGGTTGCCGAGGTTGTCGGTTTCCAGAGCGTTGAGGATCAGCGGGAGCTGACCGTCTTCGAACTGTACGTCGACAACAGCGCCGATGACCTGAGTGATCTTGCCTACTGCACCGGTCGTTGCTGCCTTAGGAGCTGCGTCAGCCTTAGCGGCGGCCGCCTTAGCTGGAGCAGTCTTGGCTGGAGCCTTCTTGGCTGGAGCCTTGGCCGCAGCTGGCTTCGCTTCGGCCGCGGCGGTAGTTTTCGGGGTCGCTGCTTTTGCCATCGATCCTTTTACCTTCCGATTAGAGCGCTTCCGCGCCCGAAATGATTTCGATCAGTTCCTTGGTGATCTGAGCCTGACGCTGACGGTTATACGTGATCGACAACTTGTTGATCATGTCACCGGCGTTACGCGTCGCATTGTCCATTGCGCTCATCTTCGCGCCCATTTCGCCCGCCACATTTTCCAGCAGAGCGCGGAAAATCTGGACCGAAATATTGCGCGGGATCAGCGTGCTCAGGATCGCCGCAGGATCAGGTTCGTACTCATAAATCGCATCGCCTGCAGTATCCGCCTGCTCAGCATTTCCAGCCGAAGCCGGAATGATCTGCTGCGCGGTCGGAATCTGTGCGATCACCGACTTGAACTCGGAATAGAACAGCGTGCAGACATCAAAAGCGCCCTGTTCAAACAGTTCAATGATCTTGTGGCCGATCTGGTCGGCATGCACAAAAGCAAGCTGTTTGACTTCACGCAGATTGACATGGTCAATGATCAACGAAGCAAATTCACGACGCAGAATGTCTGCACCTTTTTTACCGATCGTCAGAATCTTGACTGTCTTGCCTTCAGCGAGGAGCTTGCGGGCATGATCACGCGCATAACGCGCAATCTGCGAGTTGAAACCGCCGCAAAGGCCACGTTCTGCAGTAGCGACGACGAGCAGATGCACGTCGTCCTTACCTGTACCAGCCATCAAAGCCGGTGCATCTTCACCGCTCACGTTCTGCGCGATGTTAGCGAGAACGGCGCCCATGCGCTGCGAATAAGGCCGTGCAGCCTCCGCAGCTTCCTGGGCACGGCGCAGCTTCGCCGCGGCGACCATCTGCATCGCCTTGGTGATTTTCTGCGTCGCCTTGACCGAGGCGATACGGTTTCTCAGATCCTTTAGTGAAGGCATCCGTTCATCCCGTCACAAAGTTCAAGCAAAAGACTTGGCGAACGCGTCGACCGCTGCCTTGAGCTTTGCTTTGATGTTGTCGGTGAGTGCCTTTTCGTCGCGGATCGCGTCGAGAACATCCTTGTGCTCGGTGCGCAGCGAAGAAAGAAGACCTGCTTCGAACTTGCCAACCTGGTTGACGGCGATCTTATCGAGATAGCCATTCACGCCAGCGTAAATCACGGCAACCTGTTCTTCCGTCTTGAGCGGCGAGAACTGTGGCTGCTTGAGAAGTTCGGTCAGGCGTGCACCGCGGTTAAGCAGACGCTGAGTCGAAGCATCAAGATCCGAACCGAACTGAGCAAATGCTGCCATTTCACGATACTGGGCAAGTTCACCCTTAATCGAACCGGCAACCTGCTTCATGGCCTTGATCTGAGCGGACGAACCAACGCGGGAAACCGACAGACCGACGTTAACAGCCGGACGGATACCCTGATAGAACAGGTTGGTTTCGAGGAAGATCTGGCCGTCGGTGATCGAGATCACGTTGGTCGGAATGAACGCGGAAACGTCGTTGCCCTGCGTTTCGATGACTGGCAGAGCCGTCAGCGAACCAGCGCCGTTTTCGTCGTTGAGCTTTGCAGCGCGCTCGAGAAGACGCGAGTGCAGATAGAAAACGTCGCCTGGGTAAGCTTCACGGCCCGGAGGACGACGAAGCAGAAGCGACATCTGACGATAAGCAACAGCCTGCTTGGAAAGATCGTCATAGCCGATCAGAGCGTGCTGGCCATTGTCACGGAAATATTCGCCGATGGCGCAGCCTGCGAATGGTGCAAGATACTGCATCGGAGCCGGATCGGAAGCGGTAGCCGCGATCACGACGGAATATTCGAGAGCGCCGCGTTCTTCGAGAACCTTAACGAACTGAGCAACAGTCGAACGCTTCTGGCCGATAGCAACGTAAACGCAATAAAGCTTTTCGCTATCTGGGCCGTTGTCGTGGATTGGCTTCTGGTTAAGGAAGGTATCGAGAATGATAGCGGTCTTGCCGGTCTGACGGTCACCGATGACCAGCTCGCGCTGACCACGACCAACAGGGATCAGAGCGTCAACAGCCTTGAGGCCGGTCGACATTGGCTCATGAACCGACTTACGCGGAATGATGCCTGGTGCCTTGACGTCGACGCGGCGACGCTCAGTAGCAACGATTGGGCCCTTGCCGTCGATTGGATTGCCGAGAGCATCGACAACGCGGCCGAGCAGGCCTGGACCGACTGGAACGTCAACGATCGCTCCGGTACGCTTGACGACGTCGCCTTCCTTGATGTCACGGTCGGCACCGAAAATAACCACACCGACATTGTCGGTTTCAAGGTTAAGCGCCATGCCGCGAATACCACCAGGGAATTCGACCATTTCGCCAGCCTGAACATTGTCCAGACCGTAAACGCGGGCGATACCGTCGCCGACGGACAGAACCTGACCGACTTCGGAGACCTCAGCCTCCTTGCCGAAGTTCTTGATTTGCTCTTTCAGGATAGCGGAAATTTCCGCGGCGCGGATGTCCATCAGCCGACCTCTTTCAGTGCAAGCTTGAGAGAAGAAAGTTTAGTGCGAAGGGACGTGTCGATCTGACGCGAACCCATTTTGACGACAAGCCCGCCGAGGATCGAAGGATCTACGGTGACATTGATCGTCACGTCCTTGCCGGCCACGCTCTTCAGCGTTGCCTTCAATTCGTTCTGCTGAGCGCTCGTCAGCTCATGCGCAGAAATAACATCTGCGGAAACTTCGCCGCGATGTTCAGCTGCAATCTCACGGAAAGCGGCGATGATGCCCGGCAGCGCAAACAGGCGACGATTAGACGCCACGACGCGCAGGAAATTGCCGACCAGACCTTTGATGCCAGCCTTGTCAGCAATCGCGCCAATGGCGTGAAGCTGGTCTTCAGCATTGAAGACCGGGCTGGAAATCAGACGCTTCAGGTCTTCGCTTCCGCTCAGAAGCGCCTCGAAACGGCCAAGATCTTTTTCCACAGCAGCAACGGATTTTGCATCGAGCGCGAGCTCAAACAACGATCCGGCGTAACGCTGTGCGACACCTGAAATGAGCGAAGACGTTTCTGCCACGAACAACCTGCTCTCTACGTTGAAACCATCTTTTTGGGAGTTCAGCAGGACCAAAAGGCCCAAGCAGATGATTTTATTGAATGTTTCCGGGGAACCCCTGACGCGCGAGCGCGACAACACCGAAATGTGATTGCCGTCTAGCATAGACGAACCGGACTCGCAACACGCGAATCCCGCACTTTTGTGTAAGTTTTGCCGCAATTTTAGGTTAGAAAACTACTAACCAAGCCCACTAATGAAGCAGGATGCTTTTTAGCACGGCAACTTGGCCTCGACTCTCGCCTCCGCCCTGCCCTTACCTGGCTTCTCAGCTGACGAAACCAAAAGCGTAAAGCAAAGGTCCGGCGGCAAGCAAAAATTCGATGACGGCAGCAACAATGTTGTAAAAAGTTGCGCTTTTATCCGACATCATTGAAATGAAGCGGCCGAAGAGCGCAAATCCCCATACGGCACCCAGCACAACCCAGAGAAAAGGTTGTGCGAAGATGAGACAACCGAGCCCGACGCCAAGATAAGGACCGGCCAGAACAGCGCGGATGGAGCTATAAGCTTCCGGACGCGCGTTGATTGGCTGAAGACGCAGCAGCTTCATGGTGATGCCCGGCGCAAAAAGCATGATCAGTCCCGCTAGCGCCGTTACGACCGCAGCACTCCAGGCAAGCCACTCGCCGGTGGTCATGGGGAGATAAAATTCCATTGCGTTTCACCTCTTGGTTTCAAGCGCTATAGCGAAAAACCCGACGCGTTTCCATAGCTTTGGACGCTACAGGAAGCTCTGCGGATCAATATCCACCTGCACCCGGATAGAGCCACGCTCTTTGGGTGCAGCTGCAAGAAGCGCACGGATAAACCCTTGAATATCCGCCCTTTTCGTTCCGTGAACGAGGATGCGGAACCGATGCCTGCCACGCACCAGTGCAAGCGGCGCTTCAGCTGGACCAAGCACCGAAACCTCAGAAGAATGAGGTGCTGCACGCCTTAACGCGCGCGCATGATTTTCAGCATCAGGCCGGTTGTCAGCGGATATAATCAGCGCGGCAAGTCGTCCGAATGGTGGCAGGGCACTTCGTTCGCGCTCTTCGATTTCCCGCGCATAAAACGCTTCCGAATCACCGCTGACGATAGCTCGCATCACCGGATGGTCAGGCTGATAGGTCTGAAGCAGACCAAGGCTCTTGCGGCCTGTTCGGCCTGCGCGGCCTGTCACCTGATTGAGCAGCTGGAAAGTGCGTTCGGCTGCACGCGGATCGCCATTGGCAAGCCCGAGATCGGCATCCACAACGCCCACAAGCGTCATGTTTGGGAAGTTATGCCCCTTGGCCACGAGCTGCGTGCCGATGACAATATCCGCCTCGCCCTTGGCAATGGCATCCAGTTCAAGCCGAAGGCGCTTAACGCCGCCCGCCATATCCGACGAAAGAACAATGATTCGCGCATCCGGGAAAGTTGCAGCCACTTCCTCGGCAATGCGTTCAACACCCGGTCCACAGGCAACCAGATGGTCAAGCGTACCGCATTCCGGGCAAGCTTCCGGCACTGGCTCATGATAGCCGCACTGATGGCACATCAACTGCCCACGAAAACGGTGCTCAACCAGCCAGCTTGAACATTGCGGGCACTGGAAACGGTGACCGCAAACACGGCAAAGCGTGAGCGGCGCGTAGCCCCGCCTGTTGAGAAACAGCAGCGCCTGTTCGCCGCGCTCAACAGTCTTACCCACAGCCTCGGTCAAGGCTGGCGACAAAAACCGTCCCGGCGGAGGCGGAGAGCGCCGCATATCAATAGTCTTCAGTGTCGGAAGTGCCGCTTCCGCGTAGCGACCATAGAGCTTGATTCGCTTGTAGCGCCCCTGATCGGCATTCACCTGACTTTCGATAGAAGGCGTTGCCGATGCCAATATCACTGGAAAACCGCCAATATGGCCACGCACGACCGCCATATCGCGCGCATTATAGAAGACGCGATCTTCCTGTTTGTAAGCCGGATCATGTTCTTCATCGACCACAATCAGGCCAAGCTCCTTGAACGGCAAAAACAATGCCGAACGAGCACCGGCGACCACACGCACGGTTCCCTCCGCAATCTGCCGCCAGACGCGCTCGCGTGTGCGCGGCGCAAGATCGGAGTGCCACTCGGCAGGCTTTGCCCCGAAGCGATCATGAAAGCGGTCGAGAAACTGTTGTGTCAGCGCAATTTCCGGCAAAAGAATCAGCACCTGCTTGCCCATCTCGAGCGCCTTGGCGACGGCCTCAAAATAGACTTCGGTTTTGCCGGAGCCGGTCACACCATCAAGCAGTGAAACTGAGAAAGAGTCTTCCTCAACCGATTCGGCCAACATTTCGGCAGCAGCCTGCTGATCCTCCGACAGTGTGGCCCGCGAATAATCCGTATCCGGCGCGGCAACGACAGCAGGCGGCGGAAGCATCACTTCCTCAAACACGCCCTGCGTTTTCAGACCATCCACAACGGTCAGCGAGACACCAGCGGCATGGGCCAACCCAGAGCGGGTCCACGCCAAACCGTCGCGTGCCAGTTCCATCACCCGGGCGCGGGCATCCGTCATGCGCTCCGGCTCGTGACCATTGTAACGAAGCCCCGGTACTTTCGGCTCAGGATCAAAGGCTGCGGGCGCGCGAAGCACCATGCGCGCCACCATTCCGGGCGGCGAAAGCGTATAATCGGCGGCCCAGCGCATGAAACGCAGCATCTGAGCATCCACAGGCGGGCAATCGAAAACTTCAGAAATTGCACGCAACTTCTTGGCGTCAACAGCATCGGTCGCGCCATCACAAACGATTCCCGCAACCTTGCGCGGCCCCAACGGCACGCGCACGATTGAACCGGGCTGGACATGCATTCCCTCCGGCACCATATAAGAATAAGGCCGCTCCGCGGGCATGGGTACAAGCACCGGCACCACACTCGGAGTGGGTTCCGCGAAAAGGCTCAAAATATCGTGCGAATCTTTCGACATGATTGCGTGACCTTGGCGTGGCTTTGCGCTAAAGAAAAGCCACCTTCCGGGAATTAAATGGATTTAGTTTCCCACAACACCCCGCGCTCATTATGGAGGAACGCTGTTATGAAGTTTTTCGTCGACACTGCGGACGTCAAGGAAATCCGCGAACTCAACGACCTCGGACTGGTCGATGGCGTGACCACCAACCCGTCGCTGATCCTCAAGTCTGGCCGCGATATTCTCGAAGTAACAAAAGAAATCTGCTCCTTCGTCAAGGGCCCGGTTTCGGCTGAAGTTGCTGGAACAGAATACGAGCAGATCATGAAGGAAGCTGCCGTCATTGCCAAGATCGCAGATAATATCTGCATCAAGCTGCCACTGACGCTCGATGGCCTCAAGGCTTGTAAGGCACTGACCTCCGATGGTCACAAGACCAACGTGACGCTCTGCTTCTCGGCCAATCAGGCTCTGCTCGCAGCAAAAGCAGGCGCGACCTTCGTATCGCCATTCATCGGCCGCATTGATGACATGGGCGTCAACGGCATGGAACTGATTGCTGAAATCCGTACCATTTTCGACAACTACGATTTCCGCACTGAAATCCTCGCCGCTTCGGTTCGTACCGTAAACCACGTCAAGGAAGCAGCTCTCATCGGCGCCGACGTCGTTACCGCGCCTCCGGCAACACTCAAGGCACTCGTCAAGCATCCGCTGACCGACAAGGGCCTCGAAACCTTCCTCGCCGACTGGGCGAAGACCGGTCAGAAAATTGCTTAATCAGTCTACTGATTAGAATGTAAAACGGCGGATCATTGATCCGCCGTTTTTGTTTATCCAAGTTCAGTTTCGCCGTCATGCTTGGCAACATGGATCGGCCTGCTGCCGCAATATTCCGTAATGGCTTCCGCGAGCCGGGCCGAATGCGTGACCACCCATATCTGACTGCGCTCGGAAGCGCGCGCGATCATCTTCGCAAGCGATGGAATCATGTCAGGATGCAGGCTGGCCTCCGGCTCGTTCAGAGCAATCAAAGGCGGCAGCCGATAGGACAGAAGTGCGCCTGCAAGCGCGAGCAGACGTATCTGCCCGTCAGATAGCTCGCCCGGCCGAAATACGCGTGGCGGAAAGGCCGGAAAATTAAGGCCAAATGTTGCAGTTTCTTCCGGATACGGAATGACCAGCTTTGCACCTTCCAGCGCACCGGCAATCAGATGATCAAGATCGACCGTATCCTGACGGATATGGGCAAGCGTCGCAAAGACCGAAGCCAGATTGCTGCCGTCTTCATCGAGCATCGCAGCGGTTGCGGCAATTGATGGCTGACGCACCGGTGCATCGCGGTCGCTTCTGAAGCCATGATAGAAGCGCCAGCCGCGCATTTGCGCTGCGAGATCACCGATCTCCGGATAATGCCCTGACTGTCCCAAGACGGAGAGACCGCTCTCCGATGTTAAAAGGCGGCTCGGGTGCTCGGTCCGCCGCCCCTCGCCGTCACGCGCAAAAACTGCTGGCCCTTTGCGGTCCATCAGATCAACCGGACGTCGCCCGGTGTCAAGATTGAGCTGCTCTTCCTTGATCTGCGGCTCAAACGGAAAAGCGCCCGATACCGGCGGCGGGAGTCCTGCTTCGACACGGTAAGACAGGCGCGAAGCGAGGCGTTCATCTTCAAATTCAGCCTCAAGGATGATTCGCGCTGGTTCGTGTTTGCGTCGGGTGCCGCTCCACATGGCAGATTGCATACCGCCTTCGCGCACGATCTCGGTTGAGAATGTGCCTTCTGCAGCAGCTTTCACGAGCTGCAGGGCGCGATAGAGATTGGATTTTCCAGCGCCGTTTTCACCGACAAAGACCGTGACCTGCCCCAGATCAAACCGGACAGACCGAAGCGAGCGATAGCCTTTTGCCGAAAATGAAGCGAGCCGTGCGCCGCCTTTTCAAACTCAAACAAGCTGACGCGCTCAGAGCTTCGACATCTGCATTGCAAGTGCGAGATAGATCTGCTCGGCCAGTTCTTCGGCTGCACGCTTGGTCGCATCACGCTGCGCACGCAGGTTGGCGAATTCCTGACGCGGACGGTCGAAAGATGCACCAGCGGTACGTGTGCCGGAGACAAGAGGCTTGCCATCCTTGTCACGCAATACGTAGCTCGACGTAGCCTTCACGATACCAGCGGATGGACGGCCGGTACGGTCGGTCTGATCGCCGATATCGACACTCACGGCATTCAGCGTATTTGCGCTGAGGCCAAGGCTGAGACGATAGCTCGGAGTCGCAGGTTCGCCAGCACCACCTCCCAAAAGGAAGATCAGGCGATTACGAACCTGTTGCTGGAACACATTGCCTGCCGGGTCGATGGCAATCGACGCGAGCTTGCTGCGCATATCGGGTGCAACACTGCCACCGATCGTGCCACCGGCACCACCTGACGAATAAAGCGGATGCACTGTACAGCCTGCAATCAGAACCGCTGCTCCAAGAGCAGCGATTGCGACACGAAAGGCCTTAAATGCTGAAATAAAGCGATCAGGCAACGACATTGACGATCCTTTGCGGAACCACGATGATCTTCTTCGGCGAGCCCCCTTCGAGCGCGGCCTTGACGAAGTCAAGTTCGAGCACCGCCTGCTGGATTGTAGCTTGATCAGCGTCGCGCGCGATTGTCAAATCCCCACGCTTCTTACCGTTGATCTGAACCGGCAGAACGATCTCGTTTTCCACGATCAGAGCCGCATCGAACTTCGGCCATGCTGCGCGGGCGACCAGTGTTTCCTGACCGGCAATCTTGCCACCCAGTTCAATTGCACATTGTTCAGCCAGATGGGGCATCATTGGTGCAAGCATCATAACCAGCATTTCGGTCGCTTCACGCAATGCAGCTTTCAGCTCGTCGTCAGCCTTATCGGCTGCAACCTGCTGCAGTGGCGCTGCAAGCGTGTTGACCAGCTCGTAAAGGCGGGCAACAGCTCGGTTGAAGGCGAGCTTTTCGATGTCGTCACCAACAGCCTGAACAGTCTTATGCGCAGCCTTTGATACGGTGAGCGCATCGCCCTGCGTGCCAGCCTTTGGCGCTATATCCTTCAAGCCAGCAGCGGCTTCCGAAACCAGACGCCAGACGCGCTGTACGAAACGATGCGCGCCTTCGGCACCGGCTTCCGTCCAGATGACGTCGCGTTCCGGCGGGCTGTCTGACAGCATGAACCAGCGCGCAGTATCGGCGCCGTAAGACGAAATAATGTCGTCAGGATCGACCACATTCTTCTTCGACTTCGACATTTTTTCAATCGAACCGATTTCGACCGGCGCTCCACCTTCGATGAGCGTTGCGACGCGCTTGCCGTCAACGTCTTCGATGCGGATATCGGCAGGCGCAACCCACTGACCATCGGCCTTATAGGTTTCATGCACCACCATGCCCTGCGTAAACAGGCCCTTGAATGGCTCATCGATACCGACATGGCCTGCCACTTTCATGGCGCGGGTAAAGAAGCGCGAATAGAGCAGATGCAGGATCGCGTGCTCAACACCACCGATATACTGATCGACAGGCAACCAGCGATCGGCAATCGCACGATCTGTCGGCTCGTTTTCCCACGGCGCGGTGAAGCGCGTGTAATACCAGGACGAATCGACGAACGTATCCATCGTGTCCGTTTCGCGACGAGCTTCGCCACCGCATTTCGGGCACTTCACATGACGCCAAGTCGCATGACGGTCGAGCGGATTGCCCGGGCGGTCAAACTCGACATCATCCGGCAGCTTGACTGGAAGATCGGCACGCGGCACCGGATTGACGCCACAGCTTTCGCAATGGATCATCGGGATCGGGCAGCCCCAGTAACGCTGACGCGAAATACCCCAGTCACGGAGACGGAACTGAACTTTGCGTTCAGCCTGCGGGCGGCCATCGAGCTCGGTCTTTTCCAGACGCTCCGCCACTTCGGCAAAAGCTGCTTCAGGCGTCATGCCATCGAGGAAGCGCGAATTGATCATCACGCCATCGTCGGTATAGGCCGTTTCGCCCACACTGAAGCTTGCAGCGTCCTCGCCCTTCGGCAGGACAACCGGCGTCACTTTCAGCGAATATTTATTGGCAAAATCCAGATCGCGCTGATCATGTGCAGGACAGCCGAAGACAGCGCCAGTGCCATATTCCATCAACACGAAATTGGCGACATAGAGCGGCAGTTCCCAATTCTCATCGAACGGGTGCTTGACCTTGATGCCGGTATCGAAGCCCTTCTTTTCAGCGGTTTCAAGCGCTGCGAGCGACGTGCCATGCTGATGGCACTCATCAATGAAACCGGTGAGCGAGGCATTGTTTTCTGCAAGCTTCTTCGCCAGTGGGTGATCGGCAGAGATCGCCACGAAAGCCGCACCGAACAGTGTGTCCGGACGGGTCGTGTAAACTTCAACTTCTGAGAAGCCAGCAGGTGCGGTCGACGCATTCAGCGCAAAACGAACCTGCAGGCCTTCCGACTTGCCAATCCAGTTCTTCTGCATGACGCGGACTTTTTCCGGCCACTGGTCAAGCGTGTCGAGACCCGCCAGCAGATCTTCGCTGAAATCGGTGATTTTGAAGAACCACTGTGTCAGCTCGCGCTGTTCGACCAGCGCACCAGAGCGCCAGCCGCGACCATCCACCACCTGCTCATTGGCAAGCACCGTGTTGTCGACCGGGTCCCAGTTGACCTTGGACGTCTTACGCGTCACCAGACCTTTTTCAAACAGATCGATGAACAGCATCTGCTGACGATGGTAATACTCGACATCGCAGGTCGCAAATTCACGCGACCAGTCGAGTGACAGGCCCATGGATTTCAGCTGACGCTTCATCGTGTCGATGTTCTGGTAGGTCCATTCCTTCGGATGCACCTTGTTCTGCATCGCCGCGTTTTCCGCAGGCATACCGAACGCATCCCAGCCCATCGGATGAAGCACGTTGAAACCCTTGGCGCGCTTGTAGCGGGCAACAACGTCACCCATCGCATAGTTGCGCACATGGCCCATGTGAATGCGCCCTGATGGATAAGGGAACATTTCTAGGACGTAGTACTTCTCGCGGGGATCGCTGTTGTCGGTTTCGAAAGTCTGGTTTTCTTCCCAGATTTTCTGCCAATGAGCTTCCGCCACACGCGGATTATAACGTTCGGATGCCATGAGCGTATTTACTCGTACGAAGGTGATGCAATAAGGAGAGTCGATATTTAATGGCGACCTTCACCACGTATTGGCGAGAGCGTCAACCTTTTGCGGACTTAAAAGCCTGAAAGCGAGAATTCCATGTCAGATATTGGGTCAGATATTGGTGCGAACCTGAACACGGTCAAGACCGCGATTGCCAATGCAGAAAAAGAAGCGCTGCGCAAAAAGGGCTCCGTAACACTGGTGGCGGTTTCAAAAACCTTCGAAGCCGATGAAATTCGCCCGGCACTTGATCTCGGCCAACGGATCTTTGGTGAAAACCGCGTTCAGGAAGCTCTAGCCAAGTGGCCCGGCTTACGTGAAGCCTATTCGGGCATCGAGCTGCATCTGATCGGACCGCTGCAATCCAACAAGGCAGCAGACGCCGTGGCCCTCTTCGACGTGATCGAAACCGTCGACCGCGAAAAGATCGCCGCCGCCTTAGCCGTCGAGATCAAAAAGCAGGGCAAAAGCCCGAAGCTCTATGTACAGGTCAATACCGGCCTTGAAGAACAAAAGGCTGGCATCCCGCCAAAAGAAGCAGTCAGCTTTGTCGAACGCTGCCGCACCGAACATGGCCTATCCATCGAAGGCCTGATGTGCATCCCGCCTGCAGATGAAAATCCGGGGCCGCATTTTGCACTGCTTGAAAAGCTTGCCCGCGCCGCAGGCGTTGAAAAGCTCTCCATGGGCATGTCGGGTGATTATGAAACCGCTATCGGTTTCGGCGCAACTTCAGTGCGCGTGGGGTCGGCGATTTTCGGCAGCAGAAGCTATTCGCCTTCTGCTTGAGGCCGTGGAGGCTGCCGGTGCGCACGCACCTTCTCAATAAGTTTGGTGTAAATCCAGGCCAGAATGATTGCGACCACGCACCCGAGCGCTATCTCGATGAGCCGCGATAGTGCGAGCAGAAGCTCTTCATTGCGCGTTTGAGCAAAGCGTCCCGCATCCATCACAATTACCACGGTTGCGGGCGCCAGACGCCAATTGACCGGATAACGGTCGATCATCAGGATCACGAAGACGGTTAATGCTGCTCCAAACAGACTGGCAATCGGCGAATATCCCACGAGCCAGATCGTGATCATACCGATCATGCATCCCACTGCCGTATTGATGGCGCGTGCTTGCGAAAGCGCAAGCGTGGTGCGGACATCGGGATCGGAAATGATGAGAACGGTAATCACCGCCCATATCGGATGCTCAATCCCCGCCCATTGCAATCCAAACCAGCAGATCAGACAGCCAAGCAATGTCTTGGAGGCGTAGAGCAGCGCTTTTTCCGGGTGAGAAAGATGCACAAACGCCATTTGATGAGCCTTAATCCTCGCTGAAATCAGACCATGATGCCAATCATAGAGGAGCTTCGGTCAATGCAAAAGCATCTCTCCCTGCAAATGTTTCCAGTCAGACGGACCAAGCAGCTTGCAGTGAACATAGACCACTGAATGCAGCGGACCGTCGATCTTCTCCTTCCAGAACTCTATGAAGTGGTGCAGCACGGGGAAATCTGGCGCGATATCATAATCCTGCCAGACAAAGAGCTGCAGCAGATGCGGATGATCAGGCATGTGGTAGAAAAGCTTTGCCGTTGTCAGACCGTAACCGGCAAGCTGGAGCTCAAAAGCCGACTTCGCACCGAGGGCGGGCTTTGAATTAAAAGCGGATGTCGTCATAGCGATTTCCCCTTTTTATAGGGGCCTATTGTGAACATTGAGAGGCTCCGACAATAATTATACTCGTCAAAAATAGTTTTTAAATAGTAAAAACAATATGTTAGCACCATATCAAGATGAGTGCTGCCACGTTGATCATATTTTTGTGCTGCGTCACTCTGGACCATAGTCGATCCCAATGTCTAATTTACGTTTAGCCAGACGGAATGTAGATGAGTCTGGCGATAGCTTCGCCCCGATGCGAGCTATCGATTACGGCGGGAGGATCGCCGTACAGCAAGGAGGATGACATGTCGGAAAAGCTTTACCCTGTTCTGCCGGGGGCAAAGAAGAACACGCTCATAGATAACGAGAAGTATCTCGAATGGTACAATGAGAGCGTGACCGACCCGGATGGATTCTGGGCCAAGCACGGCCGACGGATTGATTGGTTCAAACCCTTCACCAAAGTCAAGAACACCGATTTCAATGGCGATGTTTCGATCAAGTGGTATGAGGATGGCGTAACTAACGTCTCCTACAACTGTATCGACCGTCATCTGAAAAGCCGTGGCGATAAGGTTGCGATCATCTGGGAAGGTGACAATCCTTATATCGACAAGAAGATCACCTATCGCGAGCTGCATGAAAATGTCTGCCGCCTTGCCAATGTGCTGAAGAAGCATGGCGTCAAGAAGGGTGATCGCGTCACCATCTATCTGCCGATGATCCCGGAAGCAGCTTACGCAATGCTCGCCTGCGCCCGTATTGGTGCGGTGCATTCCGTCGTCTTTGCTGGCTTTTCGCCGGAAGCACTGGCCGGTCGTATCGTTGACTGTGAATCCACTTTCGTCATCACGGCGGATGAAGGCGTGCGCGGCGGCAGGCCGGTTCCACTGAAAGAAAACACCGATACCGCTATCGACATCGCTGCCAAGCAATATGTGATGGTCAACAAGGTCCTGACTGTGCGCCGTACCGGCGGCAAGGTCAGCTGGGGACCGGGCCGCGATCTCTGGTATCATCAGGAAGTCGCAAGCGTCGAACCGACCTGCGAACCGGAACCAATGAACGCGGAAGATCCGCTGTTCATCCTCTACACTTCCGGCTCCACCGGCAAGCCAAAGGGTGTGCTGCACACCACCGGCGGCTATCTTGTCTACGCTTCGATGACCCATCAATATGTCTTCGACTATCATGATGGCGACATCTACTGGTGTACCGCGGATGTGGGCTGGGTCACAGGCCATTCCTATATCGTCTACGGACCGCTGGCTAACGGCGCCACCACACTGATGTTTGAAGGTGTGCCAAACTTCCCTGATCAGGGTCGTTTCTGGGAAGTGGTGGACAAGCACCACGTCAACATCTTCTACACCGCACCAACGGCGATCCGCGCACTGATGGGCGCTGGCGACGAATTCGTCACCCGCTCATCGCGTTCAACGCTGCGCCTTCTCGGCTCGGTCGGCGAACCGATCAACCCGGAAGCTTGGGAATGGTATTACAACGTGGTCGGCGATCAGCATTCGCCAATCGTTGATACATGGTGGCAGACGGAAACCGGCGGTATACTGATCACGCCATTACCGGGCGCAACGGACCTCAAGCCGGGTTCTGCGACGCGTCCTTTCTTTGGCGTAAAGCCGCAGCTGGTGGACAATGAAGGCGCGATTGTCGAAGGTGCGACCGACGGCAATCTCTGCATCATCGATAGCTGGCCGGGCCAGATGCGTACCCTTTACGGCGATCACAAGCGCTTCATCGAAGCCTACTTCTCGACCTATAAGGGCAAGTATTTCACCGGCGACGGCTGCCGCCGTGATGAAGACGGTTACTACTGGATCACAGGCCGCGTCGATGACGTGCTCAATATTTCCGGCCATCGTCTTGGCACAGCGGAAATCGAGTCGGCACTCGTCTCGCATCACTCGGTTTCGGAAGCCGCTGTTGTCGGCTACCCGCACCCGATCAAGGGCCAGGGCATCTATTGCTATGTCACACTGATGACCGGCGAAGCCGTGCAGGACGAAGACGCTCTGCGCAAAGAGCTGGTAAGCCATGTACGTAAGGAAATCGGCCCGATTGCAACGCCGGACAAGATCCAGTTCTCGCCGGGCCTGCCAAAGACCCGCTCGGGCAAGATCATGCGCCGTATTCTGCGCAAGATCGCTGAAGACGAGTTCGGCTCACTGGGCGATACGTCGACACTCGCCGATCCGGGCGTCGTGGACGATCTGATCGAAAACCGCCAGAACAAGAAATAATAAAAAGCCCCGGGAAACCGGGGCTTTTTCTTTATTAACGGAGCCTGTAAATGCGCCCTAGTTTGATGAGATTTTCGTTCCTGCATGCCGAAAATCGTGATCTTCGAGAACCGGAGCGGAGTGTACTTTTGGGTACATGAGCACCGGAAGCGCAAAAGAACGCGATTTGCAGGCCGCAGAAACGGAAATATCCCAAACTTAGAAGTCGATGGTCCGCCCTTTAATCTCCCAGTCGCCAAAGCGCGCTGGATCTTTGCCGCCGCGACCGCCAATTTCACGCGGTAGCTTTTCGGCATTCTCACTCGCGCGGCGCTCTTCCGCTTCTTTCAGCGCGCGCTGGGCTGCCGGTGGCAAATCTTCAAACTTGCGTGGTTCGGCATTATCGTCGTTGGCGGGTTCGTTGAACTTATCGGTCATCTGTTTGCGATCCGTTATTAGAGCCCATTATTGAAGATCAGGCATTTCATACCCATCATATAGTTAAACCTGACGGGGAAGCAAAACCCCGATTAAGTAAACTGTTGCTGAACCGGAGACCTATACGCATGAATATGACGAAAACTGCCATGCTGATTGCTCTCATGACAGTCATGTTCATGAGCATCGGCTATTTGCTGGGCGGCGGCGGCGGCATGATGATCGCACTGGTGGTCGCTGTTGCGATGAACCTGTTTGGCTACTGGAATTCCGACAAGATGGTGCTGCGCATGTACAATGCGCAGGAAGTCGATGAGCGTTCCGGCTCCGATTATTATCGTATGGTCAGGGGGCTTGCTGCCAATGCGGGCCTGCCGATGCCAAAGGTCTATATTATCCACGAAGACCAGCCCAATGCCTTTGCAACGGGCCGAAACCCGGAAAATGCGGCCGTCGCAGCCACAACCGGCCTTCTCAATCGACTGACACCGGAAGAAGTTGCGGGCGTGATGGCACATGAGCTGGCGCATGTTCAGAACCGCGATACGCTGACCATGACAATCGTGGCCACACTTGCCGGTGCCATTTCCATGCTCGGCAATTTTGCATTTTTCCTCGGCGGAAACCGCGAAAACGGCAATGGGATTATCGGCGTCATCGGTACAATTCTTGCAATGATCGTGGCTCCTTTTGCGGCGATGATCGTGCAGATGGCGGTAAGCCGTACCCGCGAATATGCCGCCGACCGTCGCGGTGCTGAAATCTGCGGCAACCCGCTCTGGCTCTCATCCGCCCTTGGCAAGATCGCCCGTGGCGCTAAGTCTGTTGTCAATGAGGAAGCCGAGCACAACCCGGCAACTGCCCATATGTTTATCATCAACCCGCTGAGCGGACGTGGTGCAGACAACCTGTTTTCGACACATCCGGACACGGATAATCGTATTCAGGCGCTGGAGCAGATGGCTGCAGAAATGGGTATTCGCTCGGCTGGAATGACGCAGCGCAACACAGCCCCTGCACAAAACAGTGGTCCTTGGGGACAAACTAGTGGTAATGCAGACAAAAATAACAGTGGTGGTTCCGGTTCCAATTCTGGCTACCGAGGCCCGTGGTCGTAGAAACGCATCCCAAGCGTTAGATAAAGTAGAACAGCGTGAACGATAAGAAACCTGCGCCAAAGCGTGGAAATAACAAGCAGCAGACACATGACTACGTCGCAGACCGTGCCGAACAACAACGGCCCGGTCTTGCCGCACGTCTCACTGCGGCCCGCCTGCTTGGTGCAGTGATTGAAAAGAACACATCGCTCGACGGTCTGACCGATAACAGCCATGGCCATCCCCAGTATCTGGCACTTGAGCCACGCGACCGTTCGCTCGTTCGCGCTATTTTGGGCTCGGCGCTACGCAATCGCGGTAGCATTGATCGAGCAATCAACAAGCGTCTCGACCGCCCATTGCCAGAAAACGCGCATGCGCTCAAACACCTGTTGCATGTAGCCGTCGCGCAGATTTTCTATCTCAACCTGCCCGATCACTCTGCCGTTGACCTGGCCGTTGAAGCGGCGAATTATGACCCGCGTAATCGTAAATATGCAGGTCTGGTGAACGCTCTTCTGCGCCGTCTGTCGCGCAACAAAGAGCGTGCACTCGAGCACACATTGCAGCCTGAAAAAAATGTGCCGGAATGGTTTTCAAGAAGCCTTACCGATTCCTATGGCCCGAAAAAAACCGAAGCTATTTTGACCATGCATGGTTACGAGCCACCAATCGATTTCACCGTTAAGAGTGATCCGAAGGAATGGGCAGAGAAACTCGGCGGTGTAGCCTTGCCTAACGGTTCTGTCCGTCTTGAGACGGTTGCGGGCAACCTCACCGACCTGCCCGGTTTTGCCGAGGGCGATTGGTGGGTACAGGATGCCGCCGCAAGCCTGCCAGCGCGCCTGATGGGCGACATCAAGGGCAAGCGCGTAGCCGATCTTTGTGCAGCACCGGGTGGCAAGACAGCACAGCTTGTGCTTCAAGGTGCCGATGTGACAGCCCTTGATATGTCTGAAAACCGCCTCAAGCGCCTTGACGGCAACCTGGAACGTTTGGGCCTAAAAGCCCGCACGGTTGCTAGCAATATGATGGATTTTAAGCCGGATACGTTGTTTGATGCCGTACTGCTGGATGCGCCCTGCTCATCCACCGGCACCGTGCGCCGTCACCCGGATGTGCCATGGACCAAGACACCACAGGATATTAAGAAGCTTGCGACCCTTCAGGCCAAAATGCTTGATAAGGCCATCACGCTTGTGAAACCCGGCGGCACAGTATTGTTCTCTAATTGCTCGCTGCATCCGCAGGAGGGCGAGGACATGGCCCGTAATGCGCTCAAAAATCCGGCCATTGAAGCCTATCCGATTACGCTTGAAGAATGCCCCGGTCTTGAAGGTTTGATCACCAAAGAAGGCTTCCTGCGGTCGACCCCTGCCGATCTGCCCGCTGAAAATTTTGATGGCAATCCGAATATGGCAGGCATGGACGGCTTTTTCGCCGCTCGTTTCAGACGCAAGGCCTAAAGCATGTCGCGGAAAAGTGGGAACCGCCTTCGCGGGGAAATTAGTCCACTGGACTAATTTCTGATCCCGCTTCGATCCGATAACGACATGCGTACAAACAATGACTTAAAGCGCATCTCTTGAATACGAAAAATTGCGACGCGCTTTAATCAGTTAGCAACTGCTGATTAAAATCGATGAATTTGGCATAATGGGTGCCCTGCGCCCATTATGGTTAACACTCGATTCACCATTATCGACGATTCTAAGAATGCATGATTCCGAAATCTGGAAACCAGCATTTCGATACATCATGCCATGAAAGGACGGACCTGCCTTATCGGGTCCATTGCGAATGAATTTGAATACGGAGAATGAGAGGGTGGCAGTCGCGTTGAGCGAAACCCCGCATCTTTGGGGACTGGCTGTTGCACAGGCTTGGCGCAAGTTTAGCCGTCGCCTGCGCATGGGCCCGCTTTTTCGCTGGCGTTTCACCGGCTTCACACCGGAGCGCATCCTCATTGCACCTCCTGATCTTCGCGTTGCCGACCCGCAGCTGGCGCAGGAATTCTATCACGGCCGTTTCGCACTGGCCGGTCGCCTCGTCGAAACCGGCGGCATGTCGCCCTTTGCAGTAGAGCCGCCAAGTCCTGAATGGGAAGCAGCCCTTCAGGGCTTTGGCTGGCTGCGTCACTTGAAAAGCGCCAATAGCGAGCTTGCCACCGCCAATGCGCGTGCGCTCGTTGATGACTGGATGCGCCTTTATGGCAAACGCATCGGTGGCCTTGCCTGGTCGCCGGAAGTAACGGCGCAGCGCATCATCGCCTGGCTGCAGCATTCCAACCTCTTTCTCTCTGGCGCAGAACTGCCTGCCTACCGCAAATTCATGCGTTCGCTTGCCATGCAGGTGCGTTACCTCCGCACGGTCGCCTCCGCCATGGATGACGGCGAAGAACGTCTGCGTGCGCGCATTGCGCTTGCCTTTGCAGCACTCGCCTTGCCGGTTTCACCACCGACCGCCCGCGCAGCCCGTCGCAATCTCGAATATGAGCTGAAGCGCCAGATCCTGCCTGATGGCGGGCATATCTCGCGCAACCCGGTTACGATCCTTGAACTGCTGGCCGATCTTCTGCCGCTGCGTCAGACCTATGCCAATGGCACGGAATCCCCGCCAAAGGCATTGATCGAAGCTGTCGAGCGCATGTTGCCGGCACTGCGTTTCTTCCGGCATCAGGATGGCAGCCTAGCGCTTTTCAATGGTGTTGGACCAACGCTGTCCGAGCGCATCATTTCTGTTTTGCGTCACGATGAAACCGCAGGTTCACCGCTGACCCACGCGCCTTATTCGGGCTATGAACGCCTGTCGATGGGTGCGACGACCATTATCGCCGATACCGGCCTTCCGCCGCCTGTAACGGCATCGCGTGATGCCCATGCGGGCTGTCTCGCCTTTGAAATGTCTTCGGGCCGTCAGCGCTATATCGTCAATTCCGGTGTCGACCGTTACGGCCCACCGGAATTTCGCCCGTTGGGGCGCTCGACGGCTGCGCACTCGACTGCCACCATCAATGACACTTCATCCTGCCGTTTCAGCCTGAATGCAGGCCTCTCCAACATGATCGGCACGCCGATTATTGCAGGCCCGACGAAAGTTCAGCGCGACCGCGTGGAAGACCTTGGACGTCAAGGCTTTGTCGCAAGCCATGATGGCTATGCCCGCCTTTTCGGTATTTACCATGAGCGGCGCGTTGTGCTCTCGCATAATGGCAGCGTCATTCAGGGTGCCGACCGTTTCTATCGTGGCGATGCCAAGGCTTTGAAAGCCAATGGTCGCGACAATGTCGCGGTGCGCTTTCATATCCACCCATCGGTGGATATCTCGTTTGATGAAAACGGCCTGATTATCCTCAGTGCCCCACATGACGACACATGGGCCTTTTCCTGTTTCGAAGTTGCTCCGCAATTGGAAGACAGCATCTTCTTTGCAGGCTTCCGCGGACCTGTGACATCAAAGCAAATCGTCCTGTCCTTCCCGGCTTCTGAACTGCCGGAAGTGAACTGGCAATTCAGCCGCGTTGCGATTGGAAGTTACGCCTAATCAACAAAGCCCCGATTGCTGGCTTTTAGGGTATGATTCGTGTCTCAGCTGTGCTAACTCGCCATCGTCCCACCCTTCCTGAACGCAAAACGCTTCAGCAACGAAGAGACCGTTTCCTATGGCTGTCAGCTCCAAGCATATTCCCGCTCCCGATCTTCATCGGGTGCGCCGCGCCCTCCTTTCCGTGTCCGACAAGACCGGCCTCATCGATTTCGCCAAGGCACTTCATGCCCATGGCGTTGAAATCCTCTCGACCGGCGGTACCGCCAAGTCGATTGCCGCAGAAGGCATTCCTGTAAAGGACGTTTCGGAAGTCACCGGCTTCCCGGAAATCATGGACGGACGCGTAAAGACGCTGCACCCATCGGTTCACGGCGGCCTGCTTGCAGTGCGCAACGACCCTGAACACGTTGCTGCAATGGAAGCCCACGGCATTGGCGGCATCGATCTGGCCGTCATCAATCTCTACCCATTTGAAGAAGTCCGCTTCAAGGGCGGCGACTACGACACCACTGTTGAAAATATCGACATTGGTGGCCCAGCCATGATCCGCGCCTCGGCAAAGAACCATGCCTATGTCGCAACCGTTGTCGATCCGGCCGACTATGCAGACGTTGTAGCCGAGCTCGAAAAGAACGAAGGCTCGCTGCCGATTTCTTTCCGCAAAAAGCTCGCAGCCAAGGCGTTCTCACGTACTGCCGCTTATGATGCAGCCATTTCAAACTGGTTTGCCGAAGCAATCAGTGAGGAAACCCCGACCTATCGCTCGGTTGCAGGCAAGCTGCACTCTGTCATGCGCTATGGTGAAAACCCACATCAGACGGCTGGTTTTTATCTGACCGGCGAACAGCGTCCGGGTGTGGCCACAGCAACGCAGCTTCAGGGCAAGCAGCTTTCCTATAACAACATCAACGACACGGATGCAGCTTTTGAGCTCGTAGCCGAGTTTGACCCAGCCCGCACGGCAGCCGTTGCCATCATCAAGCACGCCAATCCTTGCGGCGTCGCCGAAGCTGCAACCATCACCGAAGCCTATCTCAAGGCACTGGCCTGCGACCCTGTTTCGGCCTTTGGCGGTATTGTTGCGCTCAACAAGACACTTGATGAAGCTGCCGCTGAAGAAATCGTCAAAATCTTCACCGAAGTCATCATCGCGCCAGACGCCACCGAAGGCGCACAGGCCATCGTTGCAGCCAAGAAAAACCTACGTCTGCTGGTAACGGGCGGTCTGCCTGATCCGCGCGCCAAGGGCATTGCAGCGAAAACCGTTGCAGGCGGCTTGCTGGTTCAGTCGCGCGACAACGGTGTTGTCGATGATCTTGACCTTAAAGTTGTCACCAAGCGGAGCCCAAGCGAAGCCGAACTCAACGATATGAAGTTCGCTTTCCGCGTTGGTAAGCATGTGAAGTCGAACGCAATCGTCTACGTCAAGGATGGCGCAACGGTTGGCATCGGTGCAGGCCAGATGAGCCGCGTGGACTCGGCCCGTATCGCAGCGCGTAAGGCAGAAGATGCAGCAGAAGCTGCCGGTATTGCCGAGCCGCTGACCAAGGGCTGTGTTGTTGCGTCCGACGCGTTCTTCCCGTTTGCTGACGGTCTGCTGTCTGCTGTTCAGGCAGGTGCCACGGCGGTTATCCAGCCGGGCGGCTCGATGCGTGACGATGAAGTCATTGCTGCAGCTGACGAGCATGGCATTGCCATGGTGATGACCGGAATGCGTCACTTCCGTCACTAGAGCGCCGTGCGCCCTTCCGGGCGCACAAAGGTCGCTCTAATACAGCAATCTATATTGAACCCGAAAGCCCCGACAACACTATGTTGCCGGGGCTTTTTCTTTGAGAACTTGATAAATAGGATGGATTTTCGCAAACGAAAGTGCGCCCTATTAATTAGCCTGCAAATCTTATCAAAGAGGCGGGATAATCGCTCTAAAATACCCCTATTGCTTTCGTTTGATATTCATATTATTTCGATTAAGTTCATTTAATGCATAAATGAAATAAAGGGTGTCAGCGAAAAAGCATTGGGAGTGCTGCAATACGGGCCTGAATTATGTTGAAGTGGCCACCTGCTCAAAAAGAGCAAAGTGGTTTTTGGAGAGATGCATATATTCATTCGAGATTAGCGAAAATGGGTTGCAACGGACATACATATTCGCATCCTGACAAGATCTCTGCCATTCGAGCGGGAGGAGCATAGTAAATGACACAGTTCGTCGGTTCCATCGATCAGGGAACCACCAGTTCACGTTTTATCATTTTTGACCGGAACGGCGATATTGTCGCCATGGATCAGCGCGAACACGAGCAGATCTATCCCAAGGCTGGCTGGGTTGAGCACAATGCCAATGAAATCTGGCGCAACACGCAGCATGTTATCGGCGAAACACTGAAGAAAGCGAAGCTCACGGCTTCCGATATTGCATCCGTCGGCATCACCAATCAGCGCGAAACAACGCTGCTGTGGGACGGGAAGACCGGCGCACCGCTTTACAATGCCATTGTCTGGATGGACACACGCACGGACGAGCTGGTCGATCATTTTGTCAAAGATGGTGGCGCGGATCGCCTGCGCGATAAGACGGGACTGCCGATTTCGACTTACTTCTCGGGCCTTAAACTGCGCTGGATACTCGATAATGTTCCCGGTGCGCGCGAAAAGGCCGAAGCAGGCGATGCGCTGTTCGGCACGATGGATAGCTGGCTTGTCTGGAATCTCACCGGCGGCGCAAAAGGCGGCATTCACATCACCGATGTAACCAATGCGTCACGCACGCAGTTGATGGATTTGTCTACGCTCAAATGGGACGAGGAAATCTTGCAGCTGTTCGGTATTCCCGCAGCTTGTCTGCCGGAAATTCGTTCTTCCAGCGAAGTCTATGGCGAGATTACCCTGCCCGCGCTTGTCAGTGTGAAGCTTGCAGGCATTCTGGGCGATCAGCAGGCAGCCCTTTTCGGTCAGGCCTGCCTTGAGCCGGGCGAAGCCAAGAACACCTATGGCACCGGCTGCTTCATGCTGATGAATACTGGCGAAAAGCTGGTTCCATCCACCTATGGGCTTCTAACGACTGTTGCCTATCAGCTTGGTGAGCAAAAGCCGGTCTATGCGCTGGAAGGCTCCATCGCTATCACCGGCGCACTGGTGCAATGGCTGCGCGATAATCTTGGCATTATCAAAACCAGCGCTGACATTGAAACACTGGCGCGCACCGTCGAAGACAATGGCGATGTCTATTTCGTCCCGGCCTTCTCCGGCCTTTACGCACCACATTGGGAAGATTCCGCACGCGGCGTCATTGCTGGTCTGACGCGCTTTGCCAATAAAGGTCACATTGCCCGCGCCGCCCTTGAAGCAAGCGCCTATCAGGTGCGCGAAGTGCTGGAAGCTATGGTCAAGGATTCAGGTGTAGAGATTACTGAACTGCGTGCCGATGGTGGCATGACCATCAACGAGCTGCTCATGCAGTTCCAGTCCGACATTCTGAGTGTTCCAGTCGTGCGTCCGAAGATCATTGAAACAACAGCCCTAGGTGCAGCTTATGCGGCTGGGCTTGCCGTGGGCTATTGGAAGTCGACAAACGACATTATTGAAAACTGGCAGGTCGGCCAGCGCTGGCATCCAAAGATGACGGCAAAGGAGCGCACCAGTCTGTTCAACGCGTGGGAGAAGGCCGTGCAGCGGTCTCTCAACTGGGTCGATTAAAACTAAAGCATGTCGCGGAAAAGTGGGAACCGGTTTTCCGATAACGACATGCGTAAAAACAATGAGTTAGAGCGAGCGTTGTGGATACAATTAACCGCGACACGCTCTAAGGCTCTCGTAACAGATCGAACTTGAAAACGATCAATGATTATCGACAGCCGGTGAGCACATCCGCTCACCGGGCGACTTTTTAGTACCTAAATTATTCTCTCGGAGTAGATGATGAGTAATGGTTTTATCGGTGAATTTCTCGGCACGATGGTGCTTATCCTGTTGGGCGATGGCGTGGTTGCAAACGTGCTTCTTGCAAAATCCAAAGGCCAGAATTCCGGCTGGATCGTTATTACCGCAGGCTGGGGCTTTGCGGTTCTCTGTGGTGTGATGGTTGCCGTTGCAGCTGGCAGTGCGGGTCATTTGAACCCCGCCGTGACGCTTGCTTTTTATGCGGCCGGTACTTTTCCTGCGGTTGAAATAGCGCCCTACATTGCGGCTCAGATGCTTGGTGCTTTCGCAGGTGCGGTGCTTGTCTATCTCGCCTACCTGCCTCACTGGAAGCCAACGGAAGACAAAGGCCTCAAGCTCGGCGTCTTCTGCACCGGGCCTGCCATCCGCAACATACCAGCCAATTGCCTGACGGAAATAATCGGCACATTTGTTCTGGTCTTTGTGGTCATTGCCATTGGTGCAAAGGCTGTTGGTGCAACAGGCGTCCTTGGACCACTGATGGTCGGCCTGCTTGTCTGGGCACTTGGTGTTTCACTTGGCGGCCCCACCGGCTATGCGATCAATCCGGCACGCGATCTCGGACCACGCATCGCCCATGCATTGCTGCCTATTCCGGGAAAAGGCAGCTCGGATTGGTCCTATGCCTGGGTGCCCGTAGCAGCGCCGATCATCGGCGGCTTTCTCGCGATCACATGCGCCAAAGCCGCTGGCATGATGTAATGATTGAGCGATGAAATCAGCGCGCCGGGATGCGCGCTGACTTCCCCTATCGATCCGCAGGATAAGGTGTTCTTGCGGCAAGCAGAATGCCAATCGCAAAGAAGAGCACCAGCACCGACATCCCTATTGCGGCTGAATGCGTGATCGCGGTCACTGTTGCCACGAGGAAGGGGCCGACAAAGCTCGTTGCCCGCCCTGCCAAGGCATAGATACCGAAATAGCGGCCTGATTCTTCAGGCCTGATGCTCCGGGCAAACCACGACCTGGAGGACGCCTGCACAGGGCCGAAGGCAGCGCCCAGCATGACGCCGTAAACCAGGAAGGCATGTTCCGCAGGGGTCGCGAACAAACCTTGAGCCGGCAAATATTCCAGTGGCATGATGCCGAACATCAGATAATCGCGCCCTGTCGATACAATCCCAACGGACGCCAGCAACAAAAGCCACAGTGAAATCATAACGATGACTTTGGAGCCAAAACGCGTATCCATGCGGCTCGCAACAAGGCAACTGAAAATCGCCATGACATTGGTGATCATGCCGAACAGGCCGATCTCAGTGATCGACCACTGAAACATGGAGGCGGCATAGCCTGCACCCAGTGCAATGATTGCATTAACGCCATCCTGATAGACCATCCGCGCGATGAGAAATCGTGCGATCCCGGGGCGTTTACGAACCTCACTTAATGTTGCCTTGAGCTCAGACAGACCTTTGCCCAGCGCCTGACGCAGGGGCTTTCCTCGCGCCTGATCAGGCGTAAAAAGAAACATCGGCAGAATAAATATCAGATACCAGAGCGCGGAGATCGGCCCAGTTATACGGGCATCTTCCCCTTGCACAGGATCAAGCCCGAACAAGGGTTTCATACCGATAATCGTTTTGCCGGTTTCAGGTGAAGCGGCGAGGCAAAAGACCACAAAGATCAAAACGATCATGCCACCGAGATAACCAAGGCCCCAGGCCAGATTGGAAACGCGTCCAATCTCTTCGCGCGGCACCAGACGCGGCATCATTGAATCGTTGAAGACGATGGAAAACTCTGCCGAAACCATTGCAATGCTGAAGGCAAGCAGAACCCAGAACAGGTTAGCGCCAGGCACTGCCAACCAGAGCGTCATCAGACTGACGATCTTTAGTACGGCAAAGAACCCGATCCACGGCTTGCGAGACCCTGTCTGATCGGCAATCGAACCGAGAATGGGAGAAAGAATTGCGATAGCGAAGCCTGCGGCAGCAAAACCGTAACCCCAGGCGATCTGCCCGGCTTCTGCAGTCTCGGCCATGCGTGAAATGAAGTAAGGACCAAAGATGAACGTGATCACAACTGTAAAAAACGGCTGAGCCGCCCAGTCGAAAAATATCCAGCCCCATACGCCGCGTCGCGAGGCATAACCTCCCGCGCTTAAAGGTTGATCGCTCAACAAATTGCTCCTCGCCCCCGGTGTTAAAAAGCTATTCGGTCATAAATAAGCCAGACCTTATACTGCGGTATCACCACCGACAATAAACAAAAAAGGGCGACCTAAGCCGCCCCTTTTAATCAGAGTTGTCGAACCCTCATTGGGTTAAATCGGACATCAGCCCTGCGGCAACTGCCAGACGCGACACGGTGAGATCGCCGCCTTCGGTCAGAGCAACCATACGGTTTCTGATCTGGTCGATGCGCGCTGCATCTTCTGCAAACCATGCCGCCGCCGGATCCTTGTCCTTGCCGTGCTTTTTCAGTGCTGCAATCGTGATGCCACGCGCTGCCTGCGTGATCGTATCGCTCGCACGCGATAGTGCCAGACCGTCATAATAGTCGGTGACTGGAATGGTGCGTGCTGCTTCTTCGATACGACCAATGCGGAAGGCTTCCGATACACCGAAATAAGCCTTGGCGGTTGCAACCAGATCGGCAGAAGCCAGATGTGCGATCAATGCGATATCCGGCATGATGCCTGCAAGCTGCAGATTGGCCAGACGCTGAGCAAGTTTCTCAGGCGCACCCTTTTCAACAAAGGTCGCCTTATCGGCCTGCACTGCATCAATCAAGTAGTCCGGCATCAGACTATCGAAGCGTGGCTCAAGAGCCGAGCGGGCCGTGGTGATGGTGTTCACCAGTTCTGTCAGATTTGCACGCGTGGTGTCGTTGCGCAGAACCCAGGCGGTCGTCGCAAGCAGCATCTCGCCAACCAGATGATAGAACTGGTTCTGCACATCACCCGCCACCTTGTTATCGAGCGCATCGATAGCGTCATAGATCGCATTGATCTCAAAGCCATCGCGCACCGCCACATAAGCGCGGACGATATCGGCAGGCGACTTGCCTGTCGTATCGGCCAAACGGCTGATGAAGGTGATGCCGCCACGATTGATAATATCGTTAGCCAGCAAAGTAGCGACGATTTCACGCTTCAGGCGGTGATTGGAAATTTCGTCAGCATAGGTTTTCACCATACGCTTCGGGAAGTAACCAAACAACAGCTGCTCGAAATACGGCTCGTCTGGAAGCCTGCTTGCCACCAGATCATCCGACAGTGACAGCTTGGCATAGGCGAGCAGAACCGCGAGTTCCGGACGCGTCAGCGGCTGTCCTGATTTCTGACGATCATTAAGCACTGCGTCCGATGGCAGATACTCGACCTTGCGATCCAGCAGCTTGCGCGCTTCAAGCTCGGCCATGAAGCGAGCCTGATAAGGCAGCTCCGTGAGGCCCTGACGTTCGCTCAATGAAAGTGCGAGCGGCTGCAGATAATTGTTGCGCAGCACCAGTTCCGACACATCGTCGGTCATGCTCACCAGCAGCTTGTCGCGTGCAGGACGCTTGAGCTTGCCCGAACGCATGGCAGCAGCCAATGCAATCTTGATGTTGACCTCAACGTCGGAGCAGTTGACGCCTGCAGAGTTGTCGATAGCATCGGTATTGCTGCGGCCAGCAGTCAGTGCATATTCGATGCGTCCGCGCTGCGTGACACCGAGATTTGCCCCCTCGCCGACAACCTTCGCCCGAACTTCCGAGCCCGTGATACGGATTGCATCATTGGCACGATCACCAACCTGCGCATCCGTTTCAGCACCGGCTCGGATATAGGTACCGATACCGCCGAACCACAGAAGATCAACTTCCGCCTTCAGGATCGCCGTCATGATTTCCTGCGGCGAAGCAGTGGTTTTGCCAAGGCCAATGGCCTTTGCCGCTTCTGCCGACAGCGTAATCGTCTTCTGACTGCGGCTATAAACGCCACCGCCTGACGAGATTTTAGAGCGATCGTAATCCTGCCAGCTCGAACGCGGCAGTTCGAACAGACGCTTACGCTCTGCAAAGCCGTCAGCTGGAACAGGGCTTGGATCAATGAAGATATCGCGGTGGTCGAAGGCTGCAACCAGCTTGATCTGCTCCGACAGGAGCATACCATTACCGAACACGTCACCCGACATATCGCCAACACCTGCAACCGTGAACGGCTCGGTCTGGATATCCTTGTCGAACTCACGGAAATGCCGCTTCACGGCTTCCCATGCACCGCGCGCGGTGATCGCCATACCTTTGTGGTCGTAACCGGCAGAACCACCCGATGCGAAAGCATCATCGAGCCAGAAGTCATGTGCCTGGCTGATCGCATTTGCCGTATCGGAGAAGGTTGCCGTGCCCTTATCGGCAGCAACAACGAAATACGGATCGTCATTGTCGTGACGAACCACTTCCGCAGGCGGCACAACATCATTGTCATGAATATTGTCAGTGACCGACAGAAGCGTGGAAATGAAGACCTTATAGGCATCACGACCGGCTTCAAACACGGCATTGCGATCGCCGCCAACCGGCAGACGCTTCGGATAGAAGCCGCCCTTGGCACCAACCGGGACAATCACCGCATTCTTGACCTGCTGTGCTTTTACGAGACCCAGGACTTCTGTGCGATAATCCTGTGCGCGGTCCGACCAGCGCAGACCGCCACGCGCTACAGCACCAAAGCGTAGGTGTACGCCTTCCACTTCCGGGCCATAGACGAAAATCTCGCGATACGGACGCGGATCAGGCAGACCTTCGACAAGCCGCGGATTAAGCTTGAACGCGAATGTCACGCGTGGCTTGCCTTCAGCATCCGGCTGATAGGCATTGGTACGCAACGTTGCTTCGATCAGGTTGCGGAAACGACGCAGAATCTGGTCATCATCGATGCTTGGAACGCCGAGAAGTGCCGTTTCGATACCGTCGACCAGCTTCTTTTCAGCAGCGTCGCGACGCTTGGCCGATGGGTTGAAGCGCAGATCAAACAGCGAATAAAGATCGCTGGCGATTTCCGGATAGCGGTTGAGTGCTGCGGCAATGAAACCTTGCGAATAGGCAATACCTGCCTGCTGCAGATAGCGGCCATAAGAACGCAGGATCATGATCTGGCGTGCGCTCAGACGTGCGGTCTGCACCAGAGCGTTATAACCGTCATTGTCAGCGAGAGCGTCCCAGACATTGCGGAACACATCTTCCAGCATCTCGCCATCATCGGACAGATCAACCGGCGCGCCATAGGCGTTCACGAGCTGCATGTCATGCACGTAAACTGCAGCACCATCTTTGCCTGCTTGCGGCAGATCGATGGTCTGCTCGCTAACAACGCGGAAGCCCATGTTTTCAAGAAGCGGCACACGCTGTGACAACACAACCGGCGCGCCATGATGATAGAGCTTGAGCGAAACCGCATCCGGACCATCGGTGCGATAACGATAGAAGTCCACGAAAAGCGGGGCTTCTGCACTCAGGCCAGCAATGCGTTCTGCATCGACCAGCGCTTCCGGAGCCGTGAAGATTTCGCGATAGGATTGCGGGAAGCTCGAAGCCAGAGCAATGGTCTTTGCATCTGCGCTGTCCGAGCTTTCACGCACGGCGTCTTCCCATGTGCGAACGATTGAACGCACTTCTTCTTCCAGCGCATCGCGATCCACATGCGGCGTGGAACGTTCATGACGACGGATGACGAACTGAACGCGCGTCAGACCATTTTGCAGGAAGACTGGATGGAATTCGAAGCTGTCGCCGCTATAAATTTCGACGAGGTAGCGACCAATCTTCTCACGCACGACAGAGTCGTAACGGTCACGCGGGATATAGACCAGTACGGTGGCAAAACGGCCAAAGCGGTCAAGACGCGGGATTGCACGAACGCGTGGGCGCTCGCCAAGAGCCAGGATCAGTTCGGCATTGGCTGTGAGGCTTTCCGCATCGATCTGGAAAAGTTCATCACGCGGATATTCTTCCAGCACATTCACAAGCGCCTTGCCGGAATGGTCTTCACGATTGAAGCCAAGGTGCTTGATAACCGTATCAGCCTTAGAACGGATGAACGGAATACCGGCAACTGAGCTGATATAGGCAACAGATGTGAACAGACCAACGAGACGCAGCTCGCCAATCGCGTCGCCATTCGGCCCAAAAATCTTCACGCCAACATAGTCGAGGTAAGACCGGCGATGCACCAGTGAAAGCGAATTGGCCTTGGTGACGATCAGCGGTTCGCTGCTATCGAGGAATTCTGTAACCTCGCGCGGCGTAACCGTGTCATCGTCGTCCTTGCGCAGAACGCGGACTTCGCTGTCATTGAGGATTCCGAGTGTTTCCTTGACCGGAACCAACTCACGCTTTTCGCCCTTGCCCTTGAAGGTCAGCTCGCGCATTCCGAGGAAAATGAAGCGATCATCACGCAGCCATTCGAGGAAAGCGATTGCCTCCGGCATGGCTGGATCAAGCGTCAGTTCCTGAACGCGCTTGTAATCGGCGATAGCGTCATCAAGACGTTTCAGCATCGGTTTCCAGTCGCTGACAGCAGCGCGAACCTGTCCAAGCACGCGTTTGATGGCGGCGGTCAGATCGGCTTTGGCCTGCTTGTCGAGGGCTGGCAGATGGATCTGCACAAGGCTGACGCGCTCAACGCCCTTGGCGGGTGCGAGCTGCGAAGCTTCGCCCAGAATTGTAAGGCCGTCCTTTTCCCGCTCGATATCGAGAACCGGGTGAACAACCATGAAAATCTGGCTGACATGATCGTTCAGCTCACCCATGATGGAGTCGAGCAGGAACGGCATGTTGTCGTTGACGATGGTAATAACGCTGACGGGGCGGCCATGGCGTTCGATGCTGTTATCGACGCTGATGATGCTCTTGCCCTTGCGATAAGATTCAAGCGCTTCATAGCCGTACTGGGCAGATTTATCGAGTGCTGCAGCATCGTAAGCCGCAAGATCTTCGGGCGGTGCCCATTCGAAGAGAAGCTGCGAAAAGGCAATGAGCGCCTTCGACTGTCCTCCCTTCTTCTCCTCCTTGCTTGCCTTGGAACCTTTAACTTTGCTCGACCGATCCTGCTTTGCAGTCACGTCGGATACTCCTGTCATGATGGCAATGCGCGCCAAACTAGCAGATTAGGCACCCGTTTCGATGACAAATCGTTGAAAACAACCAAATATTTCCGTGAAAGCCAGAAAACTCGCATCTAATCCATTTAATTTGGAACAAAACTTCGAAAACCCTTCGGGAAATTTCGAAATATGCCGTTTGGCTTTCCGGAAATGGTCATGCGAGCTTTACGTAAGCGTCATAAAAGCTAAATTTCGCCACAAATGAGCGGCGAATCTGCCGCGCAATTCAACCGATCAAAGCTCGATCAGATGATCGTCCAGTTCGTTGATATTGTGCTCGCCTGCGGGGAAATGATTTTCCAACAAAGCCTCCGCCTGACCTATCGCCAACACGAAACCTTCTGCCACTTCCGCACGCGAAGCGTGATGCGTCAGTGTGGCAACAATGCCGTTCCATTCTTCCTGCTCGACCCGCGCATGAATGCCTGCATCGGCAATCACCTCCGCATAATGTTCTGCCATGGAAACAAACAGCAGAATACCGGTGCGGTGTTCAGTGATGTGGACATTGCGCGCCAGAAACTGCTGTAGCGCATTGAGATGCGCGCGCTTGTAGCGAATACGGCGCGGCACAAGCAGAAGACGGATTGACGGCAAAAATCGCAGCACCAGCATCGCTGTGATGAACGAAGCCAGCACGGCCAGACCGAACATCGGCAGGCGAATATCAAACCAGTACCAATGCGCAAGAAACGCTGCGATCACCGACGCGATAAGGATGCCGCAGGTCGCAACAAAACCCGCCGCAAAGAAATAGTCATCGCTGGTGCGTGCCAGAACCGCGTAGATTTCACCGCTCGTATTGGTTTCAGCAGCACGGATCGCCTCGGCAATGCGCTTGTGATCCTGATCGCTGATAAGGTTTTTGCCTCGCACAGAATTCTCCCTTACCAGCTACCCGAAGCGCCGCCGCCACCCGACGAACCACCGCCGCCGGAAAACCCGCCGCCACCGCTGCTGCCCGATGACCATCCGCCACCGCCGCCGGAAAACCCGCCGCCGCCGCCGGAACCGCCACGGGAATTAAAATCCATCACCATGCCAAGCCAGCGATATTTTCCCGGACCGATCTTTTGGCCAAAAATCGGTGTCAGGATTGCCATGCCGAAGCCGCCGAAGAAGATCAGGGCCCAGAAGGTAATGAAAACGACGAAAACCCAATCGATGTCATCCGAACCGGAACTCGTCTGAACATTCCGCTTGGCACGCGCTTCAAGTTCGGCAGCATCGCCGGACAGCACGGACAGAATGCCATCGACACCCTGCACGATACCGTTTGAATAATTGCCGGTGCGGAACTCCGGAATGATCGTGCCATTGATGATGACGCTCGAAAGCGCATCCGTCATCGTGCCTTCAAGCCCGTAACCGACCTCGATACGCACCTTGCGATCATTGGGTGCCACAACCAGCAGAATACCGTTGTTTTCCTGCTTCTGACCAAGCGCCCAGGCACGGAACAAGCGATTGGAATAGCTTTCAATGTCCTCGCCATTGAGGCTTGGAACAGTCACCACGACCACCTGATCGGATGACTTTGCTTCAAAATCCGCGAGTTTCTGGGTGAGTTGCTGCCGCTCAGCCGGATCAATGATCCCCGCCGCATCAACGACACGCCCCGTCAGCACCTGTGCCGGCTGTGCTGCATCCTGCGCATTCGCGCCAACCGCAACAAAACTCGCAAACAGAAAAAACAGAAAAGCCGCAACCAGTCGTGGCCCATTCAGGCCACGAACGACCGCCTCACGAAAGGGAAGCAACGCTGCCACGGAACGCCCGATCAGTTGTTGAAGTTGACCTGAGGCGCCGACTGGTTTGCAGCATCTGCAGTGAATGTCTGCATTGGCACGGCATCACGATACCAGATCCATGTCCAGATCATCGTCGGCATGGTGCGGATCGCCGTATTATAGACGCGGACTGCTTCGATATAATCGCGGCGTGCCACGGCAATGCGGTTTTCCGTGCCTTCAAGCTGCGACTGCAGTGCGAGGAAGTTCTGGTTGGCCTTGAGGTCCGGATAGCGCTCCACCACCACCATCAAGCGCGAAAGCGCACTGGTGAGGTTGGCCTGATTGTCCTGAAACTGCTTGAAGAGCTCTGGATTATTGAGCGTCTCCGGCGTGATCTGCACCTGCGTTGCCTTGGCACGCGCGTCGATGACAGCCTGCAGAGTTTCTTTTTCGTGGGCAGCATAACCCTTCACAGTCTCAACCAGGTTGGGAACGAGATCGGCACGGCGCTGATACTGGTTCTGCACTTCGCTCCACGCAGCCTTGGCTTTTTCCTCATTGGTGGGAATGGTGTTGAAACCGCAAGCCGAAAGCAGCGGCACAAGCATCACAAGACCCAGAGCAATGAAAATACGGCGAACCGATGCTGGGAATGAGAAAGAACGGATAGCGGTCACAGCCGACATAGTGTTCTCCTGAAAAAGGCGCCTTCGCAGCGCCAGAGACAATCATGGTTGCCCGCATATGCGTGTTGACGAAAATGCGAGCCGTCAAATCAATAAGATAAAGCAATTTCTCGCATCGTCCAGCCCGTTTGCCAAGATGATCCGAGCATCGTCCTGGACGAAACAAACTGACGCTCTTCTATCATGTTGACTCTATCAACATTCAGTATATTGATAGAGTCAACATAACAGGCGACGTGCAAAGGCAGATGCGGGTATGACACTCAATCAAAATCAGGACGATATTAGCAAGCTGCGCGCTTTCAACCGCGTCTATACGCGTCGCTTAGGCCTACTCAACGCTCATCTCGACAAGAGCCCGTTCACGCTCACTGAAGCGCGCATTCTCTACGAGATCGCACATCGGGCCATGCCGACTGCCGCAGACGTCATGCGCGTTCTCGGGCTTGATCGTGGTCAGCTCAGCAGAACGCTGAAACGATTTGCTGAACGTGGCTTGCTGGAAACATCGCAGCACCCTGATGGTGGCCGTAGCCGTCCGATTGAACTGACCGACGCAGGGCGAAAAGCCTATTCGGCACTCGAAAGCAACACCTGCAAGGCTGTCGGTGGGCTACTCGACGAACTGCATCCGGACCAGCGCACCAATCTGGTGGCTGCCGCAGGCACCATCATGCGCATATTCGATGAGGATCACCGTCCGGAAGCGAAGCTACGAGACTTGCAGGCTGGCGACCTCGGCTGGATCATCCATAGGCAAGCTGTGCTTTACACCAAAGAATATGGCTGGAACCACGAATATGAAGCACTCGTCGCCCGTATTCTTGCCGACTACATTGAATCCTTTGACCCAACACATGATGGAGCCTGGGTGGCTGAACTCGATGGTCGCATCATTGGCTCGGTCTTTCTGGTGCGTGGAGACCGGCCAAAGCTTGGCAAACTGCGTTTGCTTTATGTCGAGCAGGAAGCACGCGGAACAGGTGTCGGGGCGAAGCTGGTAAATGCTTGTATTGAACGCGCCCGCGCAGTCGGTGACGATCAACTCACCTTATGGACGAATAGCGTTTTGACCACAGCCCGGCGTCTCTATGAGCGGGCTGGATTCCAGCTTGTCGACGAAGCACCGCACCATTCGTTCGGCGTTGATCTGATCGGGCAGACCTGGCAAATGGATCTGAAGTAAAATCATACAGACCTTAAATCAGAACATAAAAAAAAGCGGCGGATTGCTCCGCCGCTTTTTCCATTCGCAATGTGCGAAAGACTATTCGCTTGCAGCTTCTTCAGCTGGAGCAGCTGCTGCGGCAGCAGCGGCTTCTGCTTCAGCTGCAGCCTTTGCAGCTGCATCTTCTTCAGCCTGCTTGGCAAGAGCGAGACGCTCCTGAGCCTTCTTACCTGGCAGACCCTTGGTCAGGTTGCTGCGTTCTTCACGCTTTGCAAGACCGGCCTGATCAAGGAAGCGAAGAACGCGATCGGTTGGCTGTGCGCCCTGTGCAATCCAATGCTGGATGCGGTCAGCGTCGAGCTTTACGCGTTCAGCGTCTTTAGCAAGCATTGGGTTCCATGCACCAACGGTTTCGATGAAACGGCCGTCGCGTGGGCTGCGAGCGTCAGCAACAACAACGTGGTAGTAAGGACGCTTCTTGGAGCCAGCGCGGGCGAGACGGATCTTAAGAGCCATTTTTTCTTTCCTTTAGACAATAGTTCTGCCCTGACGGGCAATCGGTTGAACCGCTTTTACGGTGTTCAGTTTCCGCTGTGATTGGCAGCGGCATGCTCATGGTGCCGAATGACTTCCTTCACGATGAAGTTCAGGAATTTTTCGGCAAAATCTGGATCGAGATGGGCATCAACTGCGAGGCCACGAAGGCGCTCGACCTGACGCTTCTCACGGGCTGGGTCAGCAGCAGCAAGGCCACGCTCAGCTTTCAGGACACCCACAGCCTTGGTGCAGCGAAAGCGCTCCGCAAGCATGTGGATCAGTGCTGCATCGATGTTATCGATGGACGCACGCAGTGCGAGAAGTTCAGCAGGTACAGTGTTCTGTTCGTCAGCCATCTTACTCACTTCTTCTTCGGCAAACCGGGAAGACCGCCGCCAAGACCTGGAAGCTTAGGTCCACCTAAACCGGGCAGACCACCACCGGGAAGACCCGGCAGACCACCACCCTTGGTGAGACCCGCGGCTTCGGCCTGTTTGGCAAGTGCTTCAAGCTGCTTTGGGTCCATTTTGGAGAGATCAGGCATACCGCCCATACCGCCGAGACCACCAAGGCCCATCTTGTTGGCAAGGCCGCCCATCATCTGCTTCATCATTCCGCCCTTGCCCTTGCCCATGACTTTCATCATGTCGGCCATCTGGCGGTGCATCTTGAGAAGCTTGTTGATGTCGGCAGCATTGGTGCCGGAACCCTTGGCAATGCGCTGCTTGCGGCTGTGCTTGAGAAGGTCGGGATTGGCGCGCTCAGCCTTGGTCATCGAGCCGATGATGGCGAGCTGACGATCAAATACCTTGTCGTCAAGACCGGCTGCTGCAGCCTTGTCCTTCATTCCGCCCATGCCGGGCATCATGCCCATGATGCTGCCCATACCACCGAGCTTTTTCATCTGGCCCAGCTGGTCAGCAAGATCGTTGAGATCGAACTTGCCCGACTGCATCTTCTTGGCCATCGCAGCGGCTTTTTCCGCGTCGATGTTTTCGGCAGCCTTTTCGACGAGCGAAACAATGTCGCCCATGCCCAGAATTCGGTCGGCAATGCGCTTTGGATAGAACTCCTCAAGCGCATCCATTTTTTCGCCGGTGGCGATCAGCTTGATCGGCTTGCCGGTGATGGCGCGCATCGAAAGGGCTGCACCGCCACGACCATCGCCATCCATACGGGTGAGAACGATACCGGTAATACCCACGCGTTCATCAAAATTGCGCGCGAGATTAACGGCGTCCTGACCGGTGAGGCTGTCTGCCACAAGCAGGATTTCATGCGGATTGGCGGCCTTGCGGATATCCGCCATTTCCACCATCAGCGGCTCGTCGATATGCGTGCGACCAGCAGTATCGAGGATCACCACATCATGACCGCCAAGCTTTGCAGCCTGAACGGCGCGCTTGGCGATTTCAACCGGCGACTGGCCAGCGATGATCGGCAATGTATCGACAGAGGTCTGGATGCCAAGCTGACGAAGCTGTTCCTGTGCTGCCGGACGACGTGTATCGAGCGACGCCATCAACACCTTCTTGCGCTGACGTTCGGTCAAACGCTTGGAGATCTTGCCGGTTGTCGTCGTTTTACCTGAGCCCTGCAGACCCACCATCATAATGACGACAGGTGCCGGTGCGTTCAGGTCAATCGAAACGCCTTCAGTGCCGAGCATTTCGATAAGTTCGTCATGGACGATCTTAACGACCATCTGGCCGGGCTTGATGCTTTTCAGAATTTCTGCGCCGACTGCCTTCTCACGAACGCGATCGGTAAACGAGCGAACCACTTCCAGCGAAACGTCGGCTTCAATAAGCGCACGACGCACTTCGCGCAGCGCAGCCGTCACGTCGCTTTCAGAAAGAGCGCCGCGTCCGGTAAGGCCGTTCAGAATGGAGCCAAGACGCTCCTGAAGTGATTCAAACATCGAGTTTCCTTTTAATCCGAGAGGAGGCGTAAGGCTTCGTCAGGGATACATCGTTCTTTGATCAGACCAGTTCAAGAAGCAACCAAAGCGATACAGCACCCGAGGGCGCATCGCGCTGTCGGATGTGGACCTCCGGGATCTCTTTATACCAAATGGGTCCCGGTCGGTGGCTCGCGTTCTGAAGATCGCGGATAGATTGGGTGTGGCTTTAGGGGCTTGAGCCTGCAATGTCAAGCAAAAGGCGGGAAACGGCCCCGACACAATAGGTGCGGGGCCGCTTATACAGGCTTTATTCTGCTTGTGAACCAACAAGCGGATCACCGATGCCCATCATATAGAATCCGATCAGCAACAACGTACCTGCCAGTGTCACATAATAGATAGTCGGAATGATCGTCATGCGCATCGTCAAGCCTTCGCGACCCAACAGTCCCACAGTTGCTGAAGCAGCCACAACATTATGAATAGCGATCATATTACCTGCTGCGGCACCCACTGACTGTCCCGCAACCATCAAAGCTCCGGAAAGTCCCAACCCTTCTGCAACACCATATTGGAATTGGCTGAGCATGAGATTCGAAACGGTATTGGAGCCCGCAAGGAACGCGCCGAGAGCACCGACGGACGGGGCGAACAACGGATAGATACTGCCTACCTCGACCGCTACCCAATCTGCCACCATCAGCGGCATACTGACCAACTCCTTTGAATTGACGCCGGAATTGATCATCACACGAACCATCGGAACCGTGAAAAGCAGAACAAAACCTGCTCCGAGCAAGGTCTTCGTACTTTCACCGAACGCCTTTGATAGTTGCGTGACAGACATGCGGTGAATGAAGAAGGTGATCAGACAGACAATAACGAGCAATCCACCGGGCAGAAACAAGGGCGCAAAGTCACCACTTATACCTGTCTCTCCCATGATGTTGGTTGCGGCGAAAGTCACCGACTTCAAAGCATTTCCAACAGCAGGGAATGTGCGACTTACAACGAGAAACAGCGCAAGAAGTATATATGGCGCCCAGGCAAGTCCCAGCGATATCTTTCGAGATGTCAGCTCATCGAGCTTCATCTCGACGCTGCCCATCCAGCCTTCAGGCCATTCTGACGCTGGCGCAAAATCCCAGGTTTGCTTTGGCATTAGAAATCCGGCCCGTGCTGCAAGCGTTGCGAGAGCCAGCCCCACAAGTCCCCCGATCATTGACGGAAATTCAGCACCCAGAAACACAGCGCTGAGAACATAAGGAATAGTGAATGCAAACGCTGCAAAAATGGCGAAAGGCAAGATAGCGAGCCCTTCAGTCCAAGAACGATTTCGACCGAAGAAGCGTGTCATGATGACAACGAGGAAAAGTGGCATGAAAGTCCCACAAACTGCATGCAGGATGGCCACTTCCGAAGTTATGATGTGAAAGAAATGTTCCCAGTTCGAACCAGCGCTTTGGAGCTGCTCCGTCAATGCCTCGCGATTAAGACCCGATTGAACGCCAACAATCAATGGCGTTCCAACTGCGCCGAAAGAAACCGGGGTCGATTGAATAATAAGACCGAATGTGACTGCAGCAAGTGCTGGAAAGCCAACGGCAACCATTAACGGGGCGACAACAGCAGCAGGCGTCCCAAAGCCAGATGCCCCTTCGATGAATGAACCGAAAAGCCAGGCAATCAGAAACACTTGAATGCGTCGATCAGGACTGATTTGTGCGAAACCGGAACGGATCGCAGAAATGCCACCCGAATGTTTCAATGTATTGAGCAGCAGGATTGCACCAAAGATAATCCAGAGCAATCCGGCGGTCTGGATCAACCCCTGGATGGTAGAAGCGATGACACGGTTGCCACTCATGCCCCATAGAGCCATCGCAACAACGACTGTAATCAAGTAAGTGACCGGCATGGCGATCCGGGCTTGAATACGAAATCCAACCAGCATTACACCGGCTACGAAAATCGGCAAAAATGCAAATAAAGCAAGAAATCCATTCGACATGTGGCGTCCTCCCTCGTCAATGTCGTGGCCTTAAAGATCAAACTGCAATCATAGTGGTAAATAGTTTTTACCAGCTAGGCTATAGTCCATCGGTATAAAGCACTTTGTCAACCAGAGCGAAAATTGCCGTTCTCAAGCCTTAAACTTGTCAAACTCCCTTATTCTAGCGATAAAACAAACGAAATGGTGGGACTTGGTGTCCTGTTCCGACATGACATTTGGCGTAAAGAATGGCAAATTCGCGCCGAAGTAGAATCAACTCCAAAGGAGAAACGAATGGCATTGGTTGCCAAGGGCCGGTCTTGGACCGCAGCAGCAGTTCTTGCAGTGGGTATGATGACGGGTGCAGGTGTTGCCGAGGCAGCCCAGTGCGGCAACAATGCCGCCGGCTATAGTGCCTGGCTTCAGCAGACGTTGAAGGAAGCACCAGGCCGCGGCGTCGGCAAGCGCGCGCTCGATGCACTGGGCAAAACCAAATACGCTCAGGCCACCATCAATGCTGACCGCAATCAGAAGAGCTTCAAGCTCTCCTTTGAGCAGTTCATGCAGAAGCGCGGCGCAAACACGATCATCCAGCGCGGCAAATCGATCAAGAAGCAGAATGCAGCGCTCTTCGCCAATATCGAAAAGCGTTATGGCGTTCCAGCTGGCCCGCTGATCGCGATCTGGGGCATGGAAACCGGCTTCGGCGCATATCTGGGCAAGCAGCATACGCTTTCCGCAGTTGCAACGCTGGCCTATGATTGCCGCCGCAGTGATTACTTCACCGAACAGCTCTACGCAGCGCTCAAGCTCATTGACCGCGAAGATCTTGATCCAAACGCAGTCGGCGCAATGCACGGCGAAATCGGCCAGACGCAGTTCCTGCCAGTCAACGTCCTGAAATATGGCGTGGATGGTGATGGCAGCGGTCATATCGACATGGCCCGCTCGAAGGCTGACGCACTATATTCGACCGCCAACTTCCTGGTCGGCCACGGCTGGCGTCGTGGTGCTGGCTACCAGCCGGGTGAAGCCAATTATGGTGCAATCCAGGGCTGGAATGCTGCACAGGTCTACCAGCGCGCTATTGCCGTCATGGGCAAGGCAATCGACGAATAATCATACTTATGGCGAAGCGAGAACATTGTTTCGCCATAAAATGAACAGAGAAAAGCCCCGAATTTCGGGGCTTTTTTCGTCTTATGCTGCTGTTTCCGGTGCTTCTATGACCGAACCTTCAGGTCTTTTGAAGTCACCTGTCTGCTGATCCATCACCCAAAGCTCGCCGGTCGAGATATCGAACCATGCGCCATAAAGGGTGAGCTTGCCCTTCTTCTCAAGAATATCGACACATGGGAATGTGCGCAGATTGTTGATCGAGTAGCGGATCGAAATACGCTCCAGCGCGGTCTGACGTTCGGTCGGCGTCATCAACTGGTTGCCGCTGACGGTTTCTGCCGCTGGCGCAATCAGGCTCATCCACTTACCGATAAAGTCGCTTGGTGAAAGCGGCGCGCTTTGCGTATCAAGCGCTGCTTTAATACCACCGCATCGGCCATGGCCCATGACAACAATATTCTTCACCTTGAGGCTCTGCACTGCAAATTCGAGCGCCGCAGAAGCCGCATGGAATTCACCATCCGGTTCATAAGGTGGAATAAGATTGGCAACATTGCGCAATACGAAGATTTCGCCCGGTGCGGTGTTGAAAATTGTTTCCGGAGCGGCGCGGGAATCGCAGCAGGCAATGACCAGAGTTTCTGGCGCCTGACCTTTTTCAGCGAGTTCCTTATAACGTGCCGTTTCAGACGCGAAATGCTCGCTCATAAAGGTTTGGTAACCGGCGAGGAGTGTATCTGGAATATCAGCCATGACTTTCCATTATCCCTATCGAAAACGCAGAGCAATCAAAAACGTGAGGCCGCAACTTGCGACCCGTTGCCACTTACAGCGGTTCCAGTTAAGACTGAATCGTTGGAACCGCTGTAACTATTTGTTTTTACGCATTATCCGACGCAAAACCGGTTCCCACTTTTGGCTCGGAAATGCTATAATTCAACTCTTATGCACGCAATCCCTTGGTTGGATGCACCAATCGTCGGGTTTGTACCATAGCCATCGGCGTTGCGAGGCTTGAGGCGTCCGCTTCAAGCATCAGCTCATCGGCACCCCGTTTCGCTGAACGGGCCATGATCTCGAACACTGCCGCCGTTGTTCTTTGCAGCGCCTTTTCTTCTGAAAAGCCAGCAAGCCTGCGTGCCAGAAACACCGCCGATGTCAGATCGCCAAGGCCATTGGTCGGCCCATCGACACAACGATGTTCAGCCATCAGCGCAAGGGTTGGTGTGAGCAGAATATTGCCGATGCTGCCCGCCATCAATGGAAATGCAGATGTTACCAGCATGGTTGCTGGCCCGGTATCAAGTGCTGCTTCCATCAATGCCTTGTTGTCCTCAAGCTCAACCCCCGTCAGCCATGACAGCTCAAAACGATTGGGCGTTGCAATATCGGCAAGCGGCATCAGGTGATCGCGGATACCAATCGCTGTCGCCTCCGGCACGTAAAGACCTTTCTGATCGCCAATCACCGGATCGCAAAGGTAAAGCGCGTTGGGATTGCGCTCCTTCACCTTTTTAACCAGTCCCGCCACGGCTTTCGCCTGTTCGGGGTTGCCCAGATAGCCGGTGAGGATAGCGCCCACTTCGCCAAGCCATGGCGCGCGCTCAAGATCCTGCATCAGTGTTGCAAATTCCTGCGCGGGCGGCACAATACGCCCTGCAGGACCATGGCCTGGATGCCATGGCAATACCACCGTCGGCACGGCCCAAACGGGAAATCCGAGCGTTTCCAGAGCGAAAACGGCGGCACGGTTTCCGACAGAACCGCGAACGACATGGCTCGAGATGACAATAACGGTTGTCGCGTCCGAAGGCGCAGAAAGCGTCATGTTAAACCTGGCTTTGAATGAGATAAGAAATGAGCCAGACGATAATCGCCAGCGTGATGATGAGTCCAAGTCCGCGTCCGATGCGGGTGGCCCAGAGTTCGATAGGATCGTTCTCCGGTGCATCATTGGCAGCAAGATGGCTTGCAGTACGGGAAAGCCCACGACGCACAATACCCTCGGGGCCGGTCTGCTCCCGCTCCAGTCGTTCAAGAATGCGTTGAGCCTCGTCCTGGCGCTCGCGCCCCGGACTACCGCCCTCGCCTATGCCCGCCTGATGGCGCTCACCCATAATCTGCCTGCCCTCAAGAAAAGACTCGTTTCCCGGAGACCCGAACCGGGACAGGACACAGCATCACGCCCGGATTGCAGTTCTGCAAGCAGAATATTGTCTGATCAGCCTAGTTTCACGATGAGCTTACCGAAATTGCCACCTTCCAGCATCGAAATGAAAGCCTTGGGAGCATTCTCAAGCCCCTCAACGATATCCTCGCGATAACGCACATGGCCGTCAGCAATCCATTTTGCCATTTCATGATAAAAGGCCGGGCGCTGATCGGCAAAATCACGTTGAATGAATCCGCGAATAGTCAGGCTTTTGGTCAGAATATCGCGCATAAGCAACGGCAACCGATCCGGCCCGTCAAAAGCACCACTCTGATTATATTGCGCGATCAGCCCACAGACAGGCACTCTCGCAAACTGGTTGAGCAGCGGCAGAACGGCGTCAAACACCTTGCCACCCACATTCTCGAAGTACACATCAATGCCCTTTGGGCAGGCTAAAGCCAGTTCCTGCGCGAAATTATCCGAGCGATGATCGAGGGCCACGTCAAACCCAAACTCGTCGATCAGCGCTTTGCACTTGTCCGCCCCGCCCGCAATACCGACCGCCCGCGCACCTTTAAGCTTGGCAATCTGCCCAACCGCAGAACCAACCGGGCCAGTCGCGGCGGCTACCACAACTGTTTCGCCCTCTTTGGGCTGGCCGATTGTCAGCAAGCCGGAATAGGCGGTGAAGCCCGGCATTCCCATGACACCGAGCGCCGTCGTGACAGGCACCTGCTGGGGATCGAGCTTGCGCAACGTGGAAGCATCGGCAACCGCATAGCTCTGCCAGCCGGAATGCGAGAGAACAAAATCGCCGGGAAGAAAGCCCGCGCTTTTACTTTCCACCACTTCACCGACTGTTCCCCCTTCCATGACAGCACCGATATCAACGGGTGCCGCATAGGATTTGGCCGCACTCATTCGCCCGCGCATATAAGGATCGAGCGAGAGATAGCGGATTTTCAGCAGAACTTCGCCCTCGCCCGGCTGCTGGATCGCGGCCTCATCAAGCCGAAAATTCTCTGCCGTGGGCCGTCCATCGGGACGCGATGCAAGGACGATACGGTGGTTGATTTTTCCGCTCATGTGGCACTCCTGCAAAACTCGGGCTGATGACTAAGCCTGCAACATAGATGAATCGCACAGACCTTCAAACGACCGCATGGAAATCTTCATGCTTGTTTTTAACGGAGAGATGGAAACTCAGTTCCCTCCCTGTCAGCGCATTGAAAAAGAAAACCCCGCCACATGGCGGGGGCACCGCGGGGCGGGGTTTCTCACTTGGCGGGAGGTATTTGATCTCACGCACCCAAAGCGGAGCGAGGACACGCAACATGAAGAAGCGCCTGGAGTTTCTTCATCGTTGGGATAACGAATTCCGCACCATCCTTAACGCCATGCCGCGTGCCCGCAGCAAGGCGAGGACACGCAACATGAAGAAGCGCCTGCGTTACTTCATCGTTGGGATAACGAATTCCGCACCATCCTTAACGCCAGACGGCCAGCGCGAGGTGACTGTCTTGGTCTTGGTGTAGAAGCGGAATGCATCCGGGCCGTGCTGGTTGAGATCGCCGAAGCCCGAAGCCTTCCAGCCACCAAAGGTGTAGTAAGCAATCGGAACCGGAATTGGCACATTGATACCGACCATGCCGACCTGAACGCGGCTGGCAAAATCGCGGGCTGCATCACCGTCACGGGTGAAGATAGCAACGCCATTGCCATATTCATGCTCATTCGGCAGTGCGAGGGCTTCTTCGTAGTTCTTGGCGCGAACAACCGAGAGAACCGGGCCGAAGATTTCTTCCTTATAGATGCGCATGTCTGACGTCACATTGTCGAACAGACAGCCACCCATATAGAAGCCGTTTTCGTAGCCCTGCATCTTGAAGCCACGACCATCGACGACGAGCTTTGCGCCTTCCTCGACACCGAGATCGACATAGCCACGAATGCGGTCGAGAGCGGCCTTGGTGACAACCGGGCCATAATCGGCTGAATTATCAGTCGAAGGGCCAATCTTCAGAGATTCAACGCGTGGGATCAGCTTTTCCATCAGACGGTTTGCGGTATCTTCACCAACCGGAACAGCAACCGAGATCGCCATGCAGCGTTCGCCAGCCGAACCGTAACCGGCACCGATCAGCGCATCCACGGTCTGATCCATATCCGCATCCGGCATGATCAGCATGTGGTTCTTGGCACCACCGAAACACTGGACGCGCTTGCCGTTCGAGCAGCCGCGACCATAGATATACTGAGCAATTGGTGTCGAGCCGACAAAGCCGATTGCCTGTACATCCTTATCGTCGAGCAGCGCATCAACTGCATCCTTGTCGCCGTTGACGACGTTGAAAATGCCAGCCGGAAGACCTGCTTCCATGAACAGTTCGGCCAGACGCATCGGCACGCCCGGATCGCGTTCAGATGGCTTCAGCACGAAGGCATTGCCGCAGGCAATCGCTGGGCCAGCTTTCCAGAGCGGGATCATGGCAGGGAAGTTGAACGGCGTGATACCGGCAACAACACCAAGCGGCTGACGCATCGAATAGGTGTCGATGCCCGTACCTGCATTGTCGGTGAATTCGCCCTTCAGCATATGAGCGGAACCGAGGCAGACTTCCACCACTTCCAGACCGCGCTGAATGTCGCCCTTGGCGTCAGCAATCGTCTTGCCGTGCTCGCGGGCCAGCAGTTCTGCAAGGCTGTCATATTCAGCTTCGACGAGTTCAAGGAACTTGCGCAGAATGCGAACGCGACGCTGCGGGTTGGTTGCAGCCCATGCTGGCTGAGCCGCCTTAGCGTTTTCGACCGCTGCACGTACTTCATCTTTCGTGGCGAGTGCCACAGTGCCCTGAACCGTGCCGTCAAGCGGCTGAAAAATATCAGCCGTACGACCGCTTTTGCCGGCTACATGCTTGCCGCCAATGAAATGTCCTACAGTACGCATCGGAATGCCTCCCAGCTGTGGTGTTCAATAAGGCGACACTAAGAGCCACCTTCTTCAAACACATCCTGACTCTGCAAATTCACAATTGCAAGTCGCTGAAAAGCGTATCCGTTGTGCATTTTTTATAGTACGGTCTTCCGAAGAATACGCTTGAGCAGAGAGTGCCATGAACTGGGATGATATTCGGATATTTCTGGCCGTTGCGCGTTCGGGGCAAATTCTGGGAGCGGCCAAAAGGTTAGGCATCAACCACACCACGGTGGCACGTCGCCTGACAGCGCTTGAAGCCGCACTCTCGACAACACTTCTGACACGCCGCACCAATGGCTCGACACTGACGCAGGCGGGTGAAGAGTTTCTTCTGGCGGCTGAACGTATGGAAGCGGAAATGCTTTCAGCCCGTGCGCAGGTTGGCAATGCCGATGTTGCGGTGTCTGGCACGGTGCGTATCGGCGCCCCTGATGGTTTTGGCGTGAATTTTCTCGCCCCTAGACTGGCACGACTCACACAGCAATACCCAGACCTGACTATTCAGCTGGTGCCGGTGCCACGCTCTTTTTCGTTGTCACGGCGCGAAGCGGATATCGCCATCACTGTGGAACGCCCCGAGCAAGGCAGGCTGATTGCCCGAAGACTGGTGGATTATACGCTCGGTCTTTATGCCCATCGCAGCTATCTCGAAGAGCATGGCACGCCGCAAACGACTGAAGAACTGAGTGGCCACAGACTGATTGGCTATGTTGAAGACCTCGTGGTCAACCCGTCGCTTGCCTACGCCGCAGAAATCAGCCGTGACTGGAAACCGGATTTCGAAGTATCGAGTGCGCTGGGTCAGGTGGAAGCCGTGCGGGCCGGTGCTGGCATCGGCATTCTTCATGCGTTCATCGCACGCGCCGATCCCGATCTCGTGCCGCTCTTTCCAGATCGCACAATCCGCCGTGCCTATTGGCTCACATATCATGAATCCGCACGCACACTTCGCCGCGTGACTGCTGTTTCAGCGCTGATTTCGGAACTGGTCGAGAACGAGAAATCGCTGTTTAGCTAAAGCATTTCCAGCAAAAATGTGAACCGGTTTTGCGTTCGGAAATGCGATAAAAACAAGCCGCTCTATCGCGCTTTCCAGTAGATCACCATCACGACAACAATCATGATTGCCGGAATAAACAGCGCATCAAGACCAATGAAATAATGCGCCAGACCACCGCAGACAGCGCCAACCATCAGCGAGAACCAGACCGCGAAATGCTGCAACCAGCGCCAGCGCGGAACCTCGCCACGCAATGATCCGGCAAGATCAGCGGCAGAATTGAACAACGTGCCTGTCACGTAAGTAACGCCAAGCCGTGCAGAACCGATGGGCTGCACGGCCGCATTCTGTGCGCCCATGGCGGCTGCAAGCAGCAGCACAGGATGGACCAGCGCAAGCCCTTCACGGCGCAAGATACTTACCAGCAGCAACACAATCACAACGCTCGCCATCACCGCGAGGCTTCCGTCCTTGCGATAGGCTCTTACCGCCAGCGTGCCAAAAAACGCGCCGACGAAGAACAGAGCGATCAATGCAGCCGGCAGCCATATGACGACGTTGCCCATCACGTCGGGCTGACCAGCGATGGCAATGCCAAGCTGCGTGGTGTTGCCGCTCATGAAGGATGCGAAAAAGCCTCCCAGTTCAAGAAAGGCAATTGCATCAACGAAACCTGCCGAGGCCGTAAGAGCCAGCCCCAGCGACAGCTGAGAATTCGGTGTCATGTGTCAGGACTTTGAAAAGGAACAGCCCGGTCTTTAGCGCGTCCCGAAAAATGTGAAACGGTTTTCGGGAAGGATGCGCGCCAAAACAAATATTGAGACGCGCCGATCTGATTTAATCAGATCGAAACGCGCTCAAAAAACCGGGCCACTACAAAAAATGAAATACGCGATCAAACGCGTTTGACGATCCGCAGAATAATCAGAAGTATCGCCGCGCCGATGAAGGCATTGATGATCGCGGCGATAATACCGCCGCCAACCGAGAAGCCCAGGCGAGGCAACAACCAGCCCGCAAAGAAGGCACCGATCACGCCGACGATGATATTGCCGATGAGGCCGAAACCACCACCCTGCACCACCTTGCCAGCAAGCCAACCGGCAATCAGACCAACGAAAAGGAATACAAGAAGACTCATACCGTCCATAAGCAATTCTCCCTCTCAGAACGCGCCCGCGACGCGTCTGAAACGAGTTGACATTATGTTGCCCCGCTAGACAAGGGGGCTGACGAATTATGGCGCGAGATGCCGGAAAGCGCTCACGACCTCTTCGTAGACCTTACGCTTGAAAGGCACGATCAATTCAGGAAGCTCCTCCATTGGCTTCCACGCCCATTCCTCAAACTCTGCCCTATGACCACCGGGCGGCGGATTGATTGCAATCTCGCTCTCATCGCCTTCAAAGCGATAGGCGAACCATTTCTGAGTCTGACCGCGATACTTACCCTTGAGCGCCTGTCCGACAAGACGCGCTGGCAGATCGTAATTGATCCAGTTCGGCGCTTCTTCAAGCAGCGACACCGACTTCATGCCGGTTTCTTCGTAAAGCTCACGCAGCGACGCAACTGCCGGATCTTCGCCCTTATCGATACCGCCCTGCGGCATCTGCCAGAGCTGTGTTGCGCCATCCATTTCGTCGCCCGGAATAACAATGCGTCGCCCGGCCCAGACAAGACCGGCCTTGTTGAGAACCATCAACCCCACGCAAGGGCGATAGGGCAAGCTTTCAGGATCGACGGGGCCTTTGTGCTTCGACATGATATCTCCGTGTAATCGCAAATGTTTTCACAACTGATATGCGGCAGAACATACAGTTTCAATATTATTGAACTGCGACAAAAGAAAACGCGGGAGCCTGAACTCCCGCGTTTGATGTTTCCATCGCCTTCATAGGCAGATCAGTTCAGAACGCTCTTCTTCGGATCTGGTGGGAAGGCAGCATTGGCCTCTTCACCGCGCAGAAGCTTCAGCGCTTCATTGAGCTGAACGTCATCCTTGGTCTCAAGCGGCACATAAGCGGCCGAACCCGAACCGGCATCGTCTTCCTCATTGCCCTTGATGTGGCCTTTGAGTTCAGACTCACCACGAACGACATCTTCACCACGCAGTTCGGGTGGCAGCGGCTGTTCAACCTTGATGTCTGGCGTGATGCCCTTGCCCTGGATCGACTTGCCCGATGGCGTGTAATAGAGCGCTGTCGTCAGACGCAGCGATCCGTTTTCGCCAAGCGGGATAATGGTCTGGACAGAGCCCTTGCCGAAGGACTGCGTACCAAGCACGGTCGCACGACGATGATCCTGCAGCGCACCAGCTACGATTTCCGACGCACTGGCCGAACCGCCATTGATGAGCACGATCACCGGCTTGCCATCAGCCAGATCACCCTTGCGCGCATCGAAGCGCGTCACATCCTGCGGATCACGACCACGGGTCGAAACGATTTCGCCCTTGTCGAGGAAGGTATCGGAAACAGCGACAGCCTGATCGAGCAGACCACCCGGGTTGAGGCGCAGGTCAAGCACATAGCCCTTGAGCTTATCGCCCGGGAGCTTTTCCTGAATGTCCTTGATCGCCTTCTTGAGGTCATCAGAAGTCTGTTCGGTGAAGGAAATCACACGCAAATAGCCGACATCATTCTCGACGCGAGAACGAACGGCCTTAACCTTGATCACAGCACGGTCGATCTTGAGCGTGATCGGCTTGTCTGCGCCCTGACGAATAAGTGTCAGCTCGATTGGCGAACCAACTTCACCGCGCATCTTTTCAACCGCATCGCTGAGGCTGAGGCCACGAACTTCCTGACCATCGATCTTACTGATCAGATCGCCTGCGAGGACACCAGCTTTGGAGGCTGGCGTATCATCGATTGGCGCAATGACCTTAACCAGATCGTTGTCCATGGTGACTTCAATACCAAGACCGCCAAACTCACCCTTGGTCTGCACGCGCATATCCTGCGCTGCTTCCGGGTTGAGGTAGGATGAATGCGGGTCAAGCGACGTCAACATGCCGTTGATGGCGCTTTCCGTCAGCTTCTTATCATCTGGCGGCGTCACATATTGCTGGCGCACGCGCTCAAAAATATCACCGAAGAGAGCCAGGTCCTTATAGACATCGCTATCTTTCCCCGCTGCGGCAAAAGCAGTGGAGGCAGGCGCGCCCTGAACCATCACCATGGCTGACGCCCCCATCAGGGCCCCGGCGAACAGCAGCGACAGTTTACGTATCATTTTGTGTCCTTCCAGAAAGCCGCTCGGACCACCACGGGGCCGGATCAACGGGTTTTCCATCTTTTCGAAACTCAATGTAAAGCAATGGCGCGCCATTGCCCACCTCAATCGGTGCAACACTTGCGAGAAGTTTTTCACCCATTGCGCCGACAGGTTCACCCGCCAACACAAACTGACCTTGCGCCACATCGATTCGGCCCATGCCAGCCATCACGATATGATATCCGCCGCCAGCATCCAGGATCAAGAGCTGCCCATAAGATCTGAATGTACCTGCGTATAGTACAACGCCATCGGAAGGTGACGTAATCGTGGCAGCGGGCAAGGTTTCAACCACCTGCCCCATCATGTTGCCACCGACACCGTCTTTTTCGTTAAAATGCCGGAGAGTTTTGCCTGCAGCAGGCAATCCAAGCTTTCCTTGCAGCGATGCAAAATCAATCTGCGCGTGCAGACGGTTCTCGTCAGGCGTTGCTTCTCCAGCCTTTTCCTGCGCTTTTGCAAGACGATCAGCTTCCGCTTTGCGTGCAGCCTCGGCAGCATCGCGCACACCAGCCATCTGCTCATCCAGCCCGTCAATCAGCTCTTTGAGACTGCCTGCCCTGTCAGCAAGTTCTTCCGAACGCTTGCGCTGCGCTAGGATTTCCTGCTCGGACTGGGCCTGCAATTTCTTCTTTTCTTCAAGAAGAAGTGATTGACGCTTTTGCTCTTCGGCCTGTGCTGTGCGTGTTTCCTTGAGCTTGTCCTGCTCCTGAGCGATGGAGGCGACCACGCGCTGCATATCTTTCAGATCGCCGGTCAGCTCTTCCACCTGCTCGCGCATTTCCGGCACAACGGCGCCCAGCAGCACAGCACTGCGCACCGATGCCAACGCATCATCGGGCCGCACGAGAATAGCGGGCGGCGGGTTCAAACCCATGCGCTGCAATGCAGCCAGCACCTCTGCCAAAACGCTTCGGCGCGCGCGCAAAGAATTGCGAATGCCGTCTTCCTGCTCGCGCAAGGAAACCAGCTTGTCGGCACTATCGGCAATATCCTGCTGCAACTTCTTGTCCGTCTTTGCAGACTGGATAAGCGCTGCCGTAATCGTTGCCTGATCTTTCTTAAGGTTGGCTACCTCGTCTTCGAGCTGTTTAAGCTTGTCGCTTGATACAGAGAGTTCGGTGCTGAGCTGCTCATATTCACTTGCCGCCTTGTCGCGCTGCTGCTGGATTCCTTCTTGCGCAAAAGCCAGCGTTGCGCCTGACATAAGTGCAGTCGCAACAAGGCCAGCCCGCATCAACGCAGACAGCAAAGACTTTTTTGAAAGGCGAAAAGGACTCATGGCGCGCTATATCAGAAAGAAACAAGGCCAAAACTAGCCGCAGAGCATTAAGGAATTGTTAGCCATAGTCAGGGCGGCAACGTTTAATCTTTATAACTCAGGAGAAAGGCAAACTGTTAAGATGCTTCAGAGTGAATTCTAGAAAATTCCTTATAGAGTTCCCAAGCTTCGTCATCTGCTCCTAACGCTACCTTTGCCATTATCTGCAAAAGCATCGACGACCCGGGAGTAACATCTTCAACTTCCACCACTTTACCTGCCCAATCTGGGTCAGTTTCCAACTCAACGTTTAGTATCCACCAACGTTTAATTTTAGTTACAAGTGCGACAATTTCTGAGAACATAGTATCAAAATCGGGTTCATAGCTTCCACCGATGACATTTTGGAGTTCATGAGCAAAACGATTTCGCTCGAGGGTCAAACGTCTTATTGCGATTTCTTCATCATCAGTCAGAACGTCGTTCTTTTTAAGCCAAGCAATACTCGAACGATGAGGATCTTCCTTGGATTTTGGATCTAAAGATAAAACCTCGCTCCGGTAATCATCTCCTGTCGCCCATCCTTTGTCTGCTGACCACGAATCCGCATAAAAGGCATGAAGATTTTCTTTGATCGCGCTTACAAGCATTTCATGTGCGACCAGAAACAAGCCAGCGCGAACAAGTCTCCCCTTGATGACATCAGGGTTCAAAAAGTCTTCCCAAAGCTTGACTGGATTAGATTTCAAGGACGCCACTTTCTGTAATCAATTCCCAATTCATGTGAATATTCATGAGAATTGCGAACAGAGCAACCAAGATCAAAAGCTAATAAATGAGCCTAATTATCACGGCGCCAGATCAGGATAGCTCTGCACATATTCGTGCATTTCACGCCGATAACGCCAGACAGCGCGTGCGCGGTGTTTCCAGAGGTCGCGGCGTGGCTGTTTCCATGGCTTTTCCGGACCATGGAAATGCACGATGATATCCGGCACGGATTTGCTTTCTTCAGCGTCGCCACCTAGTCGGGCGATGTGGCGCCGCTGCCTCGCGGCCTGTCTCCACGACGAATTATAAGCCGGGTTGAGCAAATGCACGCGATCCCGAAAGACATTGTTGAGATGGTCCTGATCGCCCAGCGGGCAGGCAGAAGCACGAACCAGATCATGCATGGCCCGGTGCAGTTCAGGCTCTGCGCGGATGGCATCGGTATCAAGCAGAAGAACACCGGAATTGAAGTAGCGCGATATATCGCTTTGCTGCATCAGTCCCTGCAACTCACGGACACGGGGCATACATTTTTCGCGCACATTGAGATTGCGGGCAGACCATTTCGCCACAACGCAATCGCGCACCGCGCCAACCGGACATCCATTGAGATTAAGCGCGAAAAGTGGGGCGACGTCGCCCACTACCTGCGTATCGCCATCAATATAGAGAACACGACCTGAAATTCTGGTCGGAATATGCAGACGCCCCATTGATGCGGCAGAGATATAGGCCGTTGGCCCTTTTGCCCCGTCCAAATCATCCTGAGTAAGAGCAAGGCAATTCAGCGTGACTGCAGGATTTTTGGAAGCGACCCGATGCACGGCCTCCCAATCCTCGTCCCTTAATCCGTCACCCCAGAAATGAATGATACCCGGGACAGACAAGTGGCGCAGAACGCCCCACATCGCCACCAGAGTTGGCTTGAGAAAACCACGATCAGTCACGAATGCGATCTGTGGCAGCGTTTTATTCGTCGATGAGAGCGACATGCAATTCTTCAAATGATGCACAAGGCAGTTACAAAACCCGACCCGGCGCATCAACTATTGGAAGAACATGAAATAATTAGGATCGGTGATAAGGATGTCCCGCAAGAATTGTTGCGGCCCGATATAATTGCTCAGCAATCAATATGCGGGCTATCTGGTGCGGCCATGTCAGCTCTCCCAAAGCGAGAACCAGATCGGCGCGCGAACGCAAAGCAGGATCGTGCCCATCCGGGCCGCCAATGGCGACAATCAGCTGGCGCTTGCCATCATCACGCATACGGCCGATGCGTTCAGCAAAAACCTCCGAACCGAGCGCCTTGCCGCGCTCGTCGAGCAGGATAAGAGCAGCACCATTATCCAGAGCTTCATTGATGCGCTGTGCTTCTTCGGCCTTGCGCAGTTCAGCCGTCTGTCCACGGCTTTCGGGGATTTCGCTCACACCGGCGAATTCAAGCCCAAGCGGCGGCCCCGCCTTGGAAAAACGGTCGAAATAACGCTCGACCAACTCCCGCTCGGGGCCGGCTTTCATCCGGCCCACGGCCATAACACTCACACGCATCACGTCCTCTTTACGACTTAGAGCGCATTTCGATCAGATCGGCGCTCTAACTCTTTCTTTTAACGCGCATCTCTATCCGAAAACCGTTCCACACGTTTCGGATGCGCTCAAATCAGTGCACCGTTCCCGATGCGCGCTGATCTTCAAAATCGTCGTTGATCCAGATTTTTTCCAGATTGTAGAAATCACGGATTTCCGGACGGAAAATATGGACGACGATATCGCCTGTATCGATGAGAACCCAATCACCGCCCTCGAGCCCTTCGACCCGCATATCCTTGCAGCCCATTTCACGAAGGGCCTGCAAAAGATGGTCAGCGACAGCCGTCACATGACGATGCGAACGACCAGACGCGACGATCATATAATCGCCGATCGAAGATCTTCCGCGGATGTCGATGGGGATAATGGATTCTGCTTTGGAGTTTTCGAGACTGGCCAAAGCCGCGTCGAAGGCCTGGGACACGAAAGCTGTTTCGTTCATCCCGACCGGTGAAGGCGCGTGGTGAGCCTTCTTCTCAATTGCTGTTCTCAGTGTAGTTCCTTTCCGACAAGAACAACGCAGTACGGCATTCATAAGCACCGTACATACCTAAGATAGGCAGAGTCCCTGTATTCTTTCAAGAGTCTTGAATGGCTTACACCATTCACTTTTTCAATTTCTGTTTGCGGAGTGCGGTCGACGAGAGCGAAGATCGCGGTCCGTGAATGAAGGTCCAGGCCGGTGGTGTACGCCGCGCAAGGAGCGGGGCGTAATGTTCATCTAGCCGGCTATCGGAAAATGTTTGCGCCATGCGTGACGATAAATAAGCCAAGGTCGAACCTGGCCTGTCGATGACTGCAATCGGGAAATTCTGCGCAATCTCCCGCCAGCGCTGCCAGCGATGGAAGGAAGCGAGATTGTCCGCCCCCATGACCCAGACGAAATGCACACCGGGATTGGCCTTGCGGATCAGCGCCAGAGTGTCGGCTGTGTAACGCACGTCAAACGCGGCTTCCAATGCCGTCACCTTGATGCGCGGATCGCTTGCCACATGCTCGCTGAGCTCCAGACGTTCAGCAAGCGGGGCAAGTTCGCGCTTATCCTTCAGCGGATTGCCGGGCGTCACCATCCACCAGAGCTGATCAAGCTTCAGCCGCCGAATGGCGATTTCAGCGACCAGCGCATGACCACCATGCGGTGGGTTGAACGAGCCGCCAAACAGGCCCACCGTCATGCCCTTTTCGACATGCGGCATACGCAAATATTGCGCATCAACGTCCGGATAACTCGCCTTTAATGCGGAAAGCCCGAAGCCGAACTTCATCAGCCTCTAACCTGTCCGTTCCCACGAACACGATATTTGAAAGAGGTCAGTTGTTCGGCGCCAACCGGCCCGCGCGCATGCATCTTGCCGGTCGCGATACCAATTTCAGCCCCCATGCCGAACTCGCCACCATCTGCAAACTGCGTCGAGGCATTGTGCAGAAGAATGGCAGAGTCGATCTCGTTGAAGAAGCGCGCAACAACATCCGCATCCTCAGCCACAACAGCTTCTGTGTGGTGGGAGGAGTAACGGTTGATATGCTCAATCGCACCCGAGACACCATCAACCAGCGCCACCGAAATGATCGCGTCCAGATATTCGGTCGACCAGTCTTCTTCTGTAGCAGGCGTAGCGGCTGCATAAAGTGTTATGACTTCATCACTGCCGCGAATTTCGCAGCCCTTGGCAGCCAGATCTTCAAGAACCGGCACCAGATGCGTTTGAGCCACCGCGCGATCCACAAGCAAGGTTTCGGTCGCACCGCAAATGCCGGTGCGGCGCATCTTGGCGTTCACAGCAATCGCACGCGCCATGTCGAGATCAGCGGACTTGTCGATATAGAGATGACAGATGCCTTCAAGATGCGCGAAAACCGGCACGCGCGCTTCCGATTGCACGCGCGCCACAAGGCTTTTGCCGCCCCGTGGCACGATCACGTCAATTGCGCCATTCAGACCTTTGAGCATTTCGCCAACTGCCGCACGGTCAGTAACCGGAACGATCTGGATAGCATCGGCAGGTAATTGCGCTGCCTCCAGTCCCGCAACCAGTGCCTTGTGAATAGCAGCCGACGAATGTGCGGAATCTGAACCGCCACGCAGGATGACCGCATTGCCAGCTTTAAGACATAGTGCGCCAGCATCTGCGGTCACATTGGGACGGCTTTCATAGATCACGCCAATGACACCCAATGGTGTACGAACGCGCTCGATATGGAGACCATTTGGACGATCCCACTCAGCAATTACTTCTCCAACCGGATCATTCAATTCAGCAATAGCGCGAATGCCGTCGGCAATTGCCTGGATGCGATTGTCATCGAGTGTCAGTCGATCAACAAACGAAGCCGCCATCCCGCTTTCCGCAGCATTGGCAAGATCGAGCTTGTTGGCTTCAAGAATGGCATCTTTGCTTGCGAGGATGCTATCAGCAGCAGCAAGCAGGGCTTTGTTTTTCTGTTGAGGCGAAGCGATGGAAAGCGGAGCCGCTGCCTGTCTGGCTTTACGACCAACTTCTGCCATGATGGCTGCGATGTCAGTTCCGGCGTCCACTTTGTTCAACATCCTCTTCCCCTTATGCTTCTTCCGTCTCGCTAGTGGTTACACCCCGTACCACCAGATCATTGCGATGGATCATTGCAGCGCGCGCATCATAGCCAAGAATGGCGCTGATCTCATCGCTTTTGTGCCCGGCAATTTTGCGCGCATCTTCCGCATCATAAGCAATCAGACCGCGCGCGATTTCACGGCCGTCCTCGTTGAGAACCGCAACCGTGTCGCCACGCTCAAACTGGCCTTCAATCTCTTTCACACCCGCAGGCAAAAGCGACTTACCGGATTTCAGCGCCTTGGCTGCACCAGCATCGACACGCAAATGACCAGCAGGTTCAAGATTGCCGGAAATCCACGTCTTCCATGCATTTACCGGCGCACGCGCTGGCTCAAACAATGTCGCGCGTTCACCCCGATCAATAGCCGAAAGCGGCCCCATACGTGTGCCGGAGGTGATAATCATCGCAGTGCCTGCCGCATTGGCTATCTTGCCAGCGTCAAGTTTGGTCTTCATGCCACCGCGTGAAAGCTCTGATGCCGCGGCACCCGCCATCGCCTCAATCTGAGGTGTGATTGTTGTAACGAGCGGCAGAAACTGTGCGTTCGGGTCTTTATGCGGCGGTGCCGTATAAAGACCATCAATGTCCGAAAGCAGAATAAGAAGGTCTGCACCCATCATGGTTGCAACACGGGCTGCGAGACGATCATTATCGCCATAACGGATTTCGGTTGTCGCAACCGTATCATTCTCGTTGATGATCGGCACTGCGCCGAGCTTCAGAAGCGTTTCAATCGTCGCGCGCGCATTGAGATAACGGCGACGTTCTTCCGTATCCGAAAGTGTCACGAGAATCTGACCCGACTTGATGTCGTGGCCGCCGAGCACATCGGCATAGGCTTTTGCGAGCGCGATCTGTCCGGCGGCTGCTGCTGCCTGACTTTCTTCAAGCTTAAGCGATTTCTTGGGCAGACCAAGAACCGTGCGTCCAAGCGCAATAGCGCCGGATGAAACAACCAGAACTTCGACGCCCGCATGATGGAGCGCCGCAATGTCCTGACCCAGGCTCTCAAGCCAATTTTGCTTGAGACCAGTTGAGCGGTCCACCAGAAGGGCTGATCCGATTTTGATAACGATGCGGCGATAGTCTTTGAGTTGTTTCAACATGCCTTCATTCCCTCGCCGCATTCTCAAGCGCATCCCGAAAAGCGTGAAGCGGTTTTCGGACAAGATGCGCGACCAAATAAAACCCTATGCTTTATTCGTCTTCAGCAGTACCGGCTTCAACAGCCCGGCTCTGATCAATAACCGCAGCCAGCTGGCGTAGCGCATCGTTCAAGCCTTCATGGCTGACCGCTGAAAGCAGCAGCGGATCGCGCCCGCAAGCCTTCTTCAGCGCCTTCACCTTTTCCTTGCGTGCATCCGGATCAAGCGTATCGATCTGCGACAGCGCCACGATTTCCGTCTTGTCCGCAAGGCCATGTTCATAGGCCTCCAGTTCACCGCGAATGACGGTGTAAGCCTTCGCAACATCTTCTTCCTGCGCCGACACCAGATGTAGAAGCACGCGGGTACGCTCGACGTGGCCCAGGAAGCGATCGCCAAGCCCGATACCTTCACTAGCGCCTTCAATCAGGCCCGGAATGTCAGCGATGACAAATTCACGCGCATCGACGCGCGCGACACCGAGGTTGGGGTGCAGTGTCGTGAAAGGATAATCCGCAATCTTGGGCTTTGCAGCCGTCACACTTGCCAGAAAGGTCGATTTGCCCGCATTCGGAAGGCCGACCAGACCAGCATCAGCAATCAGCTTGAGCCGCAGCCAAAGTGTACGCTCAATACCGTCCTGACCCGGATTGGCGCGACGTGGCGCGCGATTGGTAGAGGTCGTAAAATGCAGATTGCCAAAGCCGCCATTACCACCCTTGGCCAGACGATAACGCTGACCAATTTCGGTGATGTCGCAGATCAGCGTTTCATCATCTTCTTCAAAAATCTGCGTGCCAACCGGCACTTTGAGGATGACATCATCGCCCTTGCCGCCGGTCATGTTGCGGCCCATGCCATGCATACCGGTCTTGGCCCGGAAGTGTTGCTGATAGCGATAATCAATCAGCGTGTTGAGGCCATTGACGGCTTCCACCCAGACGTCGCCACCGCGCCCGCCATCACCGCCATCAGGGCCACCGAATTCAAGAAACTTCTCGCGGCGGAACGACACGGCCCCCGCCCCGCCATTACCGGAGCGGATATAGATCTTGGCCTGATCGAGAAATTTCATTGAACCTTACCTCTTACGACGCAATAGAACTTGACTTGGGTGCGTCTTAAACTTTGGGATTGCGCGCAATCTCGCGCAATCCGATTTGCAATTACAGCAAAACCCGTGTCCTGCAAACAGCAGAAACATAAGGTTTTCAGCCTAAATTCAGTTTCCACGCAGGATCACTGAAATCAATATAGAGCAGTTCCTGATCCAGATACTGACCCTGCACATAAAGCGACTTCGGCTCAACACCATAGGATTTGAAACCAAGCTCATAATAGATGCGCTTCGCAGGCTCATTGGTTGCCACAACTTTCGCATCCAGTATCACGACGTGCTCAGCCGCGTGTTCGATAATCTGCCCAACAAGTGCCCTGCCAAGTCGCAAGCCACGCGCTTCCGGCGCGACATAGACACTGACCAGAGTGCCACGATGACGCTCGGACCTGCGTTCATGGCGGAACAAGCCGGCGATACCCATCAGGTTTTCACCATCAAAGGCGCCGAAAATGACATTGCCGTTCACCTGCTCCAGACGGCGCGCAAACACGCTGTCGGAATAGGCATTTTCTTCTTCAAAGGTCGACCCGAAAGCTTGCGGCGCAAGCTGCAATGCAGACAGGCGGATCGCGCGAAACCGGTGCAGGTCTCCCTTATCCAGTGCGCGAACAACAACCCTTTCACGGGCGACAGCGTAAATATCGTTCATTATATTCCCCGATGATTATCGGTCCTGCGATTTTCACGCAGGACCTTTTTTATTATGACTGCCAGCTTCTCAGGCCGATCCAGGTCCGCCGGTCAAGGACATAGCGCTCGACAGGGACATTCCCGGCAGCAAGTGAATCCGCCATGCCCATGCTGCTGAACTGAAAGCCGCACTTATGAATCACGCGACGCGAACCGCCATTGCTAGCGTGACACGAAACATGCAACCGCTCGATTGGCGTGGCCCGGAAAGCCAGATCGATCAATGCGTGGGCAGCTTCCGTGGCAAAACCATGCCCCCAATAGGGCTCACCCAGCCAATAGCCGATCTCCAGGCCTTCGCCGTGGCTATGCGGGTGGATGCCACAACAACCCATAAAGATACCGGTTTCAGCTTGGGTGATTGCGTAAATGCAATTGCCCATCTCGCCTTTTCGCACGCGCTCGACAAAATCCACGGCATTTTCGCGGGTGTATGGATGAGGCATACGGGCGAGCATAGTCGAGACGCGGGCGTTATTGGCAAGATAGGAAATTGCATCCACGTCTTCGGTATGTGGCGGGCGGAGAACCAGCCTGTCCGTGACGAGGACGGGGCAATCTAACTGATCTGCTAATCCAGGCGAGAGATCAGCATAACTGGCCTCCCGCTCGCTACAGCTCTCGTAATATTCTTCTTCTAAAACTTCGACGACCATTTGTCTGTCCTCCAGATGCAAAAAGGGAAGATGGTTGTCCCATCTTCCCTTCGATCTTTAGGCTGGTCGCCATATATACCGGGTCCAATGGGACGCCGGTATTTATGAGTGCCCGGCTTACTCTGCTGCTTCCGCGATCGGGTTTACCGATACGTAGGTGCGGCCGTTGGCTTTCGTGCGGAAAGCAACGGAACCGTTGGTGGTAGCAAAAATGGTGTGGTCTTTACCGAGGCCAACATTGGCGCCCGGATGCCACTTCGTGCCGCGTTGGCGCACGATGATGTTGCCAGAAACGACAGCTTCGCCGCCGAACTTCTTCACGCCAAGGCGCTTCGACTCTGAATCGCGACCGTTACGCGACGAACCACCAGCTTTTTTGTGTGCCATTGGATTTCTCCTTTAATCTCTTCTACTTACTCAGCCGACTCGGCCTTGGCTGCAGCCTTCTTAGGCGCTGCCTTCTTTGGCTTTGCGACTTCGCCTTCAGCGGCGTCTGCCTTAGGAGCCTTCTTCTCAGCGGCCTTCTTCGATGGCTTTGCGCCGTCGGTAAGGATCTCCGAGATACGGATCGTCGTCTGTTCCTGACGATGACCGCGGGTGCGCTTCGAATTCTGACGGCGACGCTTCTTGAACGCGATAACCTTGCGTGCACGGCCCTGTTCAACGACTTCAGCCGTTACGAGAGCGCCAGCTACGGTCGGAGCACCGATCGTCGTGCCAACCAGCAGAACTTCTGCGAATTCTACGATGTCGCCAGCTTCGCCAGCAACTTTTTCGATCTTGATCAGGTCATTTGCGGCAACGCGGTACTGCTTGCCACCGGTCTTAATGACTGCGAACATTTGTTGTCCTTTCGGTTGTTCGGTCCGGCTCTCATTTCCACGACATTTGCGCCGAAGTGATGGGCCGTCTTTTTATCAGTCGGTTGGTGAGTGGGCTTTATGCCCTTGATTACAACTCCGGAAACCCGAAATTTCGCAATCAAAACAATAGGCGCGGATCACTCCACGCCTGAAGTCTGGTGCTTATAGGTGTGAAGCAGCAGAAAAGTCAAGAATTTTCACAACAGAATGCAAATTAGCTCTTGTCTAATCGTCTCTGGCTCGTTATTGAGCCGCTACACACTTAGCATTCGCTTTAGATGCTTATCAACGGCGCGATTTTATGGATCGCTTTACCCGTGGTGCACAATGCGGAGAGGTGGCTGAGTGGTCGAAAGTACCGCACTCGAAATGCGGCGTGGGGGTAACTCCACCGTGGGTTCGAATCCCACCCTCTCCGCCATTTTATCTATTGAAACGAGATCGCACCGAACATCGCTGACTAACAGCAGTTCTCCCCTGCGCGGCCCACAATCATCAACTGCTGGACCACGCCTGAGACACCGTAATGCTTGCGGATTGAAGAGCCGCTAAAAATTCTTCTGAGCAAACCGATCAAATGCCTTCAGGAACTCACCGAGGAACTTGGCCGTATCAGGCACCAGCTTGCCGCTTTCATCCAGCAGCTTGTCAACATGTGCGAGATAAGCCTCTGGCTGCTGCAAAGTCGGCATATCCAGAAATACCAACGACTGACGAAGATGATGATTGGCACCAAAGGCCGAAATATTGCCCGGCGAGCCACTGATGATCGCAGCAGGCTTTCCACTCCAGACACTCTGGCCATATGGACGTGAACCGACATCGAGCGCGTTCTTCAAGCCTCCGGGCACCGACCGGTTATATTCCGGCGTTACGAACAACACGGCATTGGCCTTGCTCACCTCAGAACGGAAACGCTTCCAGGCGGCAGGCGCAGTGTCGGTGTCCAGATCCGGATTATAGAGCGGCAAGTCGCCGATCTCGACAATCGTCAATGCCATGTCGTCTGGTATTACTGCATTCAAGCCGAGCGCAACCTTGTGATTGAAAGAATCTTTTCTCAAGCTCCCAACCAGAACAGCTACATTCACTTTCGTCATAGCAATTTCCTCTTTGCAATCGAACAAGCCTCACTTGCAAAGGAAGTAAGAGACAAAGCCAAGAGGTCAACTCGCCTGACACAGAATGATCTTGCTGAGTGCTTCCGGCCACCGCTTCTCAGCAATGGCCAGTCCGTGCTAGAAGGCCGTCATGAGTGTGTTGTCAGATGTTTCTCCCGTTTATAATCCGCCGTTAGAGCCATATGTTTCGATCATTCATCGCGACGAGGATATTCTGGTTCTCGATAAGCCAAGCGGACTGTTATCCGTGCCCGGACGTCATCCGGCACTTTCTGACAGCCTGGCCACACGCGTCCAAAAGCAGTTTCCAAAAGCTTTGATGATCAATCGTCTGGACAAGGACACGTCCGGTCTCGTGCTCATGTCGCTCAATCGCAAAGCCCACGCCGCTATTGCTGCGCAGTTTGAAGCGCGCACGACAGAGAAGCGCTACATTGCCGAGGTTTGGGGTCGGGTGGAACAAGACGAGGGACTGATCGATCTGCCATTGGCAATTGATCCGGACAATAAACCGCGTCATCGTGTCGATCTTGATAATGGAAAGCCAGCCCAAACACACTGGCAGGTGCTGGAGCGTCATGAAAACAGCACGAGGATGCAGTTGTTTCCGCTGACCGGTCGTACTCATCAATTGCGCGTTCACATGAAAGCGCTGGGGCATGTTATTCTTGGCGATGAGTTTTATGCCGAAGGTGAGGCACTTGGCGCAGCAGACCGCTTGCTTCTTCATGCAGAAGAAGTCGCTTTCCATCACCCGGATGGTAGGCATGTGAAATTCACGGCCCCTTGCCCTTTCTAACAATGGCTATGTTTCGGAAATACCCATGTCGCAGAAAATAGACACATCGGAACTGGTTGTTGATTTTGTCGGTGGTGCCGTCGGGCATCGCTTTCGTTCCGGTGAGGGACGCGGACAGGCTCTGGCAAAGGCGGCGGGTCTTGCGAGTGGCATCACGCCCGACATTGTGGATGCAACAGCCGGTCTTGGCCGCGACGCTTTTTTGCTCGCCGCACTGGGGGCGAAGGTAACGCTGATAGAACGATCAGAGAAAATGCACAGGCTGCTGGCTGAAGGCCTTGCGCGCGCTGCAGCTGAAGGCGGTCAATATGCGGAAACCGTGGCGCGCATGACGCTATTACATGGTGATTCCTGCCTGCTGATACCGGAATTGAAGCCAATGGTCGTTCTGGTTGACCCCATGCATCCACCGCGAGGCAATACGGCTCTGGTCAAAAAGGAAATGCGTCAGATCCGCGAGATTGTCGGCACCGATGCAGACTCTGAGAAGCTGATGCTTGTGGCTCTTGAACACACGCTAAACCGTGTCGTACTGAAATGGCCGCTGCGCGCTGAGCCCATGGCAGGGCTACGCAAGCCCTCCCATCAGATTCTCGGTAAAAGCACCCGCTACGATGTCTTCGTGAAAGCAAAGATCGTGACTGATTAGATCAGTGCCCTCAACTTGTTGAGATGCACGCCTTAAAGCATTTCCAATTTTCATTAAATGTTGGAACTGCTCTATCTATTTTGCGCGCATCTTGTTCTGCAAAACCGCTTCGCACTTTTCGGGATGCGCATTACGCTCTAATTCGAGCACTTCGCATCATAAGACAGGACCGAAGGCGTATCACCGACCGTTGTGACAGACAGGCTGTGGCCGGCATTCTTATAGGAGAAGCCGCAATAGCCGAAGCCGGTTCCTGAGCAGCCATCAACCTCGCTGATACCCATCTCTCGCAAACCCTTCGATATGATGTCCAGCTCATCCTTGCTTTCTTCTGGCTGCCAGCCATGTTCAATGAGCATGATACGCGCCAGACTAATCGGCAGTCGATAAATATTAGGTACCGTCACTTGGCCTGAACAGAATTTCTCTTCGCCCGGTAATGCTGTGACAATAATACCTTTGCCACCAACCAGCTTCACATCAGCAATCGGCTGCTGTACCCAGTCGCCATCCCAAATGCGTATGCCTTCACCGTTCTGTTCGACACGCCCCAGACTGAGAGCTGCATTTTTGGCGGCATACGCAAGTGCAACAAGTTTGCCGTCTTCATAAAAGGCAAGATTGCCTTCTTTCAACAAGCACGATCCGCTCGTTCCTTGTTCCATATCGGCCACGAAACTGACAGCCTGCAACGCGCCAAGCTTCGCTTCCCCGGTCACGGTCCAGCCCCGCTCTTCCACCGCACGCGCCTCGGAACTTGTCGTTTTGGTGTCCTGGTTATCACAAGAAGCGGCGTCTCCGCTTTTCTTTGGCGCCTTTGGCAGCTCTACTAGCCGCACAATATCAACGCCGCTGACTTGTGAAACAGGGATGATCTTATCCAGAGATGTTGGATGAGTAGTATCCGATTGAGCATTCGCTGAGCCAGCCAACACCAAGGTCATGCCAGCAACGAGAAAACGTGAAATCATGCCACACCATTCCGAAAATCTGTGTTCTTGCGAGCAAAACGGTGCATCGGATGAAACGGTGCCCCGCCTGATTCTGGTACAAGATAGCAGCCAAATGACAGTTTCAAAGCCAGAACATTGTTTTTGCTATATCTTCATCGAAAAGAGACTGGATCGTCCAAGATAGCGATTTGTGTTGTTTGAGACTTGGAAGCATTATCAAGCGAACTAGATAGTCGCGTAACCATGAAGTAATACAGTCCAACATGATTGAGGCCGGATGAAAAAGACCATTGATCTGACAACCGCGCCCATCAATCAGGCACTGCTGCTGTTCGCTCTGCCAACGCTCGGCTCGTCAATCCTGCAATCGGCCAACGGCTCCATCGATACAATCTGGATCGGTCAGTTGCTGGGAACAGACGCTCTCGCAGCGACAACAAACGGCAATCTGGTAATGTTTCTGCTGACCGCCTTTGTCTTCGGCTTCGGCATGGCCTCGACGATTCTGATCGGCCAGTCCTTTGGGCGGCGGGATATCGAAACGGCACGCGCCATCACAGGTACGACACTCGGAGCCTTCATTCCTGTCAGCATTATTGTGGCTGTGGTCGGCTGGTTCCTCGCACCTTACGTCCTTGGCCTGCTCGGCACTCCGGAAACGATTGAACCGCTGGCACGCGCCTTCCTGCAAGTAACTTTCGTCGCGATGCCTGCCATTCTCATGCAGACAATCCTGATGATGGCGCTGCGCGGCAGCGGTGATTCCATAACCCCGTTGATATTCATGGGCCTCGCCGTCATCCTTGATATAGCGCTTAACCCACTGCTCATTCTCGGGATCGGCCCAATTCCCGCGCTTGGCATATCAGGCTCGGCACTCGCCACAGCAGTAGCCAATTATATCAGCCTCGCAGCCATGCTCATCTATGTCTATCGCAAGGATTTGCCTTTGCGTCTCAAGGGACAGGAGCTTTGGCTTCTGGTGCCGGACCTCAAGGTCTTGAAGCTGATTTTCAGCAAAGGTCTTCCGATGGGCATCCAGATGATCGTGGTCTCGAGTGCCATGCTGACGATGATGCGGTTGGTCAATCAGGAAGGCGTCAATACGACAGCAGCCTTCGGCGCAACACAACAATTATGGACCTATGTTCAGATGCCGGCTATGGCGCTTGGCGCAGCGGTGAGTGCGATGGCTGCTCAGAATATCGGCGCTGGCAAATGGGATCGCGTCAATAGCATCACACGGATCGGCGTCTTCTACGCTATTCTGATGACTGGTATTCTGGTTTTTGTGCTGCTCATTGCCGACAAGCAGGCCATGCAGATATTCCTGGGCTCTGACAGCCCTGCCATCCCGATCGGTCAGCACATCGGCAAGATCGCAACCTGGGGCTTTATCGCCTTTGGCGTTTCCATGGTTCTGTTTGGCACCGTACGGGCGAATGGACAAGTTATCTGGCCGCTTATCATTCTGTTTGTTTCGATGTACCCGGTGCGGCTTGGTGTTGCCGTCGGCATGAGAGACTGGCTCGGACCGGATGCCCTGTGGCTCAGCTTCCCTGTTGCCATGCTTTCGACGATGCTTATGGCTGGCGCGCTTTATCTTCATGGCGGATGGCGTAAGAACCAGTCAATGCATGTCGATAAGTTTGAGCAGGAGGGCACGGCTGCGGCGACAGCACAGACAGCTGAAGCTGCCCCTTCGTCGAACGCGCTGACACCGAACCCACCGCACGTT
>NZ_NNRM01000013.1 GCF_002252525.1 Brucella pseudogrignonensis
GCCCCTTCGTCGAACGCGCTGACACCGAACCCACCGCACGTTCGTGAGAATAGTTAGAGTTGCCGCACCGTTGGTTACGTCGATGGTATGCAAGCAGATTTCAATTCATCGCTTCGGAATCAAAAAGCCCGGCGACAGTTTGCCACCGGGCTTTGAGTGTTTAGAGCGCGTTTCGATCCGATCGGCGCTCTAATTTTCTGTTTTAACGCGCATCGTTGCCCGAAAGCCGTTTCACACCTTTCGGGATGCGCTTTAGATCAAGCCTTCTTCTTTGAGAGCCTTCTGTACGGCAGGACGCGCCATGACGCGTTCGCGCAGAGCAAGAGCCTTCGGATAGGCGCTAAGATCGACCTTCAACATAAGGCCCCAACCGATGATGACGGATACATAGGCATCGGGTTGGGTAAAATTGGCCCCAAGCCAGAAGTCGTGGTCGCTTGAAAGCATCGCCTCAAGCTGCCCCATGCGACGATTGATGGAGGCAACCACTGTGGTCTTTGCTTCCTCCGTCAAATTGGGCGCGAACAGACCGCCGAACGCTGTATGCAGATCACCGCAAAAGCCGAGCGCTTCCTGCAAACGAGCACGTTCAATCGCGCCATAGGCAGGCTTGAAGGCTGCAACATCAGAGTGATCGCCGATATACTGCAGGATTGCCGCGTTCTGCGTAATCACGACACCGGGCTCAACCTCGATAGCAGGTACAGCACCACGCGGGTTGATTTTCAGGTAGTCGGCACCACTCGCTGTTTTCTTTTCCTTGAGATCAACGGCTTCGAGATCATAGGAAAAGCCTGCTTCGCTGAGCACGATGTGGGGTGCCAATGAACATGCGCCGGGTTTGTAATAGAGCTTCATCACAGTCTCCGTTGAGATGGTTTCGCTTGGGCTTCTATCAGTTTGCTACGGGGCGACAAAATTCTTTGCTATCACGATATTGGGATATGGATTTGCTGGCGTGGTGGCTTTGTTGGATGACTTTGCCCTTTAGCCTTCTTCATCATCTATCAGAAACGGCAAAAGCCCGGCTGCATTTGCACCGGGCTTTTTGATTTGCTTTAGGTTTGGGCTTTGGTTGCGTGTGATGCTTTTTGCCGTTTGTCGGGTCATCGATATTGGATCGCTTACAATGCTCCTCCCGGTTCAGGTTATGATGCTGAAGAGGTGAGAGCGTTCAAAGATCGATTGATTATCGGTCTCAGCGCGAGCGGGCTGCTCCATGGAGCTTTCACAAGCCGTACAGCTACGAGCATGGCGTATGTATCGCGGGTTTTAGTATTTTCAGGGAAGGATATTGGTTGCGGGGGCAGGAT
>NZ_NNRM01000014.1 GCF_002252525.1 Brucella pseudogrignonensis
TAAGATTTGGTTTATTTTTTTGGAGATATTGGTTGCGGGGGCGAGCTTTCATCTTTACTTGCGCTCCAAGCAAGTAAAGATGGTTGCAGGTTTAAATCGCGCAATTTCAGATTATTTAACAATGGCTTCCAGAGATATCGTCATCCCGCAAGGCGAACTTTTTGCAACATGGGCATAGCTACCTCGCCTTCAAACCAGGGGGCGAGCAACCAGTGAAGTCAATCACTTATCGGCAGTCTGTCCTCTTTCCCAAGGCACTGGCCGATTTATCAGTTCGACCATTTCTGGAACCGGGGCACCCGGTTCAGATAAGCCCAAGCAAAAATCCGAAAACCCTTCTGGAGTCATGGCAATCAAACGCCCATTTATCACGGCGTCTGCGAATCGTAAAATGGAGGTATGTGCAAACTCCGTCAGCGACTGACCGCATTGGTCGGCTGCACGTTTGAGCACTGCGGCGTCCGCTTCCGAAAGCCGTATAGTTATGATGTTTGTTTTCTCTTCCAAACGATGCACCGGATTGCGATTATGACGTTCGCCCTTCTGCAGCACGCCAGAAAGGCCTGACTACCACTCTGATTTCTAGAAAGCACAATAGCCTGTATACCTGAAGTGCAGTCTGCCGCGCTCCCCATTGAGCGCGGCAGATGATTATTAAACGGTCATGCATCTGCTCTATTCAACGCTTTGATGACGGCTTTTGACAATGCGAACGCGCGGGCATCACCTCCCTTTTGATCCCGAACCATCTCGCTCAATTCTGCCATGGGGAATCGCCTCAGTGTTGGTACGAGTTCGTCGGGATCAAAGCCCTCGGGGGGATTGGCATAGATACGCACGAGCGCACCGAAGATCGAAGCACCGTGTGTAAGTGGTTCACCCTTATATGCTTCAGCCATGCAGGTCAGAGCAGCCGAAACGACTGCGTCACCATGTCTGCGAAGCGCGGTGGCAATCGAAGACGTAAAAGTGACATCTCCTGCTTCCATGCAGTTGACGAAGTGCTTCGGGCGATAGCCAATCCTGCCTCAGACACCAGCCGTCGAATATCCAGAGCATCCTCATCGCCGGCAGCAAGGGCCGCGTGGAAGTCATCCATACGGTTCATCGCCTTGCGCGCTCTGTTCGCAACAATGAACATGCGTGCCTCATCTTCTGGACTGCCATAGGTGAAAAGGCAGCAAGGCAACTGCAGCAAATCTCCCCGGCGCACGGCTGCAGCCCAACGATGCTGTCCGTCGATGATTACCCTTGAACCGTCAGGCCGCCGCGATACCACCAGAGGCGCACAAAGCCGCCAATCGAAGTTTGCGGCGATGCTAGCGATAAGGCGGCGCGATCCGTCGTTGTCGATAGATCGCTGATAAGAACTGTCGACCGTCAGTTCGGTAACATGCACCCACTCGATACTTGGCATGGTACCACGCGGCGTGCCAAAGGCTATCTTCCGTTCGCTTCCGCGCTTCCCCCCAGAACCGGCTTTACTTTTCGTGCCAAACTGAGCGGATTTCCCTGGGCCGATAGCCGTGATTTCCGGAACGATTTCGGCAGTGAACCCGCCAGAAGTTCAGGAACTTCCTCCGGTTCGCGGCACCACAACTTGCCACCATGTTCGATGACAACATGGCCAGCGTGAACGCGAGTTGTGCCGAGAGGTGTCGGAATCAGGAAAGATCCGTTGGGTGACTTGTCTTCCGTTATTCGATCGCAAACCCAGGGCGGCATCGCAGAACCGTCGTTAAGCCATGTACGAATGCTTCCGGCCAGCGGTATTGATTGCTGTTGCGTCATTATCGTTCTCCTGAAATGTCGCGGCCCTATGCGCACGACGCCGCAGGCTATGGGCGGTATGTTTCACTAACGAGAACGAACGAGCAGCTGGGAAAATTGAAATAGATGCTGGAAACAATTGAGTTGCGAAACAAAAGTTGGCGGACAGCTATTATTATTTCATGGTTTTATTCAATGGCTGCCACGCCGGCGAGAACCTGGAAGTTCTGCGAGCCGTTCCGGGAATGACGTTGATCGTTCCGACCATCCGCTTGAACTGCAGGACATCATACTCCGTGTCGCTCGCCTGCAATCTGGCAATCAAAGTTTGCAGTTCGTTCCACTTCCGTCCTGCTTCCCGTTTTGCAGGCATCAACATCCTTGCGCTTACCTGTAATCTCGCTCGCAGGCTTTCGGCTTGATCCTCGAGCTGCTGGAAGCGCGTCTTCAAGGCTGGCGTATATAGTCCGTCCTCGATGGCGGACATCAGTCCCTGAAGTCGTCGGTCAATCTTCTCAAGTTGTTGTCGGTCCCTTTGCATCTGGCGGCTCTGCTCATCGGCGTTCACCTGCTCGTCGTCGGTCAACGCGTCGGCATGATGGGTGATCAACATGGCAATCTCGGCAAGAATATCTCTGACCGCTGCCTCCATCACTCTTCGTTGGACCGTCTTGCCGTTACCGCAGGTCTTTCGTCGGTAATGCTCCGCACAGCCGTAGCGATCCCTGCCCACGTTACAGAACTCGCCACTACATTGCGCACACGTCAGGAGACGATAGAGGTTTGAGGGAGCCATCTTGAGGCCAAGAACCCGGGCCTCTCTGGATTTCCAGACACCGTCACGAACACCTCCATGACGCCGTTCCGCCCCCTGTTGCCGGTCCTTGACTGCCTGCCATAAGACTTCGTCGATAATCCGCAGATGGGGAACATCCTTTATGACCCATTCCGTCTCCGGATTTAGGCGTACCTGACGCTTTCCAGTGATTGGATCCTTGATGAAACGCTGGCGATTCCAGACGAGCTCCCCGCGATAAAGGGCATTGTTGAGGATACCGGTACCCCTCGCCCGGTGCCCACGAATGGTGGTGGCGCCCCAGGAATGCCCGCCCGGCCCCTGAATAGTCTCCCGGTTCAGCGCCGTCGCAATGGCATTGGGCGTCTCTCCCCTGGCAAAAGCTGCAAAGATGCGACGGATGATAATCGCCTGCCGCTCGTTTATGCAGCGGCCTCCGGCACCGTCTTCACCATCACTGGATACGTCATAGCCGTAGGCGAGACCTCCGCCTGAACGGCCTTTCTCGATCCGTCCGCGTTGGCCTCGTCTGGTCTTCTCGGCCAGATCCCTGAGGAACAGCGCATTCATCGTGCCCTTAAGGCCGATATGCATCTCGTCGGTTAGTCCTTCGGCCACCGTATGCAGCGCAATTCCCCGAAATTGAAGCGCCTTGTATATATGAGCCATGTCCTCCTGATCACGAGAAATTCGGTCGAGTGCCTCGGCACACAAGGTGTCGAACCGCCCTGCCCGCGCATCATCCAGCAATCGGGTAATTCCCTCCCGGCCGCGGATACTGGCGCCCGAGATGGCATCGTCGCGATAGTACCCGGCGACCTTCCAACCCTGACGTTCTGCGAACTGGCGGCAAAGGTTGAATTGATCGTCAATCGACTGCGGACTCTGAAGATCGGAGGAGTATCGGGCATAGAGGGCAACGTTCGGCATTGGCATTCCTGGCATTTCAAAAGGGGAACGCCCCTTGCCAGCAACCAAGGCGAGAGAGAAGCTGCGAGTCATATTATCCAGAGGAAAGCAGGAAGAAGATGCACTAACTGCACCACGCGAAAGGGGCCGATGCCTCAACGTCCACGCTCTGACACCGCCAATCGAACATCCGCAGCCTATGAAATAAATACTGCTCTTGAACCATATCGAACCGTCGTCTCCTGCCAGCTCATGGGAATTCACTGAAAATTCCGTGCCTTGATCTTCAGCGTAATGTGATCATCATTGACGGGTTCTGTTCTTCCCTGAGATACTGCAGGTGCTAGGCGACCTTGAATTGCGTTTGGAGTAGAGAACATGTCAGTTGCCCAGCAATGGCTGAAGGCCAACGCCCACGGATACTCTGATCTCACGCTACCAGAAGTAGCGGCAATCAATGAGTTTTGCCTGCTATGGAGCTTCTTCGAGGAATGGGTCCTCGAAAACAACGCCAGCGTGGGCGAGATTAAAGCGAAAGTCGCCGAGGCGGCAACCATATCGATCTTGGAATTGCAACCGTTCAACGGCGCGCTCGAATACTTCAAGGCCCGCTACTTCGCGGATGGCAAGGCGACCCATTACTTCGATGGCCTGCGTTTTCAAGGCAAGAATAGCGGCCGTATCGACGTCGAGAACGTATTGTGCGGAACGGACGCAGGAAACGCTGAAGCACTTGCTGCCCTCCTGATCATTATCTATCGCTTGCGCAACAATCTCCTGCATGGCGAGAAATGGAGCTATCGCGTGAAGGACCAGCTTGGCAACTTCACCAATGCCAATATTGTCCTGATGGGCGCGATGGACCTGTTTCGCTCGCGAGGATTGTGCAATCCTGAAGGAACAAAGAAATGAAGGCCAACGTGTTACCGGTTGCCAAGCCTTCGCCTGTAGTTCCGCGAGTATTCCTATGAGAACGATGGCCAAATATGATTGCAGATAGGAGTAATGACGCCCAAAGCATATCCATAGAACTCGACATGCTTCGAGCAGTGATCGCGCGCCTCGTCCCTGAACGTGGGGGTCCAACGCCACGTCGACCTATCGAAATCGATGAGGATCAAGGACCGAGCGTGGACGAGGTTATTGCGGCAACGGCTGCATTAGCAAATTCGGCGGCCGATCCTCACGTGGATGCCACGGTCGTCATGAAATTGCTCGATCTTATCGAGGCATTCTGCCGAAATGGAATGCATATCGACACTATCCGCACCCGGGTAACGGCCCATGTCGAGCGACGTTGGCCATATTTCGTCGAGTCGCTTGTCGATTGGGCGTTAGAGAGTTATCAATCCTCATCTGTTTTCAGCGCGTTTCCCAAACTCCGGTCCGAAGCTGCCCTTTTCAACCGGCTCGCGGCTTCCATTGCGACGCGACAACACTACGCATTTCAACTCGAGAGAGTCCTAGACGAACTCGCACCAAACGCGATTTCGGTGGCACGAGCACTAGTTGCGGCACTTGTCGAACGCGGTAACCGCGACAGGGACGACCTCGCTCTGGCAACATCTTTGTTCTGTGCGCTTGGTCGCGGTATGGGTTGGACCGCTTGGGTTTCGTTACAAGCGATCCTGCATGTGCGGCCGGACTATGCTGGTCCACATGCGACGTTTGAGCGAGAGGGCGATCGTTCGAAATACTCTCAGGAGACTATCCACCATCGCCTAGAGATGGCGCAGGCAATCGAGGCGATGGCCAAAGTGCGCGATGTAGCCAGTTTATTGCTTGAACTTTTTGGTCAAGGCGTAGGATGGCACGACCGCGGTCTGCTTAATCGTCCAGCAGAAACCCGAGCCGCATTCGTCGACAATCTGCGGGCGGCGATTGGGCACAATCCGCAACTGCGGCAGGCGGTCATCGAGGCGTTACTATGGTCCGCTGACGGTCGAGCAGCCGATCTTGCCCAGTTTGCCGCTGTCGCTCTTGCCCAGCCCGAAGATCGCTCCGCTCTTCTCGAACTCGAACGACATCCTGTCCGCGTCGTCCAGCACGCGACCCGTGCGGTAAGAGCGGCAAAATTTGGCAAACAACTTGGGACGGGAGCCCTTCCGGCCGGCGGGAGTCTCCTGCAAGCTGTGGTCACGCTTGACAGCGGCGTCGCATCTGCCGCCGAGCCTGCGCGCACCTGGCTCGGCGACCGCGCGGTGGAACGTCTGATTGAGCAGACGATCGCACGCGTGGAGGCAAAATATGCTGAGGAATATGCAAACCACGGCGACGAGGGTGAGGATCGACTACTTTCCTCGCTATTCCGAGAGCTTGCACTCCGCTTCTCCGATCTTGATCAGGCACTTGAGGCTTTGGCTCGCGCTGCCGCCGCACCGCATCGCGCCTCGGTTACCATGGAGTACCGCAACGTTGATCGTGCCGAAGAAGGTGCAAAAGGCATCAGGAAGGTGAAAAGCTTCTCAGCAGATTTGTGCCTGATCGTGGACCCGATGATCGATGGCACGTCACTCGGACGGCGCGTGACGCTTGTTCAAGCCAAACGCCTCTACCGAAACAAGAAGGCCCGTAAGCAGCCGGCTTGGTCTGACTCGTTCAAGATTGACCGCGACCAGCGGGTTCACCTGCAAGAGCAGACGCCCGCAAGCGTGTATTTCTTCCATGGGCCACCGGCTGGCGGTCGCGGTGTTCCGGTGATCCCCACCCATTTGGTTGCCGATCTGTCCGAACACAGAGGATCGGGGACAACACTCTCTCGAGATGTGGTTGCCGTAGCCTCCCGCTCACTTGCAGATTGGCTTACCTACGACGCGCTCGCACTCCGCGTTGGCGATCCCTATGCGGAGCTTGTCAAACGAGCGAGAGGGGCGCCTGGTTCGCTGCCTCGCCCGCTGCTCGACGTGCCAACGGTTGAGGTCCAAGTCGCATTGAGGCCACGCAGCGAGCTGCACTAACATGAGAGATCATCTACATTTCAAGAAGTGAGATTATGGATGTCTACGCGATACGGTAACTGGAACGATATTCTCGTTCTGCCAGAAGAGTTGATTGCATTTGCATGGTCGGCCCCAATGCGCGATCTCGCCGGAAAGCTTGATATTTCGGATGTTGGGCTGCGGAAGCAGCTGACCAACTATGGTGTTCCTGTGCCACCACAAGGCTACTGGAACAAAGTGCATGCCGGAAAACCGCTCCCCCCTCGCCCAAGTCCCCGTCCCAGGCGCCCTGGCGAAATGGGACGTGTGAAGGTGGACTCCCGCTATGCTAAGGTTGTCTCCATTGCCCAAGCTATGGCGTCTGCGGGTCCATTTGCCTCGGCTACCGTTCCTGAAAATCTGGATGACCTCTTCGCCCAAGAAGTGAAGGCTATCGGCCGCGTTGTGGCGCCGAAAACCATTGGCGTTCCCCACAGAGGAATCGCACATATTCTGAGGCAGGAAGCCCGCAGACAAGAAAAGTTTTCGAAAAGCAACTGGGACTGGGATCGGCCAATATTTGATTCACCGCTCTCGAAACGGTGCCTTCGGATATTGAATGGTCTGTTTCTCGCGCTCAGCAAGCGTGGTCATGATGGTGACGCACAAGAAAATAACCAGGAACTCCATGCCCGAGCAATCATCGGGGACACCTATCTTGGTCTGAATCTGGCTATCGTCGGGAAGTACAAGAAAATACGCCGAAATGGGTATGAAAGACCGTCCCCTGATCTGCCGGCGTCGACAACCTTAGCGCTAAGCCTCGCCCCAGATTTTGATGGCCGAGTTTCGAAAAGCTGGCAGGATGATGACGAAGGTCGACTTGAAGACAAGATCCCAATCATCGCGGCGGAACTCATCGTGGCGGGAGAAGCAAAATTTAGAGAAAGCCTGAAAGAAGCTGAACAGAAGGCAGAACTGGCTCGTCAGGAAAAAGAGAGGCAGCGGCAAGAGCAGCTCCAAAAGTTGAACCAGCAACGACTAGATAATCTAAAGATATCCGGCGACCTGCTGCGTCGAGCACAAGATATCCGCGCCCTCGTCGAGAGTGTGCGTGTGGCAATCACGAAAGGCTCCGCTGAGATTGGCGAGGCAAGGCTGGCAGCTTGGGAGCAATGGGCTCTCGGAGAAGCGGACAAAATTGATCCGGTCAGGTCCGGGCAATTCCTATGTCACCTAGACGAGCCGTCCTTGTAGATGGCGGTCGTGTTCTACAACACGAACTGGATCAGCAGCGCGCCACCCGTCTTAATTCACAACAACCGACTCGATCCTCACACCGTCTAGTTCGAAACGCTGAACTTCCCGACGTCCGCGCGGAGGGCGGGTCTTTCGTCCGCTTTTCCAAAGCTCCAGTAGCGGGTCTTTGCCTGGGCTCAAGCTGTGGCAGCGCTTGAGAAGATCAAACCAAGAAAACCACGCTGCGCGACTGTCTTGAGGTTCACCGCCCGAAAACTTTGCGCCATTGCGGGTGAGCACGAAGAGGCACATCGCCTTCGCGCTCGCAGCCATATCATTCGGTAAACCGAGTTGCAGGGCGCGTTCGTCGCCGCCAAGTCCCGCGCAATAGTTGGAAACGACCTCAATCCAAGCATTGCCTTCCTTGACCAGGTTGCTCTGGCGGCTTGCCCGTTCGGTCAATGAGTTCTCGAACGAATCCTGCCATTTTATCTGAAAAACAGCCAGAGTTCCTGTCTGCCGATCAAAGATCGCTGCGTCAATATCGGTCAAGACACGCCCTCCCTCCCGCAAGCGACGCGGCTTTGAAGGCATAAAGAAGCGAGGTTCCGGAAAAAGCGCCCGCAGATCGTCACGGAACACCGCCTCCCGCAGATTGACGGCTCTGTCCCAGTCGGAGCGAAACATCCTCTGAAGTTTGCGATTCACCCATGGGAAGGGATTATTGAGGCCGCCGAATACCGGTTTGTGCCAGCATTGGTCGCCTCCCCTGATTAGCAATGCTTGCGGACAATCGGGGATCAATTTCAGGTGGGTGGAATCGGACGGTGAGATGCCCAGCACTTCAAGCATGATATCTGCCTCGTCGTCTTTCAAGTTAAGCAATCCGCCCCATTGCTCCCTCAGTTCGTGATCAAACGCAAAGATTGTAAGGATATCCCTAGCTGCGGGCGGATTATGTCGCACCAGAAGCGTATCGACAAATGCGGTATGTTTCAGACAACGCGCCATTCCTGTCACGATCGCAGTGCGATATTGGCCGAATGAAAGGGGGCCAATCCTGCAATCATCGGGCAGGCTGTCGTTGCCCGGCAGGCCGCGAGCGCGGAGCTCGGCGTAAGTTTCGAAATATTCCTCGAGTTCCCTAGACGAGGAGTACCGGATGCCGAAGGTGGCGTCCCTCTGCACGCGAGCTTCCAGTTCCCTAGTGACCCATTCTCCTTGATCCGCCTCTAATGCGTTCAGAAATGGACGGTCCGCTTTCTTGATGTGTTGAGTAAACCAGATGATGGCATTGCGATCGATAGCTTCAAAATCAGCTGCTGTGATCACAAAACGTATGGCCCCACTTTTACTAAGTTCGAGCCTGGCCAAGCCATATCGCAGAAAATCGACCAATCGTTTTAGGTGAGAAACGAGACCTGAACGATAAAGCAAAGAACTCGCCCACCGCGACCGGTCGTTACTTGTAGGTGCCCAAGCCGCACCGGGACCGACCATTCCGCCAGGGAGAAATAGCGAAAGCGCCCGATTGGCACCCAGCCAGCAGATGTCGAGGTAGCCCGGGAGATCAGACACTCTATGGTTCGGCGCGAAAGCTCTCAAATAGCCAATGGAATCAATAGCTCGGATGACGTCCAGCAGAACCGGCCGTTCAGTCCCAGCAATTTGCTCCATAAGAGCCATTTCGCTTGCTTCGATTTTGGCAAGCAATGCGGACAGCTTCTGTTCCGCAATTAACCTCGAATTATCCATTCGACTCCAAGCGCGCGGGTGCACGAATTTTATAGATGACGGCCTTTGGCTCTCTCACCAATCTGCCCAAATCAAAACACGGCATCCTATGCAGATCAACCTGTCGGTACGATTGCAGCGAACTCGCCAGCAGTGATCAAAATTCCGCAGTTTCATGCGGTGATAGGCTTTGGAATGTCTGTGACGAATTATCCTTAAAGAAAACGGGCATACCAGCTGTAGCGGGAACCGCAAAAGCCGTTCGCCTCCCACAAGACCGGTTAAGAGGGTTGCCGCAAGAGGTTTAACATAGTGCCGGCAAAAAGCCGGAAACCGGGACCGACAGCCCCCGACGCGTGGGCCTGCCTTCTATGAACCGGGGAAGAACTTCTGTCTGACGCGGCGATTACGCCCCAGCGCCCGTTCAAGTTCCAAGACTGACAGGTGGTACTGCTCAACCCGGCGCTTCCCGCAGATCGCGTCGAGCTTGTCGTAGAGTGTGGCGTCCATCTGGGCTGATGTGATCACGCCGAATCCCTGAGCGCCGTACTGCTCAAGCATGTCGCCGACATCCGTGAGTCGCGTGGATCCAAGGGATGAACCGTTGGTGACAAGCTTGCACTGAAAAATCCACTTCCTCGGCTCCACCCAAGGGCCTACTGTAGCCTCGTGCACGACAATGTCGCGGCCACCATCCCTTGACCGCGATTTACCAAGCTTCCGGATTGTGTCGGAATTAAACTTCGGGTTGTCGAAGATGAGCTGGTAGGAAAGCTCTTCAAAGGCCTCGTCGTCCAAGCTCTTCCAATCACAATAAAAAGACGGCGCGGCGTCGGTAGCGGTGGAGAGCTCCTCTGTCACCTGGGCCGAAGCCTCGCGAAGCGCCTTTGCCGTCTGCAACTGCGCCGGCCGGATGTCGTAGAGAAAGTGGAGGAAGTGGCCATCATTGACGAAAACAAGTGTGCCAGTCTGGTGTAGATAACAGCCTTCTGCTAGCGCTGGAACGCCCTCTACAGCGTCCGAAGTCGAGATGCCTATGGGCGCGGTTGTTGTAGCCGCCGGTGAACGAAGTGCTCTAAATGGGTCTGACGACCAGCGTTCGACATACTCGTCGTCCTGAGTCACGAGCCCTGCGCAGACCTGAGATTTGAAATAGCAATCTGATGGAAAGCGGATCAGGAGGCCCTCATGATGCACGAACGCCTCGCCGTCAATGATTAGGAAACCGGCAGGCAGGAAGTCGTTCAGACGATATTTCTGATCCGTCGCCAGAAAGAATTGGTCAGGGCCTACCGCGAGAGGGACAAGCCACCCAGCCCGCGAAGCATAGCAGTTTCCGCCTATTGCACCGCTGAAGCCGCTGCGATGCAAGCCAAGGCGACGCTCTGGGAAACGCGCCATCTGATTGCTCCATGCTTCCGGTGCTTCGGATCGCAGCTCCTCGTTCGCTACGTGGAGGTTCACGAAATACCAGTCGATGATATCCGGCGCTCGGTGAATATAGGATTCCAGGTTGTCCTCGTAGTCATGCACCTGACCGCGAAGGTTCTGTAGTTCCTCTAGCTTTGTATCGTCTGTGAAATCTTCATCGAAATCGCTGATCAAAAGCGCGCAGTCGGCGATGGCTTCGAATATCCCCGGCCCTGGCCCCGTGAGAACTGTTCGGATGCAACGGTGATCTCCGGGTGGGACTTCTGTTTTGACGAATTTCGCATATGTGGCCATGCGCTCGATGGCCCACGACGCATCGAGGAGGTCTCCGCAGATGTCGCGATAGGACTGGGTTGACCCGAACGAAGGGAGCGGGACGTAGACGACAATCCGGTCGTAGGCATTTGCATCAAGCGTCCGAATATTCATTTCGAATTCTTCGCCGAAATCGACCTCAAGCGTTCTGGCACTGTCCTCGGCACCGATCTCCATCTTGTTCATCCTTATTTCTGTAAGAGCCGGGCTGACGCACTAGCGCTATCAACTATGCCTGATCCTCCGAACCTAAGCGATCGCGCTTCGGCAATGATCTTCTCTCCGTGCATCGCCTACTTGCGGCCGGGTGGTTTTCCACTCGCAGCCAATTTTCCCAGGCTGAAGGAACGCGACCGCTGCCACGGCTGGAGGGCCGCGTCTCCTTTACCCACGTCGTCAGGACGTGCGTGAACATCGGGTGTTGCGATGAATTCTGCGAGGCCGCTCGAGAGCTCCTGCCTTGCCCAGACCGTCCATATCGACACGATTCGAAGGCATGCTGCAGCCATGTCAACGCTCATGCATGCGCAGACGTTTGAAATCCGTCGGCCTCGAGGCGCTGGAGTATCTGCAGAAGCCGGGCACACTGTCGCTCTGTCGGAAGCCGTCCTGGTATTCCTGCGGCAACAGCGAGGATCGAAGCTTCATCGGGCGACAAGGCCTTCCGGCGGGTACCCCACGCCTTGACCTCGGACCAGAAACCGCCGCCACGCCTGAGAACCTCGGTCTGCGCCTCGATGCCGTTCAGCATTCGCTGGTCGCGCACTGCGCTCCGTCTATTTGCACGATGTTCGTCCCGCCCGACGAGCGTATCCTCCCAGTCTTCCGGCCATGAGACCTGCAGGGTCTTGACCCTCGCCCAGCACGCCTGCTGCTTGGCCCACTCAAGCGGGTTGGCGATTTCTCCCGGGCCTCCGGTGATCACCCCATGTACGGCTTCCAGCCCGCTGCAGAGGGTGCGCTCGAGAACATCGGATAGTCCCTGTCGTCGCCAGACCTTGTCGAGGTCAACAACACCCTCGATCCTGGCAGCATCGAACTGCAGTTTTGCGATGGCATAGGGCACGACGCGGGATCTTATGCCCCCGCCCTGATACCAGGACTGCTTCGTCACAAGTCGCTCTGCTTCACGGAATATAATCGCCTTGGCTATCGAGTGGCGGAAAAAATCCTCGTTGAACGCGTCCGAGTTCTTTTCCCATTCCTTGCCGATGCTGTCTGCAAAATGCACGAAGTTCTTCTGCGAGCCCCTGCTGACGATTTCGGGAAAGCCTCGCCAGGGGTTCAGGAACTTTGCAAGATCCGTCTTGTCGATCATCTGGCTCTTCGGAAACTCGACATCGAACTTTCGTTTCTGCGCCGTCTTCAGCAGGTTCCTCGCGTCCTGATACTGGCCCCGGGCCCGTTCGTAGAACCATTTCGATTCCCTGAACGTCCCGTCCGGTGACGGCGCGAAGATGCGCCGCGAGAACTCCTGGAACCGGATATGAAAGGCGTGATTTGCGAAGAAGTCGGCCGCATTCACCTTGTTCTGACTGTTGGCAAACTCTGATATTTTCGGGACCACGTCGGATGCCATCGACTGCTCGACAATCGACAGCTTCATCTGAACGAACACCTTGTCGAGGCCCGGCTCCTTCTTTCTGCTCGCAGCATGGATCGACGCGGTGGTCTGTCCGCCGTTGACGATCTGAAGGTTGCTGATGGAGGCAATCGCCAGGGTCCCGCCCCCCTGGGTGACCTTCACGCTCTCGGCGGTGGCCGTTATCCCGTTGTTGAAGGCAAAGAACATTTCCGGGTCGCGTTCGATTGTCGTCCTGATTCCCTTGTTCACACTGCCTCTGGCTTGAAGGAATACCCGGACATTCTGCTCGAGAAGCTGGGCGCCCCAGCGCTCGTAGATGGCAGCAAGGGTCGTCCCCGGAATGACAAGGAGATAGGCCTCGTAGCCTGCCTCCGACAGGTGCGCCGGCAGCGCTGGGATTGCGCCACCGAAGTCTTCGCGAAGGTCGATCTCGATCTCTTCCCGCCCATGTCCGGAAGAAACGAAACGGTGCAGTCGTGCGATGTCCCACACCGAGTATGCGACGGGAATGCCCCGAAGTTCGTTCGATTCCCTGCCTTCCACCCTGCTACTGAGCTGCCGATTGGTAATGAGGACAAGCTTGATCTTCTCAATGGTATCCCAGCGCTTCGCGATCATGTCGGCCACACCGAAGCCTGGCGAGGTTTCTTCCAGACCCTGCCTGAACGTCGGGTCGAGCGCCTTGGAAATGAAGTTCGTCAGTCTCTTGAACGCCGCGTCCATCTCCGCGCGCGAAAGTGATCTGATCTCCGAAGCCTGAGAAAAGTCCACGATGATGAGCGTGAGCTCGCCTTCATTCGAATTCGGATCGCCTGCATAGCCATCGACACGTATGCCGCGCGACGACTGATAGAGTGCGCGATCTGCAGTGTCGAGTTCACCCGCATCGACCAGCTGCTTGCAGAAGAGGTCGAAGAATGCATCTTCCGTAAACTGGCCCTCGGCATCGGCAGATGCTAGCACTTCCTGGAAAAACTCGTGGTTGAACTCTGCCAGCTCCTCGGACACCCTCACCCCCCGCTGAGACCTGATCTTATCGACTCTTCCGGTAGAGCATATTCCTGACATTCCGACAACGCTACCGTGTATTTCACGCGCGCAACCCCCGGAAGACAGGAACTTGTCGTCAGGCGCGGAAAGCCATCACGAACCTGAAAGATTTCGAACTGTCCCTCGACCCAGAGCGATGTCGAATAGTCGTCTTCCCATCGGAACCCTGCAGCCTGCAGCCGCTCGTCGAGCAGAAGCAGTGCGCCCTGATCCAGGCTCTCGATCCTGATACGAATAGCGGTGGCGTAGTCGTTCAGGCTTCGGGCTTCCGGATGCGCAGCCTGGGCCTCGGAAAGATGCACGACGTGAAGAAACAACCGTTCAAGCCCGGCATCATCCAGCTGGTGCTCCGAGGATATAGTGACGGTGGAAACGGCGCCGGCACGTCGCGTCTTGACCTCGACCGCCGTCAGGCCGATCTCGAAATCCTTCGGTGCATCCGTAGGACCGATCCAGGCCAGCAGCGCGTCGCTCGCGCTCATTACGGGAAGAAAATGCCTGCCCAGTGTTATCAGTTCGCCAATGAGACCTTTCTGCTCCTCGGGAGACAGAAGTACGGACGAACCTCCACGGAGCAGGTGATGCCAGCGCCATGTTCTCGCCACCGCCCGACCGATGGCGTCGGTCTCGCTGGTCGCCTGGGACGTGGACGCGAGAATGCTGTTGCACAGTTCGAGGAATATGTCTCTGAGGGAGTTGTCGAGCAGGCGGATCAGGAGACGCCCCCCAATCCCTTCCTCGTGCGACTGGATTGCCACCTCGATCCCATGCAGTCGAGGTAGCGACGGGACAGCCTCAAGCGAGCTTTGATACTCCAGGAGAAGCAGATACCTCCCCGCCACATCCTTCGCCCAGAAGAAATCCCATCGACCCCCGGCGTCGACGCGCCGGGCGCTGGCTGTTTCTGCACCGACGGGGACGCTCAGGGTCCTCCATGGATCACTGCTCATCGCCGGCCATCTCCTCCTCGTCGCCCTCGTTACGAAAGTGCTCCCTGATCCAGGTGGTGTTGACGATGTACTCCACCGTGTCCTCCTCCCTTGCCGTCCTCGGGAAGCTGATGCTGTATGCGACCACAGGCTGCGGATCGTCGGCAACCTTGTCGGATTCCGGATCTATCCTCAGGAGATGAACGATCAGGAGGGGGCGTCGCCGAACAGCGCGATAGATCTTGTCCGGGAAGTTTACCGGCTCGCCCTCTGCGGGCAGCTTTCCGTCCTGCTCAAGCGTGGCGAGATAATCACTGCGCGCCGACGCAATTTCGTCTGCCTCAAGTCCTGTCGCTTCGACCCCTCTCGAGGCGACACGCTGCTTGTTGGTGATATGCAGAGTCTTGGAAGTGCTCTGCTTCCCGGCGGTTCGGCGTTGACGGTTCAGCGTGATACCGAGATTGTCGTCGACCGTGTCCTCGTTGCCGCGCTCGACGCCTGCAAACAGAATATCCCAGCTCTTGAGCTCGTCATCAGCGCGAGCAAGGATATAGCGCTGGAGAGGATCTCCATCTGTCAGCAATGCCCCTTCGTGGTTCTGGAACTCCTTCAAAAACTGAAGAACGGGAGCAACCGGTGCTCCGGTCACCAGCCGACCGCCTGTGACGGTCGCGGCTCCTGTCAACGGATAGCCGTGTTCCTTTAGGCTCGCTGCGAGATTCTTCGCGGCCTTGAGGTTGAGTTTCAGCTTGTCGGCCGTCCGATGGAGAATTGCGGTCTCGACGAAGCTGTTGGCAAGACCGATCGATACAACCAGCCGTTCTCCAGAGCCCATCTTGTTCTTGGCCGTGACGAGCAGTGTGTCGGGGTGGCTGCGCACCTTGAGACCGAACTGTTCGGGGGTAGCGTTCGCCGCCTCCATTCGCCGCAGCTCGTCTCTGAGTTCGTCGATTGACTCCGCGACATGGGCATACCATCCTTCCGCCTCTTCAGGCATCCAGACTCGGCAGAGATCATCATAACCCGGTCGATAGCCGAACCACCTGCCCATCTGCATGAGCGTGTCGTACATCATGGAATTGCGCAGGAAGTAGCTGACGATCAGGCCTTCGAGGGTGAGCCCGCGCGAAAGGGAAAACCCGCCGACAGCGATGACATTCAGGCCGGAGCTCTCATGATCGGCATAGGCGAGATTGCCCGCGGAACGACTGTTGACCTCGACGACACTGATCGGCGCGGCGGACGAATGAAGAGCCGCCTGCACTTCGCTCCACTCTGTCTCCGACGTGATTGAATACTCCTCCTGCCAGACCTCGTGAAGCGCGCGGATTTCCGGATCTCGCAAGGCGTCCCGCTCGGACTGGGCCCCGTTCACGCTGATACTTGCCTTGATGGCCTCAAGAGTGTCGTGGATCTCATTCCGAAGCTGCTGCTGAACGTCCGTGAAGCGCGATGCATTCACGAGCATCGAGTTGTGCGCCGACTGCTGGCCCCGGACGAGCCGTATTGCCCTCGCGACAATGAATGTTCTTATCGCCTTGAGAAGACTGTCGGGCAGCGCGGTGATCGCCGTGTCCCTGGGATGCTTGAGGGGAAGGATTTCGTCGTGATCCTCGATGTGGCGGATGATCTGCCTGGGCTGGTCGAGGAACACCCTGTTCGCACCGAAATAGTTGGAGGGCGGATCAAGACTGACGATGAAGTTTCTCGGGAACAGGTCCGCGCCCCTCATCTCGTCGGCAGTATCCGGATCGATGAAGATGTTCGCAAATGGCGTTGCGGTATAGCCGATATAGCAGCTGCGGTCAAAAAGCTTGAGAAGCGAACGGATCTGCCCGTTGATATTGGAGACAGCGCCTTTCCCATGCTTGATGTTGATGGACGCATTATCGGCTTCGTCGTCGATGACGAGCATGGGAGCCGAGATTGTCTTGGCGCCACGCTTGCGATTGTAGTTTCCCAGCCATTCGAGAAGAATACCAAGCGTACTGCTGTTCTTCTTGATGACGAACACGGCAGGTACTGAAAGCGAGTCCAGGTTGCCACCACCCTGGCCGGCGCCAGTCGAGTTGAAGTCGCGAACGGATGTGGTGAATGTCCAGGGATGGCGTGAACTGTCATAGCGCCCGACCCCGATGATGCGGTCACCCTTGGTTGACCCGAGTCGGGCGCTGTCCCTGCCGACGAAACCTTCGTCAATTCGCAGCTGCGTCTGGTTGCGCAGGTTATTGTGTATACCAGCGATGACAATGATAAGCTTGTAACCTGCATCGGCTGCCTTGCAGATGAGACCCGTGTAGTTGGCGGTCTTCCCGGACTGGACGTGGCCCACTACCATGCCCCGCCGATCCCATTCACCTTCCTTCCGAGGATTCTCCATCAGGCCGAGGATACGATCGGTCACCGCGTCAAGTGTCGCCAGGACCTGCCCTGAAAATCGCTTCTCGACGAGGAGCCGCCGATATCTCATCCAGTAGTAGCGGTCCATTGTCGGCTTTTCGCTCTCGAGCCACGGCGCCCATTCCCGGTCGACCAGCACCGAGCCAATCTTCATCGATACGCCGTGCTGGGCTTCGAGCTCGCGAGCCAGCCTTTCCGCGTCTGCGTCATCGACCTGGCAGTCCGGCACCAGCCTGAACTGTGTGATCCAGGATCTTATTGTTTCCGGAGTTGGCAGCACCGCCTTCGCGATGAACGGCTCGACCGCCATCCGCAGATTCTCGTAGTTTTCAGTCATCTCCCCTGCCCCCAAATCTTTCGTTCAGTATGTCTTCCGTTGCAGCCCAGTGCGATCGGAACGGCTCGATCACCTGCATCATCAGCCTCACCTCTTCGGCGGACGTGCCTGAATTGACCAGATTCTCTGCTGTGAATTCAACGATCCTGCGCAGGGTATCGTCCGGGATGCCCGTGTTTCGCACGTTCTCCGGCTCACTGCCCATGTCTGCATAGAGGCTCTCCATCGGGATCGCCGATTCGATGAGGACTGTAAGGCGGTCAAATGCTGCCTTCTGCTCCTCGCTGAGAGTGTCGACAAAACCCGAGATCAGCGGATGCTCCGGATTTAGCCTGTAGAAAATCTCGTTCTTGTCCTGGTGCCGGTTCCACACGGGAAGGCGGGCATCAGACACCAACTTCCTGCCGCGTGCGGTATATATTCGCTTCGAAGTCGCGCCGATCGTTTCAATGATGCGACGAAGCCTTTCGCGAACATTGAACGGAGGCTGGGCCGATGCCTTCTTGACGTCGATTTTCCACTCGGCGTCCAGGCCCGTGGGAATATCGATCTTCACCCGAGCCAGCTTGGTCAGCTCCGTCTGCCGCGCGAGGCCGAACCATGTCCCGTGAATGATGAGGCGACGTGCCCGGTAGACGTAGAAGCCCTGGTTCTTGAGGTAGCCGGCGCGACCTGCATTGCGCTCCCAGTCCGCCGCAGGAAGCTTCTTGTGGTGGGGAAGCGTGAAGCTCTGGATGGTGACAATGTGTCGGCCGGAGCGGAATTCCTCCGTAGGGCCGACTATTGTCGCTGGATTGCTCTGATCGAACGGATCAAAGCCTTTGAGTTCGCGATTGTTGAGCCGCATTCGCACACGGGCGTGGCCGCGCTCTCCCGAAATGTATCGATGGAATACCAGCTCGAGGTGTTCGCGTGCCAGGTCGAGTGACCGGACCAGATCCCCACGCTCACCCTTCGGGGCAAGCCGATCAAGAGCTTCCCAGATCACCAGGGTTCCCTGGCTCCCAAGCTGATCGCCCCACGGCTGGGCTTCGCTCGGGTCAGGTAGCTGCAGGAGCCATTCATTCTGCTCCGCCACGAAATCAAGGTCCCAGATCGCTGCAGATCTCACGCCGTCCCTAGCAGTGATCACGGTTAGACGCCTGCATTGCGAAAACGATGCGGTCTTCAGTCCCAGACCAAACCTTCCGAGATCCGTGCCGGTACGTTCTTCGAGAGGATTCCTGCTTCCTGGACGCATCGCTGCGATCAGCTCGTCCGGGGACATGCCACTCCCATTGTCCAGAATGGCAATCTTCGGATCATCGCCAGCGGTGTCCGCGAGAATGTCAATCAGATTGGCACCGCTTGCGAGCGAATTGTCGATGATGTCTGCGAGGGCTGTTTCGAGAGAGTAGCCAATGTCCCGCAAACTCTCGATGAGGGTTGCAGCAATGGGTGCAGCCGGAAAGGTCCTCGCCTTTTTCTTCACGACGCCGCCGCCTGCCCCGATCGTATCATATTGTGTTTTCCAGCTCGGTCCGAGTCTGGAAGCAGGGCTCGCGGGCACTCGAAGAGTTCCCCTGCTCCCGGACTGGCAACGTCTTGATCAGGCGACATTCGACAGTCTGGCCCTTCCGATTTGTTCGTCTGCAGCGTTGGCATGCGCTGTGAGGATGGAAAACAGCGCCTCGCCGATCCAGCGGGCGAGCAAGGGGGGGACCGCGTTGCCGACCTGGATGTACTGCTCCGTCCGATTTCCCTTGAAGAAATAGTTGTCGGGGAAGGTCTGAAGTCTGGCTGCTTCTCGTACCGAAAGGCTGCGGCACTGAAGCGGATCCGGATGGATGAAATAGTGCCCGTCCTTCGAGATATGGCTCGTCACCGTCGTCGAGGGCCCGCCGGAAATCTGAACACGAAAGCGATCTGCAAACTTGCCAGTCTTCCAGTTCTCATGATTCGGGGAAAGCTCTTCGGGAAAATCGGTTGCCTTGGGTGATCGACCGACCACCCGGGCAAATACCGCCGCAAAGAAATACCGTGCAAGGTCGCTCGGCATATGGCTTCGCGTCGCGTGGTTCGGAAGGTTGGAAAGTCTTTCGTCAACAAGCCAGTTCCGCAGTTCGGCGGGGCATTCGGCGGAAATCCCGTTTCCCCATGCTTCGCGGCCCGGAAGCCGACTCATTCCCCTCAGGGCGGCGAGGCATTTTCGTGCCTGGACAGTGAAGGACAGCCGCAGGTCCTCAGTCAGACCGATGTCCAGATCTGCCACGAGGGCCATGGCATCTTCAACCACGGCACGCCATTCGTCATCGCCGTCGATACCACGGCTCAGCCCGCTTCTCAGCTTCGGCATGCCGTCGAGGACATGCTGAACAGTCGCCTTGAGAGTATGCCGCACCATGAGATCAGCCAGGGCCGCCGTCGGCAGACCTTTCGCGACATCGGCGCGCAGTCCTACAACGATGACCCGATGACGGGCCTGCGGAACGCCGAAGTCTTCGGCGCGCACGATGAAATCGGCAGCGCGTGGCTCGAAGGCCGACAAATCCAGCTGGCGGCGGGATCTCGGGTCAAGCGCGACGAGCCGGTATTCGGTGGCCCCCGGCCTTTCTCCACGAAGGTCGCGAAGGACCTGATCGAAGATCCGGTTCTCGCCATCCACGGATGACGACAGCATACCTTTGACGTTCTCCATGACGAAGGCGGCCGGCTGCAGACGATCGAGGATCCGGATGTACTCCTTGTAGAGGAAGTGTTTCTCGTCCGCGCTGGCGACGTAGTTCTTCTTCCCCTGATTGCGGGCTCTGCCGACAAGCGAATAGGCCTGGCACGGCGGACCACCGATCAGGATGGAGTTGCCGCCGCTTTGCTCGCGGATCTCGTCGATGCGTCCGTTGAGACGCTTCTCGGGATCTTCCTCTCCCAGTTCCAGCTGCCAGGCCTCATCCCCCGCCTTCGCCCATTCCCGCGGATATTCCGTCGCCCAGTCCGGCTCATCACCGCCCCGCGCCAGGAAGTCGTAGTACTGGTCCGGCAGCGCGCCATTGAACTGGCGCAGGAAGCTTCTTAGACGCAGAGTGGAATGCGCGGCTCTTTCCTTCTCGATAGAAAGGGCGATGTGATAGGCATGCTCATCCCCAATGCCGGGAACGCTCGAAAAGCCTTCCGCGAGCCCCCCCGGCCCTGCAAAGATGTCGACGACAGAATATGATGGCAAGAATCACGCACTTCGGAGTTGTAGACAGTATTTGCAATGAATATCATCTTCGTGTGGAAATGACAGGCAAAACGTCATGGTCGACGTAGTGAGTCCGGAAAAACGATCGCAGATGATGTCTGGCATCCGCGGCAAGAATACCAAGCCGGAGCTGACACTTCGACGTCATCTTCACGCGGCCGGCCTTCGATTTCGTCTCCACGATCCGGATGTAACCGGTCGGCCTGACCTTGTGTTCAAGTCGAGACGGGCAGCCGTGTTTGTCCACGGCTGCTTCTGGCACCGCCACGAGGGCTGCCACTGGTGCACCACACCAGCATCGAATCCCGAGTTCTGGGCCGCAAAGTTCGCACGCAACATCGCCCGGGACCAGGAAGTTCGCAATGCCTTGAACTCATCCGGCTGGCGGGTGGGCACTGTCTGGGAATGCGGCCTGCGCTCCCCATGGCTCGCGCTGACGCTGGAAGAGGTCACCTGCTGGATCAGGGAAGGAACGGAAAATTTTGAGAGTACTCTAGTGCGGCCACGCTCTATGAATCAGGAGAATCTGGTACATATCCTGGGTACAAAATGAAATTTTACCCAGGATATGTACCGTGACATGTGGTACAAAACCTGGGTAGAAAGTGAAGTTATACCCAGGATATGTACCAATAATGGCCCCGGAGACATCTCAGCAGGAGCGTCTGCTCACCTTCCTTGCCTCACACCCCATTGCCCGCGCATACGAATTGCGCGCTGCTGGAATAACCCCGTCGACGATATCGAGAGCCGTGGAATCCGGGGAACTGGTCCGGATATCCCGGGGCCTGTATCAGCATGTACTTGGTGACATGGACTCGTCCCAGGCCTTGGCGGAAGCCGCCAAGCTTGCGCCCAGAGGTGTGGTTGCACTGGTATCGGCATTGGCGTTTCATGGACTGACAGACCAGATCCCCCGCGAGATATGGGTGGCCGTAAGTCAAAGGGACTGGGCTGTCGCTCCTGCCGATTCACTTATCAGGATCATTGAATTCCGAGACACCTATATGACCAACGGCATCGAACATCACCGGATTTCCGGTGTATCGGTCCCCATATTCTCGGTGACCAAGACGATTGCAGACGTCTTCAGAAGCAAGGTAGTCGACCGATCGGTCGCGATAGAAGCACTTCGGGCGACACTCCAGCAGCGAAAGGCGAGTCCGGCGGCAATAACCGAAACCGCCATGGTGAACGGCGCTTGGAGGAAGATGAAACCCTATCTGGAGGCTCTGACCTCGAATGGCTAGGGAGATCAGAAACAGGGCGGCTTCCATAAAGCAGCAGCTCAGCAACCTTGCCCGTCGTGAAAGGCGGGTTTTCGAAATTGTCATGGTCCGATATGCCCTCGAGCGACTGCTCTTTCGGCTGTCAGCATCCGACAAGGCCGATCGCTTCATACTCAAGGGCGGAATGCTCGTCACGCTCTGGCTGGACGGAGACAACCGCGAAACCCGCGACGTTGATTTCCTTGGATACGGTCAGGCGGACGGAGATACCCTGAAATCGATCTTCGCAGGCATCATGGCAGTTCAATACGATGACGGGCTCGTCTTCGATGTCGACGGACTACAGGCGGAGGTCATCCGCGAGGAGATGGAATACAACGGTGTGCGGCTTCGCACGGTGGCTCTTCTGGAGCGTACACGAATACCGGTTACCATCGACATCGGGTTCGGCGATGCTCTTGCGGGAGCCGAGATGACCTCCTACCCTTCCCTCCTCGGCATGGAATCCCCACGCATTCGCAGCTACCCTCCAGCGGTCGTAATTGCCGAGAAACTTCAAGCGATCGTGGCGCTCGGCATAATCAACGGGCGGATGAAGGACTACTTCGACCTCTGGGCAATTCCCCAGGTCGTCAGCATTCCGGATGACGAGCTTGATGCCGCGATCAGTGCGACGTTCGAGCGCAGACGAACCACGATCCCCTCTTCGCGACCACCGGGTCTGACCAGTGTCTTCTTCGAGGATACCGGCAAGCAGAGCCAGTGGCGAAACTATACCCGGTCGATCCAAGTTGCAGGACTGGCGCTTGACGAGGTGACGGACGCGATCTGGAACTTCGTGGGGCCCTGCTGTTCTCGTTTGCTTGCCGCATCAGTCACCACCAAAGACCCCTGACGCGCTAGAAGCGGACGAAAGCGCTATGCTCGGAACCGGAAGCTAGATAAGCACGGGGGCAGGCCCGCTTTGACCCTAGGCCTTATCGCAGGCAGCGCGGGCACGCACGATATGGTCGGCATGGCCGACACCAGCGGCCAGCTGCCTTCATGCAGCCCAACAAGACACCGGCTATTTCCTGAACCGAGATTTTCTATCCCCAGCTTTTCGCAACAACACAGTGCTTTGGCTGTGAGGACATCAAGCCTTCTGACCTGAGTCTGAGTTCCCGCCAACAATCGAGACCGGAGAGAGGCTGCCTAGTAGCTTATCCATCGGACAAGCGGCATTGTCATCGCCTGCGGCCAGCCCCGCTTTGCACCTGTCGATTCTGTAATTATGCGTTATATGTCGGGGATTTAGCGCCGACGATCATAGCTGTTTAGCGTACAGGATCGCAGTTTTCCGCCATTGTGGGATAGTGTAGCGTAGGGATTGGTTGCGGGGGCAGGATTTGAACCTGCGGCCTTCAGGTT
>NZ_NNRM01000015.1 GCF_002252525.1 Brucella pseudogrignonensis
GCAGGCCCGCGCCACACGATAACGCATCATCACGTCATCAAAGGCAGCATCCATGTCGGCAAAGGTGGCGCGCTTCTGTTCGATGATTTCGCGACACCACAGGACATCGCCGATCTCTTCCCATACCCAGATCACATGAAGGTCGTTGCGTCGGCCTATATCGCGCCCGACATAGCAGGCGTTGCCCTGATATCCTTCCGGGCTTCCTGCATTGTCGTCTTCGACCGATGAGATCAATTCGTATGATAGCCAGGCGCTCGCCTCATCGAGATACTGCAGCTCATATTCCTGCGCCCACGCATCTTCGTCGGCAATACCGGCGCGCAGCTCCTCGATGTTGCGCGGCAAGCCGTCCCTGACCGCCTGATAGATATCGACAACATGCCGTGACCAGGTATCGTCATTGGCGGTGTCCAGCTCGAAGAATTTCCCGCTCTTGCCATTCGGTGTCGACGTGACACGCAGTTTCCAGTTGGCCGAGATTACCGGAAAGAGCGCCTTCCAGATCGCGTTACTATCTTTGTGGAAGGCGAACTCATCCAGAAAAACGTTGGCAGAGAACCCGCGCGCTGTGTCGGGATTTGCAGGCAGAGCCGTGATACGGGTGCCATGCGGTAATGTTACTTCCAGCGCCTTGTAGCTGCCGGTATCACCCTTCCAATCAAACTCGCTGGCGTCAAATGCCATGCCGTAAGCCTTGGCGTGAGGGTATATTCCTTCCAACATGGCTTCACGGGCCTGCCGTTCACCACGGCTCAATATCACCCATCGTGTACGCTGGCTCTTTACGGCATGCTCAAAACTGTCATCAACACACTCAAGTGTTGTGGTGAACGTCTTGCCTGTTTGACGGGCAAATTTGCCGATTTTGAAACGGCTTTTATCCGTGATCCAGCGGCGCTGATAGCCGTAAAGCAAAGGCTGTGTCATCAGGATGCCCCATACGCTTCACGGATCATGCGCAGGATTTCTTCGCCATCCACCTTGCGGCCTGCTTTCTCGACAGCGTCGGTCGCGTCACCAACCGCTTTCGCCAGCTTGGCACTGGCTTCCTGTTCGGCCTTGCGGCGATGCTCAGCAGAATGGCGTTGCGCAACCACGGTTTCCTTATAGGCGCGCGCCAGTTCCATGGCGTTCTTGGAATTAAGTCCATCGCCGTCGAGCAGCTCATCGATGAGCGTTTTGAGGAACTCACCAAGAACGATATCGGACCGTCCTATTTCTTCAGGCGTGAGCTTCTCGGCGATACCGGCATAGATGTAACGGCGCTCTTCCAGTTGATCGGATCGACGGCGAAGACGCGTGGATTTGCGATTAAAAGCCGACTTCGATATCGGCCCAATGCCTTTGACCTCCAGACGATCATTCAGCTCAAAAAGAATATCCGCCTGACTGCGGCGGCGTTCATTAAGCTGACTGATTGCCCAGACAACATCGTCTTGGGCTTCTTCTGGCAACAATTCCATGCTGTCGAGCCGGGAACGGCCACGCCTGTCATTTGCCATGGTATGTTACTCCACGTCGCCCGGTCGCTGGATGCCTTCGAGGACGAGACGGCGCTCGACATGATCGCGGCCTGTCCTGGTCAATGTGGCGATAAGGGCTGTGCCTGCGGCACTGATGCGTACAGCGCCAGCTTCGGTTTCAAGCCAGCGCATCTGATTGCGCAGATATTCGCGGGTGCGTTTGTAGCCGAACACCTCCAGCTCGCGTTCAAGCAGGCTGTCGTTCAGACTGGCATTCGTCTCCATCGCGAGCGCCTTCAGGATGATGAGGCGTACATTCTGATCGACAAAATCCTTGTAACCCGCCGTCATTCCTAACGTCCTTTCTGCATCAAAAATTCTTCAACACGGCGTGTCGTCCGTTCGGTCGCCTCTGACGACTTCGCCATTATGCCCATCTGGCCCTTGATCTCGGTGATCGCGAGCTGGAGCTGATGGACGGTTTCAGTGTTCGGCATGTGCGACAGATCATTCTCGACCTTCGACAGTCGGTGCTCGTGATCCGAAACCTTGGCCGACATCTCTTTCGCGCCCTTGCCGATGTAGCCGCTGACCACGCCGAGGAAGGCCGCAGCCGCCAGCAAGAAATTGATAAGCTGCCCGATCTGGGCCAGTGAGATATTCTCCAGCATTAACGACGCCCCTTGGACTGCTCGCGTTCAAGTTTGCTCTGACAGTCCACACACCGGCGCGCCGATGGCAGGGCTGCAAGCCGCTCCGGTTCAATCTCTTCGCCGCAGCGGACGCAGATGTCCGATCCGTCCCCAATCAACGCAGCCGACGCGGCAGCGATTCCCGCGTCCCGTTCTTGCTCGGCGCGCAGATCGGCCAGTTCATGTGCCTTGTTGCCCGCTTCCATCACTTCGGCCGCTCCGCTGGCACCGGCACCGCGTCGATGGCGGCAATGGCTGCACCGCGCCGTTGTTCGCAGGCGGCAAGTGCGGCGCGATCCTTGCCCCAAAGCGGCGTCAGCTCTTTCGCCGACAGCGCGCGATCAGGCAGAGTGACAGGCGGGTCGCATGGCTTGCGCGCTTCAGACGGCACTTGGCCCGTTACGAACTCAGTACGGAGGATTGGCCTTCCCTCCGAGGAACTGGTTGTTGAGCAACCGTGAGCGATCGACATCGATGCCACTGCCAGGAGTGTCAGAAAGTGCCGCATTGGCATCCTCCAGTTCTAAAACCTTGTTGTTGAGGCGGTTGATTTCGGCTTGCGCTTTTTCCTGCACGGCCTGGGAGGCTTTCATCTGCTCGATGATGTTCTTCGCGGCAGCTTCATTGGCCTCGGCGATCTGTCTAGACCAATCCGCATCACGGGCTTTCTCGGCAGTTGCAACCGCATCGCTGATTGTATCGTGGAGCGCACGGGCAGCACCGAAAGCCAAGGTCGCCGCCGCCAGCAGTATGATGGCGGCAACAACGATCTGGGAGGTCCACTTGGCGAACCATGCGGAGAACCATGCAATCATGGCCGGTCCTCCCGTCGATCGGTGAATAGTGCTTTTGCCTGCGCCCAATAATCGACAGAACCGAAGCCGCGATGGACACCTAGAACGCCGACGATCAGGGCGACCATGGATGGCACAACGATTGGAGCGATGGCGACGGCCTGCTCGGAGCCGAAAGAGGCAGCACCGACAAGAATGATGATGACAGCCCAGGCGAGATAGAAACTGCCCCACAGATAGCGACGGGTCGAGGTGTAGCCCGGTTCCTTGATCGGCTCGCTCATGCCACGTCCTCCGGCATAAAACGCTGAAGGCTGTTCATCGTCTTCGGCCCGACCAAGCCATCGGCAACCAGACGATGATCGCGCTGGAATGCCTTCACGGCCTGCTCGGTTCCCGGTCCGAAAATGCCGTCGATCGACAGATGGTAAAATCCAGCAGCACGAAGACCACGCTGAAGATCGGCAACGGAAAGACCTCGCATGCCACGACGCAGCACGGTGTCTCCCGGCTGGAAGGCGATAGCGTCGGCGCTGATCTCCGCAACAATGTCCTTGGCCTTGGCAAGATATGCTGCGCGGTCGCTCAAGCCGTTTGTGCCACCGTTGATGCGTTTGGTGATAGCGACAAGATCATCGCGGTCGGCGAGGTCATTTAGGTTGCGGGTGGACCAGAAATAGAAGACGGCCCATGCAGCCCATGGCCACGTCGCCACCAGTTCGGGTTTCAGCTCGAAGTTGGGCGCATCAGAGTGGTACTGCCGCATCCACATTGCGAAGGCGCGATAATTGGCGCGGCCGGTCAACTGGATCGGGCCACGGCCCTTGAAGCGTTTGCCGTCACCGGGCTGTGTATTGCCGAGATCGGCGCGACCTTCATATGCAGCTCCGCTGGCGTATTCTTCCATCGCACAGAAGCCGTCGCTCTCGTGGGCGAGCTGCGCGAGGAAATGAACGATGCGAAGCGCATTCGTTACCTGAAACCGCTTCAGCAGTTCCGGCAGCAAAGGCCCGAACGATGATATGATGGATTGCTGTTGTGCGATCTTTTTGACCGCGACGCGCGGAGCCAGCGCGGCCAGCACCGTGTGATTGATCTGGGATGCAAGGTCGGTCACATCACGCCCTCCGCGAAAAGCTCGTTGAAGTCCATGCCAAAGGTGGCAGGCACTACGAACTTTTTACGCGGAGTGGCGAAACCAACCCATGCCAACAGGCACAGGCATCAAGATTAATCTTGGTTGAGGGGAAACATCTCGATCTGACGATCATCGGACTTTTTCATCCGATACTTGATCGGTGAGCGCTGGAACAAGCGCTCAACACCGCTTTCAGTTATGCCCAACTTACGGGCAATCTGTGCATTCGACAAGCCATCGTCGTCACGATAGCGGCGGGCGCGGAGATCTCGCACCAATGGCACACTTATGTAATCACCGCCATAGCGCCGCGAAAGCTTGCTTGCAATATCTTGACCAACCGTATCGATCAGTTGGGAACGTTCGGTATAGGAAGGCACATAAAGACGAACGCCAGCATGCTCTTCGGCCAGCCGGATTAATCCTTCCTCACCAAGCAGGCCGAGCAGTTCTCCTACAAGACGATGATCCTTCAATGCTGCCTCCCGATCTCCGCAGAAAGCGCAAGTTGCTGCGCGGTAACGAGACGCAGGCGGGCTTCCAGCTCGACACGCTTATGGCAGTGCGGCCGGAGCGCGTGGATGCGTTGACGCAAGATATTGCGCTCAGTCTGGAGCCGCTCGATCTCTGCCAATTCCGGCGCGATGAACAAAGGCAGATTAACCAGAGGCGCGGATTGCTGAACCATCATCATGCCCTCACCATTGCCAAAACGCGGAAGGCGCGCTTTATTGGAGGAAATTTCTGGGGGTTGATATGAGACTGGTACTGGCTGGACTGGCGTTGTTTGGATATGTTGCTATTGCGTTCGCGGAAGACTTCAACGAAGAACGCATGGGTATTCACCTGGGCACTATCCTCGCAGCGGAACAACCGTGCGGTTTTTCTTACGATCAGACTGCCATTAAAAAGTACATCGCGGAAAACGTTCCGGCATCGTCCATCAGTTTTCCCGCAACTCTCATGAGATGGACCGAGGCACAGAAAAGCGACGTTTCTGATTTGGTAGGGGCCGAGAAGTCCGCTTACTGCGCTGCAACGGAACACACTGCAAAGTCGTTCGGATTTATTCAATAGCCGCGCTACTCGGCCGGATTTCTTCCAGCAAGTTGATATCGTTTCTGATGTGGCGCGGACCGTGAAAATCATGGCCGCGCCGCTTTTCTGATTTCTGCGCCAAGCGCGTTCATCACCGGCTGCCAGTTCTGCGGCTTCAGTTCTTCAAAATCGAACTGGTCATTGAGACCAAGAACCGCCCGAACGTATCGGGTGAAGCTGCCCGGCTCTGGCAGTCTGCCTTGCTGCGAAAGCACACTCCATTGCGCAGCGGCAACCTTCGCGCCGTCTGTTCGCCTCCAGCCCTGCATGAACATATCTTCCTGCCAGACTGGACCGACTTCGCGTTCGATCCACTTCTTGATGCTTTCGATCGCTATGCGCGCGTCGGCCCAATCATGAACAAAACGAACATGATCGATTTTCGTCTGACGCTTCACGAAGGCGATCAACGCTTCGTCAGTTGGATTGTCGAAAACACCAAGGTTCCATCCAGCGATCCAGAGCGCCTGAAGCTTACCGGCGAACTTGCCTTCAAGGCGCTTTCGAGACCCTTTTGAAGCGGGCTTGAAGCCTTGGCGACGAAACTCATCAATCAGCTTCAGCCGTTCGCCTTCGGTCATCGCTGCAGACGAATGTTTGCCGGTGACGCGAATGCAGATCGCACGATAGGTATCGTCGTCCAGGTCAAGCTGCTTTTTCGCGACGTGTATGGCGGCGGTGGATTTCATATCAATCCTCCCTCGGCGCGATTGGAACTGGTCCGGACCCGAACGGATTGAAGGTGTCAGCTTCCCGAATATGCTCTACGGCTTTCAACGGGTCCGCGCTTCTCCAGTCCGGCCACCGGCGAATGAAGTTGCATGCCTGTTTCGCGATGATGATCTTGATGATCTGTTCGGGCGACAAATCGAGCCGCGCCATGCCGTTGAGTGCCAACAGGACAATGTCAGCCCATTCCTTCGGATCAGTTGGATTGGTCTCGATCTCGATCAGTTCCTTTCGGATATGATCGATTGTGCCTTCTGTGCGCCGTCCAGGGCCGAACGTGGCAAAATTCCAGCTGATGAACTCTTCTAACCAGACGGCATTTATGATGGGAGTAGTCATGCCACACCCGCCTTCGTTGGACGCACAAAGACCCGGCGATGATGGTGCTCGCAGAAGCTCGAACCGATTTTGACCGGATGGCCGCAGAACAGATGCTGTTCGCCCTTGGCTGCGTTGTTGACCGCGAACCGGCATTGGCGAAGGTTTAGGTCAGCTAACGGCAGGCCGAGTGGATCGATCGGTGTTTCGATCTCGGCGACATCCTCGCAAATGAACACGGGCTCCGGCTCAGCAACCGGCACGACGACTGGTGCGGATTGTACGTACCGAGCTGGAGACCGAGCCGCTGTTTTCATGCGGCCTGATTTGTAAGGTGACGATTCCGCCTTCGGCTGACGCGCGCCGCCTACACCGGCCCGAAGCCCGATCTCACTCAGCATCTTGTCGCGGTGAATGACACTGATGATCGCATTGCGGCTGATACCGAGGCGCTTGCTCATCTGCCCTGCTGAGAGACCTTCGCGGAGCAGCTCGGCGACGACTAGTTTGCGATCTTCGGTCCAGGTGGTGGATTGAGGACGGTTGCTCATGCTGCACCTGCCTTGTGATTATCCCGAGACTCAGCGATGTGTCCAACATTCGAACGAGGGGGATGATGATGACCTGGACGGCAAACTTGGACTTGATGGCCGCGACGATGGCCTACAATATCGTGGCTCGGAAGCTTGCGGTTCGCTGGCTTGAAACTCAGCCGCGCCAAGAAGAACTTGCTGCGTTGATCGAAGAGCTGAAAAATGCGGCTAAAGGCGCGCACTCCGAAAATTCGCTTCCTCCAGATATCGAACTTCGATTGGTCGAGAGAATGATTGTGCTGATTGAGGAGTTCTTTAAGGAACTCCCGTCCATCGACTCCTGAAGGCACAGCGAACAACTGAATTCCGGCCCCTGTGCAAATGATGCAAACTCCATCGATAATCATTCCGATGGCTGTGTGTTTCGTTTGGAAACTATTACTGGCCATTGCCGCACCTCACGCCTTGGCCATATCGATCGTGACTGCACGCCACTGATCGGTGATGGAGGACCGCTCGTAAAAGCGCACATACTCCTTGGAACCGGTGATGCGCATTGCCTCGCGAATGGCCCGCATGGCTTCCTGCCAACGTGGATCGTCAATATCGAGCCGCAGCAGCATGAAGATTTCGGAGCGGTTGACCTTGCCTTCCTTGTCGGTGTTGAAAGCCCGCGTAATGACTGCGCGAATTTCCGGCCGACTATCAGCGGCCCATTCGGTCAGGCATTCATCCAACAGGCGCTTGGCCACCTGCAGCTGCGGTCCGAAATCCACGAAATCGGCAATCTGTACAGTGACACGCTTCAGGCCGTCGAAACTCTGATAGGTGCGGTTGCCCTTGGGGCCACCCTTGGTGACGCCATATTCCTGCTGGAGAAGCGCATCAAACTCGCCAAGATCAGTCATGGTGTGACCGCGAAACCGGCTGATTTGTTCCGAAAGGCTGGATGCGTATCGCATGACTTTGCGGACAACTTCATCTTCCAGCTTGTCTGCGGGCTTGATCGCTTCCACAGGGACGAGGTTTCCCTTGGCATCGGCCATGTATGGCTTGTCGCCAACCATGGTCACGCCCTGTTCGGAGTTTCCTGCGAAAGCAGCAGTGGCAATTACTTCGGTCATTGTCGTTTCCTTGTGTTCTGGTGGCTCAGGCGCGGTCAGCGCGCAGGGTGAAATCGGGTTTGAAGAGGACGATGTTGGAATCGGGCCGGAAGAGTTCGTCCAGGAGGGCCTGCCGCGTCCTGTCATCGGAGCGGCCCATGCCATTCCAGCGATGTCGGCTGATTTCATGCTCGCGGTTCATTGCGAGCGCGGCGCAGCCGTAAAGAGTGGCGGTAACAGCACGAACATCAGCCGGAGTGAGGAACACACCCTGATTTTCGTAGCGGAGGAACTCACGACGCCATTCGAAAAGGGTGTCGCTCAGTTCGTAAAGATCGGCATCCATGGTTATGCTCCTTCCTTCAAAAGGCTGTGCGGGCATCCACTCCGGCATGCCTGAAACATGCGGATGCGATGGGCGTTGGTTGTTGCAAAAGGCTTGCGCTGCCAGATCACGCATGTGTTGCGTGGCAGATCGCCGAGGACCGGGCAGTCAACGGTCTCTGCCATCAAGGCCCCACGAACAGCTTGTTCAACCCGGCCGATATCGCCGTTCTGATAGCTGTTGGAGAGAACCTGACTGACGGCGGAAGCCGAATAACCGACCTTGCGAGAAATCGCAGACTGGCTTTCATGGTCACAGGCTTCCGCCAGAATGACGATCCAGTCCGGGATGACATGTCCCCAGGCAGCGCGCGCCTTGTCGATGTTGGAGAGCTTGGCGGCAATCATGGTTGCACCTCTTCGGTGACAACCGGGCCGACAATCTCATGACGGTTCTGATCAAAGACGCCCTTGGCGCGCAGAATAATCGGCGGCAGCGGTCCCGTGTTCATGTCCGGCGAAAGCCGATAGATACCGAGATTGCCGGATTTTCCTTTCTGCATCTCAATCAGGTAGCCAGCCTTGGCCAGAAACTTGATGTAGGATTTTGCGGCCTCGATACCGATGCGAGTTTCATCGGTCGAAGCCCAGATGGAAATATCCTGCGCGGTGAAACCTTGTGCACCTGCGCTCATGCGCATGTGGTTCCACATGGCCTTCTGTTTGCTGACGCCTTCGATCACGGTGCCGTCGCGACGTACCTTGGGTGTCATCGACTGGCGGATGGCGACCTTGTAGGTCGCAGCATCCCGGTCAGAAGCAACAGGCTCGATAAAGCCAGCCTTCACCAGACGCCGCATGAAATCGTTGATGTCCGATTGTGGCGCGTTTGAACGATTGAACACGTCGCGAGCGGTAAAGGTGCGTTCGGCTACTGCGTAGTCCATCATGACCGTCCAATAGTGATCGAAGCCACGCTTGGGGCTTTTGCCTTTAACGGCGGTAACCTTGAGAACGATGCCCATCAAGCAGCCCTCCGGTTGCGGGAGGGAACGGCGCCGGTGCAGAAATAACCCGCACCATGCTCCTGATATTGCGCAAGGCTGATTTCCTTCAGGCCGAGTTCGTCGGCGGTGTTGGCGATGGAATGGAGGGTATTGCAGATGCGACGGACGCGGCCGTCACCTTCCATGCGCGCCTGATCGAGAAGATCATCCCTGACATCGATGTGACGGCAGAACGTCCGGGCAAGTGTGCGCGTGTCGTCCAGATCGCAAGGCTGCGCATACCCCCATTCAAGCACGAGATCGCGGAACCGATCGACACGCTCCAGCTTTTTCGGAAACAGCTCTTCACCGATCAGCAGCACCGGAACGTTGCTTTTCTTGGCGATCATGCGCACCAGTTCGATCATGTTCCGATCGACCAGCTTGTCGGATTCATCAATGATGAGCGGACGCTTCGGATCGCGCGCCAGAATGCCTATGATGTCGTCTTCCAGATCGGAAAGCGTACCCCGTGCATCTGGATGGCCAAGCTCCGACAAGATCGCGGTGAGCAGCTTCTTTTTAGTCCAGGTGTCGGAAACCTCGACATAGGCCGCAGCCGTCTTGTTCATGGCATAGAGCGCGGCGACGCTCTTGCCATAGCCGGAGAACCCGGCGAAGACGCCGAGGTTGGGCTGCAACGGATGACGATTTTGCAGCGAGCGGACCAGAGTGAGGCATGCCGCCACATTCTTGATCGGCGCTGTATCGCCTCCATTGACAAATTGTTCGCTACCAGTCATTTTTTAACCTCGTCATTTGGGAAGTGCTTCTTGAAACCCCGCGCCAACGGGGTTTTATTTTTAGCGAGCGATCTTCAGCGCTTGCTCCAGTCCAAAATCCTTTGCTGTGTCCTTGATGGTTCGGTATGCCGCCGTGGCCTGAAAGCGGACGAGCTGCGCAGCAGTGTCTGCATCCAGTTCGACGCCAGCGGCGATCTTGGTTTCAAGGTCCATCGCCCATTTGAAGCGGCGCGCATTGGCGCTTAGACCCGCATCGGGATCGAGATGGACAACCGTCGATGACTTCCGATCCTCGGCCTCGCGCTTGATCGCTTCATGCAACTCTGCCGCCTTTTCGTTGAGCGGCTTGGGCTGGATACCTGCCTGCGGAAGTGTGGCGGCATCGATGGCGGCGGCAATGGCTGGTGTCGAATGCTGCTCTTCGCGCTTCGGCAACTGGATGACGTTGGCGGTCTGGCCAGCTTTTTCAGCTGCTTTGCGCTTGGCAAGGCGAAGGGTGCGTTCGATACCGGATGGACCCTTTTTCAGTTCCCGGATATCGGCCTTGATCTCGCGTTCGCGTTGACGAACGATATCGGCGGCAATGTCCTTCTGCGCCTTCACGTATTCCTGCGGATTGACGCCTGCCAGCTCTGGGCAGATCGCCACGTCGAGGAACTCACCGCCTTCAGCGGAGAATACATACATCTTGCCCATATCGAGCGGATCGCGGCGGCAGAACACTTCCGTACCAACCATGATCGTGCCGGAAACGTAATGCAGGCCGTTGTCCTTGATGCCCTGTTTGGTCATCTTGCGCAGGCCGTTCTTACCGGCAACCGGCATCAGCAGTGTATCAAGCGCGCGTTCGTCGATGCGACGGATCGGCGTTGTGGAAGCCTGGGCGACTTCGTTCGGTGTCCGCCCCTTCAGGCCGCTATGGGCGCTTTCGTGGTAAACGAACTCCAGCCAGTCATCGATATGCCGCTGGAGCTGCGCGGCCGTAAGCGATACTTCGAACAGTTCATGTTCATCTGCGCCGAGGCGCTGTGCGAAGCTTTTCCGGCCTTCGATTGCCTTACGATCGGCAACAGAGTGCCCGATATAACCCGGCAGCTGCGGGCAGACATTATGCTGGAACGTCTTGATTACGCGCTCGACATGGCCTTTCTGCTCCGGGCTGTATGCGTCCGAAATGTCGGCGGTGATATCGAGATTGCTGAACAGGCGCTTGGTGGCGATGGCTACGAAATCGGAGCCATTGTCCGTCTTGATAACGGTGGCGGCCCCCATCTGCAGAATGGCCTTGCGGATAAGCAACGCAACAGCTGATGCGCGCGGCGTCTTCGAAAGGGTGATGACCAAGCGGCGGGTTGCAATGTCGATGCAGGCATACATCGAATAGCGCCCATCCACGCACAGGGCATCAACGGGCGATGCGTCGATCATCCAGAGCGCGTTAGGCTCATCAACATGGCGATAGGTGCCCGTGCCGGACAGCTTCATGGTGGAGCGGAACTTGTCGGGGTCTGTGATCTTGGTCAGGACCAGCTTTTCCGCTGCCTTCAGGTTTGCAATAAAATGCTGGAAGGTACGAACTGGCGGCAAAGGCTTAACCTCGCCGTTGCGGTCGGTTAGCTTGGGTCCGAAATGGTCCTCGCAATATCCACGGATGATATCGGCGGACAGGTGCGGATTGGACGCAAGCCACGCGAGTATGAATGCCCGAACCTCGCCATTATTGGCGGTCTCAAGCAAACCTTTGCCCTTGCGGGCCTCAGAACGATCAACGGCAAGAGCATCTTTCGCGCCTTTTGCCTTGACTGACCGCCAGCGGAAGACCGAACGCTGTGAAATACTCGGCAAAAGTTCCTTAACCCATGGGTCCACCTGGATCATGCCAACATTGTAGCGGTCGCAGAAAATGAACATTGAGCCTTGCACGCTCAGTGAAAGACCCTTTGAGAACAATTCAAAGGCGGCGACGACAGCAAGACGAGCATCTCGCTCACGCTGTGCGCGGTCCGTCAAAGAAGCTGTAAGCTCGCTGGCTTGTTGCCGCGGCAAAGTCGATTTTTCGACCCTCCCCGTAACCATGTAGCGCTGGACGTAAGTGATCTGCGCAAGTGTGGGAAATAGCAGGTAATGGTACTCGTATGCCTTCGTACCTGCACGTTTACGGTACCAAATTGGGCTATCTTCCCAATTCTGCCGATGTGCCATTTTTGCCACCCCAACTTCGGTTGAAGGAAGGCCTGGCAATGCTTCTTCAGCGATCTCACGAGCCGTCAGCCACTCTTTCAAGCAACCGGTGTCCGAAACGATTGGGCGTGATAGCTCGTTCATCGACGTGCCTTCTTTCGCTGCGCAGACAACATCTGCCGTCGCGCTTGTAATTCTTCGATGTGATCTTCGAGAAGCTTGTCTTCGATCAGATCAGCGTATTCATTTTCGATAACCGTCAGGCCGAACATGCCGGGGACAAAGCCGAGCAGTTCCTTGGCGCCGGTTGCGTGAACAAGGGCGATGAAGGCATCGAGCGGAATGCGGTGTTCCTCGCTTGCTTCCGATGCCCATTTGTCGAGCATGGCAGCAGAGATTGATCGCTTGAGGTACTTGGACATACTCGCGGCAATCTCGCTGCGGCCTGTATTGTCGTCCCGCGCATCTCGAAGAGCGCGTGAAACGAGCCGTGCGATCTGATTGTCAAGAGAGCCGCGACCGGTCACGCCTTCTTCATAGCGAATCGCCACTTGTGGTGGCGTCCACTCGAATAGGTCTTTCGTGAGAGCATCGCGGCGCTTGTTCATCAGTTTGCGACCCTGCGCTCAGCGAACCAACGAAGGATTGCAGCTTCATTCAGCTTGAAAAATGCATCTTGCTCGGCTGGTTTGAGCCGCGCGAAACTGTCGGATATCTTTTCCCAACGCGCTTGTTCGTTGACTGGTGGAATACCGTCCAGAATGGCTACCGCATCTGGAACGGTCTGCGCTTTTCCATCAAGTATGATCTCGATAATCTTGGAAGCGCGCTCATATGGTTCTGCAGCGATTGCCAGCAAGGCCTGCTGATTGTTCGCCAGAGACTGATGCAAGGTGATACGTTCGCGCAAGTCGGCAGATATGCTGGCGATTTTTGTTGCACGAAAAACTTCACGACTGTTGATGTTAAGGAAGCGCTGCGCAGCATCTGAAAAGCTCAATGCAAATTCATTGCTGACATCGATAATTTCGGCGTCGGCGGGATTGACTGACAAGTTGTCACTTAATTCGGATTTGGTTTTTCGGCCCCGCTTTACAGGATGCGCCGTGCGCCAGATTGTGCACCAGTCAGCGACATCAACGCTGCGTTCCAGTGCTGTCAGGCTATGGCGGTAGAAGTTTTCAGCAATGCCTACAAGGCGTGTTTCGGCTTCGTCCTTGAACTCATCAGGTTCGCGAATGATGACCATAACATCGCGAGCGAGCAGCTTGCAGGCAGCAAGACGCTTTGCACCGAACACAAGCTGGAAGCGATCAGTCTGCGTGGCGATAACTTCGATCGGTTGACGTTGACCGATCCGAAGAATGCTGTCCGCGATTGCACGAGCAGCGTCATCAGGCACGCTCTTATAATCGGCAGATACATCGATGAGCGCGGAAGGAATAATGTCGTGTTTCATGTTGGTCTCAATGATTTGTCAGGGAAAAGCAAAATGGCTGACGGAATCCCTAGGCGGCTGACTGTGTACCGTCAGCGCGCGGGTGACTTTTTGCCCTTCCGTTGCAACTCTTGTTGCTGGTAGTGTGCAACTCGTCGTGACGGCCGCGTGTGTAGCTGTCAGGGAAGAGTTCGCGGAAAGGAACCTGAAGTGCAGTGGCAATTGCTTCCGCACCGGGACGGCTCGCACCGATCATGCCAGCGCGGCAAGCGCTGGCGTAGAGACCGGCATCGCGGGCAATGCCTGTCAGGGTCATTCCTCGGCGTCTGATTTCCGCGAGGATTTCGTGGCGGTCCCACTTCTTGGTGGTCATGACAACTCCTTTGGTCGGTTGCCCTGGCAGGGGCGGTCGGCTGCAACGTGTTCAAACAAGAGCCACCACTAATGTTGCATTATATCGCTAATTTATCAAGCCATATGTCGCGAATTATGAGTTTGGTTTCCTGAATTAGCGAAATCGCGCCGAAATGGAGGCATATTGTTGATTTTATTGGTTTATTTGCGATGCTTGCGAAGAAAACGGATACTAAACAAAGTTTGGATCAGCATGATATTGCCGATCTGTCGATTTCTGAGCGCCTGAGGGAGCTGGTGCCAGACCGCCAAGTTTCCGAATCGGCACGACGTTGCGGTATTGCTCAGCGGACGTTCGCTTCTTATTTGCAAGGCACGATGCCGACTGTTCCGAAATTGGTTCAGCTGGCCGAAGGGCTGGGGGTAAATCTCGCTTGGTTGGCAACAGGCGTCGAACCAAAATTCCCGCCTGATAAAGCATTCATTCAGCCTTTCAGCGACCAAGAGGCACCGGGCTTTACGCTTGTTCCGCGTCTCGATGTTGAAGCATCGGCGGGACCAGGCGCGCTTGCGCACAACGAGCAAGCCATTGATTATCTTGCATTCCAAGAGAGTTGGCTGAGGGCACGGAAAATCAATCCATCATACGCGCGGGTGCTGACAGCCAAGGGTGACTCGATGGAGCCGACTATCCGCAACGGAGACGTCTTGCTTGTCGATACATCAATCAACCATATTCTGGACAACACGATCTATGTCATCGTATATGGCGATATATTGCTAGTGAAACGCGTGCACAGTCGATTGAACGGTACGGTTCAACTGATTAGCGATAATCCGCTATATCCACCTGAAGAGGTCACCGCTGGCGAGATAGAGCAATTGCATGTTGCTGGTCGTGTAATGTGGTTCGGGCGGTCGATTTAAATTTGATGCCAAAGAGTCGCCCTGCCATTTGATCTTGCGCCGCCGATTTACATAATGGCTTCTAATCGCGCTTCTTCAAATCTCGCAAGCCTCTGTTTTAATTGAGACTATCCCGCGAGGTACCGCAGAATCCCATATAATCCCGCAGTATACCTATCACTGCCATATGATATTGCGGGTTACACAAATCCAAACTCGCCGAAGCTCTACGGTACTCGATCAAGCGTCGTGACGTCTTCGAACGCTTTCTGACCGACGGCCGTGTCGAGCTCGACTCCAACATCGTCGAGCGAGCGATCAGACCTCAGGCGATCACAAGAAAAAATAGTCTCTTCGCCGGCAGCGACGGCGGCGGCAAGACATGGGCGACAATCGCGACACTTTTGCAGACGGCAAAAATGAATTCTGTCGATCCCCAGGCCTGGCTCACGCAGACGCTCGAGCGCCTTGCAAACGGCTGGCCTAGCAGCGAAATCCATACCCTTATGCCGTGGAGCTACAAGGCCTGAACGGCCTCAGCTTGCCGCTTACATTGCAACTATGGTCAGTCCGATAAGAGCTTCGGAGACCTCCAACCTGCGAGCAAGATCGGAGGATCCCCATACGAGCCAATCCGCGCCTATTGTGATGACCGCAATACCACCAATCATGACGGCGACGTTCAACCATCCGCTCCGCGGAGCGTCGCGCATCGGGCGTGGCAGGACTGGCAACTCTTTGTCGGGTGGCGAACTTCTTAAGCGCGCGCTTCGAACGACCAGGACGATATAGCCGATACCACCAAGCAGGAACACAAGGCCCTCGGCTCTCGACAGATAACCATCAGCTGCAAACACCCAGAACGCCAGTGCGGCGGCTATCATTGCAGGGAGTTCAAGCCCAACGGAGACCGGTTCCAAAACAACGGGCCGAGCGATAGCACATAGTCCAAGGATGAACAGCAGACCGAAGGTGTTGGTGCCGGCGATGTTCCCGACGACCAACCCTCCTTCTCCCGTCAACGCGGCATTGATGCCCACCGCCAGCTCAGGTGTGCTTGTCCCGATCGCAACAAATGTGAGCCCGATGACGAGCGGGGATATGCTCAGCCGGCGCGCGAGCGTCGACCCGCTGCGCACCAGTATATCCGCTCCGCCGACCAAAGCGAGGAGGCCAAGCGCGCACCAGAGAATTGCGGCCGTCAAGGCTTGTGTCTCTGCAGAAGCACCGGATATGCGGCAAGGCCTGCATGCCGCTCTATGACCACGCTCCGGATCAGCCGATTTCGCCTAAGGGCTGGATATATGTCACCGAAAGATGATCCGGGAACTTCAGCGCTGTTTTAATAGCTTCGCGGTCCACCGTACCGAGGAGGCATGTGCCGAGCCCTTCGGCAGCGCAGAACAGATAGACGTTCTGGGCCATGATGGCTGAGTTGACGCGTGCGGCGATAACCAGTTCTTCGGGCGCAGACTTGGCCAGGTCACCGGCGGCAGCGGCAAGTTTCTCGGCATCAGAGACATAGATCAGCACCACGGGCGCCCTGCGTACGAAAGCCGTGGGGCTGACATCCGCGCGAATATCTGTATCGGCCACTTTGTTGAGAGCGTTTGCCACGGGGTCGTAGAGACTGACGCCATCTTCCAGCGCGACGTAGATATCGACGTTCTTCGCACCGTGCCAGGCGGGCGCTGTGCGTCCATCACCGTCCGCGCGGTTGACACCATTGGCCGCCCACAGTGCTTCGAGCACCTTTTCGCGCGCAACGTCACCACGCCCGAAGCGCTTGGTAGAGCGGCGCTGTTTCAGGGCTTCCTGCACGGAGACGGTTGCAGCGCCGCCGGAGGCCACCTGCGCATTGGCTGTCCCGACGATACCTGCGGACGCTGCCGCACTGGTTCCTGCGAGAAACAATCTTCTGGAGAGCTGTCGTGTCATGATATCGGTCCTTTTCTTTTCCGGGGCTTTGTTATGTCCACTGCCGTGAAAGGGCGTTGAGGACGTCGGTACGGCTGATCTGGCCGACAAGTCGGCCATGGCGGGTGACGGGGAACCGCCGGTACGAGCTTGCGACAAAGCGCTCACACGCTTCGACGATGTCGATACCCGCATCGAGCGTCTCGAGTTCGGTGCTCATATAGTCGGCGACACTGCCACCCCATTGTTTGTAGTAGGAGGCGTTGAGTGCGGCCTTCAGGCAATCGCGTTTGGACAGAACGCCGACGAGATCGCCGGCGCCGTCGATGACGCATGCACCCGACACGCCGTTTTGCATGAGCACGGACACGGCCCGTACTATCTCCATGTCCGGCGTTAGCGTGATCAGGTCCGTGCGCATATGATCGGCGACCGTGTCGAGTTTCATGTCCCGCTTCCTTCGGATCGTTCGCAAGCATGGCATTTGCCGCCGCAGGCCGCGCCGCCGCACGATCCCTTGAGCGGTGCGCGGCCGGCAAAAAGGCCGGCGGCCAGCGCGAGCATGGCAAGCCCGGTCAGAAGAACAGCGGCGAAAATGGTCTGCATGGCTTTATGCCCTCCCCTGGTCGATGAACAACCTGTTGGCTCTGGCCTTAAGACCTCCCGCCTCGCGAAGCAGATAAAGCGCGGGCAGACGGTTGGCGGAGGCGAATGCAAGGCCGCCTTCAGGACCCATTACCAGAAGGGCGGTCGCAAACGCGTCGGCCTCCAGCGCTGTCGGGGCCAGAACGGAAACCGAGGCGACGCTGTTGCGAACCGGCTCTCCGGTTGCGGGATCGATCGTATGACTGTAGCGGCGGCCCGCGATCTCATAGGCATTGATCGCATCGCCCGAGGTCGCCATCGCCACGCCTGTCAGGGGAAGCGTCGTGTGGACACCGGTGCGAAGCGGGTCCGCAATGCCGACGCGCCATGGACGGCCGTCAGGGCGCGCACCGAAACCATAGACTTCGCCACCCACCTCGATCAGGAAACTCGGCAGCCCTTGATCTCTCAGGTGTCCTGCAAGCCGGTCGACGGCGTAGCCCTTGGCTATGCCGCACAGATCGAGCGAAAGTTCCGGCTCTGCTTTGGAGAGGCCTTCGGCACTGACGGCAAAAGCGGTGTAGCGACCGGACCGCCCGGCAGCGATCGGCCCGAAACCGTAACGATGGACAGCGGGCCCGACGGCCGGATCGAACGCGCCGCCGGTCAATCGCGCAATCTCGAGTGCCTTGCTAGCAACCGTCCGAAGCGGCTCGGAGGCTGCGAACGGTGTGATTTCCGAACGGCTGTTGAAGCGCGAAAGCTCCGAACCCGCACGAAACGGGCTCATCGAATGATCGATCCCGGCCAGTAAGTGCCGGAGATCCGCGCCAATCTTGCGGGCATCGGCATCGGCCGGAACGGTGACCTGCCATCGTGTGCCGAAAGCGCGCCCGGAGATGCGCGTGAGATCATCGGCACCGGCTCGGGCCAAAGACGGCAAGGACATCAGTCCGGCCAGGGCTCCCAGTCCAAATACGATCTCGCGCCTTGTCGTCATGCTCCTAGATCCCGAAATCGTCATTGAAGATGCTCTCGCTCTCCACACCGCATTCATCGAGCATCGCGTAGATGGCCTCGATCATGAGCGGAGGGCCGCACAGATAATATTCGCAGTCCTCCGGCGCCGGGTGATCCTTCAGATAGGCGCGGAAGACGACATCATGGACAAAGCCTAACTCACCGTCCCAGGGGTCGTTTCTGGCTGGTTCGGAGAGGGCTGGCACCCAGCGGAAGTTCTCATGACGCCGGGCAAGCTCGTCGAATTCGTCGGCGTAGAACAGTTCGCCACGGCTTCGCGCGCCGTACCAGAAGCTGATCTTGCGGCGGCTTCCCTGACGCTCGAGCATGTCCGTTATGATGGCGCGCAAGGGCGCCATGCCGACGCCGCCGCCGATAAACACCATCTCGCGCCCGGTATCCTGCGCCCCGAAGTGACCATACGGGCCCGCCACTTCGATCGGGTCGCCCTCGCGCAGACCGAACAGCCATGACGAGACGATGCCGGGAGGTGCATGCGGTTTGGCTGGCGGTGGCGTGGCCAGACGGATGTTGAGCACGATCATGCCGACATCCTTGGGTCGGCTGGCAACCGAATAGGCGCGAGAGACGGGCTGAGGGCTTTGCGACGAGAGCTTGTCAATTCCGAGTTTTTTCCATTCGGCGGCATGCTGCGGTTCAAGCGCGATGCCGGAGAAGTCGAGACGATAGGCCGGTGCGGTGACCTGCACGAAATTGCCCGCACGAAAGTCGAATTCCGCGCCCTCCGGCAAGGCGAGCACGATTTCCTTGATCAAAGGCGTGACACTGCGCGACGATGCCACGCGGCAGTTCATCGTGGTGATGCCGAGCACCTCGTCCGGGACGGTGACGGCGAGGTCGTTTCGCACCACGATCTGGCAGGCGAGCCGCATTCCAGCCCGAACGTCGGCAGGAGAAAGCCGGGCGCGTTCCGTCGGCAACGGCTCTCCCGTACCCGTGACGCCGCTGACGCGGCACAGGCCGCACGTTCCCGCGCCGGCGCAGCCCGAGGGCACGGCGATGCCGTTGGAATTCAAAATATCGAGAAGCTTGAAATTCGCCAGAGCGCCAATCTCACGCCCGCCGTTAACGGTGACCGCCACGGGTCGCGACGGCAGCAGATACTCCCGAACCTTATGGACAACGGCTGCCAGCGCGACGAGCAGCAAGGAAATGAAGCCGATGCCGAGCAGGATCTCCGTCATAGCACGCGCACTCCCACAAAGGCGGAGAACGCCATGGACAGGAGACCGGTGACGATGAAAGCAATGCCGAGGCCCTGCAATCCTTCGGGGACATTGGCATAGCGCAGCCTCTCGCGGATCGCCGCGAGCGCGACGATGGCCAGCGCCCAGCCGATCCCGGTGCCGATCCCATAGACCGTGCTTTCAGTGAGATCATATTGCCGCTCGACCATGAACAGACTGCCGCCGATAATGGCGCAGTTGATGGCGAGCAGCGGCAGGTAGATGCCAAGCGCGCCGTAGAGGGCGGGCACGTAACGATCGAGCAGCATCTCGATGATCTGCACCATCGCCGCGACGATGCCGATGAAGGTGATCAGCCGCATGAAACCGAGATCGACATCCGGCAGCCCCATCCACGCGAGCGCCCCGGCACTCAGGATATAGGCGTGCAGCAGGTAGTTCACCGGCACGCTGAGCGATTGCACGACGATCATCGCAACACCCACGCCGAAGGCTGTTTCCACGCGCTTGGAGACGGCGAGGAAGGTGCACATGCCGAGGAAGAAGGACAGCGCGAGGTTTTCTTCGAAAATGGAGCGCTGGAACAGTTCGATCATGTCTCAGTCGTCCTTTGCTGCTCGCGCAACTCGAATTCAGGCGCTTCCCTCTGGCCCCGGCGCAGGCTGCGAACAGCCCAGACCAGAAGGCCAAGGATGATGAATGCGCTCGGCGCGAGCAGCATAAGACGGAGTGGCTGGTACCAGCCACCGTCGGCCACGAGTGGCAGCAGGCCGACGCCGAACAGGCTTCCGGCGCCGAACAACTCGCGGATGGCGGCGACAGTGAGCAGCACCAGGCTGTAGCCGAGTGCATTGCCGACGCCATCCACGATGCTGGGAACGACCGGATTGTGCAGCGCATAGGCTTCGGTGCGCCCGAGCACGATGCAGTTCGTGGCAATCAACGAGACAAACACCGTCAGCCGCTGGCTCATCTCATAGGCAAAAGCCTGCAACATCTGGTCGGCGACGATGACCAGCGAGGCGATGATGGTGATCTGCAGGATGATGCGCACGGAGGACGGGATGTGTCGGCGGATGGCGCTGATGACGCCTGCCGACAGGCCGAGCACGACGGTCAGGGCGATCGACATGGTGAGAGCGGTGGACATCGATGTCGTGACCGCCAGTGCCGAGCAGATGCCGAGGATATGGACGGTGACGGGGTTCTTGTCGATGAGCGGATCTGTCAGGTTGCGGAAAGGGATAGTCATTCGATCTCGCCTTTCTTCAGCCTGTCGAGAAACGGCCCGAAGCCGTGCTCGCCCATCCAGAATTCGAGCATGTCCGAGATCGCATAGCTCGTGACGCTGGCGCCGGAGATGCCGTCGACTTCATTGGGGCCGCTGGCATTGCCGCGCACCACGGAAATGGCGAAATCGCCATCGTCGAAGATGCGCTTGCCTGCCCATTGCGCCTGCCAACCGTCCTCGGCGACGCGGGCGCCGAGGCCGGGCGTCTCACCCTGCTCATAAACCGTGAAGGCGGCAACGGTGTCGAGATCGGCCTCCAGCGCCAGATAGGCCCGGATGGTCGACTGGTAGCCGGCGCCGCGGACCGGAAGCACAACGAGCGCCAGTTCCTCGCCGCGGCGCAGAAGATAGACAAGCGCGTGGTTTTCGCGGCGGCTGAGACCAGCGAGGTCGTCAGCGCGCGGCAGGGCCGAACTTCGCTCTGCGTCCGCCGCCGCCGCTCGCTGATCGAAGCTTCCCGGATCGACATCGGCGGCGACCGTTCCGCTTGCGAGGTCGATGACGAGCGTTTCGACGCCGCTTGCGCCAGATTCCTTCAATATCTCCCCGATGCCCGGAACGTTTTCCAGCATCTGCACCATGCGGCCCTGTTGCTGGGCGACGATATTGGCCTGCTGGATCGGCCGCAGGACGACCGCTGCGATGGAGACGGTAAAGCCGCAGCCAATGGCCACCAGAAGCGACATGCCGATCGTCTTGACGCCATCGGTGTTCGGACGGTTCAGAAAGCGGCGCCACATGCCCGGGCGCGGGCTGGGAGGACGAGCGTCAGCCATGTCGCCTTGCCCTCCGCCTTACATGGATCGCCACGACCACGTAATCGATCAATGGTGCGAAAATGCTGCTCATCAGGATCGCGAAGATCGCGGCTCCAAAAGTCGATCCGGCCTGCGAGAACAGGCCGATGAGCACGCCGGTCAGAATGCCCTGTGCAAAACGACCTGGATTTGTCGTGCAGGAACATACAGGATCTGCCGCCAGAAAGAGGATCGCGCAGCCGATCGCACCCGAAAGCAGGTTGACCGACGGATCGCTTCCCTGCGCCCAAACCATGAGGGCCATCGTGCAGTAGGCCGCAAGCAGCAATCGCCATGACGCCTGGCCGCTGAGGAGCAGGAGAACCAAAGCCGGAAGCAATGCCGCCAGAGGAATGTTTGGCCCGGCTCGATAGTCGATTTCAGTGAAGGAGAACATCACGAAGGCAAGGGCGGCGACGGCAGGATGCACGAAATTGCGCCCGCGCCCACCGAACACCTGTTCGGCGATCACCACGCCGAAGCTGACGCCCAAAGCGAGCTGCCAGAGCGGCGCATCGGCCGGGACAAGAAGGGCGATCAGCGTGGCGGCGACAATACCGTCAAGTCCCGGCCTGAGACCCCGGACACGTGTGAAGACATGCTGCCACGCAAGGGTCAGGCTGACAGAGATCAGCAGCCGCGCTGCGAACTGTTCCGTATCTGCGACAAGCGCGGACACGACCGGGACGATCACGCCGAGCAGCGCGGGCGTGGCGCTGTCGGACAACAAGGTGCGGCCGACGCGGCCCGCCTGCAGGTCATGGAAGAAGGCGATCATATCGCTTCCTCCAACTCATCGAGCGTCGCACGCAACAGGGCGCCATAATCCGTGCCCGACCCGTCGACATGGCTCAGGAGCGCCAGATCCTCTTCCACAAGTTCCAGCGCACCAAGTTTCGCGGCGGTTTCCACATCGCCCGTGCTGATGGCGCGCAGGAACGGCGCGGGCAGGATCCCGCAAGGCGCGGCCCGTTCATGAACGGCATTGGGAATGAGCGGCGCCGGAAATTGCTCGTTGAATGAGGTCAGGTAGCGCATGAGAAAGGAGCGCCGGAGCGGATGCCTGTGTGGGATGGCGGTGGCCTGCACGTCATAACGCCGCAGGAAATGCTCGACCGTTCCGCCGAGCGGAGAGCCCGAAAGCAACTGAACCGAGGGACCGGTGAGCGAGGCGCCGAAAAGATCTTTCAGATTCGCGCCTGCGGGAGCGACAACGAGGCGCGGACTGCACGTCCCCGGTCCGGTCAGCGCAACGACGCGCCGTGTCCATATCCGGCCCGTATCGAGCAGGCATCCCAGCGCGATTACGTCCTGATAGCCGATGTGCCAAACCATCCTGTTTACACCGACAGGATTGAGATGATGGATATGGGTTCCAACCAGACCCGCCGGATGCCTGCCCGCGAAACAGACAGCCTTGACGGCTTCGGGAACGGCCGGGGAGGCATCGGCCCCGTGACAGACGTAAACGGGACCGTCGGTCAGGTGACGCAGCGCCTCCGCGCCGAGACGAAACCATGATTCGAAGCGCCTTATGACGGGGGCCGGATCACCTGCGAGCGGCGCGGTATCGGTGGCTGTTACGAAAATCGCATCAGGAGCCTGCCGGGGATCGGCGAGCCGACCGAATGGCCGGGTGCGAAATGACTGCCAGCAACCGCTTTGGAGCAGGAGCGACTGCATGGTCATGCGATCTGGCCGTGAGGGCCTGTCGAATTCGACGGCGGCTTCGTCCTCGACGTCGATAATAATGGAATCGAGGCTTCTACGCGCGCCGCGCGAGATTGCGCGGATTGTTCCAGCAACAGGGGCTGTAAACGTCAGATGAGGGCGGTGACGATCCGTAAACAGCCGCTCGCCGGCTCGCACGGCTTGTCCGATCGCGACATCGATAACCGGGCGCAGGCGCGGGTAATCTTCTCCCATAAGCGCAACCGAGCGAGCCACGACCGCATCTTCAATCGTGTCTATCGGCTTGCCTTCCCATCGAAGATCGATCCCGCCCCTGATATGTACCTGCAAAAAATACCCCTCCCACGTAAGCGATGCTGGACGTTTCCCTTCCCGATCGGACATCAACCGGGCGTGGCCACCTAGGCGTTGCCTGACCCGGTTACATTTTCGGACAAGGCGATCCTCAGCTTCTCTTCCTGCTCTGGCGACAGGGACGTCTTGAGAACTCGACCACGCAGGCCTTCGAACTCCGCCAGCACCTTTTCCGGCTGGACCTTGCGGACAAGAACGAACAGCGCAGACGAATTGCTTGGAATGGTCTCGCCCAGAGACTTGATGAACGTATCGTCGATGCCATAGTCGGCAAGGGAGCCGGACAAGGCGCCGACACCCGCTCCCGTCAGGCCGCCAATGGCGATGCCGGCAAGCGGATTGAGAAAGAGCAGGCCCACAAGGCCGCCCCAGATCGTTCCCGAGAGAAGGCCCGATGTGGCGCCGAGAGCCGCCAGGTTAAGGCTCTGCTTGAGATGGACCTTGCCTTCGCCGTCACGAACGACGACGACGGCATCTTCCAGATCGACCAGATATTCTTTTCTGAGAGCAGCGAGCTTGAGAAGCACCTTGTCGGCTTCATCAACCGTATCGAAACCGACGACGACCAGATCGGACATGTTTTCTTCTCCTGTGTTGTAATCTCTTTTTGCCGACGGCCTGCGGGGCCCACCCACCCTGTTGGACGATCACGTCTTATCGCGAAAGAAAGATCGGGATTTTCGGATTGGCCAGAATGGTGCGTGTTGCGCTGCCGAAAACGAACTCGGTGATCCGGGACTGCCCATAGGCGCCCATGACCACCAGGTCGGCGCCAACCTCTTCCGCGCGCGACAGGATCAGATCACCGGCATTGCTGCCTTCCAGGCGGTCAAGCGTCACCCTGATCCCATGGCGCGCGAGATGGAGAGAGATATCGCTTCCGGGGTCCTCCCCCAGAAGCCGCGCGACCTTGGGCTCGGGAACAACGACGACGTGGACGGCGCGAGCGGTGGCCAGGAACGCCATCGAATCGGCAATGGCGCGGGCCGCTTCCCGGCTGGCATTCCATCCAACCACGATCGTCTCGGGCACGGCGCCATCGCTTTGCCAGAATGTGGGCAAAAGGATCGAAGGGCGACCGGAGGCGAAGATGATATCCTCCGAGACGGTGAGAGCCGTCTCAGCGCGGTCCGGGTCACGCCCCGTTCCGACGATCGCCAAGGCTGCGTGGCGGGCGTGCAGCATCAGCGCCTCGCCCGTTTCACCGGAACATATGCGAAGCTCGCAATTCACGCCGGTAGCGGACGCTACATCCGAAAGGAGCCCCCGCAGCTGCTCTTCGGCGTCATGCCGGCGCCCTTCGAAGGAGGTTATCATGCTGTTGATCGCCTGCCCTCGGGCGAAGCCATGGGAGGGAGTGGCGATTAAATCTTCCGGCACGAAGGCCACAACGACATGCGCATCCCATGCGCTTGCGAGTGAGACAGCATAATCAATATAAACCCGACAAACAGAAACATCGGCTGTATCGATATAAACGACAATATCTTTTGGCGTCTTCATTCCCCCCCTCGTCACCAAACATCAGCTTTACCCTAATGAACATACTCCGTGAGTCAACAGCTGATGATTGAGAGGGCGAAAATCCTTTTTCTTGTGCCTCACGATTGTGTCAGGGAGTCCGGCGGGCCAGCGTTCAGCCTTACCGTGTGCGGGGACGGTGGGCCGCAGGGTCGTTCTGAGGCGTGATTTCATTCGGGGCTGTGTTTTCCCCTTCCGGCGCGGATCTGGTCTCGTCTGTCTTTTTCAGGGCGCGGCTTGGAGAGAGTTCGTGCTGTTGCATCCGGCGTTTCTTTCGGACCTCCACGGTGAACGGTGTTGTTTGCTTCATTGTCGTTTCCAACCTCCGGTTCTTATTCGTGATTGCGGTCGATCCTGAGGGACCGTCGCAGCGCGAGCGCCAATGCGCTCAGGGCACAGCCGGTCACCATGACGTCGATCGCCAGCAGTGCGCCGATGATCCACAAACTGTTGACCGGCCAGCCCGCAAGGATGACAAGTGCAACAAGCACCGTCGCGGCGCCGGCCGCCGCGAGCCATAGCCAACCGGAAGCCGGGCGGATCGCCAGACCGGCGGCAGTCCTGACAATGCCTGCGACGAGCATGCTGAGAGCCATCAGTAGTGTCAGGAAAGTGGATGCCAGGACCGGGTTCCAGAATGTCATCACACCGGCCGCGACATAAAGCACACCGACAACGAGCAAACCGACAGTTTGGCCCCATCGCTTCATCTGAAATGCGAAGACGATATGCGCCGCACCCGCCAGTAGCATCGTGACACCGACAAAGAGGACGGAAACGACCGTGGCCAGCAACAGGTTGGAGAGGGCGACAAGAGCTATCAACACGAGCACGATGCCGGCGACCAGCAGCCATCGCCATCGCGATCGCAACAGTTGCAGGTCGGCGGCGTCGAGGCTTGCGGTGTAATTGAATATCATAAGTATTCTCCTGCGATAGTTGCGTGAAGAAAGCTGCTTCGCGTCGTGTCAGTTTCCGCCGACGATCTTGCCGGCAAGGACAAACGGGCTGGAAAGGACCGCGCCAGCCGAATTGAATACAAACGCTCCGGCTTGCCTGAGATTTCGGGGGTCGCTCGTTCCATCCCGGCCCGAAAGCTTCGGATAGTAGGCAGCGAGACCGACGAAACGATTGTGGCGGAAGCTGTCTGAGGCCTCGATATCCGATATATCGATCACCTGCACATTCGCCCTGCGCGCCGCCTCCTCGATTTTCGGATCCGTCACGTCAATCCTGCCCAGGCGCTGACGTTCTGTGGATAGAAATTCCGAGACCTTCAGCGCCCTGTCATCCTTGGAAACAAGGATTGTCATCGGCGGGTTCAGTGTCCCGATCGTCGCAAGCTGTGCCTGGAACACGTCGACATCGATATCGGGCGCCGCAAGCACGACCTGCAGTCGACGGATCGCCGCGTCCTTGCCGGTAAGCCGCAGTTGGCGCACGGCTTCCGTCGTCAGCCATCCCCCCATGCTGTGGCCGACGAGCGTGATGGGACCCTGGGTCTGTTTGCGCGCCAGGGTGCTGAGCAGATCCGCCAACTGGTCCCGCGAGAACGTCACCGCGTCCTTGTCGGCGACGTAGCCGCTCAAAGCGCCTTCGGACGGCCAGGCAAACAGGATCGGGGCGGCATCGACGCCGGCGTCAGCTGTCATCTGGGCTATGCGATACACGGCCTCGGTGAAATTGGTGTTGTAGCCATGCACGAACACGCCGACACTCGGCGGTTTGCCGTTGTGTTTACGCGTGACTTCCGCCTCGAATGTCGCCGCGTCGAGAATGTGCTGGTCGACGGTGACAAAATCCGTCTTCGGGTTCGGCTTCGATTTCGGCCATTCGACATTGCCCGTCTTGTGACCTGGCGGGATGGAGACCCTGTAGCGGATATAGCTAACCTCGCGGCTACGACCCGACGTGTAGATACCGTTCTCATCACGCTTGCGCGTGGTCGCCACATAAACCGTCGTGAGCTTGGCCCCCGGAACGGCTTCGGCCCTCTGGGCGAGCAGTTCCGGGCCGGGGCGGCCGGCACAGGCTGCAAGCAGGCTTGTGAGAAGAAGTAGCGTAAGGCGTAGACTGAATTCACGCATTGACTGAACCGATTTCTTACTTATGCATTCGAAGCATCGCGCTCTCGATATGACAGAGTTCACCCTGTCGCCGCGCGAGCGGCGACCCCGACTTAGTTTGCATCAGCCCGCCTTCTGGCTAGGCCGTGATGTGGAAACCGTTGTCGGCGTATACCACCGACCCCGACAGAGGCGTTGCCGCCTCGCTTGCCAGGAATGCGGCGATACGCCCAACCTCAGCGATGCTCACGAGGCGTCGCGATGGTGTTCTCTCACGCACCGTGTCGATGAGCTCATCGAAACGCTCGATTCCGGAAGCTGCCCTGGTGGCGATCGGCCCGGTGGACAGGCAATGGACGCGGATGTCCCGCGCTGCGAGATCGGCGGCCAGGTAGCGTACGCTTGCTTCCAGGGCCGCCTTCACCGGTCCCATCAGATTGTAGTTGTCGACGACGCGCTCAGCCCCGAAAAAGCTGACGGTTATCAAGGATCCGCCTTCCTTCATCAGCGGGGCGGCGAGCCGCGCCATTCGGATAAAGGAATGGCACGATATATCCATGGCCTGCGCGAAACCGTCAGCGGAGCAGTTGACGATGCTCGTCTGCAAGTCCTGTCGTGGCGCGAAGGCGATCGAATGAAGCAAGAAATCGAGGCGGCCCCATTCATTTGCTATGGTGTCGAAAACCGCCTCGAGCTGCCCATCAATGCGAACGTCACAGGGCATGAACAGCGACGCGCCCAGGGCATCGGCGACCGGGCGTACGAACGGGACAGCCTTATCGTTGAGATAGGTGACCGCCAGATCGGCGCCGGCAGCCTTGAACGCGGTTGCACAGCCGGCTGCGATGGAGGAATCGTTGGCGATGCCGACGACGAGGCCACGTCTTCCGAATATATCAACGATCGCAGCCATCGCTCAGCCTCCCGAGATTCTCAAGGCGTCAGTGGCGATCACCTGCTCCTCATCGGTCGGGATGACAAGGACGGTAAGACGACTGGCAGGACTGCTGATGACGGGACCGCTCCCGGCGTTCGCTCCAGGATCGAGATCAATGCCGAGCCACATCAGCCGGGTGCAGATATCAGCTCTGATCGTCGGCTGATGCTCGCCGATCCCGGCGGTGAATACGAGAGTGTCGAGGCCGCCCAGCGTCGAGGCAAGCCGGGCAATCTCACCGGCGACCCTGAAGGTGAACAGCTCGATTGCTTCCTTGGCTTGCTGCTCATCACTCTCCAGAAGCACGCGGCTGTCGGCGCTGATGCCGGAAGCGCCCAGCAGACCCGAACGGTGATAGAGGAGATCCTCGATTTCGCCAGGATCTCGCCCGGCCTTTAAGAGGTGTATGACCACGCCGGCGTCGAGCGCCCCGCAGCGCGTCGCCATCGGTACGCCGTCCAGCGTTGAGAAACCCATGCTGGTGTCGCGGCTGACGCAGTTGTGCATCGCGCAAAGACTGGCGCCGGAACCGAGATGGGCGACGATGACCTTGCCCGCCGCCTGCTCCGGCCATTTGCTGATAAGCTGGTTGGCAATCGATCGATAAGAAAGGCCGTGGAAGCCATAGCGTTTGATACCCTCTTCGTAGAGCTGCCGCGGCAGGGCGAAGCGGCGGACGACGTCGGCATGCGAGCGGTGGAAAGCCGTGTCGAAGGAGGCGGTCTGCCTGATTTCTGGCCGAAGGCGCGCGATCGCCCGGACAAGGCGCAGCGCCTGGGGCTGATGAAGCGGCGCAAGCGGTATCAGCGCTTCCATCTGCGACATCGCCTGATCGTTGATGAGCACCGGTCCGTCAAACAGGTCACCGCCGTGCACAACGCGGTGGCCGATAGCGGCGATGCCGGATAAATCATAGTGCCAGGACAGCCGGTCGAACGCTTCGCGCAAGACCTCGTCCAGTTCTTCCTCCGCTTTGGCTTCCAGCTCAACATCGAAGCGATCCGGGCCTTCGGAAAGCTCGAAGCGCAACGGGGCCTTGCGGAAATCGATCATTCCCTTGCCGATTCGCGTGAGGCCACCGCCTTCAACGGCGAACAGGCCGATCTTGACCGTGGAGGAGCCGGCATTGAAGGTGACAAGCAGTTGCTGGCTCATGAGATGGCCCCCGTTCCGGGTACCTGATTGCGGGCGACGAGCAGTCTTGCGAGCGTTGCCGAGGCGATGCGCGCCGAAAGCGGATCGGAGCGGCTGGTCAGCACGATCGGCACGCGCGCGCCGAGCACGATGCCGGCCGCGGTCGCCCCCGCGAAATAAATCAGTTGCTTGGCGAGCATGTTGCCAGCCTCAAGGTCCGGCACGAGCAGGATGTCGGCCTCGCCCGCGACGGGAGAGACAATGCCCTTCGTCTTCGCCGCATCGAGATCGATGGCATTGTCGAAGGCAAGCGGGCCATCGACACGTCCACCGATGATCTGGCCACGCGCCGCCATGACGGTCAGCGCCGCGGCGTCAAGGGTGGATGGCATCTTCGCGTTGACGGTCTCGACTGCTGCGAGCACCGCCACGCGCGGCTCTTTGACGCCAAGAGCTAGAAGAAGGTCGATAGCGTTCTGGCAGATGTCGCGTTTCTGGTCGAGCGTCGGCTGGATGTTGATCGCAGCGTCGGTGACGATCAGCGGCTTGCCATAGGCCGGGACGTCGAAGGCGAAGACGTGGCTGACGCGCCGCTCCGTTCTGAGACCGGACCCGGTGGCGAGGACGGCGCCCAGAAGCTCGTCGGTATGCAGGCTGCCCTTGACCAGAACCGAAACCGTACCGCCGACCGCGAGTTCCACGGCGCGCGCGGCTGCCGCATGGCTGTGCGCAACGTCCTCGATCGCCATGTCGCCGAGATCGATCCCTGAGGCTTCGGCGGCTGCGCGAATCTTCGCCTCCGGCCCGACCAGCAGCGGGTCGAACAGGCCCTGTTGGCGGACCTCGACCGCAGCCAGGATTGCTCCGGCGGAGCACGGGTGTACAATGGCGGCCCGAACCGGGGGGAGACTACGAGCTTCGGCAACAAAAGCCTCATATCGGCTTGCTCGCCCTGTATCCTGCAATGCGACGGAGGAGGGTGTTGCGGTCCATTCGACCGACTTGTCGGGCGCGATCACCATGGCCTTACCGGTCAGGACAAGTTCCGCTTTCTGATTTGCGCAGATCGTCTCCAGTGCAACAGTGCGATTGTCCGGGTTTTTCTGCACCACCCGCACGGTTGCCGTGATCGTGTCGCCGGCGGCGACCGGCTTCACGAAACGGAAATCCTGTCCCAGATAGATCGTCCCTGGCCCCGGAAGCCTTGTGCCGATCACCAGAGAGACCAGCGCGCCTGTCCAAAGCCCGTTGGCAACGATATCGTTGAAGAACGTCGTTGCCTCCGCTGCCCCGTCACCAACTGCCGGCCTTTTGCCGAGCATCGCTGCCAGCAGATCGATGTCGGTATCACCTGCCACCCGTGTGAGGCTTGCGGTATCGCCGACCTGTAAATCGGCGAAGGTATGATTTGTCAGTAATTTTTCCGCCATCGCACTCTCACTTCTGGAACACGTAGGCACCGGGCGCTTCTGCAATGGCAGGAAAACCCCTCTCGGCGGCACCAAGCTGAGGCGGGGCTACACGAACCTTGCCTGAATGTGTAGCCAGCCACGGCAGCCACGCCTCCCACCAGGAACCGCCCCTCTCCTCTGCCTCTGCTGCCCATTCGTCGGGTCCGAGGCAGATGTCGGCTGCCAGCCTGGTCGCGATGCGATAGCGGCGACCGCGATGGCCCGGCTCGCTGACAATGCCTGCGTTGTGCCCGCCGCTGGCGAGAACGAAGGTAACATCGGTATCGGCTAGCTGGTGGATCTTGTAGACCGATCTCCATGGCGCGACATGATCGCGTTCCGTTCCCACGACGAACATCGGCACGCGGATATTCTGCAGCGCCGCCGGACGGCCATCGATGATGAAGCGGCCGGATGCAAGCTCGTTGTCCAGGTAGAGACGCTGGAGGTATTCGGCATGCATGCGGTAAGGCATGCGCGTGGAATCGGCATTCCAGGCCATAAGGTCGTTCATCGGCGTGCGTTCGCCCATGAGATAGTCGTGGACCAGTCGCGACCAGACGAGGTCATTGCTCTTCAGGATTTGAAAGGCGCCGGCCATCTGGCTCGCCGACAGATAGCCCCGATCCCACATCATGCTTTCAAGAAAATGCATCTGGCTCGGATCGATGAACAGCGCCAGTTCGCCGGGTTCGGAAAAATCCGTCTGGGCTGCGAAAAGGGTGAGCGTTGCCAGCCTCCCGTCGCCGGCGCGCCCCATCGCAGCCGCCGCCATCGCGAGAAGCGTACCGCCTAGACAATAGCCAGTGGCGTGGATCTTGCTGTCGGGAACGATGGCGGCGATCACGTCGAGCGCGGCCATGACACCCAAACGGCGATAATCGTCCAGCGTCAGATCGCGATCGTCTGCCCCAGGGTTTCGCCAGGAAACGGCAAACACCGTGTGCCCCTGCCCGACCAGATAGCGTACCAGGGAGTTCTCCGGCGACAGGTCAAGGATGTAGTATTTCATGATCCAGGCCGGCACGATCAGCACCGGCTCCGCCACCACGGTGTTGGTCGTGGGGCTGTACTGGATCAGTTCGATCAGATGGTTTCGGAAGATGACCTTGCCGGGAGTGATCGCGACATCCCGGCCCGGTGCGAACCCTTCCGCACCGACGGGCGGGCGGCCGCCTGCAAGCCTGTTCACATCTTCGAACCAGTTCTGGAACCCCGAGAGGAAGTTTGCCCCTCCAGTGGTGATGGTTTTGTTGATCACCTCGGGATTAGTGAACGGGTTGTTGGAGGGCGAGAACATGTCGAGCACTTGCCGCGCGGCGAAGGAGACCACGTCCTCGTGGTGAGGAGCGACGCCCGGCACCTCCCGCGTCGCATTGTGCCACCACTGCTGGGCGAGCAGGAACGCCTGGGCATAGGCCGCAAAGGGGAGTCCCTTCCACGCCTCCCCGGTGAAGCGGTAGTCGCCCGGCAAGGACTCGATGCAGGATGGAGTGTCGTCACCGAGACTGGCGGCGCAGAGATAGCCCGACAGCCGGGCGCTTTTCCGCACCCCCTTGTCGATAAGCTCCAGACGCTTCCCCGGCGCCGAGGCCAGATGAATCGACCAGTCGAACAATGCTAGCGCCAGCGCCGCGGGCGAAAGCCCGCCGGTGATCCGCGCGCTCCAGGCTTCGCGCATCCGATCAATGGCGCGGAAGGCCTCCGTGCCGAGAGTATCGTGAGGGACATCTGCCGCCCTCATTCCTGACCTGCTCAAATCATTCATTATGTCTCCCGACTGATCGGCACGGTGGCCCTCATGGTCTGGCATTCCTTGTCTTCGTTCATGATGAACTCGACAATCTGGGAGACCAGAGCCATCAGTTCACGATCACTTCCGCTCTTCTGGAGGGCTGGTGTGCCGATGACGTCACGAAGAATACTGACCCCGGCCAGAAACGCGGCGACCATTGACGCGCGCCGCTCGGACATGAGCGGGCATTTGGAAGCGAACGGCTTGACGAACCCGTCGTCGATGAGCTCACGAAAAACACGCGATGCCTCTGGACTGGAAAAAGATCGCGCGAGGATGTCAAAAGGCCGGATTTCGTTGGCGCCCTTCTCAGCGAGGATGTCTTGCGCGAGCGTCATATGCAACTCGCTCGCCTCGCCGACGAGCCAGGCCTCCGGTTGAAGTATCGCCTTGACTGCTGCCCGGAACAGCTCTTCCTTCGAACCGAAGGAACGATGAACATAGGCCATGTCGACACCGACATCGGCGGCAATGTCTCGCAACCCGGTTTCCTCATAGGAGTGGGTGGAGAAGCGAAGTATCGCGGCTTTCAGGATGCGCTCACGGGTGGTGTCTTCCGGGACGGGCCGGATCATTCGGTTGGGCATAATTTCTCCAAATAAACGGTTGTCCAGTCTATCGGCGCAACGAAAGGCAGTCAACAGCCGATGACCGACGCTGTGATGTGCTCTTCGTTTCGCGTTTTTTCACAAACTCGGAGTAATCGCGCCAAATTACCTTGAGAGAGGAGCGCTTGATCGCGAGTCATTTAAAATGTTCAAACCCTTGCTTTCGTTCAGCGCCGCAGGGTTGGTCGTTCCCACGCATTGGCCATGCTTTCGAGCGTCGCCGTCATCAGCGCTGCGACTGCGGTTCCGACGAAGGTCAGTGCCAGGCGGGTTAACGCTGCATAGGAAGGTTCCTGCGTGGTAAGGGCACCAACGATCAGTGACAGAGCGGCCGATGCGCTGAACTGGTAGACCATCGGAGGATGGCGGCCGATCATCATCATGGTGGCGAAATATAGCACCGTGAGAAAGACCAGACCGACCAGCATGAAGAAATGGGCGTTCAGGGTCATCAGGAACAGGGCGACACCCGCTGCGGATGCACCTAGCACCGTCGCAAAGATCCGTTCCCGGGCCTCTGCAAACAACTGCTCGCGTGTCGGGAAACACAGCACGAATATCGCGGCGATCGCCATCATCATGTTGGACATATCGATGAAGCTGTAGAGCCAGAAGCTGAGCCCGAGCAGGACGACCGCCCGGATGAGCGCCGATCGCACGTGATTGCCCGGTGCGGGCGTATATTCGTCGATCATTTTCTCCTGGGTAGCCGGCGGAATGAGGAGGTAAAGGACCGGAATCGCGATCAATGCGAGGATGCCCGCCTCGACCACCGAATCACTTAGGGCGTCGAGCGCAGTGATGGAGTTCATACCCAGGATAGAGGCGAGGCCAACGGACACCAGGATCAGCATCCCCATCGGGTTGCCGGTGCTCTGGATGAGATAGAACGCGACGAAATAGAGGCTGCCGACCGCGATCAGGAACGCCACCGGCCAAGACATGAGAAGGGTGAGCACGCCGCTTGCCAACCAAATCATCATGATGAGCGCCAGAGGACCTCCTATGGCTTTCTTCGGATCGAAGGCCTTGCGCATGCCGGCCATCAGGCCAAACGGCAGGGCCGCCATCAGCGCCGGCATAGAGGGCATGACAAAGGGTATCGCGCCCACCGAGATCACCGCAAGCAGCGCCATGCGCAAAGGAAAATTTGGGTCGTCGCGAAAGCTCGGCCGGGGCGAAACATACATGGCCCCACCTCAATACAGATAGGACAGAAGCGACTGGGCGCGGTGCAGGGCCATTGCGATCCACGCTGACGGATTGCTTTCGCCTGCGGCGTAGACCACGACGGTGGCCTTCGCGCCCACCCTGACGGTGCGAGGCCATTCCGAAAGCGCTCGATCGAGTTCAATGCGCACGGGAAACCGGCGGGCCGGCTCGAACCAGCGCGTTTCCGGCTCGTTCTGCACCAGACCGCTGGATGCGGTCCGTCCGGTATCGATGCCCCAGCCGACGCTGTGTACGGTCCCGGTAAAAATCTGCCCCGGCAAGGCATCGAAAAGCAGGCCCACCTTGTTGCCCGGCTCGATATTGGCGAGCTGGTTCTCGCGCATATCGGCCGTGATCCAGGCTCCCCTTCCGTCGATGAAGGTGAGAGCGGCCGAACCCGCGCTCACGTACTGGCCGACTGCTAGATCGAGATTCGTGACCACGCCGAGCGTCGGTGCCACGACCCGTGTGTAGATCAGGTCGAGCTGCGCCCTTTCCAGCTTGAGTCGAGCGGCCTTGATGCGCGGATTGCTGGCGCCCGCCGCCCCCAACTCGGCTTCCGCGCTAGACAGATCAGCCTCCGCCGCATCGACCTCCGCCTGCGCGACCTCGAGTTCCGCGCGAGATGCTTCCTCCTGCTTCCGCGCGGCAACACCACGCTGGACAAGGCTTTGCGTCCTGGCGTTCGAGGTCTTGGCGTTTTCGAATTTGGCCCTGGCCTGCGACACCTTGGCCTGTGCAGCGATCAGCGCCGCCGACGAGGCGTTGATTGACTGGGTCGCCTGTTCGAGTTCGACTTCCGCCTGCTGGACCGCGATCTCGAACGGGCGCGGGTCGACCACGTAAAGAAGATCGCCCTCCTGGACAATCGTATTGTCCTCAACGTGGACGCTGATTACCGGGCCTGAAACACGGGGCGCTAGTCGGGCAATGTAGCCGCTGACCGTGCCGCGGTCGGTATAGGGGGCGAGCTTGTCGGAAACGGCGTACCAGGCTACGAAGGCGACCATGAGCCCGATAACGAGCACGCCGACCCGGACTCCCGTCCTGGTCGGCCCCGCCTCGACCGGAGCGTCAGCCAACGCTTCGGGGGCACGGTCGGCGGGCCTGTCCTCAGAAGAGCCTGTCGGCAGGTCATGTTGGTTCTTATCATCCATTTTTTTCTCTTGGGGTTCGGACGAAACGTAGCCGGCGCTATCCTGCGAATATGGCGATCACGACCGCATTGACGAGGTCGATGAAGAAGCCGCAGACGAGCGGCACGACGATGAAGGCCCTGTGCGCCGCGCCATATTGCTGGGTGACGGCCGTCATGTTGGCGATGGCAGTGGCAGTGGATCCGAGCGTGATGCCTCCGAAGCTGGCAGATATCACGGCCGCTTCGTAGTCACGCCCCATGGCGGGAAAGACGATGAAAACCGTGTAGACGATCGTGAGCGCGATCTGCACCGCGAGCGCGGCGACGACAAAGGTGAAGACGCCGCTCAACTGCCACAGTTGCAGGCCCATCAGCGCCATCGTCAGGAACAGGCCGAGAGAGAGGTCGGACAGAAGCGACAATCCTTGTCGCACGCCGGGCCAGATGCGGGTGATGGCCGCCCCGGCTGCCAGCGGCATCAGATTGCGGATTGCAATGCCGGCCAGCAGGCAACTGACGAAGGTCGGGAGTCTGAAGCCCGTCAGCGCGATCAGGGAGTCGAGCGCCATGCCGAGCATGACCGCGACATTGAGCGCCAGGATCGCCCAGAGCAGGCAGAAATAGTCCATCTTCGGCTCCGGCTCCTCATGGGCGGCGCCGACGTCGATATCTGCGTCGCCCGAGGTGACGATTCCATTGCGGCGGATCAGCAGGGCGGCCATGGGGCCGCCGATCACACATGCCGCGATCAGCCCGACCGTGTTGCTGGCGATGCCGAGCTCCATCGCGTTGGCGATCCCGAGGTCCCCGACGAAGATCGGCGCCCAGGCGACCGTGGTGCCGACCCCGCCCGTCAGCGAGACGGACCCGACCATCAGGCCGGCCTTCGGATCGAGCCCGAACAATGCGGCGATCCCCATCCCCGTGACGTTCTGGATGAGCATGAACGCGGTTGCGAGCGCGAGCAGCACGATGAGCGGCCTGCCGCCCTGCAAAAGGGTGGCCGTATCCGACTTCAGACCGATGCTGGCGAAGAACAGCAGCAGCAGGTGGTCACGCACGCCGAGTTCGAACTGGATTCTCCAGCCCGCAATCCAGTAGGCCAAAGCCACTAGCAAGGCGCACAAAATGCCGCCGACAACAGGCTCCGGTATCGAGTACTTTCGCAGCACCGCGATGTTCATCGTCAAGATCTTGCCCACGATGAGGAGCAGGACCGCAATCGTGAAAGATAGAAAGGGGCTAACTTGAATCATCTTTTTCGGCGGACTTCCATTGATTGATTTCTGGCGGGACCATCCCTAAGCGTGCGCAGACAACCCATTCCAGTGGTGGCCTTTCGATTCCATGCGTTTGCAGAAGAGGCTCGGGTCATCGGCTTACTGCCGATCCGAGCGCGTTACCTGCCGCGCGGCCAAGTCTTTCGACCTGCTCGCCGATGCTGCGCCGCATAGTCGATTCGAAAACAGTGATCGGCGCACTGACGGCCACGCTCGCCGCTACGCCGACGGTCTGCGCTGCTTGCATCGCCCCCGCCCCGAGGTGGTCCCCCAGACCAACGTCGGCATCGATGCTCGCGTGTCTCGTCGCCGCCCCCAGCGCACCCACCTGCGTGACGCCTTCAACCGTGGCTCTGCTCGGAACCATTGTGTCCTGAGATCGGGAGGCACAGTCCGAAACAGGCAGCCAGCGTGTTATTGCGCGGCGTTTTCCGATCGTGTGGATGCCACTCATAGTTCCATCTCAATTCCTCGGACGAAGATATCGATGGTGCGTTCAAGGGCGGCCCGGTCTATCCCCGCGATCCCCGGCGGCGTCCGCTGAAGAACGGCCTGCCGCAGTTGCGGTATCATCGTGATGGACAGGAATATCTCCGCATCACGGGCCAGACCGGGTTCACTTGCACCGTGGTCGCGCAGCACGGCCATTACCTCCTCGCGGATCGGCGGCATTCCATACTGGCCGACGAGACTCGCCAACTTCGGAAACTGCCACGACTCGCCAACAACAACTCTTTCCAGGGAAATGATGAGCGGATCAGTCGCTACTTCTAGAATGCGCAACGACAAAGCCAGCAGCTTGTCCCGCGGAGTCTTGCCCGACAACTGCTCCGTGACGATATTCGATAGGCCCGTGTTTACAACATCGAGGACAATCGCTTCGAAAAGTGCGGCCTTGCCTGGATGGCGCGAATAAAGAGTCCGCTTGGAAATTCCAATTTCCGCGGCGATCGCGTCCATGCTCGTCTGCGCAAACCCGTCTCGCAGGAACAGCTTGCGCGCAGCCGCCATGATCCGGGCCGATATGCGTTCAGACTCCGCCGGTGTCGGCCGTCCGCCGTGGTGGCTCGCCACACGCGCGTGATTGATCTTGTCGGTCCGCGTCATTGAAGCGCTTTCTGCAACGTTGCCTTATGAACGGAGGGGCTTGCGGGCAAAGTCGGCCCTTTCTGACGTCACAGGGATTGGCAGGGAATGCCCCCGGAGACGGAACACTCCTTCAGTTGGCGTTCCTTGACGAGTTGGCTTGTTAAACGATACGGTGTCGTTTACTCTGTTTAGCGGGGAATCTCAACCGGTTTGCATCTAGGGTTTTAGGGTGGGGTGCGGCGACCGCGAATCGCTCTGCGCTGCACAGACATAAGGAGAGCTGCATGGCAGCATTGAACTCATTAAAGCTCACTCGGGACGATCTCGAACGTCTGCGATCGAGATGGGGGTGCTGGTCGGCGCAGGCATCGCCCTTGCGGCAGTTGGAGTACTGGCTCTCGCCAATGTCCTTATGGCCACTGTGGCGTCAGTTTTCTTCGTCGGTGCGATGATGCTCGTCGGAGGCTCCGTGCAGGTCATCTGCGCCTTCAACGTCAAAGGTTGGAGACAGTTCGCCGGCTGGCTGCTGATCGGTGCCTTTTACATCGTCGCCGGTCTGTTCGCATTTGCCAACCCGCTTTTCGCCTCGACGATCCTGACGCTGCTTTTTTCTCTGAGCATCATCACGGCGGGCGCTATGCGTATCGTTACCGGCTTTGCGTTGCGACCCGCGCAAGGATGGGGCTGGCTCGTGCTGGCGGGTATTATTGCATTCGTCGCCGGGGCGATCGTTATTGCCGGATGGCCTGTCAACAGCCTGTGGCTGATCGGGGCGCTGCTGGCGTTCGATCTCCTTTTCAACGGCTTGGCCATGATCATTTTTGCCTTTGCGCTGAGACGGCGACCACAGTCACCCGCTTGAGTTTCTTTTGCCACCTTTTGGGAGGGCGCGTGCCATGGAGACGGGAATGCACGACCGCATTAGGCCGGGCCTCGCCCTCCCGACCGACAGCCGCTCACGCTCGCGTGTCGGCGGCGCCTTGCTGGTCCTCGTCGTCGTGTCGGTATCGATCTGGACGATGCTGGCGATCTGGCATCAGGTTGAGCCACCAGTCACCTGGCCATCCCTCGCCGCCGCGGCGGCGGCGCTCGCAATCCTACGCCCGAACCATCCGCTCAAGACAAATCGGCGTCCACCGTTGACATTTTAGTCATCGAGTGATGATATGCTCGCGATTTCAAGACAAGCGTTGATGAGGCTGGGGCAAATAGCAGTTCTTCACGCAAACACTCTGGTGAACCATGAAGAACGTGCAAAAAAACCCGTCTACGGCGAGCTTTCTATTAGGTTTGAATCTCGAGACCACAAGGCAGATTAGTTGCAAGCCGTGCGAAGGCAGCAGATCGCTGCGACGACTCATTCTCGCCCGACTTCCTCGCTCTCTCGATTATCGCGCGCAATCAACCACTCGTTCGCAACCGGGGAGGGAAGCGGGACCGTCTCGTATTTGCCCGAGCGCGGCTTTCCGTGACCAACACAGGCTCTTTTCCATGGCAATGACATTTCGCATGATGACCTCAGATAATCTCCATAGCCATCCGCGGTACGCTCGTGCGGCCGCTCCGCGAGGGGAGGTCCGCGCATGAAATCTCTCAAGAACTGGATTGTCGCGATCGTCGTCCTTGCCGGCGTCGCCGGCGCTTATTACGGCTTGCGCATTTATGACGGATCCGGGCTTCCGGCCGGGATCGCCGGCGGAAACGGTAGGATCGAGGCCACCGAAATCGACATTTCCACGAAGACCCCCGGACGCATCAAGGAGATTTTGGTCGACGAAGGCGCGTTCGTCAGCGCCGGCCAGGTGCTGGCCATCATGGATACCCAGCAACTGGAAGCGCAGCGGAAGCAGGCCGAAGCCTCGTTGCAGCGCGCTATCATCAGCGTCGACACCGCGAGAAGCCTTCAGTCCCAGCGCGAGGCGGAGCGGGAAGCTGCCGCAGCGGTGATCGGCCAGCGCGAAGCTGAACAGGATGCCGCAGAGCGCAAACTCGCACGCACCGAGCAACTGATCAGAACCAATACGACATCCCTGCAAACACTTGACGATGACCGGGCATCGGCACAGAGAGCACGGGCAGCTGTCGCGGCTGCGAAGGCGTCGCTTTCCGCGTCCGAGGCCGCCATCGGCGCCGCCAAGGCCCAGATCATCGATGCGGAGGCCTCCGTCGTGGCTGCGCAGGCGGCCATCGAAAGCATCGTTGCGGATATCAATGACAGCACGCTGAGATCACCCCGCGAAGGGCGCGTACAGTACCGCGTTGCCCAGCCTGGCGAAGTGCTGTCGTCTGGTGGCCGCGTCCTCAATATCGTCGATCTCAGCGACGTTTACATGACCTTCTTCCTGCCGACCGAACAGGCGGGCCGCATTCAGATGGGATCCGAGGTTCGTCTGGTTCTCGACGCCGCCCCTCAATACGTCATCCCCGCTACGGCAAGCTTCGTGGCGGACGTCGCACAATTCACACCCAAGACCGTCGAGACCGAGGAGGAGCGGCAAAAACTGATGTTCCGCATCAGGGCGAAAATATCGCCTGAACTGCTGCGCGAGCATATTCAGTACGTCAAGACTGGGCTCCCCGGTATGGCCTATGTCCGCATTGCGCAGGATGCCGAATGGCCTGCACATTTCACCGAGGCCCTGGTGAAATGAGCAGTTTATCGCCGGGAGAGAACGACGCGCAGGGATCTCCTTCCGCCGTCGTCAAAATCAGGGATGTCAGCCTGTCTTACGGCAAGACTCGCGCGCTTGATGCTGTCAGCCTCAACATTCCCGCCGGCATCATGGTCGGGCTGATAGGTCCCGACGGCGTCGGAAAATCCAGTCTGCTCAGCCTGATTGCGGGCGCGCACAAGGTTCAGGACGGCCATATCGAGGTGCTGGGCGGCGACATCGCCGACAAGAAGCACCGCGACCGGACCTGCCCGCAGATCGCTTACATGCCCCAGGGCCTCGGAAAAAACCTCTACCCGACGCTGTCGGTGTTCGAGAATATCGAGTTCTTTGCGCGCCTGTTCGGCCAGGACAAGCGTGAGCGTGAGATCCGCATCGGCGACCTGCTCCGGCGCACCGGGTTAGCCCCCTTCCCCGATCGCCCTGCCGGTAAATTGTCGGGCGGAATGAAGCAGAAGGTTGGACTTTGCTGCGCCCTGATCCATGACCCGGATCTGCTGATCCTCGACGAACCGACCACAGGCGTTGATCCCCTGTCACGCAGGCAATTCTGGGAGCTGATCGACGATATCCGCCGCGACCGCCCGTCGATGAGTGTGGTTGTCGCGACCGCCTATATGGAGGAGGCGCAGCGCTTCGACTGGCTGGTGGCGATGGATGACGGCAAGATCCTTGCGACCGGAACGCCGCAGGAGTTGCTCGCGCGCACCGGAGCGGCCAACCTCGATGCCGCGTTCGTCGCCCTTCTTCCGGAAGAGAGACGTTCCGGTCACCACGAGGTGGTCATACCGCCCCGATCCGACGAGGGGCGGGCGGACTTCGCCATCGAAGCCGAACACCTGACCATGCGGTTCGGCGACTTCACCGCCGTCGACAATGTCAGCTTCCAGATTCCGCGCGGCGAAATCTTCGGCTTCCTCGGCTCGAACGGCTGCGGCAAGACCACGACCATGAAGATGCTTACCGGCCTCCTGCCGGCGACCGAGGGAACCGCAAAGCTGTTCGGCCACGAGGTCGATCCGAAAGATATCGAGGTCAGACGGAAGGTCGGCTATATGAGCCAGGCTTTCTCGCTCTACACCGAGCTTACGGTCCGCCAGAACCTCGACCTGCACGCCAGGCTGTTCAGCCTGCCGCCCGATAAAATCCCGGCGCGCATTGCGGACATGGCCGAGCGCTTCGACCTCAATGAAATCATGGATACGTTGCCGGATGCGTTGCCGCTCGGCATCCGGCAGAGATTGTCGCTCGCCGTAGCGATGATCCACGCGCCCGACATTCTGATCCTGGACGAACCAACATCGGGCGTCGATCCGGTGGCGCGCGACGGGTTCTGGCAGATCCTCTCCGACCTGTCGCGCAAGGATGGCGTGACGATCTTCGTTTCGACCCATTTCATGAACGAAGCCGAGCTTTGCGACCGTATTTCACTCATGCATGCCGGCAAAGTGCTTGTCAGCGACACGCCACGCGGCATCATCGAAAAGCGTTCAGCTGGGACGCTGGAGGAAGCCTTCATTTCCTATCTGGAGGAGGCTATCGGCGACAAGACTTCACCTGCGTCCGCCCCAATCGCGCAGCGTGAAGAGGCGGATGAAGCCGCCGCGCCCCCGCCGGCTTCATCCGCCAGCTCGACTTTCAACCTACGCCGTATGCTCGCCTATACGCGGCGGGAATCGCTCGAATTGCGCCGGGATCCGATCCGCGCGACGCTCGCCATTCTCGGCAGCGTCATTTTGATGTTCGTCGTGGGCTTCGGCATCAACATGGATATCGAGAACCTGTCCTTTGCCGTGCTCGACCGGGACGACACCACGATCAGCCGCGACTACACACTCCAGATCGCCGGATCCCGCTATTTCACGGAGAAGGCGCCGATCGTCGATTACAACGACCTCGATCGACGCATGCGCAATGGCGAACTCAGCCTCGCACTGGAGATCCCGCCAGGCTTCGGGCGCGATGTCGCGCGGGGCACCAAGGTCGAAATCGGCGCCTGGATCGACGGTGCAATGCCTTCGCGGGCCGAGACTGTGCGGGGTTATGTGCAAGGCATGCATCAGACATGGCTCACCCAGAAGGCACGTGAACTCTATGGCGACGCGGCAACCACCGGCACCTTCCAGATCGCCCTTCGATACCGCTACAATCCGAGCGTCGAGAGCCTCAAGGCCATGGTGCCGGCCGTCATCCCGATGCTGTTGATGATGATCCCCGCCATGCTCGCCGTTCTGAGCGTCGTGCGCGAAAAGGAACTCGGCTCTATCATCAATTTCTACGTGACGCCCGTCACTCGGGTGGAGTTCCTCCTCGGCAAGCAGTTACCCTATACCGCGCTTGCCATGCTCAACTTCTTCATGTTGACGGCCTTCGCGATCTTCGTGTTCCGGGTGCCGGTGACAGGCAGCTTCCTGACGCTGACCGGTGCTGCACTTCTCTACGTCACGGCGGCGACCGGGCTGGGACTTCTCATTTCCACCTTCATGAGCAGCCAGATCGCTGCGATCTTCGGGACCGCGCTGATCACACTCATTCCGGCCGTCCAGTATTCCGGAATGATCGATCCGGTCTCCTCCCTAGAGGGGGCCGGCGCATTTATCGGACAGATCTATCCGGCGACCTACTTCGTCACAATCGCCCGCGGTACGTTCTCCAAAGCGCTGGAGTTCCGCGATCTCGCAGCGTCCTTCATCCCGCTCCTGATCGCTGTCCCGGTTCTTCTCGCCAGCAGCGCGGCGCTCCTCAAGAAACAGGCGGGGTGATCCATGCGCTTGGCCAATATCCTTCAACTCGGCGTCAAGGAGCTACGCGGTCTCGCCCGGGACCCTATGCTTGTCGTCCTTATCCTCTATGCCTTCACCCTGTCGATCTACACGGCCTCGACCTCGATGCCCGAGACGCTCAACAAGGCAGCCATCGCCGTCGTCGACGAGGACCAGTCGCCTGTCTCCTCCCGGATCCTGACCGCGTTCTATCCGCCTTATTTTTCCATTCCCAAGATCATATCGCAGCATGAGATGGACAGTCGCATGGATGCGGGGCTCGACACCTTCGCCCTCGACATTCCCCCGAATTTCCAGCGTGATCTGCTTGCCGGTCGAACGCCGACGATCCAGCTCAATGTCGACGCCACCCGCATGTCGCAGGCCTTCAGCGGCGGCGGCTATATCCAGTCCATCGTTTCCAGCGAAGTCAACGAGTATCTCGACCGCTACCGTGGAACCACCGAGGTTCCTGTGGATCTCGCTCTGCGTTCTCGCTTCAACCAGGAGCTCAACAAGGGTTGGTTCGGCGCCATTTCCAATGTGATCTCATCGATCACGATGCTTTCGATCGTGCTCACGGGCGCGGCGCTCATACGTGAACGCGAGCATGGCACCATCGAGCATCTTCTCGTGATGCCGGTGACGCCGACAGAGATCATGCTGAGCAAAATATGGTCGATGGGGCTGGTCGTGCTTGTTGCCTGCGCCGTGTCGATCGTGTTCGTCGTGCAGGGGGTTCTTCAGGTGCCGATCCAGGGTTCCGTCGGCCTTTTTCTGGCGGGTGCAGCGTTGCAGCTCATCGCCACCACATGCATGGGAATTTTCCTTGCCACCATCGCCGGCTCGATGCCGCAGTTCGGCCTGCTGCTGATGCTGGTCCTGCTTCCTCTTCAGGTCCTTTCGGGCGGCCTCACACCGCGCGAAAGCATGCCGCAGATCATTCAGGACATCATGCTCGCGGCGCCAAACACCCACTTCGTGATCCTTGCACAATCGATCCTGTTTCGCGGCGCGGGCCTCGATGTGGTCTGGCCACAGCTGCTGGCTCTCGTGCTGATCGGCGCGGCGCTCTTTGTGTTTGCGCTCCGCCGCTTCCGAACCTTCTTGCAATAAGTGAGGCCGCGGTGATCCGCGCAGCCTTATCCAGGTAATCGATCGAAATACAGCAGCGATTTATTCGAACGGGAGGTTTGTCGTCATGCAAGGACTTATGAAAGCTGCAATTGTTCATGAATTCGGAAAGCCACTGTTGATCGAAAACGTTCCGATACCCGTACCCGGCCCGGGCGAACTGCTGGTGAAAGTGGCCGCCTGTGGCGTGTGCCACACCGATCTGCATGCCGCCTCCGGCGACTGGCCGGTCAAGCCATCCCTGCCCTTCATTCCCGGCCATGAGGTAGCAGGCACCGTCGCGGCACTCGGTCCAGGTGTCACGGACTTTGTAATCGGCGATGCCGTCGGCATCGCATGGCTCCATGACGCCTGCATGCGGTGCGAACATTGCGAAACCGGCTGGGAGACGCTTTGCAAGCATCAACACAATACGGGCTACAGCTGCGATGGAGGCTTCGCGGAATACGCGATTGCCAATGCTGCATTCGCCGCAAGACTGCCTGACGACGTTGATTTCGCGGCGGTCGCGCCTATTCTCTGCGCCGGGGTCACGACTTACAAAGGGCTCAAGGAAACCGAAGCGCGACCCGGGCAATGGGTCGCAATCTCCGGCATCGGCGGCCTGGGCCAGGTAGCCATCCAATACGCCAAAGCAATGGGACTGAAGGTCGTTGCACTGGATTTGGCGTCTGAGAAGCTCACATTGGCCAGAAGAACCGGAGCCGATCTGGCGCTTGACGCGCGGTCCCCGGACGCCATCGCCGAGGCCCTCGAAGCAACAGGCGGCGGAGCACACGGAGTGCTCGTCACCGCGGTATCGCCTCCGGCGTTCTCGCAGGCGCTCCAGCTCGTTCGACGAAAAGGCACCGTTGCTTTGGTCGGATTGCCGCCAGGCGAATTCGCGACCCCTATTTTCGATGTCGTCCTGAAGCGCATAACCGTGCGGGGCTCAATCGTCGGCACGCGCCGGGATCTTGACGAGGCCATCGCCTTTTTTGCCGAAGGCAAAATCAAGGCTCAGGTCACGCCGGCGCCGCTTGAGGACATCAACCGGATATTTCAGGAGCTGAAAGCCGGCCGCGTCGACGGCCGTGTGGTTCTCGACATGACAGGCAAGGCAGCCTGATCAGTTTGGCGCTGCGGTTTTTGAAAAGGGGTTAGACATGATCACATCCGACATCATGACGCGGGACGTTGCCACGATCAGTGTGGATGCTCATGTGCGTCACGCTGTTTCAGTCATGCTGGAGCGTGGCGTCAGCGGTCTGCCGGTGACGGATAGCGACGGAAAGCTCGTTGGGATCATTACGGAAGGCGATCTGATGTCCCGCAAGGAGATCGGAAGGTCTTTGCTCGATCGGCAGGACCATCCGATGACCGATGAGAACGATCTTAAAAATTACATTCATTGCAACAGCTGGCGCGTTGGTGATGTCATGTCCCCGGAAGTTGTGACAGTAGCTGATACCACCTCCTTGGCGACGGTGACCGAGATGATGCTGAGCCGCAACATCAAGCGTATTCCGGTAACGTCCGACCGTGCGGTTATCGGGATCGTCAGCCGCCGCGACCTTTTAAAGGCGACCTCCTTTTCGGGTATCGAACACATTGCGCGTGGAGACGAAGGTATCAGGCTTGCAGCTTCGGCGCGTATCCGCAATGACCTCGGATTTGATCCGGAAAGGCTGAAGATCGACGTGCACGGCGGGACGGTCGCGGTCACCGGAGTACATTTGACAGATCTTCAACTCCGGGCCGTGAAATGTGTCATCGAGGGCATACCGGGTGCGAGCTTCTCCGGCAAACCGACTTGATATTGTCTTCGCCCAAACCGATGTTGATCGATATCTACGCTTGGCATCCGGTATACCTTACCTGACTGCGCCGGATATCGAAGCGCGGCTCCTTTCCCAGAATTCGGTCAGCAAGCAGACAATGCAGCGCGAGATCGTTGACCGACGCCTTGGTTGAACACAACAGCCCAGGAATCAGCCTTCGGGAAAGTGCCATAGCGTTGAATTCTACTAGTCATCATCTGTTGACTCAGATCAATTCCCTGGCCTAGAAAATAAGCAATGGTCACTTTGGCTCGATGGAGAAGCCTTTCTCTGTTCCGGAGCATTCGCTTGCGGTCAGATGCCAGCTTAGCTTGTCAACTATTTCCTGGGAGGGGGTATGAGCACTGTTTCTGAAGCACCGGAGGAACGACGTTTTCAGTTCCCAACCGCATTCACCATCCTCTTTGGCTTGATCGTTCTAGTCGCCGCACTCACATGGATCATACCGGCCGGGCAGTACGACCGTGTTCAGAATGCGGCCCTGAACAAGCAAGTGCCCGTCGCCGGGACCTATGCGGTCGCTGAGCCGGCGCCGCAGGGGATAGTCGACATCATCATGGCGCCAATCCGCGGGTTCTACGACCCCGCAGCCGGCACCGCAAACGCCATCGATGTCGCTCTTTTCGTCCTGGTGATTGGCGGGTTCATCGGGGTCGTCACCTCGACAGGCGCGATAAATGCCGGAATCGAGCGCGCTATGGCCAAGCTCAAGGGACGGGAAAAGTGGATGATCCCGTTCCTGATGGCGCTGTTTGCCTTCGGCGGCACCACCTATGGAATGGCCGAAGAAACGCTCGCTTTCTATATGCTGCTGATCCCGATTATGATCGCCGCGCGATATGACGCGGTTACCGCCGTCGCCATCATCCTCCTTGGAGCAGGCGTTGGTGTCTTGGGGTCCACGGTCAACGCATTTGCCACCGTTATCGCCTCTGACGCGGCCGGCGTGCCGTTCACGCAAGGGCTGGTTTTGCGCGTCGTCATTCTCGGGCTGAGCTGGCTCGCCTGCGTTGCCTACGTCATGCGGTATGCGGAACGGGTTCGGCTCGATCCGAGCAAATCGCTCGTCTACGACATGAAAGCCGACAACGAGAAGCTTTTCCTCAGCGCTCATCACGAGGGGACGATCGACTTCACCCTGGTACACAAGGTCGTGCTTGCGGTCTTCGGCATCACCTTCGTGGTGATGATCTGGGGTGTGCTCAAGGGCGGCTGGTGGATGGGCGAGATGAGCGGTCTCTTCCTCGCCTCCGCCATTGTCATAGGCGTCATTGCGCGAACGGGTGAGAAGAACTTCACGGATGCCTTCGTTAACGGAGCACGCGACCTTCTCGGTGTTGCCCTGATCATAGGTCTGGCGCGCGGCATCGTTGTCATCATGGATGAGGGCAAGATTACCGACACCATACTGCATTGGGCCGAAGGTTCGGTCGCAGGCCTCGGCAAGGTCGCCTTTATCAACGTGATGTACTGGCTTCAGATCCTGCTGTCGTTCTTCGTGCCGTCGTCGTCGGGTCTTGCAGTCCTGTCGATGCCGATCATGGCCCCGGTCGCCGATTTTGCCGGCGTGGGCCGCGATCTGGTGGTCACTGCCTATCAGTCGGCGAATGGCATCGTGAATCTCATTAATCCGACCTTCGCCGTGGTCATGGGTGCGCTCGCCATAGGTCGCATCCCATACGAACGGTGGCTGCGCTTCATGTGGCCGCTTCTCGTGATCCTCACCGTCATCATCATGGCGAGCCTCAGCATCGCCGCCATCATCGTCTGAAGGAGATTGTCATGCCCCACGCCTACGGAGTCCATTCCGAGGTCGGCAAGCTTCGGCGCGTTCTGGTCCATCGACCTGGGGCAGCGCTTGCCCGGCTCACCCCGTCGAATTGCCACGAACTGCTCTTCGACGACGTCATCTGGGTCAAGCAGGCCCGCGTCGAGCATCTGACCTTCGTGGACGCCATGCGCCATCGCGGCGTCGAGGTCGTGTTTCTGCGCGAGATGCTGGTAGAAACGCTACAGATTCCCGAGGCTCGCCGATGGCTTCTTGAACGGCGGGTCAATGACGACACGGTTGGCGTCGGCTTCGCCGATGATCTCAGGGCGCATCTGATGGAGATCGAGGCGGACGCCCTTTCCCTGATCCTGCTGGGCGGACTGAGCAAGACGGAGTTACCGATCAAAAGCGCCGGCCTTCTCGCCGAAACGCTGCGGCCGGAGGATTTTGTCCTGCCGCCGCTTCCCAATCACCTCTTTACCCGTGACACGACCTGCTGGATCTATGGCGGCGTCACGCTCAATCCGATGCGCTGGAACGCGCGCAAGCTCGAGACCGTCAACATCGCCGCCATCTATCGCTTCCACCCGGATTTCCGCGACATGGGCTTCCCGGTCTGGTGGGGCGATCCCGACAAGGACCACGGCCTTGCCACTCTCGAGGGGGGCGACGTCATGCCGATCGGCAACGGAACGGTTCTTGTGGGCATGGGCGAGCGGACGACACCACAGGCCGTCGGTCAGCTCGCGCGGTCGCTGTTCGCACAGGGCGGCGCGGAAAGAGTGATCGCCTGCAAACTGCCTATCGAGCGCGCCTCCATGCACCTCGACACCGTCTTCAGCTTCTGCGACCGCGATCTCGTGACGCTGTTTGCGGATGTCGCCCACAAGATCGAGCCCTATTCCATTCGTCCGGGCGAGCGCGAAGGCACGATCGATGTACGCAAGGAAGAGCGGCCGCTCGTAGAGGTCGCGGCCGAGGTGCTGGGGCTGAAGCAGTTGCGCGTGGTCGAGACGGGCGGCGATGCCTATGTCGCTGAACGCGAGCAATGGGATGACGGCAACAACGTCGTGGCGCTCGAGCCTGGCGTCGTCGTCGCTTACGACCGCAACACCTACACCAACACCCAACTGCGCAAGGCAGGCGTAGAGGTCATCACCGTGCCGGGCGCCGAACTCGGCCGCGGCAGGGGTGGCGGTCATTGCATGACGTGCCCCCTCATCCGGGATCCGGTTTAAAGGAGGTCTATCATGCCCGTTAACCTGAGAGGTCGCAGTGTCCTGAAGCTGCTCGATTTCACGCCGGACGAGATCCGTTTCCTGCTCAAACTGTCAGCTTCGCTCAAGCAGGCGAAATATGGCGGCTACGAGGAGCAACGCCTGAAAGGCAAGAACGTCGCGCTGATCTTCGAGAAGGATTCGACGCGCACACGCACGGGTTTCGAGGTGGCCGCCTATGACCAGGGCGCCCACGTTACCTATCTCGGGCCAACCGGCACCCAGATCGGCAAGAAGGAGTCGATGAAGGATACCGCCCGCGTTCTCGGGCGGATGTATGACGGCATCGAGTATCGCGGCTTCGGACAGGAACAGGCGGAAACCTTGGCGGCCTATGCCGGCGTTCCGGTCTACAACGGACTGACCGACGAGTTCCATCCGACGCAGATTCTCGCCGATTTCCTGACCATGCGGGAATACACGCGCAAGCACCTGTCCCAGGTAAGTTTCGCCTTCCTCGGTGACGCCGGAAACAACATGGGCAACTCGCTGCTGGCAGGCGCCGCGCAGATCGGCATGGATGTGCGCCTCGGCGCGCCGAAAGCCTGCTGGCCTGAGGACCATTTGGTGCGTCAGTGCCAGGAGATCGCAGCCAGGACCGGTGCGAAGATCGCCCTGACCGAAGATCCTTACGAGGCCGTCAACGGCTGCGATTTCGTCTACACCGATGTGTGGGTGTCAATGGGGGAGCCGGACTCGGTCTGGAAGGAACGCATTGAACTGCTCACACCCTATCGTGTCACCGCTGGCATCATGGCGGCGACGGGCAATCCGCATGCGAAATTCATGCACTGCCTGCCCGCGTTCCACAATCGCGAGACCGAGGTCGGCGAGAAGATCTTCCAGCAATACGGCATCGACAGCATGGAAGTGACCGAAGAGGTCTTCGAGTCCGAAGCGTCCATCGTCTTCGACCAGGCGGAAAACCGAATGCACACGATCAAGGCCCTGCTGGTCGCAACCTTGGGGTCGTGACATGAGGGTCGTGATAGCACTGGGCGGCAATGCGCTCCTCAAGCGCGGCGAGCCAATGACGGCCGATGCGCAACGCACCAACGTTCGCAAGGCGGCCGCAGCGATGGCCGATCTGGCGCGCGACCATGACATCGTGGTCGCCCATGGAAACGGACCACAGGTCGGTCTCCTCGCCTTACAGGCGGCGGCCTACAAAGACGTCGACCCCTATCCGCTCGATGTCCTGGGTGCAGAGAGCGTCGGCATGATCGGCTATCTGGTCGAGCAGGAGCTGACCAATGCGATGCCTGCGGGTTCAAGGATCGCGACACTGCTGACCCAGATAGAGGTGGACCGGGACGATCCCGCCTTCGCTCGCGCGGAAAAGCCGATAGGTCCGGTCTACACGCAGAACGAGGCGCTAAAGGCGAAAGAGGCACATGGCTGGCCTGTGGTAGAAGAAGCGCAGGGCCGCTGGCGCCGGGTCGTCCCGTCACCACTACCTCAGCATATTACCCAGATCGAGACGATCAGGCTCCTTGTCGAGGCTGGCGTCACTGTCATCTGCGCCGGCGGTGGAGGTATCCCGGTCATGCGCGAAGCCGATGGGACGCTTCGGGGACTGGAAGCGGTGATCGACAAGGACAGAGCAGCCGGGCTTCTCGCCAAGGCGCTCGGGGCCGACGCTTTCCTGATGCTGACCGACGTGGACGCTGTTTATGAGGGGTGGGGAACGGTCGATAGGCGGCCGATCCGCAAAGTAACGCCTGCCGAGTTGACCAGCGACGTGTTCGCGGCCGGGTCCATGCGACCGAAAGTCGAAGCGGCGTGCGATTTTGCGAACGCGGGCGGGATTGCTGGAATAGGCCGGCTTGAAGATGCGCGCGGGATTCTGGAAGGGCGGCAAGGCACGTTGGTGACGCTTCAGGCGATCAATCAAGCGAGCTGATATCGCAAGTATTCATTGGCGGCGTTTCGACAGGCCCGCTCTTGCGTTTGCGTCGCACAATATATGCGTACGGCCGTGTTCTGCATTACTGAGGAGTGAGATGTGCTGGATTCTGAAACTGCGATAGCTGGGCTTGACCAGGCGGTCGCACTGGTCGTGCCGCGGGAAATGCGGGAAGCCTTGTTCATTGCTGCCGCTCACGCATGGAATACCGGCGAGGTCACCTTCGACCACGACCTTGCCATGGCGGTCGACGCTGTGGCGGAGATCCTCGCCCTTCCGCGCAAGGAAGTCATCGACTTGATGATACAGGAATGGCTCCACGCCTCGGAGGGCTTCGTTTCAGTCGAAGACCGGCCGGATATCATATTTCGGCCTTCGCACATTCGTTCTGCCGAACAGGGCATGCCTACGGGCGTCCCTCCCATTGATAGCTGACGACCGAGCGCTCCGCGAACTGAAGGTGAGGACGGCATGGAGAACATGCCCCCCGAGACATATACTTTTCGCAACGGATTTCTCGGCCCGTTGCGACAGGTCACAGGAGCGCGCCATTCAGTTGGCTCTTCAGTGGCAGGCGCGTCTGACGGTGGTTCATGTGATCGAAGACGAAGACGACTTCCTTGAGCAGCCTGAGATGAGCTCTGTTCCGCGCGCCGTTTCGCGCAACGCTATACGCCTGCGTGAAGAGCTTACAGGTATTGATGGGCTCATAAGCGCCGTCGTCGTCAGACGAGGCCGTCCACTCGTCGAGATCAAGGAGATCGCTTTATGGGATAAAGCTGATCTGATCGTCACGGGAATATCGCGCAACGAAACCGATGGTCGGTCCTTATTGGGCAGCACGACGACGTCTCTATTGCGAGAGAGCGGACTGCCCGTGCTTGTGGTGAAAAAGAAGTCGGTCGATACAGGCGACCGGATTGTCGTAGCGACAGATGTTTCCCCGGCTGCGTCTGCCGTGCTCGAAACCACTGTCAGGTTCTTCCGACCTGAAACCCTTATTCTGTTCCATGCATTCGATCCTCCGTTCAAGAACTGGGTCGAGAACAAAGAGGCTTATAGTCACCAGTTCTCAAAAGATATCGCCCAACGAGCCAGAGACACCCTGGATCAATCTCTGATGACAGGCGGAGCTTGCCAGGTTCAAGTCGTCACGCTGGAGGGCGATCCAGCGGGGCAACTGGCTGAATATGTCGACGATAACGATATTGATCTGGTGATTGCCGGCACAGAAAGCAGGAGCACGATCCTGAACCTGTTTATCGACAGTGTGGCAGGCAATATTCTCCATGAGGTCCAGTGTGACATCATGATCGTTCCTAGCCATGCTCATCTTTGAAGCATACCGCAGGCATCGAACCTGAGAAGATCCACGTCGTGCTCCGCGGGCACGGTTTCGATAGTGAGAAGCCGAGCCCAAGGAGCCGTTGGATATCCGGCAAGGGCTTATAGTCATGTGGATTCCTCGCCGTGGACCGTCAGGGGGTGGAACGCGAGCTATCGGGGCGTCATGCGAAGCCTGTTACGATCATTAGTTTCTCTATCGAAGATGCCCTAGTGCCACCGGCTGTCTCAGGCGGCAACGAAGTCCCGCTTCTTGTTGTAACGTCGGGTGATCCACTTCCGGATTTCGCTGAACCAAAGGACGCTGCTGCTCATCGCAAGGCAGAGCAACCATTGATCAAGTGACAAAGGCACCGTTCCGAACGCGGCGTTGAGAAAGCTCACATTGACGACTGCTATCTGCAGGACAACAGACAAGCCGACCGCCGCCCAAAGCCACCTGTTCGCGAACAAATAGCTGAACGCGCTGCTGGATTCTGATCGGGCGCTGAAGCAATTGAACAGTTGGGAGAAAACCAACACGGTGAACCCCGCCGTGCGTGCTCGTTCCAGGCTCTGAGACCCTTCGATGAGCCCGCCGGGCAGATAGAAATCCATGGTCAGAAGCGCTGCCAGCGCCATCACCAGGCCGAGCGCGATAACGCTCCGCCACATTTGCGCGTCGATTGCGTGCTCGTTGGATTTGCGAGGCGGTCGCGCCATCACGTCGTCCGTTTCCGGATCGATACCCATGGCAAGAGCAGGGCCGGAGTCCGTGATCAGATTGATCCAAAGGATTTGAGTTGCCAGCAGCGGAAGAACCAGTTCGCCACCGCCGGCGTCAGCCAATCCTATCATGCCCGCTCCGATGACGCCGAGGAAGACGGTCAGCACCTCGCCCATATTGGAAGACAAGAGATAGCGCAGGAATTTGCGTATATTGTCGAAGATTCCGCGTCCTTCCTGCACGGCGTCGACGATCGTGGCGAAATTGTCGTCGGCCAGCACCATATTGGCCGCTTCCTTGGTAACTTCCGTCCCGTTGATTCCCATTGCGATGCCGATATCCGCCGCCTTCAACGCCGGCGCGTCGTTGACGCCGTCGCCCGTCATCGCCACGACATTGCCATCGGCCTGCAGAGCATCGACGATGCGCAGCTTGTGCACGGGAGCGACGCGGGCATAGACCGAAATCGTGCGAACTGCCGCCGCGAACGCGGCATCGTCCATTGCGTCGAGATCGGCCCCGGTCAAAGCCTTCGCGCCGCGATCGACGATGCCAAGCAAAGCGGCTATGCGCGATGCCGTACGCGGATGGTCGCCGGTGATCATCATCACGCGTATTCCGGCCCGGCGGGCTTTCGATATGGCGACGGCCGCTTCTTGCCGAGGCGGATCGATGATCCCGACCGTGCCGACAAAGATCAGATCATGTTCAAGGTCTTCGCCCTCCTCCGTGTCTTCGCCATCGGCCAGCGGCCGATAGGCGACCGACAGAGTGCGCAAGGCGTCGTCGGAGAGCCGTTCAACTTCGGCGGCGGCATGCGCGCGCTGTCCGGCGTCGAATGGAACGACATCCATACCGATCCGTACATGCGTACAACGAGCCATCAGAACATCCGGTGCTCCCTTGGTAACGAGAATCCGCTCGCTGCCATGCTCATGGTCGATCTCGATGGTCGACATCATCTTGCGGTCTGAACTGAACGGAATTTCGTTGATGCGTTCGAAGCGTCGCCTGCGGCGGTCGTCAATTTCGAGCTTACGCTCGGCAACCAGAAAAGCGGCCTCAGTGGGATCGCCCTGAATTTCCCAGACTCCGTTCTCCGCCTGGCGCAGGGCAGCATTGCCAGCCAGACTGCCGCCGCTCAGAACCACGATCTGCTCGGCGCGCAGAGGCCCCTTGAAACCTCCACCGCCCTCAACTTCCAGATTGCCGACAGGCGCATACCCGACGCCAGTGACACGGCTGCTGCCGGACGCCGTTACGATGCGCTCGACCGTCATTTCGGATCGGGTCAGCGTTCCTGTCTTGTCCGAACAGATGACGGAAGCCGAGCCGAGCGTCTCGACCGACGAGAGCGTCTTGACCACGGCTTTTCGTCCCGCCATGCGTTGGACGCCAAGCGCGAGCACCAGGGACAATATGGCGGGGAGGCCTTCCGGGACTGCGGCGACGGCCAGCGAAACGCCCATCAGCAAAACGGAAATTACGTCGGAAGGGCCGTGGATGTCGGAAACCAAAAGCACTGTCGCGACCACGACGATGGCGATGGCGACAACGGCAATCCCGAGCGCGCGGCCGACCCGGGCGACCTCCTTCTGCAAGGGTGTCGTTTCCTCCTTGCTGGCGTCCAGCATCTGCGCAATGGTGCCGATTTCGGTCCGCATTGCGGTTCCGGTGACAATTGCACGACCAGTTCCCTGAACCACCGCGGTCCCTTTGAACACCATGCAGAAACGCTCGGCCAGCGGGGCAGGATGATGCAGAATGGCTGCATCCTTGAGGATGGCCTCGCTTTCGCCGGTGAGCGAGGCTTCCTGCACGCGAAGGCTTGCTGCGCTAAGCAACCTTGCATCGGCTCCGACGGCGTCACCCTCCTCAAGCAGCAGGATGTCGCCCGGCACAAGCTCGGCGCAGGGAATGCGGATTCGCTCGCCGTCCCTCAGAACGGAGGAGGTAACGGCGGTCATTCGCGCCAGCGCGGCCACGGCATCAGCAGCTCTTGTTTCCTGCACGAAGCCAAGAGCTGCATTCGCCAGGACCACCATGGCTATCACGACTGCGTCGATAGGCCAGCCCGCATGCCCGTCAATAGCCCATGCCGCGAGGGCGATAATAATTGCTCCGAGCAGCAGATACACGAGTGGATCCCGGAACTGGGAAAGCAGGCGCTGCCAGATAGGAATCGGCGGCACCGCACGCAGTTCGTTGGGACCATTTTCTGCCAGCCGGCGTGCTGCTTCCGTTCTTGTCAGACCGCGCTGGGCGTCACTGGCGAGTTTGTCTACGACTTCCTCCGCGACGCGGAGCGAGTAGTCATCCGGTGTCTGCGGGGCGCGACCGCAGGGATTTCCGTCGCCCTTCATTCAGCAGTCCCTTCTGTGATCTCTCCATGTCTCGTTTCCAGGCAGGCACCAACCAATTGATCAGCGGGCCTGCTGGGGAGACATCGACCTCATGCCCACAAGGAGCGTTTTAGCCCATCCGAGTGGGGAAGAATGTCATCGAGACAGGTGACGACCTGTCATCAAGCCGCACAAGTGGCTACACGAATGATCCGCCCCGGCTTGGAAGCGATGCAAGGTAAGGCACCGAACAGTATCAGCATTCTCCGGTTCCTGAGATGATTTCGTCAGCGTTAAGGCCACGTCCAGTCCCGGATTTCGGGCATATCTTCTCCATGTTCATACACATACGCCTTGTGCAGGACGAGCTTCTCCTGGAGTGCTGCAACGATCTCCGCTCCCTTCTCCTTCAGGACGGGAAGACGCTCGATCGCCTCGATGGCCAGATGAAACCGGTCCAACTCGTTGAGGACGGCCATATCGAAGGGCGTCGTCGTGGTCCCCTCTTCGATAAAGCCGCGCACATGGAAATTTGGATGGTTGGCGCGTTTGTAGACAAGGCGATGGATAAGGTAAGAATAGCCGTGATACGCAAAGACCACCGGTCGGTCGCGTGTGAAGATGCTGTCGAACTTCTCGTTAGAAATACCATGCGGGTGGTGTTGCGGCGATTGCAGCGCCATCAGGTCCACGACGTTCACGACTCGGATGCGCAGATGTGGCAGAGCCTGCCGCAAGAGGTCGACAGCGGCGAGCGTTTCCATGGTCGGCACGTCGCCGGCGCAGGCCATCACGATGTCTGGCTCCAATCCGTCCTCGGTTCCAGCCCAGTCCCATATTCCAAGGCCCGCCTCGCAGTGCTGCTCGGCCTCCGTCATGGTCAACCATTGAGGCGCGGGCTGTTTGCCAGCGACAATGACATTCACCCGATCCCACGTCTTGAGGCAATGATCGCCGACCCACAACAGGGTATTCGCATCCGGGGGCAGATAGACGCGGACGATGTCGGCGCTTTTGTTTGCAACGAGATCGATGAAGCCGGGATCCTGATGGCTGAACCCGTTATGATCCTGCCGCCATACATGAGAAGTCAGAAGATAGTTTAGCGAGGAGATCGGCTTGCGCCATTCCAGTTCGCGCGAAACCTTCAGCCATTTGGCGTGCTGGCTGAACATGGAGTCCACAATGTGGATGAACGCCTCGTAGCAAGAGAAGAACCCATGGCGGCCAGTGAGCAGGTAGCCTTCAAGCCATCCCTGGCACAGATGCTCGGACAGTACTTCCATAACGCGCCCGTCGGGCGACAGATGATCGTCAGTTTCGAGCGTTTCGGCCATCCAGACCCGGTCCGTCGCTTCGAACACGCTGCCGAGCCGGTTGGAAGCCGTCTCGTCCGGCCCGAACACACGGAAGTTCCGCTCGTCATCGTTGAGCCGTAGGACGTCGCGTAGATAATCGCCGAGAACTTTCGTCGCCTGCGCTTCCGCCGCGCCGGGCCGGCCGACCTCCACGGCATAGCTGCGGAAGTCGGGTGTACGCAGTTCCTTGCGCAGAAGGCCGCCGTTGGCATGCGGATTGGCGCCCATGCGCCGCGGACCCTTGGGTGCCAAGGCCTTGAGCTCTGCCTTCAGTGCGCCCCTTTCATCGAACAAGTCCTCCGGGCCGTAGCTCCGCAGCCATTCCTCGAGGATAGCGCGGTGTCCTTCGTCCTCGCGGCAATTCGCGACCGGCACTTGATGAGAGCGCCAGTGGTTCTCCACCATCTTGCCGTCCACGACCTTAGGTCCTGTCCAGCCCTTGGGGCTGCGCAGAATGATCATAGGCCACTGCGGGCGCACCGATGACGAGGATGCCTTCCCTCGGATCGCAGCGAGCCGATCGAAGACAGTGTCGAACACTCCGGCCATCTGCTGGTGCATTTCAGCGGGCTCGCTACCCTCGACAAAGAACGGCTCATAGCCGTAGCCGATGAAAAGATGCTGCAACTCGTCGTCGGAAAGCCGCGCAAGAACGGTGGGGTTGGCGATCTTGTAGCCGTTGAGGTGCAGGATGGGCAGAACCATTCCGTCACGGGCCGGATTGACAAATTTGTTAGAATGCCATGCGGCCGCGAGCGGTCCGGTTTCTGCCTCGCCGTCGCCTACCACGCAAGCCACCACCAAATCGGGATTGTCTAGCGCGGCGCCGTAGGCATGAACCAGCGCATAACCCAGCTCACCGCCTTCATGGATCGAGCCTGGCGTCTCCGGCGCAACGTGGCTCGGAACGCCGCCTGGAAATGAGAATTGCTTGAACAGCCGTCTCATTCCGGGCTCATCATCACCTATCTCGGGATAGGTTTCGGAATAGACGCCTTCCAGCCAGGTATTCGCAACCATGCCGGGGCCACCGTGCCCAGGCCCGCAGACATAGAGGATGTCCGCGTCGCGCTCGGTGATGATCCGATTCAAATGCGCATAGATGAAGTTGAGCCCCGGGGTCGTTCCCCAATGCCCAAGGAGGCGCGGTTTGACATGCTCCGGTTTCAGCGGTTCGCGGAGTAACGGATTGTCCATCAGATAAATCTGGCCAACGGATAAATAATTGGCCGCACGCCAGTAGCGATCGATTAGCGATAATTTTCTGGTATCAAGCGACATAATGTTCCTTGTTGCATCCACGTTGCTAAGCGCGAGATCGTGTTGGGACTTAAGAACTGGAAGCGATCTGCGCAAATATCACTGGCGATACAACTCGCGAGTGAACGACTGACCGCACGGTATATTTCTAACACCCAATGGTCAACGACTGATGACGATAGCTGATGCTGCGGGTATGTCACCTGATATTTGCATCGCGCTCCGGCGTCGAAATCAACAGGATCGGTTGTTCGGAGGCGGTTAGTCGGTCCCTCCTTCGCACCAATGCCCCTTAGGTTTCATTCCCTGAGAGCAGCCTTCCCGGTCGCCAGAAAGAGGCTGGAAATCATCTCGGCGGCGGCGCTGATGAACAGAGGTCCCCGCTAGCCTGAGAAATAGCCGAAGACCCATTGGCGCGGAGCATCGATAACTCGTGATAAACTGATGCAGGGCCGCTGAAACTATGGTGATTTAACCCGACGGACGTCTTCAGTTTCCACGATTCTGACGATCTGAATGTCCTCCTTTGCTGATTTCGTTTTCCCCCTCAAGGCAAACAGCAAGGTCACCTATGCCCTCTCGCACCGCGCTACCGCCAGCGAGATCTCGTCGAGCGCTTTTCCAATCGCATCAAAAGCTTTGGACGAATCGCAACCAAGCACGACAGGCACGCACAAAACCGCCTCGCCGCGATCAAGCTCGTAGGAGGTCGTAGCTGGTGTCAAACGTAACGGGTCGACGGATTACCCTGTTAACTCCGCCGAAATGTTCGTTGATCCGCCTCGATCCGCGATCCCGGATCGACGGCGCCCGATGCGCAAGCGGTCATTGTTTTGAACGCTATTGACAAGCCGAACCCGATTTACATATGGTTCGCGCACTGTCATCAGCTGATGATTGAGTCGTCATCTACCGATGATAAAGAACGGCATCTAATTGATCGTAACTATAGTTTAAAGTTGTTCTTAGAATCTGGAGTCATGCATGAGCATCAAGGCGATTAATATTGAAACATATTCCGAACTACGGCGAGTAATACAAGTCTTATGGGCTTAATTAAATATAGAACTTTTGTTCCCGGCTCGCTACCCTTAGCGCTGCAGACTTAGGTCTGTCTCTGGCCCGTTTGGAGGAGCTTGTGGGCATTCCCTCATCCGGACTGGTACATGCCAGCCGCAGATTTCTGTCACGATCTCGACAAAAAGCAGGTTTGCTGGGAGCCAAATACAGGTCCAGCCAAAAGATCACGCGGCAGCTCGTCCCACATGCCTCGCCGCAGCATCCCATTTTCGGCTTCGCCGATGCGAGATGCAAGCGACTCCGCCGGGCGATCGAAGCGATGGTCTAAAATCCCGCCCCCGGGCAAATCAAAACCGAAGGAAGGTTTCCATGAGTGTCGACGTCGTGCCCCTTAAATTGCACAAAGCCAACCTTGAATTGCAGATTCAGATCAACCGCCTCCTCCAGGAGGGCGGCAAGCGGTGGGTCGATGTTGCTTCCCAGGCGAGCGCCGAAGGCATCGCCGAGGTCAAGGCCGAGATCGAAGGCCTTCGCAAAGCCGAGAACTGGCAAAGCCTCGCGACACTGCCAGGCGAATCGTTCTGGCGGCAGTTACAGCAGCGTGTCGGAGATACGCAAGAGCTTACCCAAGTGGCGATCAGCAATCAGGCGGCGTTCACCAGTGGCCTCCAGGAGGCGATCGAAACCTGGCAGAAAGCTGTCAGCGAGACTGTGGGCGGCGTGGGTTCGGCGCAACCGATCCGGGACATCTTCAAGCAGTGGGCCAACCTCTGGCCTGTTCCGGGCGTGAAGACTTCTGAAAAATCCGCTGGCGCGTGAACGATGTCGACTGAACCAAGGACTGCTTTGGTGACCGGTGGCATGGGAGGCCTGGGCGAGGCAATCGCCCGGGCTCTACACGACGCAGGCCACAAGGTGCTCGTGACCCATGCACGCGACGAGGGTTCCGCCCGCGAATGGCTATCCGCCGAGAAAGCCAAAGGCTACAGTTTCGTTTCCTACGACGTGAATGTCGCCGATTTCAAGTCATGTCTGCGCATGGCCGAGCGCATCGGCACCGACGGCCATCGGGTCGACATTCTCGTCAACAACGCGGGCATCACCCGCGACGCCACGTTCCGCAAGCTCGAGAAGGAAAACTGGGACGCGGTCCTGCGGGTCAATCTCGACTCGCTGTTCAACGTCACCAAGCCTCTCATCGACGGTATGCTCGAACGCGGCTGGGGGCGGATCATCAACATCTCATCGATCAACGGGAGCAAAGGCCAGTTCGGGCAAACTAACTACTCTGCCGCGAAGGCAGGTATCCATGGCTTCACCAAGGCGTTGGCTCAGGAAGTTGCCAGGAAGGGAATTACCGTCAACACGGTCTCGCCCGGCTATCTCGCCACCAAGATGGTGACAGCGGTCCCCGAGGATGTTCTCGCCAAGATCGTCGGCGCCATCCCGGTCGGGCGCCTCGGTGAACCCGACGAAATCGCGGCGCTCGTCGCCTTCATCGCAAGTGACGCCGCCGCCTACATGACCGGCAGCAACATCGCGATGAACGGCGGCCAGCACATGTACTGACGCCGCGCCGGCACGCACGGGGCGAAAGGTCCCGCGTCGTCCCGTGCGTGCCGGCGACTTAAGGAGTTGAGAATGACGAAGGACGTCGCCGTACTGGCAGCAACACGGACCGGCATCGGTGCCTTCCAGGGCAGCCTTGCCAACCTGCCGGCCTCCGATCTCGGTGCCGCGCTGATCCGCAGCGTGCTCGAGGAGACGGGAATCGCCCCCGAAGAAATCGATGAGGTCATTCTCGGGCAGGTCGTTTCGGCCGGAGGCGGACAGAATCCGGCGCGCCAGGCCGCCCTCAAGGCCGGCCTCCCCCATGCGGTGCCGGCACTCACGTTGAACAAGGTCTGCGGCTCGGGCCTGAAGGCGGTCCATCTTGCGGCTCAGGCGATCCGCGCCCGGGACGCCGATCTCGTTCTGGCCGGCGGCCAGGAGAACATGTCGCTTGCCCCCTATCTGCTGCCCAGGGCCCGCACGGGACTTCGGCTCGGCCATGCACAGATCGAGGACAGCCTGATCCGGGACGGTCTCTGGGACGCCTTCAACGATTGTCACATGGGCATCACGGCCGAGAACCTCGCGGAGCGCTATTCGATCACGCGTGAGGATCAGGATGCGTTTGCCGCCGCCTCGCAGAACAAGGCCGTCACCGCGAGCGCTTCCGGCCGTTTCCGCGACGAGATCACACCGATCACCATTCCACAGCGCAGGGGTGACCCGGTCGTTTTCGACACCGACGAGCAACCGCGCGCGGACACGACGGCAGAAGGACTCGCCAAGCTCAAGCCGCCCTTTAGGAAGGACGGCACGGTGACCGCTGGCAATGCCTCGACGATCAACGACGGCGCCGCCCTGCTCGTACTCGCCAGCGCGGCCAAGGCGAAGACCCTCGGGCTGCCCGTGCTGGGTTGGATCAGAGGATATTCCAGCGCCGGCGTAGATCCCGCCATCATGGGCATTGGCCCGGTCAGCGCCACGCAGCGCACGCTCAAGCGGGCCGGCTGGACCATCGGCGATCTCGATCTCATCGAGGCCAACGAGGCTTTCGCGGCACAGGCGCTGGCTGTGAACAAGGAGCTCGGCTGGGATACTTCGAAGGTCAACGTCAACGGCGGCGCGATCGCGCTCGGGCATCCCATCGGCGCCTCGGGGGCGCGCATCCTTGTGACGCTCATTCATGAGATGCAACGACGTGGCGCGCGGAAAGGTCTGGCGACGCTGTGCATCGGTGGTGGACAGGGCGTGGCTCTGGCGCTGGAGGCGAACTGAACCGTCAGGTTGAGGCGCGAGCCTTCGTCCTGTCCTTGTCAAATGGCGATGCATCGGAGGAAACCCATGTCCGAGCCAACAACCTCAAAAACGCAATGGTCGGATTTGCATGGCGATCCTTTGGCGCTGCTGCAAGCGGCCTATGCCTATGGGATCGATGCATGGCAGCGCTCGATCCTGTATGCGGATATTGAGAGACAGGTGGGCGACCAGTATCGCGACAAGCTGCGGGACGGCAGTCCCGGCGTCCTCAACTTCCCCTTCGAATCCGTCATGTCGGGGGCGGACCTGCCGCGACCGACCAACTATGCGCTCGTGCGGATCGTACCGTCCGGCGGCCAGAAGGCCGACGAGACGCGGCGCCCGTTCATCGTAATCGACCCGCGCGCCGGGCATGGGCCCGGCATCGGCGGCTTTAAGCCCGACAGCGAGATCGGCGCCGCGATCAAGGCTGGTCACCCGTGCTACTTCGTGGGCTTCCTGCCCGATCCCGTTCCCGGCCAGACCATCGAGGATGTCATGCGCACCTTCTCGGCCTTCGTCGAGCGAGTCGGCGGGTTGCATCCCGGAAGCAAGGGCAAGCCGGCGGTGATCGGTAATTGTCAGGCCGGCTGGCAATTGCTGATGGCGGCGGCGGTCTGGCCAGACCTGTTCGGGCCGCTGATCGTAGCCGGCACGCCGCTGTCCTACTGGGCGGGCAACAATCCGATGCGCTATGCCGGCGGCCTGCTCGGTGGGAGCTGGCTGACCGCGCTGACCGGCGACATAGGCGCCGGCCGATTCGACGGCGCATGGCTCGTGCAGAACTTCGAGAACCTCGATCCCGCCAACACGCTCTGGTCGAAGCAGTACAACGTCTACGCAAGCGCCGACACCGAGGCCGAGCGCTATATCGGTTTCGAGAAATACTGGGGCGGCTACGTCTTCCTCAACGACGTCGAGATGCAGTACATCGTCGACAACCTGTTCATCGGCAACAAGCTCTCGACCGCGCAACTCATGACCTCCGACGGCTTGCGCATCGACCTGCGCAACATCCGCTCGCCGATCGTCGTCTTCTGCTCATACGGCGACAACATCACCCCGCCTGCGCAGGCCCTGGGCTGGATCACCGACCTTTATCGCGATGACGACGAGGTGCTCAGCCACGACCAGACCATCCTCTACACCACGCATGACAGCATCGGCCATCTCGGCATCTTCGTCTCCAGCAGCGTCGGCAAGAAGGAGCACCGCAAGTTCGCGAGCATGATCGACCAGATCGACCTCTTCCCCGCGGGCATCTATCGGGCGACGGTCGACGCCACGCCCCAGGACGTCCGCGACTTCGCCGACTCCCACCTGATGTCGGTCAGGCGCAGCAGCATCGGGGAAGTTCGCGACATTGTCCGTCCGGATCCGGAATCGGACTGCCGCTTCGCCGCGGCCGCCCGGGTCTCCGACATCAACCTGGCTCTCTACCGCAACACGCTGCAGCCCTGGATACGGGCCTTCTCGACGTCCTACTCCGCCCGATGGCTGCAGGCGCTTCATCCGCTGCGGGCATCGTTCGAACTATGGTCGAGCGACCATCCGCTGGCGAGCACCGTGAGCGAGCTCGCCAGCGAGGTTCGCCAGAACCGTCAGCCGGTGCCTTCCGACAATCCGTTCCTCGTCATGCAGCAGGACCTGTCGCGTGCAGTCGAGCATTTCTTGGATCGATATCGCGACCACCGGGACCAGATCTACGCGATGTGGTTCGATGTCCTGTACGGCTCGCCGGGACTGAAGGCTCTCGCCGGACAGACGATGGACGACGCGCGTCCGGCCCGGCCCCATCCAGGTGATACCCCCGAGCACCGCGAGATGGTCCGGCAGATGGTCGCCCGCTTGGACGACCAGTTGCACAAGGGCGGGCTGCTGGAGGCCTCCCTTCGCGCCCTGTTCCATGTCCTCCATCACCAGGGCAGCATCGACGAACGTCTCTACCACCACGCTGCCCGGTTCTGGAACGACGGTGCTCATTCCGGTTTCGATCCCGGCTTCTTCCGGCGGCTCGTGCGCGAACAGGCCCTGCTGCTTGCCTATAAGGGCGATGCGACCATCGAAGCGCTCCCTGCGCTGCTCGAAGGGTCGGACGCCGACGAGATCGACAGGGTCGCAATGATCATCTCGGAACTGGCGCACGCTGGCGGCGACACGCTCCCGGATGCGGGCAATGCGGCCCTTGCGCAGGTGACGGAGATGTTCGGGCGCGCAGCGGAGAAAGCCCGGCAGGCAAAAGCGGTTGAGGCCGAAACGCCGCCAGTGACGGGTTCGGAACCTGCCGCGCCGTCCCCCCAGGCGACGCAAGCGCCGGCCGCCGGCACATCTGAAGCGAAATCTCCTCCGAGGCGTGGACGCCCCCAGAGGACGTGACCCGAGCTTCGGGCGGCCTCAACTAACTAGGAACCGAAATGTTTGCCGGGCCCGCCGATGGTCGCGGCGGGTGGAAGTGACTGAGATGGAATCAAGAAAAGAAGAAAAATCGAGCAAGGAACTGGACGAAGAGGCGCACGCAGCGTGGTCGCGTGCATGGTCTTCGATTTCACCGGAATCGCCCTTGCTCGCGTGGATGGACTGGGCAAGCCATCTCGCGACAAGTCCGGGTAAGCGCGCCGAACTCTCGCGATTGGCGCTTGATCAACTGGAGCGAATCCAGACCATCATCAAGGCAGGACTTTCCCAGAGTGACGATGGTCAGAGTGCTGGCGCCTTGCCACCTTTGTCGGACCGGCGGTTCGCCGACCCCTCATGGGGCCAATGGCCGTTCAACCTGTTCGGACAGTCCTTCGAAATGCAACGTCGCTGGTGGGGAGAGGCCACGCGCGATGTCTGGGGCGTTGACCCGCATCATCAGCGTCTCGTCGCCTTCGGTGTGGAGCAGTGGATGGAGATGCTTTCGCCCAGTAATCTCGCGATGCTTAATCCAGTCGTCATCAGGAAAAGCCTCGATGAAAACGGAGCCAATCTGGCGCGTGGCCTCTCCAACCTGTTCGACGACATCGCGCGCCGAATGGCCAATCAGCCCCCGGCCGGGACGGAGAATTTTGTCGTAGGAAAGGACGTCGCCGCCACGCCGGGCAAGGTCGTGTTCAGGAACCGGCTGATCGAGCTCATCCAGTACGAGCCCACCACGGAAGTGGTCCATCCGGAACCGATCCTGATCGTTCCTGCATGGATCATGAAATACTACATTCTTGATCTGTCGCCCCACAATTCCCTGATCCGCTACCTTGTCGATCAGGGTTTCACCGTCTTCTGCATCTCCTGGAAAAACCCGGATCCCGGCGACCGCGACATGGGCATGGCCGAGTATCTCGACCTTGGTTTCCACGCTGCGCTCTCCACAGTCAACACGATTGCGGCCGGCGCCAGAGTGCATGCGGCTGGCTATTGCCTCGGCGGTACGCTGCTTTCCATCGCTGCGGCCGCCATGGCCCGCGACCTCGACGACAGGCTGGCATCCGTGAGCCTGCTCGCAGCCCAGACGGATTTCAGCGAGCCAGGCGAGCTCGGTCTGCTCATCGACGAAAGCCAGATCGCGCTCCTCGAAGCGCAGATGGCCGAAGTCGGCTACCTGCATGCCGAGCAGATGACGGCGGCCTTCCAGTTGCTACGCTCGTACGACCTGTTTTGGTCGCGCATCATCAATGAGTATCTCTTGGGTGACCGCAGACCGATGAACGATCTGATGGCCTGGAATGCCGACGGCACACGTCTGCCCGCGAAGATGCATTCACAATATCTTCGTCGTCTCTACCTGCAGAACGACCTGGCATCCGGCCGATATCAGGTGGGGGGCAAGCCTATTTCGCTTGGGGATATCAACCTCCCGATATTCTGCGTCGGCACAACCACCGATCACGTTGCGCCATGGCGCTCTGTCTACAAACTGCATCTTCTCACAGCGACGGAGGTCACCTTCGCTCTGACGAATGGAGGTCACAATGCAGGAATCGTCAGTGAGCCGGGCCGCCCGCGGCGCCAGTATCAGGTCAGTAGGCGAGCGCGCGGCGATACCTATGTCTCTCCCGACGATTGGGTGGAGAATACGCCCGTCAAGCCAGGATCTTGGTGGCCGGAATGGGCGGATTGGATGGCCGAGAGGTCTCAAGCGCGCGACGCATCCGCGCGACACTTGAACGCCAGCACGGTCATTACGCCGCTTGCAGACGCGCCAGGCGACTACATCAAAATGTCATAAGAAACGATTGCTTGGAATAGTATTAAAAAATCCATCGCCGCTCCACTCACCTATAAATAGGATACATGGTCAATAAAGCTAGAAAAATCTATGAATCTTGGATTGAAATCCGTCATTTGCGTTACTTTGTTGCATCAGCGGAGCAAGGGAGTTTTCGAAAGGCGGGTAAATCGTTAGAAATACAGGAATCAACCATCAGCAGGTGCGTCCGTGATCTGGAAGATCATATAGGGACGTCACTATTCCACCGTCATAATTTTGGCATTACTCTCACGTTTGCGGGAGAACGATTTCTGCCTCAAGCACGCAGAGTGCTTAGGTTCATTCGGCAGAGCGTCGAAGATTTGGGTAATATCGGGCGTGCGGAGAATGGGCGGCTGAGGATAGGAATATTCTCGTCGATCGCATCGGGATTCCTGGCCGAACTGGTCAGTGCCTACGACAAAAGCCACGCCAAAGTTAAAATAGAGTTCGTCGAAGGCCACCCCGAGCAACACGTAACCGCTATCCGCAAGTTCGAGATGGACGTCGCTTTTCTTACCGGCACTCAGGATTGGCCTGAGTGCGAGACCACTCATTTCTGGTCGGAGCGTGTTTTTGCAGTGTTGCCGGTCGGCCATAACCTTTCAGGACGAGAGAGTTTAGAATGGCCTGATTTGGTATTCGAATCGTTTGTAGTAAGCGATGCGGCCCCTGGCCCAGAGATACGGGATTATCTGGTACGGCGGTTGGCAACTCTTGGCTATCATCCAGATATTCAAGCGCAATATGTAGGTCGAGACAATCTCCTGTCTCTTGTGGCGATCGGGCAGGGTTTGACGATCGTCAGCGAAGCGATGGTTGCTGCTCAGATGCCCGGTATCACCTACCGTCCAATCCTCAACGACATCCTTCCGTTCAGCGCGGTGTGGTCCAGGAGGAATGATAATCCAGCTCTACGACGCCTCCTCAGCATGGCCAGGAAAATGTCACGATCGTTTGTCGCGTGCTTATCGATCGTTGGATACCTTCCGATCTAAGTAGTATGACGCCGGAGCTTTACGAAGGCGCGATCCGTCGCGATGAAGCGTTCCAGCATAGGAACGATTAGCTTTGCTGGATCGGAGACGGATTGGCCAGTTACACGAGAGAGGATCTCGGCATAAGCAGTGAGGTCGCGGTGAAGCTGGGCGGGAAGCTCTATGGCCACCTTCACCGGCTTGTCGTCGGCCAGGGGACCGAGTTTGAGCTTTGTCATGTTCAACTCCTGTAGGGTTCGAGCACAAGGTCGCGGGTAACGATAACCCGGACCGGGAAGCCGGGCCGGATGGTCAGTGTCGGTGCGACCTGAAGCTGACGCTGGACGATCTGCTGTCCGGCCTGATTGATGGTGTCCTGCGCCCCGTCTCGGATGGCTCGGATGAGGCGGTCCTCGTCGTCGGTCGCCAATTCGGTTCCGATGCCGAGTAGCGTGGACAGCCCGGCCGCCTTCATCAGATCCCACCAGTGATAATCGACGCCATCCTCAAGCCCGGCATAGCCCTGCGTGTCGGCGCCGGGCTGGCGTTCGAGGACCATAGATCGGCCGTTCGGGAAGATCAGGCGGTTCCAGACCAGCAGGACCCGCCTTTGGCCAAACTGGACATTGTTGTCGTACTGACCGATGATCCTCGTCCCCTGCGGAACGAGAAGGCTGCGACCGGTCGGACTGTCGTAGATATTTTCCGTCACCTGGGCTGTGATTTGGCCTGGAAGATCGGAGCGTATCCCGGTGATAAGTGCTACCGGGATAACCGCACCGGCCTGGAGCACGAAGGGCGAAGCTGGTGCCATGACGCGATCCAACGAGGTTGTGCGGCGATCGACCGGCCCATTGAGGAAAGCGCTCTGTCGATCCTGCGCGGTTTGCTGGCCGGCTTGACCCGCGAGCCCGGCGAGATCGACACCGGCAAGGCCGGGTGTGGTTGAACCTCCCGGCGCTGCCGGGGTCGTGCCCGGCTGGGTCTGGAAGAAGACGCGCGACGTGCGCGCGGCCTCTTCCTCCGCGATGCGGCGTTGTTCGGCTTGGTCGACCGCCGGCGTCGTGATCGTCGGAGGAACGACGGGCTGGCCTCGGTTCTGCGCGTCCAGAATGGGTCGTCCGAGATCGCCTGGTAAGGGCGGGCCAAGAACAGGGCCGGTGTAGTCTCGCGGCAATCCGGCAAGACCATCCGCGGTCTGGCGGTTGGCTGTCGAGTAAAGCTCCTCTCCGTCGCGGCCGGCGTTCCGGGTCTGGAGTGCGTAAATCAGGGCGCCGCCTATGCCGACCAGAGCGACGGCCGTGACGCTCGCAAGCACCTTGCGCGACAGCCGGGTTACGCGCGGCGGCTCCGCCCGCAGGCGCATTGGAGCGCTCGTATTGCTGTTTGCCTCGCTCATGACGCGGGCCTCCCGTCGGTACGGACAATCCTCACCGTTTGCTGCTTATCACCGCTTCCGAGGCGCAATTCAGCCGCGCCGAACAGACGATCGACGATCAGGATGTGTCGGTGGACGCGGGTGTTGACGATCTGGGCCTCGCCCTCCGGCCCGATCACGAAGATCGGTGGCATCTCGCCTTGGACGATGCCACGCGGAAAGTCGATGTAAACGCGCCGACCGTCGTCATAGACGGAGACGGGCTTCCAGGGCGGGTTGCCGCCGCTCAGGCCGTAGCGGTAGTTGCGGGAAGCGACGGCTGGAATGACCGGCGTTGCCGGAACGGTCTGCCCCTGTCCGCCTCGTGGCTGCGGGTATGCCCACGCCACCGAAGGCATGTAGGGCTTGGCGCCTGAGCGCAGCTCGATCATGTAGACGCGGCGATCGGTCGTTACGACAAGGTTCGTCGATATGTCGACGCGGCTCGGTTTCACGAGGATGTGGACGCGTCGGGTCGGGCCGCTGCCGCTCTCGGTGTCGCCGATGATCCAGCGCGCGGTATCACCGGCCGCGATCGGGCCAGCGTCGGTCAGACTCTCGCCAGGCTCCAGCGCGATGTTGGTGATCTGTCCAGGCGCGGCATAGACCTGATAGAGGGCGCCTTCGGACCATGGGTAGACCTGGATGGCGTTGAAGTAGCCCTCCCGGCGCGGCTGCACCCGCGCTGCGGCGTTGGCGTTCTCGACGCGGGCCGTCGGCGTGGTGGCGGCCGTGCCGCCTTTTGCCGGTGTCCAGNCGGGCGCGGTCGATCGTCGGTGACAGCCACGGGCACGGCCGGCAACGCGGGCACGTCGCGGTCGTAAGTGATTTCGGGCGGCTTCTGTGGCGTCGCGCAGCCGGCCAACATAGTGGCGGAAAGAAGCAGAACCGGAAGCACGGATTTACGAAAAGACGGAATGGCGCATTTGCGGAAAGCCGATTTCATTGGCTCATCTCCCGCGACCAGTTGATGGCGTTGACGTAGATTCCCAGCGGATTGACCTTGATCCGCTCGGCGTCGCGCGGTGGCTGGATCACGATGGTCAGGATCGCTGTCCATCGCTGGGTCGTGGAGAGCTGGCCGTTCTCGAAATGCCTCTCTGTCCAGGCGACACGGAAGCTGTCGGGCGATGCGCGTATGACGCTGGAGACCTCGACGGCGATCTGCTGCTTGCCTACCTTTGTGAATGGGTCGTTGGCGCGGGCGTAGTCATTGAGTGCCGCAGCGCCGCGATCCGTCGTCCATTCGTATGCTCGAAGCCAGTTCTGCCGGACGATGATCGGGTCGGCCGGAATGCTCCGCGTCTGTTCGATGAAACGCGCGAGGTGCCAGGCGACTTGCGGATCGGTCGGGCGGAAATCGGCTGTGGCGGGCGCGACCGCCTGCGCCTGGCCGAGATTGTCCACCTGAACAACCCATGGCACGACGGTTCCTCGCGCCGATTGGTAGACCAGGGCGGCGGCAAAGCCGGCCGACAGGATGAGCGAGCCGAACGCCATGGTGCGCCAGTTCTTCGCCTGCACGCGGGCCGAGCCGATACGCTCGTCCCAGACTTGGCTCGCCCTCTGGTACGGTGTTTCTGGTTGGGGTGTCTTGCCGTAATGAACGGCGGGCCTTTTGAAGAGATTCATGAACGGTCACTTTCAGAGAGATTGACGGATGCTCCGGATCCGTGGCTGTCGCCGGAACGGACGGCATGCGCGGCGGCGCTGACGCCGTGAGAGACATGGCGGCCGCGCTTCATGCGCTGGGCCCATGCGGGGGGCTGTTCGGTCGTCGTCGCGGGCGCGACGGAAGAAGGCTCTGCCTCGCCGCCGGCCGACCCCATCGTGGACGTGCCGCCGGTGGCACTGAGCCCGGCGCGGGCGCCGTCGGAAAAACTGGATTTCATGCTCTCGGACGCGCGCGAGGCGGCGCGACGCAAGGGTGATGTGGCGCCTGAACCGGCCGCGCGTGCGACGCCGGACGCCACGCCCGATGCACCGGACTGCCCCATGGAACCGAGCGTATAGGCCGACGATGCCGCCCCGGCGGCCGCTGCTCCGCCACGGGCTACCGCGGCCCCACCGGAAAGGAGGGCTGCTCCTCCCTTCGCGGCAAGCATCGCACCGCCGCCAACGGCGAGCGCGGCGCCGCCCACGGCGAGACCCGTGCCGACTGCGGCGCCTGCGCCAAGCTGCGGACCGCCACTGACGAGGCCGGACGCGATGCCGGGTCCAAAGATACCGAGGCCAACGAGCGAGAGCGCGGCGAGCACGACCGCCATGGCGTCGTCGATGCTCGGTGTCTGCCCACCGAACCCCTGCGTGAACTGGCTAAAGAGCGTCGAGCCGATGCCGACGATGACGGCGAGGACGAGGACCTTGATGCCGCTGGAGATCACGTTGCCGAGCACGCGCTCGGCCATGAAGGCGGTCTTTCCGAACAGGCCGAACGGGATCAGAACAAAGCCGGCCAACGTGGATAATTTGAACTCGATCAACGTCACGAAGAGCTGCACGGACAGGATGAAGAAGGCGAGAATGACGAGCGCCCAGGCGAAAAGCAGGCAGGCGATCTGGATAAAATTCTCGAAGAACGCGATCCAGCCCATCAGATCGGAGATGGATTCGAGCAGCGGCCGTGCCGCGTCGAGGCCGGTCTGCGCCACCTTGCCGGGGCGGAGGAGATCCTGCGCGGTAAAGCCCGTGCCGGAGGCTTTGAGGCCAAGACCTGAAAAGCTGTCGAAGACGATCTTCGCGAGGTTGTTCCAGTTGGAGATCAGATAGGCGAACACACCGACGAACAGCGTCTTCTTGACGAGACGTGCGATGATGTCGTCATCGGCGCCCCAGCTCCAGAACAGCGCCGCGAGAGTGACATCGATGACGATCAGCGTGGTCGCGATGAAGGCCACCTCGCCGCTGAGCATGCCGAAGCCGCTGTCGATGTATTGGGTGAATGTTCCAAGAAAGCTGTCGATTACCCCTGAGCCGCCCATGGATCACCGCCTGTCGTCTGACGACGGCGATACAGGCGCAGCCGGACGGCCGAGGAAGCGATCACGTGTCTCGGCCCAGACGCGCAGGCATTCGCTGTCGCTCGCGGCCGTTGCCCCAAGCTGCTGGCACCGGCGCTGGCCCTCGCGCAGCGGATCGCGCGCGGGCTCGACGATAGGCGCCGACGGTCCCGCCGGCTCCTCATCCTTGCGGGTCATCTCGACGACCGCCGCCGTGATGGCGATGGCGACGAAGACCACAGCGGCCAGCCGGGCCAGCATCTTGCTGTCCATGACGGTGCTCCTTTCCGGCCTCAATTGCCGTTGAACATCCGCGCGCTGCCGGCCTGATAGCCGGAACCGGGCGTCAGGAAGCGGCGGCGCTGCTCACGCCCCTGCTCGGCTGCTGCGGAGCGCTCGGCCTCCGTCAGCGCGCCCGAACGGCCGTTGGCTGCGAGCAGCGCGACGAGATCGGAGAGCTGCTGCGACTGGAGGGCGAGGAGCTGGTTGCCGGCCTGAGTCGCCTGAAGCGCGCCGGTCGCGCCCTGGCTCTGGTTCACCAGTTCGCTCATCTGCGTGCGGTTGGTGTCGATGTTACCGACGACGCCTGCCTGGACGCGCATCGCGTCCTGCAGGCTTCCGACGGTGTTCTGCCAGCGGCTGCGCGCGGCGCTGACGAGCTGCTGATCGCTCGCCGACATCGAGACGGTGCCGTATTGCTGCTGGAACATCTGGTCGATGTTCTGCACGTCGAAGGCGATGTTCTGCGCCTGCTTCAGGAGCTGCTGGGTCTTCTGAACATTCTGCTGAAGCGTCTGGAGCGAGGAGAACGGCAGATTCGCGAGATTGCGCGCCTGGTTGATGAGCATGGTCGCTTCATTCTGAAGCGAGGTGATCTGATGGTTGATCTGCTCAAGCGTACGCGCGGCAGTCAGGACATTCTGCGCGTAGTTGGTGGGGTCGTAGACGATCCTCCAGGCATAGACCGGCGACATCGCAAACGGCGACATCGCGAGCGGCATAGCCGCCAGCATGGACGCTGCGAGGACCGCGGAGGATTTGCGAAGACGACGGACGATCATGGCTAAAGCTCCTTTTCGGGCTGGGGGGTGAGCGTTTGAAAACCGGGAAGAAGATCGATGGCCCAGCCGACGTCGCGGGCATCGAGCCATGCGGGGAGAAAGCCGTCGCGGCCGTGTTCGGCGACGAGGTTGGCGATCAGCGTCTGGTCGGATTTCGAGGACGCGGCGCAGAGCGCGAGGCCGAGTTCGGAAAGGCCGAGCTCGAACAGGCGATTTCCGCGGCGCGACTGGCAGTAGTAGTCCCGCTTGGGGGTCGCCCGCGCGAGGATCTCGATCTGGCGGTCGTTGAGGCCGAACCGCCTGTAGATCGCCGTGATCTGCGGTTCGATGGCTCGTTCGTTCGGCAGCAGCAGCCGAGTCGGGCAGCTCTCGATGATCGCCGGCGCGATGTCTGAATTGTCGATATCGGACAGCGACTGCGTAGCGAAGATGACCGAGGCGTTCTTCTTTCTGAGCGTCTTCAGCCATTCGCGGAGCTGGCCGGCGAAGCCCTCGTCATCGAGGGCAAGCCATCCCTCGTCGATGATGAGCAAGGTCGGGCGGCCGTCCAGCCGGTCGCCGATGCGATGGAACAGGTAGGCGAGCACGGCGGGCGCGGCGCCCGTACCCACAAGGCCCTCGATCTCGAACGCCTGCACGTCGGCCGAGCCAAGATGTTCGGTCTCCGCGTCGAGCGGCCGACCATAGGGGCCGCCGACGCAATAGGGACGAAGCGCCTGCTTGAGATCGTTCGACTGGAGCAGAACGTTGAGGCCCGTGATCGTCCGTTCCTCGATCGGCGCGGATGCGAGCGAGGTCAACGCGGTCCAGATGTGCTCCTTCGCCTCGGGCGTAATCGTGATGCCCTCACGGGACAGGATCGCGACGATCCAGTCGGCGGCCCAGGCGCGCTCATAGGTGTCATGAATGCGGGCGAGCGGCTGGAGGGAGACCGAGACATCGGAGCCTTCGGTAAGGCCGCCACCAAGATCATGCCAGTCGCCGCCCATGGCTAGCGCGGCCGCCCGGATCGACCCGCCGAAATCGAACGCGAAGACCTGGCTGCGTGGGTAGCGGCGGAACTGCAAAGCCATGAGGGCGAGCAGCACGGACTTGCCCGCGCCGGTCGGGCCGACCACCAGGGTATGGCCGACGTCGCCGACATGCAGAGACAACCGGAACGGGGTCGAGCCTTCGGTCTTGCCGTAAAGCAAGGGGGGCGCATTGAAGTGCTCGTCCCGTTCCGGCCCCGCCCACACGGCGCTCAGGGGGATCATGTGGGCGAGATTGAGTGTCGAGATCGGCGGCTGGCGGACATTGGCGTAGGCATGGCCCGGCAAGCTGCCGAGCCATGCGTCAACGGCGTTCACGGTCTCGATCATGGCCGTGAAGTCGCGACCCTGAATGACCTTCTCGACCAGCCGCAGTTTCTCGTCGGCAAGGCGCGCGTCGGCGTCCCAGACGGTGATGGTCGCCGTGACGTAGGCCAGCCCGGCCACGTCGGCGCCGAGCTCCTGTAGCGCGAGATCGGCGTCCGCCGCCTTGTTCGCCGCGTCAGTGTCCACGAGCACGGACCGCTCGTTGGTCATCACTTCCTTCAGGATCGCCGCAATGCTCTTGCGCTTGGCGAACCACTGCCGGCGGATCTTGGTCAGGAGTTTCGTCGCGTCGGTCTTGTCGAGCAGGATCGCGCGCGTCGACCAGCGATATGGAAAGGCCAGCCGGTTGAGGTCGTCGAGCAACCCGGGCGTCGTTGCCGTCGGGAACCCGATGATAGTTAGAATGCGCAGGTTCTGGTCGCCAAGGCGCGGTTCCAGCCCGCCGGTCAGCGGCTGGTCGGCCAGAAGCGCATCGAGGTAGACCGGGGTTTCGGGGACGCGGACGCGGTGACGCTTCGTCGAAATCGTCGAATGCAGGTAGGTCAGCGTCTCGCCATCATCGAGCCAGCGGCAGGACGGCATGAAGCCGTCGAGAAGCGCCAGCACGCGGTCGGTGCGATCGGTGAAGGCCCGCAGGATCTCGTGCGGATCGATGCCCGAACGTTCGCGGCCTTCGTACAGCCAGGACTCGGTGCGTGCGGCTTCCTCCGCTGGCGGAAGGAACAAGAAGGTCAGGAAGTAGCTGGAGACGAAATGGGCGCCCGCTTCCTCGAACCCCGCCTTGCGCTCGGCATCGACCAGGCCGGAAGCCGGATCGGGGAAACTGCTGTCCGGATAGGTGTCGGCTTCGTGACGCTGCGCTTCGACGAAGATGCTCCAGCCCAAGCCAAGCCTACGGAAGGCGTTGTTGATACGGCTGGCGACGGCGACCAGCTCGGCCGCGACGGCGGAATCAAGATCGGGACCGCGGAACTTCGCGGTGCGCTGGAACGATCCGTCCTTGTTGAGCACGACGCCTGTAGCAACGAGCGCGACCCAGGGCAGATAGTCCGCAAGACGCGATGCTGAGCCGCGATATTCGGCAAGGTTCATCATCGGCAGCGCCTCCCTCAGACCGCGAGGAAAGCCGGGATGCGCAGGTGCCTGCGGCCGACCTCGACAAAGAGCGGGTCACGGCGGGCGGCCCAGACGGCGATGAAATGGCCGATTGCCCAGATTGCGATCCCGACCAGCCAGAGCCGCAGGCCCAAGCCGACCGCTCCGGCCAGCGTGCCGTTCATGATGGCGATCGATCGCGGGGCGCCGCCGAGCAGGATGTGCTCGGTCAGAGCGCGGTGGACCGGCACCGTGTAACCCGGCACCTCGTCCAATTGTTCGAACGCGACCGCCATCAGACGAGCGCTCCGCCGCCAAAGGAGAAGAACGACAGGAAGAAGCTCGACGCGGCGAATGCGATCGAGAGGCCGAAGACGATCTGGATCAGCCTACGGAAGCCGCCACTCGTATCGCCAAAGGCGAGCGCAAGGCCCGTCGCGATGATGATGATCACCGCGACGATCTTGGCGACCGGCCCTTCGATCGACTGGAGGATCTGCTGAAGGGGTTGCTCCCAGGGCATCGATGAGCCGGAGGCATAGGCTGGCGACGTGGCGGCCAGCATCATGATGGTGAGGAGCGCAGTCGATGCGGAGAGACGCTTGTAGGCACCGCGCATGAGCGAGCCGACCGGCGGCTCCCGATGGGCGGGGATCGTGGACAGGACGGGCGGGTTGGTGACATCCGGAATGGCGGGCGAATTCATTCAGCTTCTCCGTTCGGGGTGGTTGCGGGGGTGATGCGGTAATCGCCGTCCGGGCCGAGCCCTTCGACGCGGGCGAGCTCGGCCAGCCGGCGGGCGGAACCACGACCGGAGAGGACGGCGACGAGATCGATCGTCTCGGCGATCAGCGCGCGCGGGACGGTGACGACGGCCTCCTGGATGAGTTGCTCGAGGCGGCGCAGCGCGCCGATGCCGGAACCGGCATGGATCGTGCCGATGCCGCCGGGGTGGCCGGTGCCCCACGCCTTGAGAAGGTCGAGGGCTTCGGAGCCCCGTACCTCGCCGATCGGAATACGATCGGGTCGCAGGCGCAGCGAGGAGCGGACGAGATCCGAGAGCGTCGCCACGCCGTCCTTCGTCCGCATCGAGACGAGGTTCGGCGCGGCGCATTGCAGCTCGCGCGTGTCCTCGATGATAACGACGCGATCGGCGCCCTTCGCCACTTCGGCGAGCAGTGCGTTCGTGAGTGTGGTCTTGCCCGTCGATGTGCCGCCCGCGACGAGAATGTTGGCGCGGGATGCGACAGCCATTCGCAGCGCGATGGCCTGATCGGCGGTCATGATGCCCGCCGCCACGTAGTCGTCGAGCGTGAACACGGCGACGGCGGGCTTACGGATGGCGAAAGCTGGAGACGCGACGACGGGAGGGAGCAAGCCTTCAAACCGTTCGCCGGTTTCGGGCAGTTCGGCCGATACACGCGGGGAGCGCGCATGCACTTCGGCGCCGACATGGTGCGCGACCAGGCGCACGATGCGTTCGCCATCAGCGGGCGTCATTGTCTCGCCGGTATCGGCCAGCCCTTCGGAAAGCCGATCCACCCAGATGCGGCCATCGGGGTTCAGCATGACCTCGACCACGGCCGGTTCCTCCAGAAACCGGGCGATGGCGGGTCCGAGCGCGGTGCGCAGCATGCGAGCGCCGCGCTGGATCGCTTCCTGTCTCTGGTGAGTGGATGCCATATCGTCCCCATTTCTCGTGGGGACGCGACAGATGACCCCCGGATCGGGGATGATTAAAAGGGCCCGGAATTAGGCTGATTCAACAAGTTTCGGTCGTAGTAGTAGTGTGGCGTGCAAATACAGGAGAACGGCGGCGCGGCCCTATTCTTGAACTTGTCGATCCCGCCCCCAGATGCCGCGCGCGAGGAGGTCAGGTGTCCGATTCGGGCTTATCCTCCGAAATCTCCTGCCGCAGCTTCGGCCCCTGCGCCAAGCGTCGACCCAGCGCCGTAATGAACGCTTCGTAACGCTCGCTGGATTTCGCTCGCGCCGCCTGCGCCGCCGGCTCCGGGAGGGCGGGCGTCGTGGTGATCCAGAAGCGGATGAACACCGCCAGGGTCTCCACCGCGATGCCGACATCGCGTTCGAGGCGTGTCATTCGACGATCGAGCTGGTCGAGGCGTTTTGAAAAGATGGCTTCGCGCCGTTCGGCGTCGTCCGGCGAGAGGAAGGACGCGATGGCTGCCTCGGCGATCATGGACTGTGATTGCTCGCGGCGTGCGGCGAAATCTGCCAGCGTCTTTTCGACCTCGGGGTCGAGATAGATCGTTGTCTTTCTCTTTTTTCGGCGAACGGTCATGGTGGCTACAGCTCCATGCCGTCGTTGGGATCAAGAGAGACCTGCCGTGCGATGCCCTGCATCTGCCGGATCATGCGACGGTTCCCCACGGCCTCCTCTTCGGCGTCATCCGGGAGGTCGATCTCGAATTCGTTTTCGATGGGCGCCTTTTTCTCAACCGGCTTTACGCGGCTCAGCTCGGGTTGCAGCCGACGTTCGGAACTGGTGGTGTCCTCATCGTCCGAGGAGGCCGTGGTCGTCGCGATCTCTTCCGGGCGCGGTGGTATCGGCAGGCTGCTCCAGTCGTCCGGGCCGGTGCTGTCAGGTCGTTTCGGCTCCGGCGGCGCCAGCACCCGCTCCTTGAAGCGGGCATCCTCGTAATAGCGCGCCTTCTTCGCCCGGATCGGCGGGATGCCGGCGACCATGACGATCTCGTCGGTCGGCGGAAGCTGCATGATCTCGCCTGGCGTCAGCAACTGACGGGCGGTCTCCGAGCGCGACACCATCAGATGGCCTAACCACGGCGACAGGCGGTGGCCGGCGTAGTTCTTCATGGCCTTCATTTCGGTGGCTGTGCCCAGCGCGTCCGAGACGCGCTTGGCGGTGCGTTCGTCGTTCGTGGCGAAGCTGACCCGGACATGGCAATTGTCGAGGATCGAGTTGTTCGGGCCATAGGCCTTTTCGATCTGGTTGAGGCTCTGCGCGATCAGGAACGCTTTGAGTCCGTAGCCCGCCATGAAGGCCAGCGCGCTTTCGAAGAAGTCGAGCCTGCCGAGGGCTGGAAACTCGTCGAGCATCAGCAAGAGACGATGCCGCCCGACCTTGGCCTGCAGGTCCTCGGTTAGGCGCCGCCCGATCTGGTTGAGCAACAACCGGATCAACGGCTTGGTGCGATTGATGTCGGAGGGCGGCACGACGAGGTAGAGCGTCGTGGGATGCTCGCCGCCCACGATGTCGCTGATCCGCCAGTCGCAGCGGCGCGTCACCGCAGCGACCACCGGGTCACGATAGAGGCCGAGGAAGGACATCGCCGTCGAGAGCACGCCCGAACGCTCGTTGTCGGATTTGTTCAGTAGCTCGCGCGCCGCGCTGGCGACGACGGGGTGCGGACCGGCTTCGCCGAGATGCGCAGTCTTCATCATCGACCTCAGCGTCGACTCGACAGGCCGCTTTGGGTCGGAAAGGAAGTTGGCGACGCCCGCGAGGGTCTTTTCCGGCTCGGCATATAGGACGTGAAGGATCGCGCCGACCAGAAGCGAATGGCTGGTTTTTTCCCAGTGGTTCCGTTTGTCCAGGCTACCCTCGGGATCGACCAGGATGTCGGCGATGTTCTGGACATCGCGAACCTCCCATTCACCGCGCCTGACCTCGAGCAGCGGGTTATATGCCGATGATTCCGGATTGGTCGGATCGAAGAGCAGCACCCTGCCGTGCCGGGATCGGAACCCGGCCGTGAGCGTCCAGTTCTCCCCCTTGATGTCGTGAACGATGGCCGAGCCGGGCCAGGTGAGAAGCGAGGGCACGACGAGGCCGACGCCCTTGCCCGAACGGGTCGGCGCAAAGCACAGCACATGCTCGGCGCCATCGTGCCGCAGATAGTCGCGCTCGTATCGACCGAGAACGACTCCGTCCGGACCGAGCAGGCCGGCGTCGCGGATCTCCTGATCCTGCGCCCAGCGCGCCGAGCCGTAGGTGGCGACATTCTTCGCCTCGCGCGCACGCCAGACCGACATGCCGATTGCGACGGCGATCGCAATGAAGCCACCCGACGCGGCGATCACGCCGCCCACGGCGAAGATGCCTGGGGCGTAGGCGTCGTAGAAATACCACCACCACATGATGGCGGCCGGAAAGTAGACCGGCACGCCGAACAGCGTGAACCACGGCTCGCCGAGCTGCGCCTGATAGCCGAGGCTCCACGCGACATACTGCGTCGCGCCCCAGACGGTGGTGAGGACGATCGCAAACACGATCAGGATCTGTCCCCAAAGGATTTTGGTGGCGGACATGGCGATAATCCTTTCTGACTGAGGTTAGAGGCCGAGCCCGCGCTTCCGACCGAAATCCCAGTCGACGCCGCCGTCGTCGCGCGAGACGCCGGAGACGTGGCGGCCGATCTGCTTTTCGAGCGAGGGAGACCAGGGCACGAGCTGGAAGCCGAGGCCGTCGTCGATCATGGCGAAGCGGCCGGAGGCGAGTGCAAAGCGCTGGCGATAGGAGCCGGCGACATATTCGCCTGTCCCGGCCTGAGCGAACGGCAGCCCGGTCTCGGCGGCGAGCTTTTCTCCGAGCGCATTGACCTCACGGTCGCGCAGCGTGTTGAGCAGGCGGCGTGCGAAGACGATGCGTCCGCCCTGACGATCGGCGAGCCCCTCACCGATCAGATGCTCGGCGCGTTCTTCCATGGCCTGGCGGACTTCCGAGCCAAAGCCACCTTCGGAAAGCGCGACCGGCTCACGGGCGATGGCCTGCCGGTCGAGCCAGGTGGCGCCGGTCGCGTTCACCTGGGCGCCGAGATCGAGATCGGACCTAACGGCGAGCGCCACCCGACGCTGACCCTGCGCATCCTCATAGGCGCGCAGCTCGACGATCGAGCCGGGCGGGCTGTCGCCGGCTGCGTCGAGGTGCGGCAGCCGGATGTGATGCGTACGGCCGTCCACACCGTCGACGACGGCGTAGGCGGACCCTTTCAGCTCGTCGTCAAGGCCACGCTCGACCAGTCGGCCGACGACGGGCACGTCGAGGCTTTCGCCGGCCAGCACGTAGCTCGCAGATCCGCGTTCGATGCCGCGCTCGGTCAGCGCGCGGTGCATACGTTTGATGATGTCGCCGCGTTCGCCGAGTTCGCGCAGGACGGTTTCCGCTTCCGGCTTGATGAACCATTGGGAGTGGCCTACCTGCCCGGCGACGCCGAGGGTTTCGAGCGTGCGCAGGCGGCCGACCTTCAGCGCATGAAACTCGTCAGGCTGGCGATCTGCGAGCGGGGCGAGATCGATGATGCCGGACTTGCCGGCGTCGCGGACGAGTTGCCGATCGAGCTGGGTCCACCGCTCTGCCGTGATCTGGCTTTCGAGGCTGCGGCGGATATCAAGGTCGGTGCGTGGCCCCAGCTCATGGCTGATGAGATCGCGCGCGCGGTCACGCATCCCCTCTTTGATGTAGTCGCGGGAGATCACGAGGTCCTGGCCGTCGTCCCGCACGCCCCGCACGATAAGATGGATATGCGGATGCTGCGTATTCCAGTGATCGACGGCCACCCAGTCGAGCCGCGTGCCGAGATCTTTTTCCATCTGGCCGACGAGATCGCGGATGAACGATCGAAGGTCGGACATGTCGGGAGCATCGTCAGGCGATACGATGAACCGGAAATGATGCCGGTCGTCTCCGCAGCGCTCGGCGAAGGCTCGCCCATCGGCGTCCTCGGTTCCGGGCCCGAACAATCGGGCCTTCTCGCCGTCACGGGTCACACCGTCGCGACGCAGATAATCGAGATGCGTCCCCAGCGGCGCGGACCGTGGGCTGTGGCGGACCACGCGCGCCTTGACGACGGCGCCGCGGGTCCGCGACGTGATCAGGCGATTGGCCTGGATGCTGGCGCGCTGGCCACGGCCGAAGCGGGATCGATTGCCCGAGGTGACGCGGCCGGACCGTGAGACGCCGCCGCCTGCCTTCTTCGCAGCGGCGAGCGCCTGCGCGACAAAGGGACGAGCCTGCTGCGCGCGGGTGGATCGGATGCGCCCGGGACGGACGCGGAATTCGCGTTCATCGGACATGACGCATCTCCGCGCGGTGCGAAACACCACGCAAAAACAGTAAGATGGGCGTGCGGCGCACGGTGCGCGAATACGCTGCACGGTGCGGAACGCGCCAAAAACATGAACAAAAACAACCGACCGACGGACGCGCACCGTGCGCCCTTTTATCCTGCCATCGTCCGGTCGCTGCGCCTGCCCCCACCCCCGGCGTTCTCCATGGCACGCCAGAGCCCGAGGGGATGCACCTTGATGGCGGGCCGCTCATGGCCGGCCTCCCGCTGCATTGCCCGCGACAAACAGCTCTTGGCGTTGCAAGGCGGTGATCGAATCCTGGGTCGCCGTGAGGGATGGGAGCGCGTCGTCTGACGCGCGGTCTCCCTGCGCTGGACTGGCGGCAGAAGTGCCACCCTCGCGCACGACGAAGATCCCCGCCTCGCGCCAATTGGGCGGTCGCGGGATCATGGAGCCGCCGTTCAAGGGCCGCTCGCCTCGCAGCGCGGGCGCAAGCGAAGCGACGTAGGCCCGCGTCTCGGCAGGCAAAGGGCGACCTTTCGAGCGATGCTCGTCGTAGCGCGCCGGGCCGGCATTGTAGGCGGCGAGCATGGCTGCGACGTCGCCGTAGCGGTCCCACATTTCGCGCAGGTACGCTGTACCGGCAAGGATGTTGTCGCGAGGATCATAGGGATCGCGGCCAAGGCCGTGGCGAGTGCGAAGCTCGGCCCATGTGTCGGGCATGAGCTGCATCAAGCCCATCGCGCCCGCCGACGATACGGCGCGCACATCGCCCGCGCTTTCGGCAGCCATCACGGCGACGATCCAGGCTGCCGGGACGCCGAAGCGTCGCGACGCCTCGGTGATGTTCGCGGCGTGCGGATGCGCCGACGCGGCTCCGACGGTGGACGGAACCTGCGCCAGAACAGCGGGCGTTTCGGCCGCGGCGAAGGTCAGGCCGGAAAGAAGAAGGAGGAGCGCTGAGCGCCGGACGGCGGTCGAGCCGCCGGCGCTGGCGCGGTGCTGGACCGCCGCCATTCAGTCCTCCTTCCGCTTCTTGGAAGTGAGGTTGGTGTGCAGGCCCCAGGCGGAGCCGTCGTCACCGGCGCGGAAGAGGTTGGCGCGCAGAGTGCCGCCGAACAACGGGCTGTAGATCTCGACGGAGAAGAATTCGCCGGCGCGATCTCCGACGGCCGCCCAGGCGGCGCCGATCGGTAGCCCGTCCTCGTCGCCGAGCAGGACGCGATAGGCTGGAGCGTTCTTGGCCTCCGAAGGCTCGGCGGCGACGAAGGTGATTTCCTCGTCGATGCCAAGCGCCCTGAACCGCCCTTCGAAGCCTGATTCCGTACGTGTGAAAAGTCCGATGTTGGCCATGATCGTGGTCTCCTGTTGTGCGGCGGGATTGCATTGGTCGCGCCGTCACCGCGTCGGCGCGCGCCAGACGAAGCGGCCCTCGCCGTCGTCGTCGGTGAGAAGCGGTGTCGCCCGACCGATCACCGCGGTGGCGGGAAGCGGGCCGAAGTAGCGGCCGTCAAGGCTGTCTGCGACCTCGTGGTTCATCAGGAACAGCTCTCCGTCGCCGATGCGGCGGCAGCCCTGCCAGACCGGCAGGTCGCGGCCCTGGCTGTCGCGGTCGAGCGCATCGCCAAGCGGAACGTCGTCGACGCTGATTGCACGCCCGGAGCGGCAGACGCGTTGTCCCGGCAGGCCAAGCACCCGCTTCAGGAGCGGCACGTCACGAGCGACGTAGCCGCGCTCCACGATGAACAAGGCGACGGGCTCGGGCGGCATCACGACGACAAGGTCGGGCACCTCGAGACGACCAACGGGATCGATGGTGTAGAAGCCGACGGGCTCGCTCGCGGTCGCGTTCCAGACGAGCTTCATCGGCAAGGGCGTGGCGCTGGCGAGGGCGATGCCAAGAACGCCGAAGGCGGTCAGCGCAAGGTAATCGAGCCGCGTCATCGCACGATCTCCCGGCGCCGGAGCCATGCCTGATGGCGATCGAACGTGTAGGGACGCGGCGCTTCGCCGGCGTTCATCCAGTGGGCGACGTGCCGCCAGTGGTCGGGGTCGACATCGGCCGGATCGATGCCGAGCGCGTCGATGCCATCGACGTGACGCAGCACGTTCTCGACCTTCGGCCAGCCTTCGACCTTGAGCAGAATTTCGCCGCCGGGCCGCACGAAAGGCAGTGTCTGGTAGGGTGCGCCCGGAGCGACCGAACGCACGATATCGATGCGCGAGATGACCGTGCCGTAGTCGTTCGCGGCCCAGCGAACGAAGGCGAAAACGGTGTTCGGCCGAAAGCAGACGACACGGCGGCGGCGATCGAGGATCTGCTCGTGAGCCTCGCGGCCGAACCTGATCCAGTATTCGATCTTCTTCTCGACCCACGTGAGTTCCACGCGGGTCAGATCATCCGTTGGGTTGGCGGACGGCAGCGGGCCGCCGCGCATGCGGGTAGCCGCGATGCCGGTCATGGAGGGTCTCCTTCGGTCGGGGGGAATTCGCGCGCGAGCAGATCGCGCACCATGTCTGCGACGGTCATTCCGCGGCTGAAGGCGGCGACCTTGATGCGGCCGCGCATGGCGGGGGTGACGTCGATGGTCAGTCGGGCAGAATAGACGGCGGCGGCGCCACGAGCGGGCGCGGTGTCGCCGGCCTTGATCCAGCCGTCTGGATCGGCCGGCCGCGTTGCAAAACCGCGTTTTTCGGTGCGCGCCGTCATGACGCGCCTCCGCCGTCGGACGGCAGCTCGGAGAGACGCGCGCGGGCTTTCGCAGCCATGTCCGGGTCGATCTCGCAGCCGAGATAGCGCCGGCCGGACAGCCGGCAGGCTTCCCCGGCCGCGCCCGATTCCGCGAATAAATCGCCCACCAGGCCACCTTCGGGGCAACTCGTTCGGAACAGGATTTCGAGGAGGGCCGACGGTTTTTCGGTCGGATGGATGGCACGCCCATGGCAGTTGCGCACGTAGATGACCGAGCGCATAAGGCGGGGTCCGCCTTCATGACTGACGTAGTGACCGGCGTCGATGTGGCCGGTATGGGGAGGACTTTGCTTGCGGTGCACCGTTCGCGCCGCAGCGTCCGGCGTAGTCTGGACATCGTTGTAGATGTCGCGCCAGGCCGCTTCGCCGGGATAGCACTGGACGGCCAGTTCGTGCACCCGCTTGAAGCGATTTGCGTGAAAGCCGGTGCCGTTCTGCTTCTCCCAAACGATTTCCTGCGCGAGGCGAAGACCGACGTCAGCGAACCGTTGAGCGGTCGCCACGAAGCTGCGCAGCGAGCCGAAGGCCCAGATCGAGCCGGTCGGCTTGAGGGCGGCGCGCGCGAGCGCAATCCAGCCCTCGACGCGCCGATCCCAGGCGAGCGACGTCTCGCCGTACGGCGGATCGGCGAGGATCATGTCGAATGGCCCATGCGACGGCATGAGTTCGCGGCAATCACTGGTAAGGATGATCATGACGTCGCCCTCCCGATGCGCAGCCGCTCGATCTCGGTCACGAGCGCCGCAACTTCACGGGCGGCGGGCGATCGCGCGTCGATGTCCGACGCAAGCCGCCCGGTCTGTGCGGCATCAGCGAAGACGACGCGCTGGCCGATGGTGCTGGCGAGCACCGGCGGATCGTGATTGGCGAGTGTTTCCGCCGTCTCTCGGGCGATGACGGTGCGCGCGCCGCAGCGATTGAGCGCAAAACGGGCGACGAGCTCGGGGCGATAGATGCGTGCTTCGCCAAGGAGCGACAGCATCTCGGCCGAGGCCCAGCCGTCGAGTGGCGACGGCTGTACGGGGATCACCACGAGGTCGGCCGCGAGCAGCGCGGAGCGCATGAGGCCTGCGACGCGCGGCGGGCCGTCTATGACGATGTGATCGACGTCACGGGCGAGCTCGGGCGCTTCGCGGTGCAACGTGTCGCGCGCCAGGCCGACGACGCCGAACAGGCGCGGCAGGCCTTCCCGCGAGCGTTGCTGCGACCAGTCGAGCGCGGAGCCCTGCGGGTCGGCGTCGATCAGGGTGACGCGCCTGCCGCGGCGTGCCAGCTCGCCGGCGAGATGCAGCGCGAGTGTGGTCTTGCCGACGCCACCCTTCTGATTGAGGAGCGCGATGATCATCGGCGTCCTCCCGGCGGATCGAGAGGGAGACGCGGCGCTCGGGCGTCGTCTGATGTCGGCGAAGCGGAACGGTCGCGGGCTGGGCCCGGTGGCGTCGGCAGGCTCTTCCTGGCGGCGACGCTGAGGTTTCTGGCGGCGTCGCGAATGAGGTTATCCACCTCGCGCGCGCGCTCTACAGAGTTAGATTCCTGGTTAGACTCTAAGTTAAGAGGGCGATTTCTTGTTTCTGCGCTGAGACTTAGGTCTGGTTTGGGTTCCCGATAGCACGAGCCCCCGGTTCCCGATAGCACGATACTTCGGGTTCCTGATAGCACGAGGCCGTCCACAGGTTGTCCACAGGCCTGCGCGGGCTCGAAGGCAAGCAGCGTGCGCCCGCCGGGTTCCGTTTCGAGGAACAGCGTGTAGCCGGGAAGCGGCTGGCGCCGGACGATGTCGCGCAGTTCGAAGGTGAAGCGCTTGAACGGCGACAGACTCCCCGATTTCTGGTGGAGGTGGCGGAAGTCGAAGCGCCAGCCGTGTCGCTGGCGGCCACCGTGCTTGCGCACGAGGCGATAGAGCCAGCGGTCAAGGCCGCCCGTCAGGTCGAAATAGGCGCGGTCGATCGTGAGCACGAGAGCGTCGTCGAGAACGGCCTTGTAGAACCAGTCCGGTACGATCAGCTCGACGCCTTCGGGGCGGCCGTCGCGCCCGGTGCGTTCTTGCCACTCGTTGATCCAGGAAAAGCGATGCCGACGGCCTTCGGCCGGCTGGCGGATCGAGGTGGACACCGTGGTCGATTGCAGGCGGTCGAGGGCCGCCTTCAGCCGCTGATAATCGCGCGCGCTCGTGCCGCGACCGACATAGGAGAGAATTTCGTAAGGGGTGGCGGCCATCAGCCGCGACGTGCGAAGCCCGGCGTCGCGCGCTTCGACGATCTGGCTCGCGGCCCAGATCAGGATATCGGCGTCCCAGATGGTCGCCATGCCGTGGTCGTGAACGGCCTCGACCCTGATCGTCACCTTGCCGGCGACGAAATCGATCGGTGCGGTGCGATGGGTCTTGGAGAGGGAGAAGAAGGGATAGGCCATGAGATCCTGTGCGTCTCTTGGCGCGAAGTCGCCGGGGAGCGCGCGAAACAGGTCGAGCTGCCCGCGCTCCGAGAGGGATCGACGTCGCACCGCCATGAACGGAACCGGCCGCGATCAGCGTGCGTAGCGGCCGGCGTGGACCGGCCGGACGGGCGCCTGGCGCTTTGCTGGCAGGATCGAGCCGCGCGGATCCGAGGTGGACGTCACTGCGCCGCGGGCGGCCCAGCTTTCGAGCTCGTCGATCGCATAGACGACGCGGCCGCCGAGCTTGTGATACGACGGACCGGTGCCATAGGTGCGGTGCTTTTCGAGCGTGCGTGCGGAGAGGCTGAGGAATTCCGCCGCTTCCTTGGTGCGCAGGAAGCGCGGCGGGAGAAAGACGGGTTCGTGTGGCATGGTCGGGCCTCCGTGGTGTTGGGGACGGCCGCTGCGAGAAAGCGGCGGACGGCGACCACGGTGGCGGAGAAAAGGCGGCGAGTTGCAGGGCGAAGTTGGGGGGTGTCGAAATCGCCCACCGTCCGCGGCGGGGCGAGGCTCAGGATTGCCGGCGGTGACGGAGGAGCTTTCGATAGCCGCCGGCGATCATATTGCGGGCATCGCGTAGCAACGCCTTGATTACGTGGCGGGCAGAAGACGCCTGCCAGTCATCTCGATCGAGACGTTCCTGGTTCAGGATGACGTGGGCTATTTCCTGCTGTGTCGCGCCAGCGCGATGTCCGTCAAAGGCGCGGAGCATTCTGCGCTGGCGGATCCGCTGCTGGGGCGTCAAACGCGTGTCGGGCGGGATGGCGCGCCCGTGCAGGGCGGAAAGGAGGCGGTAAACCGCCTCTATCCGATCGAAGCCGTCAATGCCGAGCGGTATGGCGGCTACCGATGTGGTGCGGCCCTCGAGGACGTAGTCGATAATCTGGACGCGCTCATCGTTCGGCAAAGGAAGACGGAACGAGGCGCGACCGTCGCCGATCGGCGCCGTGTCGCTCCATGGGAGGAGAGGCGGGTAATCTTCAGTGTCACGGAAGTCGAGTGGCGCTTCGATCAGTACAACAACGCTCGTGTCATGGAGCGGGAGCCAGAAAACCGGAGCTTCAGGAGGCGGCTTCAGAGGGTCTACAGGGAAATCGCAGTCCCCAGCGCTGCTGGATCTGCTCGTTCACGGAGGTCGGAGCGCCGCGTTCAGTCGCGGATGCTTCGTAGTCCGCATCGTAAGCATCATTGCGGCGCAGCCATTCCCAGGCCAGATCGGATGGCGTCAGTGTGTCCAGATGGTCGTATTCAGCCGACGAGCGCCATGTAGATGCGTCAGGCGTCATGATGATCCTCCTGCGACTATTGCGACTTGGAGGTTGTAGAATTCCCGTTCGGGTTGGATTTTGGAAGTCACGTTGAAATCAACAGGTGATGCCTTCAGCGCATCACGATCCAGACTTCCGCTGACTTTCACGAACCAGTTCGCGATAACCGTGTTCGGTCATCCAGTGCGCGCGTGCGAGGTGGGAATTGTGGATCAGTCGACAGCGCATCGGATCGTCATGAGGATCGAGGCCGAAGAGGATGTGAATAGCCTCACGCCAGTCGGCGCCCTCCCGCTCGGCGTCGAGCAGCCGCAGATAGAGCTTCATGTGCTCGCGGTCGTAAGTCGTAAGCGTGTCGCTGGACGGTGGCGCGTCCAGGAACGCCGGTATCGCCTGTCCCATCAGAGTACCATAGTCACGTGCACGACTTTCGTTAACCGTCCCGAAGAGCAATACAGTGCTTTTATGTCAGCAAACCGTCTGTTGATGGCGCAAAGCGCTAACCAGGCTGGTCAGCTTGATGCAGCAACAGGACCCCCTCTCCCTTTTCTGTCGACAGAAGAACGATCCCGGCCGATTCGAGCGCGCGCCGTACGCCATCTCGCGTGGTTTCAAAAACGTCGAATCCGTTCTCGGATTCGAGGCGTTTGAGCGCGGTCAGCGATACTCGGGCCTTGTCAGCGAGCGTCTCCTGTGTCCAACCCAGCAGCGCGCGTGCGGCCCGTGATTGTCGGGCGGTGATCATACATAATCACCTCCCACTTCTACCCGCATGCACTCCAGAACTACGACTATTTTAGTCGTCCTACGGCAGAAAGCCACCCCATTTTTGGGCTCAAGCCGCTAATATAGCTGCGTTTCTCGACCCAGCTCGGTAGCTGATTCGGTTGCCCTCAAATGGCCGGAAAAATCGCGGCCGGTCGCACAGGCTGGAGATCTGGCACACACGGCTTCCGGCCTCGGGCGGGGCGGCTCTAGCGAGCGTGGCCCCAAGCCATCGCCTCGGTCCGGGAGAGGAGGATGGGTTTGGGAAGGAGGGCGAGGGAACCGTCGCCTCCTTCCCATGGGAGGGTTCGAGGGAGGGGTCTCCCTTCCCTTGGGAGGATGTTTGAAGGAGGGGCGCCAGCCCTTCCTTCATGGGTGAGCTGGAGAGGGGCTCACCCCTTTCCAATAGCCGGGAAGGCCGGTCGATCCGGCCGCGCCCGCTCCCGTGATGGTGTGAAGGCGGCAGGCCGCCAAGGCCGCCTGCCGCCCGATCGCTGTCACCAGACGAGACCGTCAATCGCTTCGTAGCGCTCGCGTTCATCGTCCGGCTCTTCGCCCTCGATGGAGAGGTCTGTGGTAAAAGTGTTGAAGTATATGCCCGTCTCGGCGGCGATCTGGCGAGTGATTGCGCACAGGCCGTACAGGCGGTCGTCGCTCACTTCCTCGCGGGGCGCAGGGAAGTCAGCGACGAAATGCCACCGTCCGGTGCGGCTGTCGTACCATTCGTTGGTAGACCAGTCGACGTGGACGTCGTTGCGCAAAAGGTCGATGCCATCGGGTTCGCCCCAGTAGTGCGTGAGCTCCTGTCCGGCGCACCAGATCCGCTCGCCCAGATCATCTGCCTCGGGGCCGCTCGGTGCCAGTGCGAGTTCGCGTTCCGCGGCAAGCGCACCGCGCACAAGATCGACGAGCTGGTCGAGCCGCTCCACGAGCCCGTCGTGTGCTCCGCGGCTGAATTCGTCGTTGCAGCCAAGGCGATTGGCCATCGCCATGAGGCGGAATCCTGCGAACTTCGCGTAAAGTTCGACATAGTGGAAATCAGACATTGTAAGTCTCCTTTCGTTTCTGACGAAAGGTGTCCACGCTGTAGCCCAGAGGGGTCAGGGACCGCGGTACGCGGCCGCCGCGCGGCAAGCGGAGGAGCCGATTTTGTGGCGTCGGCCTCGGGCCGGCGAAAGAAAATTGGAGGGGCCGCGCTGTCCTTGAGGCCGGATGGGCTGGCGTAAAATGGACAGTCAGAGAGAGATAGCCCGCGGCCCCGATCAGGGGCCGCGTCCGTATGGGCCGGGGTGGTTTGGAGGGGGTGGTTCACCCCCTTCATGGGTGGGGGAG
>NZ_NNRM01000016.1 GCF_002252525.1 Brucella pseudogrignonensis
CGGTGAGCGCCATATAGACCCCACTCAACAAATCTGTCAACGGGCTTTTGCGTCTAATTTGAATTTTTTTTGACAGACTTCCACAGCTACCAAGTTTTCCACGGTATACGCTTATATACAGAACTCTGACGCCGCTCCTTATAGATAGGGGCGAGCCACAAACCGGCCTCATTATTGGAATAGCGTCCCGCGAACTGAAAATTGGCCTGCAAACCGCTGTGAATAACGAAAGACGATCCGCTTATCGTTGACTTACGTTGTCGTGGCAGGCAAAACTCAGTTACCCGCTTGAGGGACTTCCATAATAAGGGAAGACACCATACGTCGGACGGCAGCTTTGCTGCTCTCTGAAAAATGATGTTCACGCACCTTTTATAGAGGCAGCCAGATTTGCAGAAGGGCCTACAAGAGCAGCATGAAAGAAATGGGGCCGAATAATCTCGATCCGGGTGACGAGCCCCCGCTCACAGTAGGCGGCAGGCGGCGACCACCGGATAGGCGTGAAGTTTCTGCCCGCTGGCTTGCTGGTACGTTTCTTACCGGCGTTACATCTTGTATGCTTATCGGTGTCGCGCTGTTCGCGGCACTTGATGGTCGCGAACAATTGGCGACCCCACCCGAAATTCTCGCACGCAATGACATGCCTGGTATCGCCAATGATACGAGCGTCACAAAGGGCGCTCGACTTGTAAGCACGATATCAAAGCAGAAGGCCAATGATCGTCGCCGTTTCGATCTCTCGACCATGCAAAAAGTCGGTGAGCGGGAAGTCATTCGCACGCGGCCTTTCGAGCTGGTCAGTATGACGTTGGCCGTAGACCATCCGACAAGCCGAAAATACCCAGCATTTGATGCTATGGCTATCTTCTCGGAAGGCCCGGCAGCGGCGCTACCAGCCGATACCGGGCAGATATATGGAGCGAAGGTTGAAAGCGAAGTCAGCCTACGCGTAGAGGATTTCCCATTAAACAGCGTTGCATTTGATGCATCGAACGACTTGACCGTCGATGAAGTCGAAAAAGTCGTACGCGACACAGGCGTTCTGTTGACTGATGGCGATGTTCAGGTTGCCTCACTGCATTATGTGGATCCGGCCCGCTTTGGTGGCACGGATTCTTCTTTTGCACTGAGCCCTGCTCTTGGCGTGAAGATCACTCAGGAAAATGTGAGCGTCGCACAACGTGCCGACGACGAAGAAACCGGCAGCGGCTTTTCCGAAGAACTGATTCCTTTCCATCAGACGATGGAAATCGACCAGGCATTGGAAAGCGCTGGCTATTCCGGTGAAGACGCCACCAACATGGCGAGCGCACTCACAAAACTGCTCAATTCGCCTCGCCTAAAAGAAGGCAGCGTTCTGCGAATTGGAACAGAAACGCGAGATGATGAAGATCGTATCGTCCGCGCAAGTGTTTATCATCGCACCACGCATCTTGTGACCATCGCATTAAATGATCGACAGCAATATGTGCCGTCGGATCAACCGGAAGAAACCCCGCTTCTTGCATCCGCTTTTGACGGCGATGCACCGCCAGCTGCGATTCGCGGCAATCTGCCGAGTGTTTATGACGGCATAAGCCGTGCAGCGCTCGCTTATGGCATGACCGAAACCATGCGTGAGCAGCTGGTAAAAATGCTGGCAACCGATGTCGATCTGCAAGCGCGTCTTTCACAGAGCGATAAGATCGACGCCTTCTTCTCGTTGCCAGACGATCCAGAGAAGCCAGATGGTGAGTCGCAGCTTCTTTATGTGGCTGCAAACTTCAGCGGGACAACCCGCAAGTTCTATAGGTATCAGGCTCCGGACGGCGCTGTTGATTACTTTAATGAAGACGGTAAGAGCGCAAAGCAGTTCCTGCTTCGCAATCCAGTTCCTAATGGCGTGTTCCGTTCTCCGTTCGGCATGCGGCGCCATCCGATTCTCGGTTATAGCCGTATGCATACGGGCGTCGATTGGGCAGCACCGCGTGGAACCCCCATTATTGCGTCGGGTAATGGCGTTGTTGAGAAGGCCGGATGGACAAACGGCTATGGCAATCAGACTTTGATTCGTCATGCCAATGGCTATGTCAGCAGCTACAGCCACCAGAATGCCATCGCCCGCGGCGTGAGCGCCGGTCAGCGTGTTCGTCAGGGCCAGGTCATCGGTTTTGTCGGATCGACCGGACTTTCGACCGGTCCTCACCTTCACTATGAGCTGATCGTCAACGGAACCAAGGTTGACCCGCTTCGTATCCGCCTGCCCGATAATAAAGCCCTGCAAGGCAAAGAACTTGAAGCTTTCAAGCAGGAACGCGATCGCATTGATACGCTGCTGAATAATGATGATGCAGATACAAAGGTTGCATCGAGCGGATCGACGAAGAGCTAAGGCACTTTCTTCGTCTAAAAATTGAGCTACTTTTCGCAAGTCAACGGAAAAGCGCGACGCAATTTGAAACTGCGCCGCGCTTTTTTGTATCAGCAGTTTTGCCTGTTCGAAGAGTTATTCCGTGAACTCGACCGTTACGCCCGCTTTCACCAGTTTTGCCAGCTCTTCCGCATCCCAATTGGTCAGGCGCACACAGCCATGGCTGGAGGTCTTACCAATCCGCGAAGGCTCAGGCGTTCCGTGAATACCATAGGTTGGCTTTGACAGTGCGATCCAAACCGTACCAACCGGACCGTTTGGACCAGGTGGAATGGTCAGCACTTTGTCATTGCTGCCCTGCTTAAAGTTGATCTTCGGATTGTAGGTATAGTTCGGATTGATCGCGATGCGCTGAACCTGAACAATACCAGATGGTGAAGGCGTATCGGATGAACCGATCGTCGATGGATAGGCAACGACAAGTTTGCCGGTTTCATCATAGCCACGGACCTGCTTGCGGCCCTTATCGGCAATGATACGTGCAACTTTGGAGCGGACTGGCTTGCCAAGATTAGGCACCTTCACAACCGAGCCTGGCTGATTGAAGTTCACACCCGGATTGATTTCTTTGAGATAGGCTTCATCGATGTGAAACTTCTCACCGAGCATTTCGGTCACAGACGTATAGGCCATAGCGGGAAGCTGCGCTTTATGCGCGTAATCGTCTGGAATCGATGCCACATATTGGCGACCGACATCTTCGTTCGTAATCGTATATTCGGTGAAAGCAGCACCGCCGGTTGCTTCAAGCTCGGCATTGATCCCGGCTTCATCGGTTGGATTGAGGAACTTGCCCGTCATCTCACCATAAGCTGCAGCGGCCTTGTCCACATTGCTGCCCGAACGACCATCAATCACACCCGGAGATGCACCTGCCCGATCAAGTAATATCTGATAGGCTGCAATTTTCTGCTTTGCGCCCTGCCCTTTCGGCATTTCGATAGCTGGTGTCATATCGTCCGTATTTGGCACGGCATGAGGCTGCGTCGACGGCTGCTCATAACCGGGATCGCGATTGATGCTGGCAGTCGGTGATTCTGTATCGGGATATTCGGTGCCTGCCGGAGGTAGCTCCGAACGCTGCACCTGTCCGTCACGGTTATTGTCGTAGCCCGGAGCCGAAGGAGCATCCGGATAATAGTTTGGGTCTTCTGGCACATTGCCGAAACCATCATAAGGGGCGCCGCCGCCCACTGGTCCGTCAGACCAGCCGCCATCCTGCTGACCGCCACTCGCATAGCGACCGGAATCGCGAGGGTCTTCAACATGCAGGACCCGTCCACGACGATCGACTGTTATCTGTCGGCCATATTCATCCGTGTAAACGCGCACTCCCCGGTCGCGACCACGCTCATGGCCCCAATCGAATAGCTGTGCCAGTTGCATTGGCTGCGAAATACTGGTCGTCGCATCGCGCGTTTGCGCAAAGGCAGAACCGCCTGCTGCAAGAATGATTGCAGAACCAAACAATCCGAAGCGAAGCATGCGTAAGAGATGCGACATACAAGAAACCCTGAATTACCTTAGGATAAGGGATGCAACTATATGGTTAACAATTGATTACTCAATAACAGCAAATGCCAGATGAACTGGACATGAAGATGGCCATGAAAGTGGCCGCCTCTGCACAAAAAGAAAAAAAGCGCCGCAATCGGATGAGTGCGGCGCTTTTTACAACAGAGTTTAAGGCTTAGGCCTTTTCGTCTTCCTTCACCGGTTCCCCTTCACCCATTACACGGATAGGGCGAAAGTTAAGCCGGTCCGAACCGGGCAAGATCTTGACGATTGAACCGTCAAGAATATCACCAAGCAGGATGCGTTCGGCCAGCGGGTCCTGAACTTCCTTCTGGATGACGCGCTTCAACGGGCGCGCACCATAAGCCGGATCATAACCTTTGTTTGCCAGCCATTCGCGAGCATCGTCTTCAAGTTCCAGCGAGATCTTGCGATCATGCAGCAGAGCCTGCAGACGCTTCATCTGGATATCGACAATCGAACCCATGTCGTCGCGGCGCAGCCTGTGGAACAGGATGATTTCATCAACGCGGTTCAGAAACTCCGGACGGAACGCAGCCCGCACAACACCCATCACCTCATCACGAACGCTTTCGACATCGTCTTTCTCACCAAGATTGACGAGATATTCAGCACCGAGGTTCGAGGTCATGATGATGACCGTATTGCGGAAATCGACAGTGCGCCCCTGACCATCGGTCAGACGACCATCATCGAGAACCTGCAACAGCACGTTGAACACATCTGGGTGTGCCTTTTCGATCTCATCGAACAGGATTACCTGATATGGCCTGCGCCGCACGGATTCCGTCAGAACGCCGCCTTCCTCATAGCCGACATAGCCGGGAGGTGCGCCGATCAGTCGGCTTACAGAGTGTTTCTCCATAAATTCCGACATATCGATGCGAACCATTGCCGTGTCGTCCTGGAACAGGAACGAAGCCAGCGCCTTGGTAAGCTCGGTCTTGCCCACGCCTGTTGGTCCAAGGAAGATGAACGAGCCAATTGGCCTGTTCGGATCCTGAAGACCTGCGCGTGCACGACGAACGGCCTTGGAAACAGCCTGAACCGCTTCACCCTGACCCACGACCCGCTTTGCAAGTTCGTCTTCCATGCGCAGAAGCTTTTCGCGCTCGCCTTCCAGCATCCGTTCAACCGGAATACCGGTCCAGCGGGAAACAATCTGCCCAACATGGTCAGGCGTCACGGTTTCCTCAAGCAACGAGCCTTTGTTCTCATTGCTTTCAGCGTCACCAAGCTGTTTTTCGAGCTGCGGGATCGTGCCATAGGCAAGTTCGCCCGCCTTCTGGAATTCGCCACCGCGCTGTGCAATCGCCAAAGCGTTGCGTGCTTCTTCAAGCTGACGCTTCAAGTCGGCCGCAAGTCCCAGCTTCTGCTTTTCAGCCTGCCATTTCGACGTCAGCTCCGCTGATTCTTCTTCAAGATCAGTCAGTTCCTTTTCAAGACGCTGCAGCCGATCAATGGAAGCAGTGTCGGTTTCGACCTTCAGCGCTTCACGCTCGATTTTAAGCTGCATCACGCGGCGGTCGATTTCGTCAAGCTCTTCAGGCTTCGAATCCACCTGCATACGCAGACGCGATGCGGCCTCATCGACAAGATCAATCGCCTTATCCGGCAAAAAACGATCCGTGATGTAACGGTTAGACAAAGTTGCGGCTGCGACAAGTGCCGAGTCGGAAACCCGGACCTTGTGGTGCTGCTCATACTTTTCCTTCAAACCGCGAAGGATCGAAATCGTGTCTTCCACCGTTGGCTCATCGACAAATACCGGCTGGAAACGACGTGCAAGGGCAGCGTCCTTCTCAACATATTTGCGATACTCCTCAAGTGTGGTCGCACCAACGCAGTGCAGCTCACCGCGCGCCAGCGCAGGCTTGAGCAGGTTCGATGCATCCATTGCACCATCAGACTTACCTGCACCGACAAGCGTATGCATTTCGTCGATGAACAGGATGATCTGACCAGCGGCCGTCTGCACTTCAGAAAGCACAGCTTTCAGACGTTCTTCAAACTCACCGCGATATTTCGCACCGGCAATCAGCGCGCCCATATCGAGTGCCATCAGCTGCTTGTCTTTCAGCGATTCCGGCACATCGCCATTAACAATGCGCAGAGCCAAGCCTTCGGCAATTGCGGTCTTACCAACGCCCGGTTCGCCAATCAGCACCGGATTATTCTTGGTGCGACGCGACAGAACCTGAATCGTGCGACGAATTTCTTCGTCTCGACCGATGACCGGATCAAGCTTGCCAGCACGCGCATCTTCCGTCAGATCGCGCGCATATTTCTTGAGCGCATCGTAATTGCTCTCAGCGGAAGCAGAATCAGCTGTGCGGCCTTTACGCATGTCATTGATGACCTTGTTGAGCGCGGTCGGTGTCACACCGGCAGCAGCAAGAATTTCAGACGTCTTTGCAGATTTCTCGATTGCAAGTGCCGTGAGCAGGCGCTCAACCGTGACAAAGCTGTCGCCAGCCTTGCTCGCAAGCTCTTCTGCAAGGGTGAAAACCTTTGCCAATGGCTGTGCAAGATAAAGCTGATCGTTACCGCCGGTCACTTTCGGCAGTTTTTCCAAAGCTGCCTGCAAACCTATGCGTACATCGGCGATGCGGCCACCGGCACGCTCGATCAGCGACGCGACAAGCCCCTCATCATCATCGACAAGGACTTTGAGAAGGTGTTCAGGCGTAAACTGCTGATTGCTGGAAGAAAGGGCAAATGTCTGGGCCGACTGGATGAATCCCCGAACCCGTTCGGTGTATTTCTCAATATTCATGATGTCTCCTTTTCCCTCCGACCCATTCTGGCATCGGAAGACTTCTGGTGACGGAGCCCCCGTATTCGGCTGGCTCCTTATCCAAGGAAGCATATGGGAACATCGAGCGGTTTCGGCAAGACCGGAAAGTCAGCTAAAACACAAATAAAAATGGCGCGGAAAACCGCGCCATCTTTTTGAAATCAATCATATTGCTGTTTCAGCAATTATGCATCGGAATCCGCTGTTTCAGCAACTTCATCCTTCGGAACGCGGCGCGGACGACCCGGGCGGCGCGTAGCGCGGACTGGCTTCTCTTCAGGTGCAGCTTCAACCGGTGCTTCTGCTGCGGGAGCAGCTTTTTCAACAACGGGTGCTGATTCTTCTGCAACCTTTGCAGGCTTCTCAGCGCGCGCTGGCTTTTCAGCAACTGGCGCTGGAACCGGCTGTTCGTCGGCAACAGCGGCAACTGGTGCTTCTACAACTGGCTGCTCGGAAGATTCATCTGCATTGAAACGTTCGCGCTGTGGCCGGCGACCGCGACCCAGGCGACGATCACGGTTTTCGCGGCCTTCGCGTGGCTGCGAACGGTTATCCTGGCGACTGTCGGAACGATTGTCTGAACGACCCTCATTGCTTTCTTCGCCGTAAACAACTTCAGCAGGCGTGCCTTCGATTACCGGCTGTGGACCAGAACCATTGACAGGCTGATGGACCGGAGCAGCAGGCACGAAGCCGCCTTCATCCTCATCACCACCATCGCTGTCGAAGCTTTCTTCGCGCTGATACGGGATATTCTGCTGCGCCATGGCAGCCATGATGATCCGGTTGTAATGTTCTGCGTGCTGAAGATAATTTTCAGCCATGACACGATCGCCAGACGCCTGCGCGTCGCGAGCCAGTGTCGTATATTTTTCTGCAATATGTTGAGCATTGCCGCGGATCTTTACGTCCGGACCATTGCTTTCATAATTACGCGACAGAGGATTGGGGCCCTTGCGGTTATTGTTGTTATTATTGTTATTCCCCCGTCCGCGCATGCGCCTGTTCTGCTGTGCTGGCCTCATCGTCTTCTCTTTTCAGATTAAAGGGCGTCAAATTCCCGTAGCCTAAAGCCACCGGCGTCGCATTATCGAGCCATGGAGGAAGCACACCCTAAAACTTCCCACACATCGAATGGTTCTGAGTTCCGTACTGTCAGAAAGACAACACGAACCTTTCGGATTGGCATTTGCAAGACCTACCCGAAAAGACAAACTCTTCGGAATTATTTTTGAAAGTCGTGCACTTCCGTACAAACCATCCCATGAGAAAAACCCTCACGGGAGCATGACCTAAATTCGTCATGGAGCATTTCCGCCACCGCCCTCAAGCGGGCAAAACCATTCTGGCTCTATACGGTGGCTGGAAACTAAACGGCTTCGCCGCAAATTCCAAGCGCTTTTTTGAGGTCATCGAGCGTTTTTTAGCACTCAGTCCGTCAAATACCCGCAGCAGCTTTATCTATGAAAACCATGGCCCTTCTATGGCCACCGAGATCACTTGCAACATTGGTCAGATGGAAATCAGCGCTTTCAAAAATGGCGCTCACATCGTCAAATTGGCCTGCGCCAATTTCGACGGCAATCATTCCATCATTATATAGGTATGCGCGAGCCTCACTTGCAAGAGCGCGATAAAAATTAAGTCCGTCGTCGCCGCCATCAAGGGCCGCCATCGGATCATGCTCTCGCACTTCCCGCGAAAGATCTTCGATATCCCTGCTTGGAATATAGGGCGGGTTTGAGACAATGAGATGAAACTTGCCGCTCACATTTGCGAACCAGTCACTTTTGAGCGCCGCAAACCTTTGGCTCACACCATTGGCCAGCGCATTGATCCGCGCCATTGCCAGTGCGCCATCAGCGACATCAAGCCCAATACCGTTGAGTTTCTCAAACTTATGCAACAGCGAAATCGCGATCGCACCTGTTCCGGTGCCCATATCAAGCAGCAGTGCCTGACCGTGCTGCTCAATCAGCTTGTCGAGATAAGGCGAAACCAGTTCGACAAGTGCTTCCGTATCTGGACGCGGTTCAAGAGTTTCTGGTGAAAGCCGGAATGGCAGACCATAAAACTCGCGCATTCCTATAATGCGATGCACCGGCTCACCCGCTATGCGGCGCTCCAGCGCTTCGTTTATCTGAGCAACCTTATCTTCATCGATAAGTTTTTCCGGCCATGAAATCAGATCAAGCCGCGTTGCACCGGTCGCCCATTCAACAAGCAATTGCGCATCAAGATCGGGTGTGTCAACGGCCCCTTCCCGCAGCCGTGTGCGGGCTTGAGCTATCAGCTGATCGAGGCGCTCGCCACTCACGCGTTTTCGCCCAGTTCCATCAGAAGTGCGGTCTGATGATCTGAAATCAGCGCATCGACCAGCTCATCAAGCTCGCCCATCATCACCCGATCAAGCTTATAAAGCGTCAGGTTGATACGGTGGTCAGTCACGCGGCCCTGCGGAAAATTATAGGTGCGGATACGCTCTGAGCGATCACCGGAACCAACCTGGCTGCGGCGTGATTCAGAACGTTCGCTTTCAGCCTTCTGGCGTTCCATATCGTAAAGACGCGCGCGCAGGATCTGCATGGCGCGCGCACGGTTCTGGTGCTGCGATTTTTCCGCCTGCACGACCATGATACCCGTTGGAATATGCGTAATACGCACTGCCGAGTCAGTCGTGTTGACGTGCTGACCACCTGCACCCGAAGCACGCATCGTATCAATGCGGATATCTTCGTTGCGGATTTCAATATCGATGTCTTCGGCTTCGGGAAGCACGGCAACCGTTGCCGCTGACGTATGAATACGACCACCCGCTTCGGTTTCCGGTACACGCTGCACGCGATGCACGCCTGATTCGAACTTCAACTTGGAGAAAACACCCTTGCCCGAAACGGTCGCGATGATTTCCTTGTAGCCGCCGGCATCGCCCTCACTCGAAGAGACCAGCTCGACGCGCCAGCCTTTTTCCGACGCAAACCGCTCGTACATGCGGAAAAGATCGCCTGCAAAGAGAGCCGCTTCTAGCCCGCCCGTACCAGCACGGATTTCAAGGATCGCATTCTTCTCGTCAGCTGCATCTTTGGGCAGAAGCAGAATCTGGACTTCCTGCTCAAGACCTTCAATGCGCTTTTCAACTTCAGGCAATTCTTCGACAGCAAGTGCGCGCATTTCAGCATCGGTTGAAGCATCATCGCGCATCGCAGCCAGATCACGCGCTTCATTACGCGCATCGGTCAGTTCCCGGATTTTTCCGACAACGTCCTGAAGTTCGGAATATTCCGAAGCAAGCTTCACGTAGGTTTCCGAATCCGGATTGTTCGCCATCTGGCTTTCAATCATCGAGAACCGCTTCAAAAGCTGGTCCATTCGGTCCTGTGGCAATGCGATCATTGGTATATCCTGAAAACTTTAATAGCAGCGCGAATAAGCAGTATTGAGCGCCACGCACAAGGCACGGCACCCAAACATTTCATGCAATTTTCTACGCTATAGCGGAATATCGTTGTCTTCGGCAAATTCAAGCAGCAATTCGCGCAGCGAATGTGCGCCATTTGGCTTGTCGAGCTTCTCATTTAACAAGGCATTGAGCTTGCCTGCATCAAGTGCTGCCAGCATCGCCTTGACTGGACCAATGCTCGCAGCTGACATCGAAATTGAGCGGAAGCCGAGGCCGATCAGTGCCATCGCAGTCAATGGACGTCCAGCCATTTCACCGCACAACGTCACCGATTTTCCATGCCGATTGCCAGCATCCACAATGTGACGCAGCGTGCGCAGGAATGCAGGCGACAACTGATCAAAACGGCCAGAAATCAGCGAATTTCCGCGATCAACCGCCATCAGGAACTGGAACAGATCGTTTGAGCCAACTGAGACAAAATCAACAAGCGTCATCAGCTCGTCGAGCTGCCACAAAAGCGCAGGCACTTCGATCATCGCGCCGAGCTTGAGATTGAGCGGCAACGTATGCGCAAAGCGCGAAAGATGACGCACTTCGCGATCAATGATCTCACGTGCAGCTTTGACTTCGCTCACTTCCGTTACCATCGGCAGCATAAGCTTAAGCTCACGGCCACCGGCCGCTTTCAAAAGCGCGCGCAGCTGTGTACGCAGCAAACCAGGCCGATCCAACGTCAGACGGATCGCGCGCCAGCCAAGAGCCGGATTTTCTTCCTGACCCATGGTGCGGAAATAAGGAAGAACCTTGTCGCCACCAATATCGAGTGTGCGGAAGGTTACGGGCTTATTGCCAGCAGCCTCAATCACAGAGCGATAAAGACGTTCCTGCTGTTCTGCACGCGGGAAGGTCGACGCCACCATGAACTGCAATTCAGTGCGGAAGAGACCAATGCCAGCAGCACCTGATGCAGCAAGCTGCGGCAAATCAACCAGAAGCCCTGCATTCATCAGCAAGCCGATTTCAACACTATCCTTGGTCAGTGCAGGCTTATCGCGCAATTCGCGATAATGGGCCTGACGACGCGCCCGGAAACGGACTTTTTCTGCATAAGCGGTTTCCACATCCGACTGTGGACGCAGATGCACTATACCCTCATCACCATCGACGATAGCGGCATCATTGTTTTCCGCCATGGAAACGGCGCCCTTGGCCTGTCCAACCACGGGAATACCCATTGCGCGTGCAACGATAACCACATGGCTGGTGGCTGCACCATCTTCCAGAACCACACCACGCAAGCGCTCACGCGGGTAGTCGAGCAGTTCGGCAGCACCCATGGTACGGGCTACGATAATGGCGTCCTTAGCCAGTGATTCGGCGATGGTCTTGACATCGCGCCCCATCAGCTGGCGGAGCAGACGGTTAGCCAGATCATCGAAGTCAGACAGGCGTTCGCGCATGTAAGGATCGGTCAGATGCACCATGCGCGCACGCGTGTCGCTCTGCACCTTCTCAACCGCAGCTTCCGCCGTCAAACCGTTATGGATGGCTTCTTCCAGACGACGCACCCAACCACGATCATGTGCGAACATGCGATAGGCTTCGAGCACTTCGCGGTGCTCACCTTCCACAGCCACATCACGGCGCGAAAGCATGTCGTCAATGGAAATGCGCAGAGATCCGAGCGCCGTTTCCAGCCGGGTCAGTTCAGCCTGACTGTCTTCATTGAAGAGGTTGGTGACAACGATGCGCGGTTCGTGCAGCACGACATGACCAAGGCCGATGCCGTCATTGAGCGCATTGCCGGTGACACTCATCGGACGGCCGAGATCCAGTTCGATACCTGGACGTGCCAGACGCAGACCATCGCCAGTGGCGATAATCTCGGCAAGAACCATTGCTGTCGTCTCAAGTGCTTCAACCTCGTCTTCGCGATATGCCCGCTTGGTCTGATTCTGGACAACAAGAACGCCCAAAGTGCGGCCAGCGCGAAGAACAGGAACACCGAGGAATGAATTATAGGCTTCTTCACCCGTTTCAGGCAGATAGGCGAAGGCAGGATGGCTTTGCGCATCAGTCAGGTTCAAAGGGCGTGCGCTCGCGGCAATCGTACCGACGAGGCCCTGCCCCAGACGCAGCTGGGCCAGGTGAACAGACTGTGGATTAAGACCCTCGGTCGCGTAAAGTTCAAGCACGCCATCAGCACGAAGAATGTAGAAGGAGCAAACTTCCGCGACCATATTTTGCGCGATTTCACGGACGATCCGGTCAAGGCGTTCCTGCGGCTCCAGTGGTTCCGCCATCAATTCGCGCAACCGCTTCAGCAGCACGCGGGGACCGGTTGTCAGATCACGCATGATCGTCGGAGGCTCCTCATTTGGTACAGGCTCAGCCTTGTCGCAAAGCCGATTCCCTTTACCCGCCTGCGAAGCGTTACGCCAAATCCTTTTTGAGCATTTTTGACACGCGCGTCTAGTCTAATCGTCAGAAAATCTGACAACTTATATAATAAGCAAATGCCGCCCACTATTTCTAGCGGGCGGCATTGTTCCAAAATGGACCGGACAGAGCCGGCTAATAATCTGTGTATCAGCCGATTACTTATCGAGACCGTAAACGCCGTGCAGCGTGCGGACAGCGAGTTCCGCATAAGGCCCGTCAATCAGGATGGAAATCTTGATTTCCGAGGTGGTGATCGCACGAATGTTAATGCCTTTTTCAGCCAATGCCTTGAAGGCGGTGGCGGCAACACCAGCATGGCTGCGCATGCCGATGCCGATCACGGAAATTTTGGCAAGACCCGTTTCAGACTGGATATTGTCCGAGCCGATTTCACCCTTCACTTTATCGAGAACACGCAGTGCCTTGTCGATATCGCCGGTCGGGATCGTGAAGGTCATGTCGGTTTTCGACCCGTCTTCCGACACGTTCTGGACGATCATATCGACATTGATGTGCTCTTCGGCCAGAGGGCCGAAAATTGCTGCCGAGATACCTGGCCGGTCGGCCACGCGTCGGAGCGAAATCTGAGCTTCATCCTTCGCATAAGCGATACCAGTGACGACCTGCTGTTCCACGATTTCATCCTCGTCGCAAATGAGTGTTCCGGGCGGGTTGATCGGATCATCCATGCCCGGTGCATTGGGGTCCGTAAAACTTGAGCGCACGAAGGTGCGAACTTTGTGTACCATGGCAAGCTCGACCGAGCGCACCTGCAGAACCTTGGCACCAAGCGAAGCCATTTCCAGCATTTCTTCAAATGTAATGCGGGAAAGGCGCTTTGCCTTGGGTTCAATACGCGGATCGGTCGTGTAAACGCCATCGACATCGGTATAGATGTCGCAACGGTCAGCCTTAACGCCTGCTGCAATGGCAACAGCTGATGTATCCGAACCACCGCGGCCAAGTGTTGCGATGCGATTATCGGGACCGATACCCTGGAAACCGGCAACAACGGCAACCTGCCCCATTTCCATGCGGCGGATGATTTCTGATCCGTCGATTTCCTGAATGCGCGCTGCGCCATGCGCATTGTCGGTCTTGATCGGTATCTGCCAGCCCTGCCACGAACGCGCGTCAACGCCAATGGACTGCAGCGCGATGGCCAGAAGGCCGCTCGTTACCTGCTCGCCAGAAGCAACAATCGCGTCATATTCGCGTGCATCGTAAAAAGGTGACGTGCCACCGGCAACCTTGGGCATGTTCTGCACCCAGTTGACCAGTTCGTTCGTCTTGCCCGACATTGCGGAGACGACAACGGCAACCTGATTGCCCGCATCGACTTCACGTTTGACGTGGCGCGCCACATTAGAGATGCGTTCCAGATCGGCCACAGAAGTGCCGCCGAATTTCATCACGATGCGCGCCATTTAAGGATACGTCCCGTCTTTTGAAAAATTACACTAACGCCTGCCGAAACATTATTTTCTTGCGACAGACAAACCCGGGGTCACATAGCTAAAATGTCGCGCTTCCGCAAGGGTGTGATTCCCGTGAAACAATAATCAACGCTTCGGATTCTGGAATTTGATTTGATCCTTGACTTTAGAGCGCTACCTTGAGAGCAGGATTGCACGCGCTTCCGCAGGAGAATGATATGACCGAGACTGCCCGCACCACGATCGATGCTTCCGAAATCGAGCATTTTTCGCGCATCGCTGCGCAATGGTGGGACCCGCAGGGCAAGTTCCGTCCGCTCCATAAATTCAATCCGACGCGCCTTGCCTATATCAAGGAAAAGGTCTGCGAAAAACTCAACCGCGACCCGAACAGCCCGCGCCCGTTTGAAGGTCTGCGCTTTCTCGATATCGGTTGCGGTGGCGGCCTGTTGTGCGAGCCGATGTCGCGTCTGGGTGCGACGGTGATCGGCGCAGATGCATCCGAAACCAATATCGAAGTCGCAAAAATTCATGCAGCCCAAAGCGGTGTCGAAGTCGATTATCGCGCGACCACTGCTGAAGCTCTTGCCGAAGCTGGCGAGCAATTCGATGTCGTACTCAACATGGAAGTGGTTGAGCACGTCTCTGACGTCGATCTGTTCATGTCTGCGACCAGCGAAATGGTGAAGCCGGGTGGCCTGATGTTTGTCGCCACCATCAACCGCACACTCAAAGCTTATGGCCTTGCGATCATCGGAGCGGAATATGTGCTGCGTTGGCTGCCGCGCGGCACGCATCAATATGAAAAGCTGGTGCGCCCGGAAGAGCTCGAAACAGCACTTTCCAAAGCCGGTCTCAATCTCATCGACAAATTGGGCGTAACCTACAATCCGCTCGCTGATAGCTGGAGCCGTTCACGCGATACCGATGTGAACTACATGGTTCTCGCAGAACGTCCTCAATAATTAGCTAATCAGCGTTTCTGCGCTTTTGTCGTCAGCGCCACACCGATGGCGATGACGACTGCGCCGATCCATGTGAGCGGCGGATAGTTTTCACCCAAGAATAACGTGCCGGAAATCAGCCCCAGCGCTGCCGCCACATAACCGATTTGGCTAAGGTAGACCGGACCACCAACGGCCTGCAGACGGAAAAACAAGGCAAACATGCCAGCTGACGCAATGGCCTGAGCAACTGCCGTTATCGGCGCAAGCGCCAGTGTCTCAATCGGGAAGTTGCCATTAAATACAACAATCCCGATCAACAGCATCACGGCTGCAGCCAAGTGACTTCCCGCCGCAAGCTCGGTCGGATCAGCATTTTTCGGCCAGTCGAGAGTGCGATAGACATTCCCCATCGCAAGAAAAACCGGAATGAGAAGTGCAAGCCCGATCCATAGAGGATCGGCTGGCTTGCCAACCTCGCCACGCGTCATTGCAACCATAATTGCGCCGATGAAGCCTACGATAATGCCCGCGATACCCAAACCATTCGGTCGACGAAGACCAAACCCCATCGAAATGAGCAGCGTCATGACAGGCGACAGCGTGTACATTATACCAGTGAAACCCGCACCGAGCCGCGGGATCGCAGACAGGATCAGGAGATTGGGCAGCGCATAGGAAATCGCGGCAGTGCAAATATAATAACGCAGCCTGCCACCAGAAAATCCAACCCGCTTTTTGCTCACAAGCAAAACCAGAAGCAGAATAATCCCCGCACTGGCTGAAAACAGGAATGTCCACATTGCAGGCGGAACACCTGCTTCGGCAGCGATCTTCCCCAGTGGCAGAATAAGCCCCAGCAGTATGCCCGTCGCTATTAGCAGGAAAGGCGCGGAATCCATCAGTTTCATGCGCCGTGTCCCCTCACGCAATCGAAAATCGTTTATTGTCAGTTCTTGTCTTCCGGGAAAACAGGAAGCGGCATCACATCAACGCCGTCTTCGATGAGAGAATGAACATCTTCCTTGGACGCTTCACCGTAAATGCCCCGCGCTTCAGTCTCACCAAAGTGGATCTTGCGCGCTTCTTCGGCAAACTGATCGCCAACATAATCCGCGTTTTCGCGGACCTTGCGGCTGAGTTCGCGCATTTGCTCCAACACCTGCTTCTGCGCCTGATCCATGGCAATCGCCACCTGCTCTTTCGAGCGACTGGTGGAGACGGCAGGTGCCATCAGCGACTTCTGGATTTCCGGCGAGTTGCAGACAGGGCAAGAGACGAGTTTCCGCTCCGACTGCCGATCAAAATCGGCATTGTCGCGAAACCAGCCTTCAAATTCATGGCCGTGATCGCAATGAAGCGAAAAGCGGATCATAGATTATGCGTCCTGTTTCTCTTGGGTGACCTTCACCGAAAACTCACGCGCATTCTTGAGGTTCGGCACTTTCGCACGCGCAGCAGTGCTTTCGCTGACGTCAATATCCGCAACGATTACACCCGGCTCATCATGCGCCGCTTCCGCCAGAACCTTGCCCCATGGCGAAACGATCAGCGAATGACCATAAGTCTCGCGACCATCTTCATGCACACCGCCCTGAGCTGCAGAAATCAGGAATGCACCATTTTCAATCGCACGCGCACGCTGCAAAACATGCCAATGCGCTTCACCCGTCTGACGTGTGAAAGCAGCTGGTCCCGTAATCACATTGGCGCCCGCCAGCGCCTGAGCGCGAAACAGTTGCGGGAAACGAATATCGTAGCAGACCGCCATGCCAACCTTGGCAAAAGGCAATTCGGCAATCACCGTTTCCTTGCCCGGCTCATAGGTTGCCGATTCGCGCCAGCTTTCGCCATTGTCGAGATCGACATCAAACATATGAACCTTGTCATAGGTCGCAATCTTCTCACCAGAAGGCGCAAAGATACCGCCACGATTGGCAATCTTACCGTCACCGGCTGCAATAGCCGTTGAACCAATATGCAGGAATATGCCGTGCTTTTTTGCAAGTGCCGATGCGGCTTTGAAGACAAGGTCTTCATTTTCATCGCGCAGACTTGCAAAAAGCGCTGCACGATCGCGCATCAGCGCTCCGGTCATTTCAGGGGTTTGCACATATTGAGCACCCTTTGCCACAGCATCGGAAACAAGTTTTTCCATCGCTTCAACATTGCGGGCCACATCGGTGCCCGAACGCATCTGAACGGCAGCAGCGCGAAAAGTGCTCATAGGTGTCTCCCCCATCATGATGTTAGTTCAGTTCGCCGGTAGCAAGCAGGCCATCGAGCTTGCCAGCATTGTCGAGAGCAAAGAGATCGTCACAACCGCCAACATGTACAGAACCGACAAAAATCTGCGGGAAGGTATTGCGGCCTGAACGCGCCTGCATTTCTGCACGCAGTTCAGGTGTAGCGCCTGCATTGATTTCGTTGAACTCAACGCCCTTGTTCTTCAAAAGGCCAACTGCGCGCGTGCAGTAAGGGCAGCCAGGGCGGGTATAGATGGTGACGTCAGTCATATAAAACTCCATTCGTTGGCCTCTATATAAGTGGCAAAACACCGATCTGGAAGCCCCTCATGTGTTCACTAATCCGGCAGAACCCGGCTGAATGTCAGCACATCCACGCTTTTTGCACCACCGCGCAGCAGCGCTCGTGTGGCAGCCTTCACCGTTGATCCCGTCGTATAAACATCATCGATCAGCAGCACACGCCGCCCGCGCACATGAATGTCATGCTCCTTTGGCACCCGAAAAGCGCCATCGACATTCCGCTTGCGCTCTTTCAAGCCAAGCCCGATCTGCTGATTGGTACGCCGAATACGCTTAACCGCCTGTGGTGCAAAAGGCTTGCTGCTTAATTGTGCCAAAGCACGCGCCAGCTCTGCCGACTGGTTGAAGCGGCGCGACCAAAACCGCCATTTGTGCAAAGGGACAGGCAAAATAACATCGCACTCATCCAGCAACTCGCTTCCGGCGCGTTGCATCCAGCGCGCCATCCACGGCGCAAGATCGGTTCGATCATGAAACTTGAGTGCTACCGCCATGCGCTGTGCAGCGCCCCTATGCAACACAGCTGAGCGCAGGCGGCGAAATGGCGGTGGATCGGCGATTGCTTCAGCGCTCATGAAATTCTCGCCAAAATCATGATTGAACGGAATGCCAAGCACCGGACAATACGGCTTTTCGATAAAGCGCAATTGCGACCAGCAATGCGGACAAAGCGTTCCGGGTTCGGAAACCTGTATGCGACAACCGATACAGCTCGCTGGAAACAACACATCAGATGAATAGCGCACGCCGCCGCGAACGGCGCTCAGCACGCTCGTTTTCAGCTTCAACAACAAGCTTTGATGCGACCTCTCGTCATCAACCATTGCATTCGCCCCCGTTCGAATGCATCTACGCCTGTATCTATATTACCGACGCATATCCGAAAGAGAAGACGGAATCGCAATGGCCGCCCCTTCACCTGCCCAATCGTCTGAAAACGCTATTTTTGATCGCGATCTGCAGCTGGCGTTTCGTCGTCGCGCATTTAAACGCGCGATCCCGGGAGCAGACTTCATTTTGAAAAGGGCCGCAGAAGATCTTGAAGATCGGCTGGATGCAGTGACACGCCAATTTCCAGTTGCTGTTGACCTCGCGGGGCACAATGGTCTGGCGGCGGCAGCCATTGCTCGTTCTGGCAAAGCGGAGATGATTTTGCGCATCGAACGCGATGCTACCTTTCTCAATGGCCCCTTCGCGGCAGTTGTTGCCGATGACGAAGCCTTGCCGCTCAAACCTCAGAGCACCGATCTCATCGTTTCGCTGCTGTCACTGCATTCGACCAATGATACCCCGGGCGCAATGATACAGATTGCCCGTGCGCTGAAGCCTGACGGGCTGTTTCTCGCGGCGCTCAGCGGCAACGGGACTTTGGGCGAGCTGCGCGAAAGTCTTTTACAGGCTGAAATCGAGCTGACGGGTGGTGCTTCGCCGCGCATTTTCCCTTTCGCGGATGTTCGCGATGTCGGCGGTCTTCTGCAACGTGCAGGTTTTGCACTTCCGGTGACGGACGTTGATAACGTTACGGTGCGCTATGATAGCATTTTCAATTTGATGGCCGATCTGCGCGCCATGGGTATGCAGAATGTGTTGCGTGATCGTTCACGCAAGCCGGTTTCAAAGAAGCTTTTCTTACGTGCAGCGGAAATCTATGCCGAACGGTTCAGCGATCCGGATGGCCGCATCCGCGCAACCTTCTCGACAATCTGGCTGTCGGGCTGGGCACCGCATGAATCACAACAAAAGCCATTGAAGCCTGGCTCTGCCAAGGCCTCACTGGCTGACGCACTTAAAAACGTCGAATAGAGTGGTTTCAGCAAAAGTGTGATGCAGTTTTGTGTTCGGAAATACGAAACTCAAAACTTATCAGCAATCGCCCGTATGACTGCCATCTGCATCAATAACACAGATCGGGCGAACCGGCGCTTTGCGTATCACAACGGGGTCACGCTTGATCGAACCTGTCATGGTCCGATCAATGCCCTCTGGCAACACCGATTGGGCCGCAACCTTATTCGCCTGATCGTTTAAGACCGGCACAATAATAAGGGCAAGAGCAACAGCTGCCGAGCCGAAAAGAAGCACAACACGCAAGATGCCGCGACCGGCTTTCGAGAGTGGGCCCGGCGTATATTCATTATGATCTGCACTAAAATAATTATTATCGAAACTCATGGGCTTAACTCCGAGGCACTTAATTCGGAGAATGCCGCAGCGGAGTGAATCATCGATTAACGCGCGCTGTAAATCGTAAGGAATTGTCAGCTATTTTGAGTCTTTCCACAGCTCACAACAAATCAATCAGAAACGGGATCAACGGCTCATCAGCTGGCGGCATCGGATAGTCGCGCATATCCTTTGGGCGCACCCATTTCAGTGCTTGTCCTTCCAGCCCCTGCGCCACGCCTTCAAAGCGGCGACAGACATAGAGCGGCATCAAAAGATGAAAGTCATCATAGGTGTGGCTGGCAAAAGTGAGCGGGGCGAGACAGGCAACCTTTGTCGTCACGCCGATTTCTTCCTGAAGCTCTCGGATCAGCGTTTCTTCAGGCGTTTCACCAACTTCTACCTTGCCGCCGGGAAACTCCCATAGACCTGCAAGTGATTTACCCTCCGGACGCTGTGCAAGAAGCACGCGACCATCAGCATCGATCAGCGCACACGCTGCAACCAGTATTATACGGCGGGATTTAATCTCGCTCATTTCTCATTGCTCTCCCGATAGGCGTAGCGATAGGCTTCCTGAAAGCCGAAGCGTTCGTAAAGCGCCAGTCCCGCAACATTATCCGCCTCTATCTGCAGCCAGGCAGTTTTTGCGCCAAGCGACTTGGCCCATTTCAGCGTCGCACCAATCAATACACGGCCATGTCCCTTACGGCGCGCTTCAGGCAAGGTTCCAACGTCAAACAGGCCTGCCATCGCACCATCCTGCACGCAAAGCACATTGGAGACTGCGCGACCTGCTTCTTCCAGAACAAACATCCCCTTGTTAGGACGAATGCCATCCAGCAATTCCGAGAAACCTGGACGAAGTTCTGTCGGGCGACCATGAATAGCGATAGAAGCATCGACAAAACGACCAATGTCTTTCAAGGGTGTTTCATCGCGCTCAGCTGTAAGATCAAGCTCGCCAAGATTGGCGGTCATGACAATGGTTTCATCCTTGCGCTGCCAGCCGAGACCTTCGAGATAATTTTCAAGCTCGACAGGAGCCAGCGGCGAAAGCCTGAAACAAGGAACCCGGCCATAAACGCGAAACCGCTGCGCTGCCTGTTCGATACGCGCCGGAATATCGCGCGTATCGCCCGGATCAAGCGGATTGACCGAATTGAGCCGCTTCGAAGGATGTGCTGCCGTCATGCGTATCGCCCATGTTCCATCATAGTGAACAGACGTCGCGGGCCAGGCACGGAAGCCGACGGCCTCCAACTGGCGAACGATAGCAAGATTTGACATATTCAAATTCTCTCCTCCGTTTCAGAGTTCCAGTGTGCCGAAAATGTTGATCTTCGAGAACCGGAGCGGAGTGTACTTAAAGCCACATGCGCACCGGAAGCGAAGAAGAACGCAATTTGCAGGCCACTGTAACCCGAAACATTAGCTTCTGTAGTCGCCGTTAATCGCCACATATTCCTTGGTCAGATCGCAGGTCCAGACAGTTGCCTTGCCCTTTCCGATCCCCAGATCAACGCGAATGAGAATGTCCTCGCCCTGCATATAAGCAGAGGTCGCTTCTTCGGAATAAGCCGGGTCACGCTCGCCCTGATGCGCCACGCGAATATCGCCAAACCAGATAGCCAGCAGATCGCGATCAGCCGGTTCACCAGCCTTGCCGACAGCCATGACGACACGGCCCCAGTTGGCATCTTCACCGGCAACAGCGGTTTTTACCAATGGCGAATTGGCAATTGAAAGTGCAATCTTTTTGGCAGAAGCAGCCGACTTCGCGCCGGTCACTTCGACTTCGACCATTTTGCGCGCACCTTCACCATCGCGCACGACCTGAAGTGCCAGCGACTTCAACACGCGAGCCAGAGCCTTTTTGAAATCACCCAAACGCTTGTCGGAAGCGTCCGTAATTTCAGGCGCGCCGCGTTCTGCCGCCGATCCTGTTGCAAACAGCATAAGCGTATCAGAGGTGGATGTATCGCTATCAACCGTTACTGCATTAAACGTCGAACCGACGCCCTTGGAAAGCAGGCTCTGCAGAACGTCAGCCTTGATCGGAGCATCTGTAACAACAAATGAAAGCATCGTCGCCATATCAGGCGCGATCATGCCTGCACCCTTAGAGATGCCATTGATCGTTACCGGAACCTGTCCGAGCAGAACCGTTTCGGTCGCAACTTTCGGATAGGTATCGGTCGTCATGATTGCTTTGGCAGCTTCAGTCCAGAAATTGTCGCTGGCAGATTTTGCCATGTCGTCCAGAAGACCGGAAAACTTGGACGCATCAAGCGGCTCGCCGATAACGCCGGTGGACGCAAGAAACACATCGGTAGTGTTGCATCCAACAGCCTTGGCTGCGGCTCGAGCGGTTGCTTCCGTTGCCTCACGGCCTTTCAGGCCGGTGAAGGCATTGGCATTGCCCGAATTCACTACAACAGCGCGTGCCTTGCCGTGTACGAGGTTCTGACGGCAGAAATCCACAGGTGCGGAAGGGCATAGTGAGCGAGTGAAAACACCTGCTGCTTCGGCAGGCTTGTCAAACACCATCAGCATGACATCCGTGCGGCCCTTATATTTGATACCGGCTGCAGCTGTTGCGATGCGGACGCCGTGAATGACCGGCATTGATGGATAATGTTTTGGAGCAAGCGGTGATACGGACGCAGACATGATTGCCTCAAGAGATGCGATTTGATTCTGCTGCATTGGAAAGGTTTGCAGCACAAAATCAAGCGATAACTAAAGCATTTCCAGCAAAAGTGCGAAGCGGTTTTGCGAAGGACAATGCGACTAAATAAAAAGATCGAGCGGTTTCATAATTCCATCTTGCTGCAAACCGCCCGATATCCAAATAAAAAACGCCCCGGAAATCCGGGGCGTTTTCATGAACTCAAAGCTTACTGCTGCGGCTGGGCTGCATCCGGCGCATCGCCGTCGTCACCCTGTTCCTGTGCCGCTGCGGCTTCCTTCATGGCTTTATCGACAGCAGGATCCTTGTATTCGATCTTCATGCCATCACGCAGCTTCTTGACCATTTCGACATAACGCTCACGCATGATGATCGAACGGATCTGCTCGGAAACCTGATCGAATGCCGGTGGCTGCTTGGTGCGACGATCTTCAAGCTGAATGACGTGGAAGCCAAACTGCGACTGCACCGGTTCCTTGGTGTATTCACCTGGCTTCAATGCAAAGGCAGCCTTTTCAAATTCAGGGACCATCTGGCCTTCGGAGAAGTAGCCAAGATCACCGCCATTGGCAGCGGTGCCATCGGTCGAGCTTTCCTTGGCGAGATCTTCAAACTTCGCGCCGCCTTCAAGCTTCTTGATGATGGCTTCAGCTTCTTCCTTCGTCTTCACGAGAATGTGACGTGCGCGCACTTCATTCTGTGGAGGGATCGCTGCGATTTCCTTGTCATAGCGGGCGCGAACGTCGGCGTCCGAAATCTTGTCGACAACCGCATCCTTGAAATATTCGTTGTGCAGTGCGCGTTCACGCAGGAATTCCATGCGCTTCTTGAAATCGTCGCTCTGATCAAGCTTTTCTTTCGTTGCTTCGCCAGCCATCGCCTTGATGTCGATGAGTGCTGCGAGAGCTGCCAGACGGCGCTGCTCGGCAGGAAGGCGCGCGAACTGCGGATCGAGGTCGCCAGCGGCCTGATCGACTTCACCGACGGTGATATCCTTGCCATTGACGGTGGCAAGAACCTTTGCCGGATCTTCGGACGCTGCGGCAGAAGTTGCTGCTTCAGCGGGTTTAGCTGCATCCTGCGCAAAGACAGCCGAACTGCTGAAACCAGCAAGCGCAACCGAAGTTGCGAGGACAGCAAGAGCCTTGCGATAAGGGGCTTTGAGAATGGCTTTCATATGAGATTCTCTCCTTCGAGACCGTCTACCGGCCCCATGAATGCGGCGGAATTTGGCCCGAAAACACTATTATCCGCGAGAAAAGACAGGTTTTCCGGCCTGTCGAGCAACATTGACATCGCTTCAAGCCCCTCTTATCTGTCCTTCGGCTTGGCGTCCAGTAAGCCACGGGGGAATTGCGTGAAAAATGCGCCGTATTTGGCAGCTTTTACAACGTAGTTTTCTTGCATTTGTTTCAATACGCGTGAATAAAGCATTCGACATTGCCGGAAGCGCTTCCGGCCGAACGGACAGGAAAGGACCAGGAATGGTCAGCTTTGGCGGCCTCGCCCGCAAGATATTCGGTTCATCCAACGACCGCCAAGTGAAATCACTGCGGGTTCGTGCAGAACAGATTACTGCGCTTGAGAAGAATTACGAAGCACTCACCGACGAACAGCTTCAGGCGAAGACTGCGGAATTTCGCGCTGAACTCGCTCAGGGCAAGAAACTGGATGCATTGCTTCCCGACGCTTTTGCGACGGCTCGCGAAGCCGCCAAGCGCGTTCTCGGTATGCGCCCATTCGACGTGCAGTTGATCGGCGGCATGGTGCTGCATGAACGCGGCATCGCCGAAATGCGCACCGGTGAAGGCAAGACGCTGATGGCGACGCTGCCTGTTTACCTCAACGCTCTTGAAGGCAAGGGCGTGCATGTGGTGACGGTCAACGATTACCTCGCTACCCGCGATGCCGAAACCATGGGCAAGCTTTATAACTTCCTCGGTCTGACCGTGGGCGTTATCAAGCATGGTCTCGACGACAATGAGCGTCAGGCTGCTTACGGCTGCGACATCACCTACGGCACCAACAACGAGCTCGGCTTCGATTATCTACGCGATAACATGAAGTACGAACGTGCCCAGATGGTCCAGCGCGGTCACAACTACGCCATCGTCGACGAAGTGGATTCGATCCTCATCGATGAAGCGCGTACGCCGCTGATCATTTCCGGTCCACTCGAAGACCGTTCGGATTTCTACAACCTCATCGACACTTTCATTCCTGCTCTTGAGCCGGAAGATTTTGAAATCGATGAAAAACAGAAAACCGCGATCTTTACAGAAGTCGGCACCGAAAAGGTTGAACAGCTTCTTGAAGCTGCAGGACACCTCAAGGGTGAAAGCCTTTACGACATCGAAAACGTTGCTGTCGTTCACCACCTGAACAACGCGTTGCGCGCTCACAAACTGTTCCAGCGTGACAAGGACTACATCGTCCGCAACGACGAAATCGTCATCATCGACGAATTCACCGGCCGTATGATGCCGGGCCGCCGTTTCTCGGAAGGTCTGCATCAGGCACTGGAAGCCAAGGAACACGTCACAATCCAACCTGAAAATCAGACGCTGGCTTCGATCACGTTCCAGAACTATTTCCGTATGTACACCAAGCTCTCCGGCATGACCGGTACAGCTGCGACGGAAGCGGAAGAATTCGGCAACATCTACGGTCTGGAAGTTCTGGAAATTCCGACCAACCTGCCGGTCAAGCGTCTCGATGAAGACGACGAAGTTTATCGTACGGTTGAAGAAAAATACAAAGCCATTGTGCGTGACATTCAGGCTTCGCACGCAAAGGGCCAGCCGGTTCTCGTCGGCACAACGTCGATTGAAAAGTCGGAACTTCTGGCAGAGCGACTGCGCAAAGAGGGCATCAAGGGCTTCCAGGTTCTGAATGCCCGTTATCACGAGCAGGAAGCCTTTATTATCGCGCAGGCTGGTGTTCCGGGTGCAGTGACCATCGCCACCAACATGGCAGGTCGCGGTACGGATATTCAGCTCGGCGGCAATCTTGAAATGCGCATTCACGAAGAGCTTTCGGATATGCCTGAAGGCGCAGAGCGCACTGCAAAAATTGCCGAGATCAAGGCTGATATTGCGAAGCTGAAAGAAAAGGCTCTCGCTGCTGGCGGTCTTTATGTTCTTGCCACCGAGCGTCACGAAAGCCGTCGCATCGACAACCAGCTGCGCGGTCGTTCGGGTCGTCAGGGCGATCCGGGCCGTTCAAAGTTCTTCCTGTCGCTGCAGGACGATCTGATGCGCATCTTCGGCTCCGACCGTATGGACGGAATGCTGCAGAAGCTCGGCCTCAAGGAAGACGAAGCCATTGTTCACCCGTGGATCAATAAGGCGCTTGAAAAGGCGCAGACCAAGGTTGAGGCCCGTAACTTCGAAATCCGTAAGAACCTGCTCAAATACGACGACGTGATGAACGATCAGCGTAAGGTAATCTTCGAGCAGCGCCTTGAAATCATGGACGAAGAAGACCTGACCGAGACCGTGAACGAAATGCGTCACGAAGTTATTGAGGACATGGTTGCTCTTCGTATCCCCAAGGATGCTTATGCAGAAAAGTGGGATATTGCCGGTCTTAAGGACGATATTCTTACCAAACTTAACCTCGTCCTACCGGTGGAAGACTGGGCCAAGGAAGAGGGTATCGCCGAAGAAGAGTTTGAAACCCGTATCAAGGAAGCAGCTGACAAGGCCGCAGCCGAGAAGGCAGAGCGTTTCGGTGCGCAGATCATGACCTACATCGAGAAATCGGTGATCATGCAGTCGCTTGATAACCTCTGGCGTGAGCATCTGGTAAATCTTGACCACTTGCGTTCGGTCGTTGGTTTCCGTGGTTATGCTCAGCGCGATCCGCTGAACGAGTACAAGACTGAAGGCTTCGAGCTGTTCCAGGCTCTGCTTGCCAATCTGCGCGAAGTGGTCATCACGCAGCTGATGCGCGTTGAAATCGTTCGCGAAGCTCCGCCAGAGCCAGAACTTCCGCCGATGACCGGCCGTCATATCGACAGCACCACCGGCGAGAACGACTTTGATGAAAATGCATGGGCTGAACATCAGCAGGATGAACGCGTCATCCCGGCTGGCGATCGTGATCCGGCAGACCCGACAACATGGGGCAAGGTCAGCCGCAACGAAGCCTGCCCTTGTGGCTCAGGAAAGAAATACAAGCATTGTCACGGCGCGTTTGAATAAGCGCCTCGAAAGCAAGCTATCAAACAAAAAACCCGGCGCGCAATCGCCGGGTTTTTTCTTTTCGCTCCACAATTGGCCACCTAACTTGAATAAAATCCAGCGCAGCTTTCCGGAGCTCTTTCTGTTTATCGACACTATTTCAGTAGTTGCGCGAAAACTGATACGTTCAGAAAGTAATTACCATCTCTTTCAATTTGGCTTCGCTTTGACAGGAGGGGCCGTTTCTTTTTACCTTTTTAAAGAACTGCCATCTAATGTTCAGCTACTGCGGTCCGGCACAGTGCCGAATGCAGATACACGATGGTCCTTCAGAAGATCAGCAGAAATAGCGGATACCTAACAGGGGCCGCGATAAACAGGGTTGGCAAAGAGTGCGCTTTTCGGCAGCAAAAGCAGCGAGCCGGGTTCTACCTGGCAAGATCGCAGCTAGGCTTCGTCCCGTAACGGAGCGGGTCGATGCTATTCTGCTTGGCTCTGGTCCGCAGGCCGATGCGCAGCGCGCTTCACTTCTTGCCTTTTCCGTGCGTGTTGCAAGTGCAGCGATTGCGCTTATTTCTCAGGTTATTCTGGCGCGCTGGATGGGTGAATTCCAATACGGGATTTTCGTTCTGGTGTGGCTTTCAATGATCATCATCGGTGATCTCGCCTGCTTTGGTTTGCACACCACCATCATCCGTTATGTGCCTGAATATGTTCAGCGAAATCTGTTTAATCCACTTCGTGGTATTCTGTATGCTGGCCGTCTTTTTGCTCTTGGCTCAGCGACTGCAATCGCCTTGTTTGGCGCGGTACTGCTATTGCTTCTGAAAGATCGGATCGAGACCTATTATCTTATCCCGTTCATTCTCGGCTTTATCTGCCTGCCAATGATCGCACTTGGCAATATGCTTGATGGCATCGCTCGTTCGCGCACATGGATCATGATGGCGCTCACACCGAGCTATATCATCCGCCCTCTGCTCGTACTAATCTTCATGATCGCAGCTCACGCAGCCAGCTTGCCTTCCACAGCCACCACAGCTCTTGGAGTTTCTATCGCCGCTACATGGGCGACTACGGTTGGGCAATGGCTGATGCTTGATCGCTCCTTGAAGAGAGACATCCCATCAGGACAACGAGAAATATTGTTCGCGCAATGGATGAAGGTCGCCTTACCGATCTTCCTCGTTGAAGGCTTTTTCTTCCTGCTCATCAATATCGACGTGCTGATGGTCGGCCATGCTATGGACCCCCAGCATGTGGCGATCTATTTCGCGGCTACCAAAATCATGGCGCTTGCACACTTCGTCTATTTTGCAGTCAAAGCGAGCGTGGCGCAGCGCTATTCCGATCTTCTTCACAGTGGCGATCATGCTGAATTTGCAAGCTTTGCAGAAGCCTCAACACGCTGGACATTCTGGCCGACACTGTTTCTAGGCCTGTTCATTCTGGCGCTAGGCTATCCGCTGCTCATGCTGTTCGGCAGTGCCTTCACCGAAGGCTATCCGCTACTTTTCATTCTCATCATCGGCGTGATTGCGCGCGCAAGTGTTGGACCTGCCGAAAGCCTGCTGAACATGTCAGGCAAACAGAATATCTGCGCTCTGCTTTATGCGGTTACACTTGCAGTAAACGTTGGCCTCAATCTGGTTCTCATCCCGCGTTTCGGTCTGATGGGCGCGGCTTTCTCGACCGCTTTCTCGATGCTTCTTGAAGCCATTCTGCTCTCAACCGCCGTGCATAAAACGATGCATATCACTATGTTTATTCTCATTCCCCGAAATCGCGCTTCTGACGCCCGCAGCAATAGCTCGGAGGAGATTCTCTAATGGCCGCAAAACCTTTGCTTGAGGAATCCGCAGGCGGACATACGGCTCGCATCATCTCACAACTTTCCGACAGCGTCGCTGCAATGGATGCTACTAAGCGTCTGGAGGAAAGCCTGCACAGCAGTCGCGATATTCCGCGCAAGCTTGCGATCTATGGCGCATCGGCCGGTTTTGAGCTGCGCGACGAACTGGATCACTTAAGCAGCCGGACAATCGAACCCAACATCTTTTTCAATGCGCGCTTCCTCGCACCAGCGATGCCGCGTCTGGAAGATCGTGAAGTGCGATTCATGGTCATGCGCGACGAAAACGAAATCCGTAGCCGGCTGCGTTTCGTCATGCCTTACACGATTGAACGCCCCGGCCTGCCACTCTCATCTCCTGTTATTCGCGCATGGGCAACACCTTTCGGCCCACAGGGCACACCGCTAATCGATCACGACGATCCTGTCGGCGTTGTCGAAGATCTTTTCGATATTCTGGCGCGTGATCATATTAAAATGCCGGACGTGCTTGTTCTTCCTGAAATGCGCGCCGACGGTGCCGTCGCGAAGCTCATTCGATCCGTGGCAGTTGGACGTCAGCTACCAATCGTTTCCATAGAGCAAAAATCGCGTCCATTTCTTCAGAGCGAGCTTGATGGGGAAACCTATGTCAAACAAGCGATTGGTCCGCACCATCGCCGCGAATATAGCCGCCTTTGGCGCCGTCTCGCCGAACAAGGCGAACTCGCACATCGCATCGCGCGCACACCCGACGAAGTGCGTTTTGCATTCGAACATTTTTTGACGCTTGAAGCGAGCGGATGGAAAGGACGCCGCGGTACAGCCATGGCAGTCGACCGTTTCCGTGCAGCCTTTGCACGCGAAGCAGTTAACAATCTTGCAGAGCGCGATTGTGTACGCATCCACACACTTGAACTCGATGGCCGCGTGATCGCGATCCTGATTGTCTTCACGGTTTCTGGCGAAGCATGGACGTGGAAAACCGCCTATGACGAAACCCTGCAAGCCTACTCGCCCGGCATGTTGTTGATGATCGAGGTGGTGAAAAACCATCTGGAAGACACCAATATCACGCGCACAGATTCATGCGCCGTGCCGGATCATCCTGTCATGTCACGCTTGTGTCAGGAGCGAGAAACCATCGAAACTCTGGTGATTGGTTTGACACCGGGAGTAGACAAGCAGGTTCGTCAGGCGGCATCGCAAATCCATCTTTATCAGCGTACACGCAATCTGACCCGTATCATCCGAAATCGCATCCGAAATTTTACGGAACGGAAATAAAGCCGGCTTCAGCAAAAAGAAAAATAGAACAAATACTTGAGAAAACAGCACACTGTGCTATACTTGTTTGTGGGAGAGCGCCTGAAATCAAGCATGGCAGGCGAATAATGAGGGTTTGAGTTGGTCGCTTTGAGGTTTTTACTCCAAAGCCATCAAGTATATGAATTAGCACGACCCTCATTCGCCGCTTCAAAAATTCCAAAGCGCCTCCCTTGGGAAGGAGATGCGCTATGTTGGAATATCTCTCTTATCTGAAGACAATTGACCTCATCGTCTTGGGCTTCATTGCCTTTCTCGTCTGCTGGAATATCGTCGAGTATAATCTTCGCCGCTGAGATTATACCGAAACTCCATGAGTATAACTCATGGAGTTTGGTTAAGCCCGAGTGACGATTGAGCTTTTTCGAGGCGTGATGCGTCAGCATCTTGAGCTGCCCTGGTATTAGAGCGCATTTCGAAGAGTGCGTAGCGGTTTTGCGTCGGATAATGCGTAAAACCAAACCGTTACAGCGGTTCCAACGATTCAGTCTTAACTGAAACCGCTGTAAGAACAGGCAACTGATAGCCGCTTGATGCAAGCTCGGTCGCCTGTCCTGTTTATATTTGCGCTTGGCTGTAAGTATAATCAGTCAAGCGGCTTGAGGGTAATTGACCTCGTTTCGTTTAGCCGGTATATCCCTCCCCGCTGTCCGTTTTTGGACCATATCAGACTGCTTCGGCAGTCATGTGCGGGTGTGGTGGAACTGGTAGACGCGCCGGACTCAAAATCCGGTTCCGAAAGGAGTGTCGGTTCGATTCCGACCACCCGCACCATCATCTCACCAGCCTCTATTCACGCAGCTTCCAGTGCCTGAGTCAGATCAGCAATCAGATCATCGGGATGCTCGATACCAATCGACAGGCGGATAGTTGATTCCAGCACGCCGATGCGTTCACGCACTTCAATCGGAACGCCTGAATGTGTCATCGCTGCCGGGTGGCTTGCAAGCGATTCCGTTCCACCAAGGCTGACTGCCAGTTTCAAAATCTGCAATGCATTGAGAAAGCGGAATGCCGCTGCCTGACCACCTTTGATATCAAATGAAAAGGTTGATCCTGCCCCAGTGCATTGGCGTTTAAACAATTGACCAACATCGGATGCTGCATCTTCAAAAGGCAGATAATGCAGCTTCCCGACCTTGGGATGGTCACGCAGGAATTCGGCTATCGCCAAGGCGTTCTTGTCAGCCCGATCCATGCGAATACCAAGCGTTTCCAGTGAACGGCCAAGCATCCAGCAGGAATGCGGGTCCAGCTGTGTGCCAATGGCACCGCGCAGCGCCTTTACCTGTTTAACGACCGCCTTTGCGCCAAGGACCGCACCGGCAATCAGATCGGAATGGCCTCCCACATATTTCGTCAGCGAGTAAAGCGACAGATCTGCGCCATGATCGAGTGGCTTCTGGAAAACCGGGCCAAGCAGAGTATTATCGCAAACGATAACAGGACGATGCCCGTTCTGCTTTTCTGCAATCTTGTCTGCGACACGCCGGATCGCGGCAATATCAACAAGGCTATTGGTCGGATTGGCCGGTGTTTCAATCAGAACGACTGAGACGCGTCCCTTCTGTAGTGCTTCATCTGCAGCTTTCTCAATGGAAGCCTCATGCACGCCATCGGCAAATGCCACAGCTTCCACATTGAAATTATGAAATGTCTTGGCTAGCAGCGTTTCTGTGCCGCCATAAAGCGGCTGAGAATGCAGGATCACGTCGCCCGGTCGCGCAAATGCAAAGAGCGTCGTAGCAATCGCCGACATTCCGGAGGAAAACAGCGCGCAGCTTTCCGTGCCTTCATAAACGGCCAGACGATCTTCCACGATCTCGCTGTTAGGATGATTGAAACGCGAATAAACGAGACCGGCCCCGACACCCGCTGGCGGCTCCTTGCGTCCAGATACAAAATCAAAGAAATCGCGCCCATCTTCGGCGCTTTTAAAAACAAAGGTCGATGTCAGAAATACAGGCGGCTTGACGGCTCCCTCGGATAGTTCGGGATCGTAACCGTAATTAAGCATCTGCGTTTCGGGATGAAGCAGATGATTACCAATGCTGGTCTTGGATGGACGCGGCGCGGTCATAATAATCTCCTGAAAAACTCCTCCAGCCCTATAAGGGCTAAAGAAGTCTAACAGAGATGCGCGGCAATCTTCTTGCGTTGTTAGACGCTTAAGCGATTGAGAGCGAACACTATCGCGTGTTCTGCATATCGCAGATTACGTGGCTTACTTAACCACGAGCACAGGCACAGAGCTCAATGAAAGCACTTCAGCAGCCTGACTGCCGAGCAGCAGCTTGTTGACGCCGCGACGGCCATGCGATGCGATCACGATCAGATCACTGCCTGTCTGCTTGGCGGCTTCAATAATGCCCTGTGCTGGTGACTGGTTCTCAATGTGTAGAGTTTCAACATCAACGCCAGCAGCTTCCGCCTTGGCTTTTGCTTTGGCGAGCAAATCGGCTGCCGCTTTGGTGATTGCCTCGCGATATTCCTGGAAGGCGGCAGGGCTGGATGCCCATTCCGCAGCAACGACGATGCCATAGGATGGCAGAAGCTCGGTCACAGAAACCAGCTGCACCTTCGAGCCAAACTGCTTGGCCAGAGCCACACCCTGTTCGACGCCCTTGTCGGCAAGTTCAGATCCATCGGTTGCAATCAGAATAGTCTTATACACGGCCCAAGCCTCCAGTTTGCGATCACGATCCAACCATGCGCGCTCCTTTTGACAAGAGCATTGATGCGGATCAATCAGACAGCAAAAGCTTATAGACATGAAAAGCTTATCGGAAGGGTGAGTGATCTGTTTTCGCTCAAGGATCGGGCGATTTTCAAACAAATGATCGTGCGCTTTATCAGTACCTAATTGCTTGGAATTATCTTCTAAGGATATTGGCTTTAAAGAATATAATTCCAAATTTATGCAATCCGAAGCATGGACCCAGCTATGCTTTTGCGCCATTTCCTCATAAACTTCACTTCAAACAGAAGGAGATTATTCCATGAGCAAGCCCCTTGGCGGAAAAGACGGCGAGACCGCAGGACGCGGTCGCATCTATAATTCCATTCTCGATACGATCGGCAATACACCGCTCGTGCGCATCGACAAGTTTGCCAAGGAAAATGGCGTTGAAGCCAACCTTCTGGTCAAGCTCGAATTCTTCAATCCATTGGCGAGCGTCAAGGACCGTATCGGTCTTGCGCTGATCGAAGCGCTTGAAGCACAGGGCAAAGCTGTTCCGGGCAAGACCGTATTTGTGGAACCTACTTCCGGCAATACCGGCATCGCACTGGCTTTTGCGGCAGCCGCCAAGGGTTATCGCCTCGTTCTGACCATGCCTGAAACCATGTCTGTTGAACGCCGCAAGCTGCTCAAGCTGCTCGGTGCAGAACTGGTTCTGACGGAAGGCGCAAAAGGTATGAAAGGCGCCATTGCCAAGGCAGAAGAAATCGCCGAAGGCAACCCGAATGCCATCATTCCACAGCAGTTTGAAAATCCGGCTAACCCTGAAATTCACCGCCTTACCACGGCTGAGGAAATCTGGAACGATACCAATGGCGAAGCAGACATCCTGATTTCCGGCATTGGCACCGGCGGCACCATTACCGGCGTTGGTCAGGTCATCAAGGCACGTAAGCCATCCTTCAAGGTGATTGCTGTCGAGCCCAAGGATTCGCCAATTCTCTCCGGCGGTACACCTGGCCCACATAAGATCCAGGGCATCGGCGCGGGCTTTGCACCAAAGACGCTCGACACCAGCGTTTATGATGAAGTCGTGACCGTTTCCAACGAGGATTCCTTTGCCAATTCCCGCCTGATTGCGCGCATTGAAGGCATCCCTGTCGGCATTTCTTCAGGTGCAGCGCTCACTGCAGCTATCGAAGTCGGCAAGCGCCCTGAAAACAAGGGCAAGAACATTGTCATCATCATTCCATCATTTGCAGAACGCTATCTTTCGACGGCGCTGTTTGAAGGTCTGGAATAAGCGAGAGCTAAGGTTCGGAAAAACAAAAGCCAGAGCGGTCGCCCGCTCTGGCTTTTTTATATCTATTCTTTCGGGATTTGCCCGAAAATCAGCTAGCCGTGCGTGCCGCGCAAGCCGGGCCCGGTCCGCGCATGTAATGGCGCTCGGGCCTGTAGCTTGGTGCGACGAATTCACGAATAACATTAACGCTGTCACGCAGCTGAACTATAATGTTCATCGTCTTCACCTTTCCACCAAATTGCTTTTCGAAGATGATGCCCGTCGCAACTTGTTAGGGTTGGTGAAACAATTAATGTTTCCGAACATCTTAATGAAAACTTTAACAATTAAAGATGAACAACTTCTGAATCGCCTTGGTTAAGGTTAAGTTAACGGTAAGGATAAACAAGTTTTCCACAGCCGTGGAGAATTGGCCACTATGCTGCTTGCGGCCCGTTTAAATGGCTAGCGCCCGTGATCTCCACCAGGCCCTTGCCTAAAACAAAAAAGCCGGTGTTGAACACCGGCTTTGCAAAAATCAAAGGTTCGCTTAACGCGTTGGAACCGGGTTTTCACCACGATAATCATAGAAACCACGGCCAGTCTTACGACCAAGCCAGCCAGCTTCGACATATTTGACCAGCAGCGGGCATGGGCGATACTTCGAGTCCGACAGGCCGTCATGCAGCACCTGCATGATCGAGAGGCACGTATCAAGGCCAATGAAATCCGCGAGCTGCAAAGGTCCCATCGGATGGTTTGCACCAAGCTTCATGGCTGTGTCGATGGCCTCAACGCTGCCCACACCTTCATAGAGCGTGTAGATCGCTTCGTTGATCATAGGCAGCAGAATGCGGTTGACGATGAAAGCCGGGAAATCTTCGGCAACCGTTACAGTCTTTCCAAGTGCGGTGACAAAATCCTTCGACTTGCGGAATGTGTCTTCCTCAGTCGCGATACCGCGCACCAGCTCAACCAGTTTCATGATTGGCACGGGATTCATAAAGTGAATACCGATGAAGCGTTCTGGACGGTCAGTGGTCGAGGCGAGACGCGTGATGGAGATCGACGACGTATTGGTCGCAACAATGGCTTCAGGGTTTAGCACCGGGCAAAGCTGGGCAAAAATCTTGCGCTTGACGGTTTCGTCTTCGGTAGCGGCTTCAATTGCCAGATCAACACCTGCAAGGTCTTCCATCGAAACAGCAGGACGGATCAGCTTCATTGCATCGGCACGCTGCTGTTCTTCCAGCTTACCAGAAGATACCTGTCGCGCCATATTGCCGTTGATTGTGGCAATGCCCTTTTCCAGCCGGTCCGCAGCCGCGTCGTGCAGAAGCACGTCGTAACCTGCCAATGCGCACACATGAGCAATTCCGCTGCCCATCTGACCCGCGCCAACAATACCTACCGTCTTGATTGCCACAGTTCCAACTCCTTCATGCTCTCGCCGATGGCGAGGTCTACCGCCGCTTTCGCGCTTTTCCGAAAGCCTGCCTAACAAGACAGTTACAGCCGAAAAATGCAAGACCACCATATGAATAACCCGCCCGAGCGCCAACTAAAGTCAACGCAGGACGGGTGTGAAAAAGGCGGCAGGTTATCCCTGCCGCCTTTCCAATTTATCAGAGCGCTTTCTGCAGCTCTGGCAGAATAGTGAAGAGATCACCAACGAGGCCATAATCAGCCACCTGGAAGATCGGTGCTTCTTCGTCCTTGTTGATCGCAACAATCACGCGGCTGTCTTTCATGCCAGCCAGATGCTGGATCGCGCCTGAAATACCAACTGCGATGTAAAGTTCCGGTGCAACCACCTTGCCGGTCTGGCCAACCTGCCAGTCGTTTGGAGCGTAGCCCGCATCAACCGCCGCACGGCTGGCACCAACGGCTGCACCAAGCTTGTCGGCAACAGGAAGGATCACTTCCTCAAACTTCTCCGACGAACCAAGTGCACGACCGCCCGAGATGATGATCTTGGCAGAAGTCAGTTCCGGACGATCAGAATCCGAAAGCTTGTTTTCAACAAAGCTCGACAATGCCGGATCAGCAGCCGCATTGATGCTTTCAACCGAAGCCGAACCGCCCTCAGCTGCTGCCGAGAAAGAAGCCGTACGAACCGTGATGACCTTCTTGGAATCGGTCGACTGCACGGTCTGGATCGCATTGCCCGCATAGATCGGACGCTTGAAGGTGTCAGCGGACACAACTTCCATGATTTCCGACAGCTGCATCACATCAAGCAGTGCTGCAACGCGCGGCAGCACGTTCTTGGCCGAAGTGGTGGCTGGTGCAATGATCGTGTCGTAGTTTCCTGCGAGTTCAACGATGGCTGCAGCCAGTGGCTCGGCCAGACGGTTTTCCAGCGCATCGCTTTCAGCCAACAGAACCTTGCGAACACCAGAAAGCTTGGCGGCTGCATCAGCGGCAGCTTTCGCGCCCTTGCCTGCAACCAGAATATCGACATCGCCACCGATCTGGGCAGCAGCAGTCAGAGCCTTTGCAGTCTGATCGGAAAGGCTTGCATTGTCGTGTTCGGCAATAAGAAGAATAGCCATGTGTTTGTCCCTTCCGATCTCTTACAATACGCCGTCGGCTTTAAGCTTCTCGACCAGCTCGGAAACCGAACCAACCTTCACGCCAGCCTTGCGGCCACCCGGTTCTTCAGTTTTCAGAACCTTGAGACGCGGCGCAATGTCAGCACCGAAATCAGCAGGCGACTTCTCATCAAGCGGCTTCTTCTTTGCCTTCATGATGTTTGGCAGCGATGCATAACGCGGCTGGTTCAAACGAAGATCAACCGTGACAATGGCTGGAAGCTTCACATCAATGGTCTGAAGACCACCATCGACTTCACGCGTCACCTTGGCCGAACCGTCAGCAAGCTCCACCTTCGAGGCGAAAGTCGCCTGGCTCCAGTTGAGCAGTGCCGAAAGCATCTGGCCGGTCTGGTTGGCATCGTCGTCAATCGCCTGCTTGCCGAGGAAAACGAGGTCTGGCTGTTCAGCATCAACCACGCCCTTCAGAACCTTCGCAACACCAAGCGGCTCGACGGTTTCGTCAGTCTTCACCAGAATTGCACGGTCAGCACCCATGGCAAGTGCGGTGCGCAGCGTTTCCTGCGCCTGTGCCGGACCGACCGAAACCACGACGATTTCCGTGACCTTGCCTGCTTCCTTCAAACGGATCGCTTCTTCAACCGCGATCTCGTCAAAAGGGTTCATCGACATCTTGACGTTTGCAAGCTCAACGCCCGAACCATCTCCCTTAACACGGATCTTTACGTTGTAATCTACAACCCGCTTTACTGCGACAAGGACTTTCATCCGCGATTACCTCTTCAATGACTTTTGCGACACGACTATGCCGCCGTGAATCTTTGCCCGCATGTCAGAATCCGACATGAAAACGTTGCTGACAGAAACGCCGTTAAAACCGGCACTTCCCCGCAACATCAGGAACCGGCACGAAACCTAAAGACGGTTGACGTGCGCGTCAATCGCGGATGGCCGGCAATATCGATTTAAATGAATATATTCTGACAGATAGTCATTCCAATTTCGCACTAACACGCATCAAGCCCTATCTCATCCACCCAATGCGCTTTGATGCCTTTCCTTCATGCATGGCTCCTCGCATTTTCGTGGCGTTTACAAGCCCGGTCTCATGCGGTAGGAGAGCCGCGTAAACATCCGGTCGCAGCCTACCCGGTCAAAACAAGGACTCAAACTATGAAGACGCTTGTCATCTGCTCCGGCGGATTGGACTCCGTTTCGCTCGCGCATAAAATCGCGGCGGAACAACAGCTCACTGGCCTGATCTCTTTTGATTACGGCCAAAGGCACAAAAAGGAATTGAGCTTCGCGGAAGCCTGTGCAAAGCGGCTCAATGTCCCACATCAGATCATCGATATCCGCCCCATTGGCGCCAGTCTGACCGGCTCAGCTCTGACAGATGATGTCGATGTTCCCGATGGTCACTATGCCGAGGAAACGATGAAAATCACCGTCGTTCCCAACCGTAACGCCATCATGCTGGCCATCGCCTTTGGCGTGGCAACAGCCCAGAAGGCAGATGCCGTGGCGCTTGCCGTTCACGGTGGCGACCACTTCATCTACCCCGATTGTCGTCCCGGCTTTATCGACGCTTTCCAGACCATGCAGAACCATGCGCTGGAAGGATATGCCGATATTCAGGTGCTTGCGCCCTATGTGCACAAGTCAAAAAGCGACATCGTTTCAGATGGTGTAAAATACAAGGCACCGTTTGAAGCAACATGGTCCTGCTACAAGGGTGGCGAACATCATTGCGGGCGATGCGGCACCTGTGTCGAACGTCGCGAGGCTTTCCATCTGGCGGGCGTCACAGATCCTACCCGCTATGAGGATGCAGATTTCTGGCGTGCCGCAATCGAGAAAAGGAGCGCCTGATGTTTCGTATCACCAAGGAATTCCATTTCTCCGCTTCTCATCAGCTGACAGAATTACCCGCCGATCATCAATGTGCGCGGCTGCACGGGCACAATTACATCGTTGAAGTTGAACTGTCTTCAGCCGATCTCAATGAGCATGGCTTCGTGCGTGATTATCACGAGCTGGCGCCACTCAAGCGCTATATCGATGATGAGCTCGATCACCGCCATCTCAATGATGTGCTCGGGCATAATTGCGTGACGGCAGAGTTTCTGGCGCGCCATCTTTATGAGTGGTGCCAGACACGCTGGCAGGAAGTCACAGCGGTAAGGGTCAGCGAAACGCCGAAGACATGGGCGGAGTATCGTCCCGAGAGCCGGTCATGAAAACAAGCTCCGAAATCCGCATCAGCGAGATTTTCGGTCCTACCATTCAAGGCGAAGGTGTGTTGAGCGGTGAGCCGACTGTTTTCGTGCGCACGGGCGGCTGCGACTACCGCTGCGCATGGTGTGACAGTCTGCACGCTGTTGAAAGCCGCTTTCGCCATGACTGGAAACCGATGAGCGTTGATGCCATCTGGCATGAAGTGACGATACTTTCTGGAAAAAAGCCAATAACAGTGTCACTTTCTGGCGGAAATCCAGCAATTCAGCCTTTGGGACCACTGATCGATCATGGTCACACGCAAGGTTATCGCTTTGCACTGGAAACACAGGGGTCGGTGGCAAAGGACTGGTTTTCCAGGCTCGATACGCTTGTTCTGAGTCCAAAACCGCCTTCAAGCGGCATGGATACGGACTGGAACGCGCTTGCTGCATCCATCGATGCTGCGGGACCGGCACCAAAGACAGTGCTGAAATTCGTGGTCTTCGATGATGCGGATTATGCCTTTGCAAGGGCAGCGTCAGCACGTCATCCGCATTTGGCCGTCTACCTCCAGCCCGGCAATCACACACCGCCACCGCCCGAAGATGACGATGCCCGCATCGACATGGACGGCATCATGAGCCGCATGGAATGGCTGATCGACAAGGTGATGGCAGATCGCTGGTTTGAGGCCCACGTTCTGCCCCAGCTTCATGTGCTGATCTGGGGCAATAAGCGTGGTGTCTGAAACCATCCGCGACGCGCATTGTCGTCAGGCCGTGGCGAAAATGGTGATCTGTTGAGCATCGGAGCGGAGCTTACTTGAAGTAAGTGAGCACCGAAGCGCAAACAGAACGCCATTTGCAGACCGGCATCACGGCAATGCCTATCTATTTTGGCCCGGCACCCAAAGAACATCCCTTGCGCCGTTTTCATTGACGGCGCGGGCAGCGACGAACAGGAAATCGGAGAGGCGGTTGATATATTGCAGCGCTTCCTCTGAAACCACTTCGCCTTCAGTCTTTGCAAGCTGTACCATCAACCGTTCCGCACGACGCGATACGGTGCGTGCCAGATGCAGCGCCGCAGAAGCGGCCGAACCACCTGGCAGAATGAACGACCGCAGCGGCGGAATATCCGCGTTCAGATAGTCAATGTCGGATTCAAGCCGTGTAACCTGCGAGGCAACAATACGCAGTGGCTCATAGGAAAGCGGTTCACCGTCATCGGGCGTTGAAAGATCGGCACCAAGATCGAACAGATCATTCTGGATGCGCATGAGCATAACATCAATATGCACATAATCAGCAGCCTCCGTATGCAGTCGAACCAGACCAATACAAGCATTGGTTTCGTCGACCGTACCGTAAGCTTCCACACGCAAATCAGATTTCAGCCTGCGCGGACCCGAGGTCAGGCCAGTGGTTCCATCATCACCGGTACGAGTATAAATCTTGTTGAGCTTGACCATGGTTACTGTCCACTCGTCTGACGTGCGAAATAAATGGCAGCCACGATCAAAACCACAGCGATAAACTGCAGAAAGACACGCAGCTGCATCATCTTGTTGGAGAAGTTGCCATCACCACCGCGCATCATATTGCGCAGGCCGATAATCAGCACAATCGCCACGGCGAACATGGCCACCATGGCCGCAGCTTTGAACAGAAAGTCCATTTAGTTCTCTCCCATAATCCGCCGTACTTTTTTAATTCAAGACTGGTCGGACAGCATTCGGTAAAGCCAGCGTGACGGCATTAGGCGTCGTGCAAGAATACCCAGTTTAGCCGGTCGCGTAACCGCATAATGCGGACGCGGCTTAGGCGCCTCCAATGCATGCACAAGTACCGCGTAAACCGCTTCGGGGCCAAGCTTGTTTTTTGATTTTGTACCACCGCTTTCAAGCTTTGCCATCTGTCGCTGATATAACTCGCGATGAACGGAATGCTCGAGATCGATATTGGCGCGCGCATGCATGGCCGCATTATAGGTGAACTGCGAGGCAATCGGTCCCGGCTCTATCATGGACACCTCAATGCCGGAGCCTTCCAGCTCCATGCGTTGAGCCATCATCAGCCCTTCCAGCGCGAATTTCGAGGCAACATATGCACCGCGCCATTTCATCGGCACAAGCCCGAGGATTGATGAACAATGCACAATCCGACCCTGCCCCTGCGCACGCATTACCGGAATGATGCGGCGTGTCAGATCATGCCAGCCGAAGAAGTTGGCCTCGAACTGCGCACGCAGTGCTTCAACGGGAAGATCCTCAATGGCGCCGGGCTGTGCGTAGGCGCCATTGTTGAACAGCGCGTCCAGCCTGCCATCCGTTGCACGCAAGACTTCGTCGACCAGCGCTTCGATCGACTGCGGTTCGGTATAATCGAGATAAAAAGCCTCAATGCCTTTGGCTTTCAGTGCTGCGATATCCTGATCTTTCCGCGCGGTGGCAAACACACGCCAGCCAGCCTGATGCAAGGCGCTCGCGCAATAGGCCCCGATGCCGGAAGAACACCCCGTTATCAGGATGCTGCGCTTTGCATTTTGTGAGACCATGGCTTGTTTCCTAAGGCAGGATTTTGGCCAGAGTGCTTGATTCGCAAAAGGTTTAAAACAGCCCACCCCTTGCATTTCCGAATTCGATACTAGATTTAAGGCCTTGAATTCAAATAACTGAACTGAGAGGGACAAATCTGCGGATGCGAAAAGTAAGGCGTTTTCTCCGTCAGATCACCTTCGATGTTTATGGGCATTTCAGTAGCGACGATGGCTGGGCATTTGCCTCGCACATTGCTCTGTCCGGGCTGATGGCGCTGTTCCCGTTTCTGATCTTTGCAACGTCACTCGCCAGCTTTCTCGGCACCAAGGAATTCGCCAATAATGCGGTGCATGTCATTTTCGATATGTGGCCGTCGAATATTGCAGGCCCGATCGCCAATGAAGTGATGAACGTTCTGACGGTTCAGCGTAGTGGACTCCTGACCTTGAGTGTGATCGCTGCCGCCTATTTTGCCTCCAATGGTGTGGAAGCACTGCGCATGTCGCTCAACCGCGCCTATCGTGTGACCGACCAGCGTTCGATCATTTTCTGCCGTCTGCAAAGCTTGGGCTTCGTGCTTATTGGCACAATCAGCCTGATGGCAATCAGCTTTCTGCTGGTTCTTGCACCGCTTGCCGTGCGTTTGGCTGAGCAATGGTTTCCAGACATCGCACCATTTACAGGCACAATCGCCATCTGGCGCTATACGATTGCAGTGATCGTTCTGGTGCTTGCGCTTTTCATCGTGCATATCTGGCTGCCTGCAGGAAAACGGCGCTTGAGCGACATTCTCCCCGGCATCGGCATCACGCTGGTTGCTTGGCTGGCCGCTGCAACAGCCTTTGCAAAATATCTCGAAACTTTTGCAAATTACGTCACCACCTATGCAGGCCTTGCTTCGATCATGGTGGCAATCGTATTTCTCTATATGCTTTCGGCAATCTTCATCATCGGAGCGGAAATCAACGCGGCGATCATGAACTTCCGCAAGCGCGAGCAGCAGCCCGAACTCAATATAGAATAGCTATTTGCGGAGGGTTGTGAGTGCGACACCGAGCGTTGTCACCACCATGCCCGCGATCTGAATCGGGCCAAGCGTTTCACCGAAAATCAGATAGGCCATGATCGCAGCTGTCCCGGGCACCAGATAGAAAAGCGATGCAACTTTCGACATCGCTCCTTCGCGGATCATCACCAGCAGTGCCAGAATAGCACCGATGGAAATCGCCAGTGTCAGCCAGACCACCGCAAAGATGAGCTGAGGCGACCAGATCATAACGCGGGTTTCAAAAGTGAAAGCACAGATAGCGGTAAGCGCGGCTGCTGCGATATATTGCACCGCCGTCCCGGTTTTAAGATCCGCTGCTGTACCAAAACGCTTCTGCCACACCGTACCCGTGCTGATCGCAAGAACCGCCACAAGTGCTGCTGCCAGGCTTTGCGGATCGACACCGCTATGGCCTGAAAATTTCGGCCACACCACCATAGCAACACCAAGAAAGCCGATAAGCAGCCCCAGCCATTGCCGGCCGCTGGCCCGCTCGCCTAAAAGAAGCGCTGCAATTAGAGTGGTCAACATTGGCTGAAGACCAGCGACAAGCCCCGACATGCCTGCTGGTAGGCCATGATGCACGGCCCAGAAAAGTGCAGAGAGATAAACACCATGGATCAGGCAGCCTGCGATGGCTGCATGCATCAGCACTTTGCCCCTCGGCCAGACACTATGGCTGGCCAAAGCCCAAATGATCATAATGAGAGCTGCAATGGAGAACCGCACCGCCATAAAGCTGAATGGTTCTGCATAGGGCATAGAAAGCCCAGCCCCGATGAAGCCGGTGGCCCAGAGCAGAACAAACATGAGGGGGAAAAAGCGGGTAGCCATGATCAGAAACTCTTTTCTTTGGCGCCTGCTCTAATCCGGTTCTGAGAATTGCGCTATCGCATAAATCTGATTGCTGCGATCAATTTGCCAAATGCCTCGCTTCTGCCTATGAAACGGCATGGACATTCAGAACGACACAATCCGCATTTTTGTTGATGCCGACGCTTGCCCGGTAAAGGCGGAAGTCTACCGCGTTGCTGAACGTCACGGCTTGGCCGTTGTGCTCGTGGCCAACAGCTATATTGCCATCCCACGCGATGCAGAACGCGTCGAACGTGTCATTGTGTCCGACAAGCTTGATGCGGCTGACGATTGGATCGCTGAAAATTCCCGCCCCGGCATTGTCGTCATCACCGCGGATATCCCGCTGGCAAGCCGCTCGATTGAAATGGGCGCATCGGTCATCGCACCCAATGGCAAAGTTCACACGCCGAGCACGATCGGGAACACACTCGCGACACGCAATCTGATGGATTCGCTGCGTTCGGCAGGCGAAACAACGCGAGGACCAGCGCCATTTTCGCCAAAAGACCGCTCAGCATTTCTGTCCGCCCTTGAACTGGCGATCGTCCAGTTGAAACGCTCCGGCTTTAAATCAGCTTGATCGGATCGAGGCTGTCGCAATACCAGCACCGATCAACATCGTTCCGCCTGCCCGATTGAAGATGCGAAGGGCGCGCTCATTGGCAAAGAAGCGACGGGCGCGCGTGGCAATCAGCGCATAAGCAAAGGCATTGAGAAATGCCAGCACAAGGAACGTGGTTTCAAAGACCAGCATCTGCGTCATGAAATCACGATGCGGGCTCAAGAACTGCGGCAGGAAAGCGACGAAAAACGTAATGCTTTTGGGGTTTAGCGCTGTCACCAGCCAAGCATGAAGCAGCATCCGCACTGGCTTAACCTCATCGTGCCGCGCCTTGGCGTCCATTGTGCCACCGGCACGAAACAACTTGATACCCAACCAGATGAGATAGGCAGCACCAACCCACTTAACCGCAGTGAATACCGTCGCTGACGCGGCGAGAAGCGCACCGACACCCAGCATGGAAAGCGTCATGGCGGTAAAATCACCAAGTGCCACGCCAATTGCCATGGGGAGAGCAGCTTTCCAGCCCTGCCCGAGCGCATAGGATACCACCAGCAAAACCGTTGGTCCCGGAATAATCAGAAGCACAATGGATGCGGCAGAAAATGCCAGCCAGACTTCAATGCTCATGGGCAACTTCCTCTCTCAAGAAGAGGAAGCCACCGAACGGTATAATTGTCTATCTAAAGTTTTTGCGCAGCTTCAATCAGCTTGATCGCATCCGGACTATCCCATGGAGCCGGACCATTCATTGACGCAATCTGGCAGCTATCCCTGTCGACCAGCAATGTTACCGGCAGGCCAAAAGCCAGATTCTTGCGCTTTAATTCATTGAAGCTCGACATGGTGGCATCGCGGTTGAGGCTCAGACTCTTGATGCCGATCTCTTCGAGAAACTTTTTAGGCTTCTCATCCGATCCAGTATCGATATTGATCGCGACGACATCAAAATCGCTTCCGCCCTTCTCAGCCTGAAGATTATCAAGCTCGGGCATCTCTTCGCGGCACGGCGCACACCAGGTCGCCCAGAGGTTCACAAGCAGCGTCTTGCCCTTGTAATCACCAAGCGTCATCTGTTTGCCATCGGGTCCAGTGAAAGCAATATGAGCCACTGAAATCGGCTTCTCGGCGGCACGCATGGCGGCAACGCTTCCGGTTGCAGCTTGATCAAGGCTCTTCAGGCTATCGGCTTTCAGCGCACATTGTGCGGAAGCCTCATCACTTTGAACGTAAACTTCGCTGGGTGTAGCATTGCCAGAAGGCCGTTCCATCACGTATACCGCGCCTATACCGGCAATGACACCGGCCAGAGCGGCAAGATAGACGATCCTGCGATTTCCTGACTTAGCCTTATCGTTGTCTTTTGCCATCTCGCGTCACTTCTTTCCTAGTCTTGCATTCGAGGCATACGAGCATGAGCGAACAAAAATCAAGCAATCAGATGTGGGGCGGCCGTTTTGCCTCAGGACCCGATGCGATCATGGAAGAGATCAATGCATCGATTGGCTTCGACCGCAAACTCTATGCGCAGGATATTCAGGGATCACTCGCCCATGCAGCCATGCTTGCAAAGACTGGCATCATTGCGGCAGATGATCATAAAAAGATCGAAGACGGTCTGAAAACCATCCTGAAAGAAATCGAAGACGGCAAATTCACCTTCTCGCGCAAGCTGGAAGATATTCATATGAATATTGAAGCGCGTCTGGCCGATCTGATTGGCGCATCTGCCGGTCGTCTGCACACGGCCCGCTCGCGCAATGATCAGGTGGCTGTTGATTTCCGCCTCTGGGTTAAACAGGAAATGCAGAAGACTGCGGTCGCTCTTGAAGGCCTCATCAACGCGTTTCTTGAACGTGCCGAAGAACATGTAGCAACCGTCATGCCGGGCTTCACACATTTGCAGACCGCACAGCCTGTCACTTTTGGGCATCATTGCATGGCCTATGTGGAAATGTTTGGCCGCGATCTGTCTCGTGTACGCGATGCGATTGAACGCATGGACGAATCGCCTTTGGGTGCGGCAGCGCTTGCTGGAACCGGCTTCCCGATTGATCGCCACATGACAGCGACAGCGCTCGGTTTCCGTGAACCAACCCGCAACTCGCTCGACAGCGTTTCCGACCGTGACTACGCACTGGAATTCCTATCGCTCGCAGCCATCTGCGCGGGTCATATGTCACGCCTTGCCGAAGAAATCGTCATCTGGTCGACGCCGCAGTTCAATTTCGTGCGCCTGTCCGACGCTTTCTCGACCGGCTCGTCGATCATGCCGCAGAAGAAGAACCCGGACGCTGCCGAACTGGTCCGCGCCAAGACCGGCCGTATCAACGGTTCGCTAGTTGCCCTTCTCACCATCATGAAGGGTCTGCCGCTCGCCTATTCCAAGGATATGCAGGAAGACAAGGAACAGGTTTTCGACGCTGCCGAAAATCTGGAACTCGCAATTGCCGCCATGTCCGGCATGGTGCGTGACCTGACCATCAATGTTGCAAGCATGAAGAAGGCTGCAGGTTCGGGTTATTCGACCGCAACCGATCTTGCCGACTGGCTGGTGCGTGAGCTTGGCCTTCCTTTCCGTGACGCCCACCATGTGACGGGCCGCGCCGTGGCTCTGGCCGAAAGCAAAAAGGTCGACCTCTCCAGGCTTTCGCTGGAAGACCTTCAGTCGATCAATCCGGGTATTACCGATGCGATCTTCGGCTATCTGACGGTTGAGAAGTCGGTCAAGAGCCGTCAGTCCTTTGGCGGAACAGCGCCACAGGAAGTGCGCCGCCAGATCCGTTATTGGAAAAAGCGCATTACAAAGGCGTAAGCTGAGCATGTTAGTGAGATCGCTCTTGAAGGAGTGATTTCACTTTCAGATATTTTGGGTTAGACCTGACCCATAGGACAAATTCCGGGAACCAAAGCTGATGACAGGCCGCTCCGCCATTTCTTCCGTTCTTCTGATCGCCGCTCTTGCAGCCACTCTTGCCGCTTGCGGACGAAAAGGCCCGCTTGAGCCACCGCCAGCACAGCTCATCACCAATGAACAGGGTCGCACGGTCGAGAAACCGAAGGAAGACAAGCCCTTCATCCTCGACAAGATTCTGTAATAGCTTATCAAGCAGGGACTGTTTCCCGTGAATCATTTTGAATATCGCGACGGCGTTCTCCACGCCGAAAATGTAAGCCTGCCCGAAATCGCAAAAGAAGTCGGCACACCTTTTTACGTCTATTCGCGCGCCACGATCGAGCGTCATTTCCGCGTCTTCAGCGAAGCCTTTGCGGATCTGGAAACGCTGGTAACTTACGCGTTGAAGGCGAATTCGAACCTGGCTGTTCTCAAGACTCTCGCCAAGCTCGGCGCAGGCGCTGACACGGTTTCGGAAGGCGAAATCCGCCGTGCCTTAGCTGCCGGTATTCCGGCCAACAAGATCGTGTTTTCCGGCGTTGGCAAAACCCCGCATGAAATGGATTTTGCGCTGGAAGCAGGCATCTACTGCTTTAACGTCGAATCCGAACCGGAGCTGGAAATTCTTTCCGCCCGCGCAGTCAAGGCGGGCAAGGTTGCATCTGTATCCTTGCGCATCAATCCGGATGTCGATGCCAAGACCCATGCCAAGATTTCGACCGGTAAGTCCGAAAACAAGTTCGGCATTCCACGCGTAAAAGCCCGGCAGGCCTATGCGCGCGCTGCAAGCCTGCCCGGTATCGATGTTGTCGGCATTGATATGCATATCGGTAGCCAGATCATTGATCTTGAGCCTTTCGACAATGCGTTTGCACTGATGGCGCAGCTGGTTGAGGAATTGCGGACTGACGGCCACAATATCCGCCACGTCGATGTTGGCGGAGGCTTAGGCATTCCTTATCGTACCGATAACAACCCACCGCCGCTGCCGGTTGCTTATGCGGAAATTGTCGCAAAGCATATCAAGCCGCTTGGCCTCAAAACCGTGTTTGAGCCGGGTCGGCTGATCGTCGGCAATGCCGGTCTTCTAGTAACGGAAGTTATTTTCGTAAAGGAAGGCGACGCCAAGAACTTCATCATCGTTGATGCGGCGATGAACGATCTCATCCGTCCGACCCTTTACGAAGCTTTCCACGACATCAAGCCAGTTTTGGAAACCAAAGATAATGCCCCACGCATTCGCGCCGATTTTGTCGGCCCTGTTTGTGAAACCGGCGACTATCTAGGCCTTGACCGTGAAGTGGCAAAGCCTGCTCCGGGAGATCTGATCGCTGTCTGTACGACGGGCGCCTATGGCGCAGTTCTGTCGAGCACCTACAACAGCCGTCTCTTGATCCCAGAAGTGCTGGTGGATGGTGATCGCTACCACGTCATTCGTCCACGCCGGACCTATGAAGAGCTTCTGGCACTCGATTCTGTACCGGACTGGCTATAAATTAGAGGCCCAGCCTCGCCTTTGCCATGATGCGTGTTATTCTATGAAACAACCATAGGCGTTACACGCATCAGAAAGACCCGATGACACAACAGAGAAAAGACAGCAAAGACTTGCCAAACCGCAAGCGCGATGCGTTTTTCCGCCTGTTTTCCGGCGAAGGTGCAGCCCTGCGCCGCCTTCACCTGCAAAGCTTTCTGACGATTGGTTTTGAGCGACTCTGGCCTCTCGTGCTGCCTCTGATTCTATTGATTGCGCTTTTTGCAAGCTTAAGCTGGCTTGGGCTTTTTGCGCTGATGCCGCGCTGGCTGCATTTAGGTGTGCTTGGTCTTTTTGCTTTGGCGGCACTTGTCGCGCTTTATCTGCCGTTCCGTTTCCGCCTGCCTGATGAAGATGCCATCACCGCACGCATTGAAGATGTAAACGGCCTGATCCATGAACCCTTGGCCGTGCAAACCGGACAAATGGCGACTGGCAGTAATGATCCTTTTGCAGTCGCTCTCTGGCAGGAACACAAGCGCCGCATGGCCGAGCGCCTGAAAAACCTGCAGTCAGGCGTACCGCGTCCACACATTCCTGAACGTGACCCTTTTGCACTGCGTGCAATCGTGGCTCTGCTGTTCGTGACCGCCTCCGCCTATAGCCTTAGCCCGAACAGCGGGCGCATCGCCGATGCTTTTCATATTCGCGCCGGTGGTGCCACCGCTGTTGCCCGCGTCGATGCCTGGGTAACGCCACCACAATATACGGGCCGCGCGCCGGTATTCCTCAGCACCAATGCTGATGAAGGCAATGTCGAAAAGCCTATAACCGTACCGCAGGGCAGCATCGTCAATATTCGCGTAATCGGCGGCGGTTCTGAAAGATTGACAGCAACCGATGCGACCGGACATCGTCGTGAAGTACAGCCTATCGCGCCCAAAGAAGGCGAAGATGCAACGGCTGAACAGCAGACCAATGTCGATGGCAGCCGCAACTTCCGCTACGATCTTCAACAGGACGAAACCCTGAACCTTTCAGGCAATGATCTCAGCTGGACATTTGCTGTCACACCAGACAATGCGCCGACAATCCGCTTCACCAAAGAGCCGGGCCGCGCCCTCAATGGCACTTTGCAGCTTAGCTATGAGATCAGCGACGATTACGGTGCCACCAAGGCCTATGGTGAAGTCGTACCGCTTGATATTGATCATGAGGAAGAGGAAACCGCTCCTCTTTATGATGCGCCTGAATTACCGCTTGCCCTTCCCCGCCGTGGATCGAAAGAGGCAACGACGTCGAAAGATCTGACCCAGCATCCTTGGGCCGGTCAGAAAGTGGCGCTGACACTTGTTGCAACAGACGCAGCAGGTAAGTTCGGACGCAGCGAAACAAAGATCATCACTCTGCCCGAACGCCCGTTCTCCAATCCACTGGCCAAGGCTGTTGCCGAGCAGCGCCGTATTCTGGCGCTTGATGCCACGCAACGCGACCATGTGCGCGACATGCTTTCTGCATTGATGTTGCGGCCAGAGGAAACGATTAAGAACAACGCCCACTATCTGGGCCTTGTGACGATCCGTACGCGGCTCAAACTCGCGACCAGCGACGACTCCTTGCGAGATACTGCCGATTATATGTGGCAGGTGGCGCTCGGTATTGAAGACGGCAATCTGTCTGCAGCAGAACGGCGTTTGCGTCAGGCGCAGGAAGCCCTGCGTAACGCCTTGCAGAATGGTGCTTCTCAGGAAGAAATCGAAAAGCTGACAGCGGAATTGCGCGAAGCGATGCAGCAGTTCCTGCGTGAATTTGCCCAGCGTCAGCAGCAGAACCCGAATGCCCGTAATCAGCCGATGGACCCGAATGCACGCATGCTGACCGACAAGGATTTGCAGCGCATGATGGATCAGATTGAAAATCTGGCCCGTCAGGGTTCGCGTGATCAGGCCGAACAGCTTCTGTCGCAGCTACAAGACCTGATGAACAATCTGCAGATGGGGCAACAGGCGCAGCCCGGCCAGCAGGGACAAGGTCAGGGCCAGGCCAACCAAATGCAGCAGCAGATGAACAAGCTGGGCGATCTGATGCGCCGCCAGCAACAGATGATGAACGAGACCTTCAAACTCGATCAGCAGATGCAGCAACAGCAATATGGCAGCGGCGAAGGCGAATATGGAGACGACCAGCTTCCAGGCGATAACGGCCCTATGGGACAGGGCGAATCGCAACAGGGGCAAGGTCAGGGTGGCCAGTCCGGCGATACGCCTTCAGATCTGGCGGAGGCCATGCGCAAGCTGCAACAGCAGCAGCAGGCGCTTCAAGACGAACTGAAGAAGTTCAATGAAGACCTCAAGGGCATGGGCATTGATCCCAATCAGGATTTCTCCGACGCCGGAAAATCAATGGGCAATGCAGCCGATGCGCTTGGTCGCAATGAAGGCTCGGAAGCAGGCGATCAGCAAGGCAGTGCTTTGGAAGCACTTCGCCGCGGTGGCCGCGATATGATGCAGAAGATGCAGCAGGCAATGGGACAGGATGGTCAGGGGCAGAGTGGACGAAATGGTCAAAATGGCCGTGATCCGCTCGGTCGCCAGCAAGGCAACAACGGTCCGTCTGATGGCGATGGTGTCAAGATACCGGGAGAGATCGATATTCAGCGCGCCCGCGAGATTCTCGATGAAATCCGCCGTAAGCTTGGCGATGCGCTGACCCCGCAGATGGAGAAGGAATATCTCCAGCGGCTGTTGCAGTTCGATTGATACAAACAGCCGCTAAAAACCAGTTTCTACTCTTTTACGTGGCCCACAAAAGGCAACTGCCGGAACGAATGGCCGACATCCATGCCGTAACCGACGACGAAATAGTCAGGGCATTCGAAAGCGACGAAATCGGCATCCAGATCAACCTTGCGACGCACGCTCTTGTCGAGAAGCACAGCAATGCTGACGCTGCGAGCTCCACGCTCAATCATCAGCTCACGCACAAATTTGAGCGTCTTGCCTGATTCGAGAATGTCATCGATCAGAAGAACGTCGCGGTCTTTTACATCGCTGTCGATATCGCGCAGCAGGCGCACTTCGGTACTTGTCGTACCCTTGCCATAGCTGGAAACGGTGATGAATTCGACATCCGGCTCAACACCTGCATCATGCATTGCACGAATAAGATCGGCTGCGAAAATGAACGAGCCTTTGAGGATGGATATCGTCAGCAGATTATGAAAATCGCGTCCGGCAATCTCTTTTGCCAGCGCGAGATTACGCGCAGCGATTTCCTCCGGGCTGAAAAGCACGTCAATGGTTTTGCCGCCGACCTGAGGCATCTGCTGCGTCTCCTGATTTATAAGCGTAACTAAGCTTTGAAAGGCACGCTCTATATCATGCTTTCAGAAAAATGCACCCTTTTGCATTGCGCGACTTCGCGAACAATTGGACGAAGCATAATCATTTGCCATTTCATTGATTTGATATAGCGTGCCTGCCATGCATCCGGACATTATCGAACTGCGTTCCTTTTACGAAACCACCCTTGGCCATCTCGCCGAGCGATCCATTCGCATGGCGCTTTCGGGTCTTTGGGCGCGTGTACCAGGCGAGCGCTTGGTGGGGCTTGGCTATAGCCTCCCCTATCTCGACCGCTTCAGTGCAGATACCGAGCGAAGCTTTGCTTTTATGCCTGCGGGACAGGGTGCTGTTGCATGGCCTTCATCAGGCAAATCAAGCACCGCACTCGTCTTCGACGAAGAACTGCCTTTGCCTGATTCTTCCATCGACCGGGTGCTGATGGTTCATGCGCTGGAATATGCCGAAAACGCTTCGGAAACGCTGAAAGAAATGTGGCGTGTACTCGCCCCCAACGGACGGCTCGTCATCGTGGTGCCGAACCGGCGCGGCGTATGGGCACGTCTCGACCGCACACCATTCGGCAGTGGTCGCCCTTATAGCCGCACACAGTTAACCGCCCTGCTGCGCGAAGCCAATTTCAGCGTCAACACAATCAGCAATGCGCTGCATTTCCCACCCGTGAAACGCCGATGGATGATGCGTCCTTGCATGGCAGTCGAAGGAATTGGCCGCAAGCTCTGGCCGTTATTTTCCGGCGTACTGGTGGTTGAAGCACAAAAGCGGCTCTATCAGGGTCTGCCTGTCGCACAACGCTCCTCGCGCCGTGTCTTTGTGCCTGTTCTGGCCCCACAAGGAACACCGGTCAGCGGTTTGAGAAAAACCGCATCGAAAGAAACCAAAAAATAGCGCTGCAGCCTTTCACAGTAAGGTTTTTCTCGACTTGAACGCGGCAGAGGTTTATGCCCGCTACGCAACCTTAACATCAGTCCTTTTGGCGGAGCCAAAATCATGACCAATACGCAAGACCTTTCCCGTCCCCAGCCTAAGACCGGCCTGCTCGATATCGCAGCCTATGTACCAGGCAAGGAACACGTAGAAGGCGTTGCAAAGGTCTATAAGCTCTCCTCCAATGAGACCCCAATCGGCCCTAGCCCTCATGCGATTGAAGCCTATCGACACCTGGCCGATACGCTCGCGATCTATCCGGATGGCCAGGCGCAGGCATTGCGCGAGGCAATCGCTGAATCGCAGGGGCTTAACATCGGCAATATCATCTGCGGCAATGGCTCGGATGAATTGCTTGGCTTGCTCTGCCAGACCTATCTGGCTCCGGGCGATGAAGCCATCATCACTGAGCATGGTTTTGCGGTTTACAAAATCCAGACGCTTGGCGCAGGTGCAACGCCTGTGACGGTGAAGGAAAAGGATGAACGCATCGATGTCGATGCGATCCTTGCTGGTGTAACGCCACGCACGAAGATCGTCTTCATCGCCAACCCAGCAAATCCGACCGGCACCTATCTGCCTTTTGAGGAAGTCCGTCGTCTTCATGCAGGCCTGCCGAAGAACGTTTTGCTGGTGCTGGATGCAGCCTATGCAGAATATGTTCGTCGCAACGATTACGAGTTCGGTCTTGAACTGGTATCGTCGAACGAAAATGTCGTCATGACCCGTACCTTCTCAAAGATTCACGGTCTGCCGGGCCTGCGTATCGGCTGGATGTATGCCCCATTGCACGTTATCGATGCGGTCAACCGTATTCGCGGCCCCTTCAACATGAACTCGGCAGCAATCGCTGCCGGTGCCGCCGCAATCCGTGACCGCGCTCATGTGGTGAAGTCTGTCGAATACAATGAAAAATGGCTGACATGGCTCACCGACGAATTCACCAAGCTAGGGCTTCGCGTCACTCCATCGGTTACAAACTTCCTGTTGTTCCATTTCCCGGAAGATTCCGCACATTCTGCAGATAAGGCGGATGAGTGGCTTTCAAAGCGCGGCTATATCCTGCGTCGCGTAGGCGGCTACGGCTTCCCGAATGCATTGCGCATGACGGTCGGTACGGAAGAAGCCAATCGTGGCGTTGTGGCAGCTCTGACCGAGTTTCTGAAGTAAGACGATGTCCACGATCCATTTCGAAAAAATCGCGCTTATCGGTATCGGCCTTATCGGATCATCGCTGGCGCGTGTCATTCGCCGCGAAGGCCTTGCCAATCATATCGCCATTGCAACACGCAGTGCCGAAACATTAAAGCGCGCCGAGGAATTAAACCTCGGCGACAGCTACTCGACCGATAGTGCGCAAGCCGTTCAAGATGCTGATCTCGTCATCGTATCGGTGCCTGTCGGTTCGTCCGGCACCGTTGCCAAGCAGATTGCTGCACATCTGAAGCCAGGCGCTATCGTAACCGATGTCGGATCGACCAAGGCGTCCGTTATCGCGCAGATGCAGCCGGAACTGCCGGCCAATGTGCATTTCATTCCCGGCCACCCTCTCGCGGGTACGGAATATTCCGGTCCTGATGCCGGTTTTGCGGAGCTCTTCACCAACCGCTGGTGCATTCTCACGCCTCTGCCGGACACCGATCAGGCGGCCATAGACAAGCTTTCCGCGTTCTGGACGGCTTGCGGTTCGCGTCTCGATCAGATGGACCCACAGCACCATGATCTGGTATTGGCAATCGTCTCGCATCTTCCGCATATCATCGCCTATAACATTGTTGGTACAGCCAGCGATCTGGAGCAGGTGACAAAATCGGAAGTCATCAAATATTCGGCTTCGGGTTTCCGTGATTTTACGCGTCTGGCCGCGTCTGATCCAACCATGTGGCGCGACGTCTGCCTCCATAACAAGGACGCAATCCTTGAGATGCTGGCGCGTTTCTCGGAAGATCTCGCTTCGTTGCAGCGCTCGATCCGCTGGGGCGATGGTGAGGCTCTGTTTGATCTCTTCACCCGCACGCGTGCGGTGCGCCGTAGCATTATCGATGCTGGTCAGGAAGTCGACGCACCGAACTTCGGACGTCAGGCGGCCGCTGAGATCAGCGAAAAGAAATGATAAATTAGGGCAGACGAACACTCTGCCCTATTCCAAACCGCCTTACAAAGTCGGCAAATGTCCTAATGGAATAAAACCAGCGCTGGCTCTTCCCTTACGAACGGCAATCTCGATAACGGGGTTGCCGTTTTCGTCTTTCGGCATGGCGGAAAGAGCAAAAAGAACAGTAGCGATATTGCCGCCCTGTTCCGGAAACACGGTTTGACCGGCTTGCGCAAAGGATTGCGGGTTGACCATCGTGACCTTCAGGTCAGCATCAATCTCACCTTCCAGATCGACTGAAAAGGGACCAGCTACCGAAAGCACCGCACCATTGGGCATGGATAGAAATGCCTGATTGATCACACCACTATGGCCGCGCATCCGTTCGTTAAACGGTGCAGGACTAGGTGCCAGAAACGTTCCCGCATTGGCAATTACGATATCGGCCAGACCATCGATTTCCGGACTCTTGGCACTGCCAATAACGGATGGTTCCAGCTTGAGGGCAGCAAAGCGCCCATTGATCTTGAGCTGATCATCTTCGCTGCTCATGCGGAGATTCATCTGCTCTAGCTTGCTAAGAGGCTGGGTGGTCGTGGTTTCTGTACGCACGCCGACTGTTACATCGCGCGCATCAAGCTCGATCTCGGTAGGGAACGGACGCGAAAGACGCGTGTTGGAGGTAAATTTGCTCCAATTGACCTCAAGTGGCTGAAAGCCGGGAAACTCGACAAAAGCAGGTCCACCAAGTTCATTGCTGAGTGAACGCGGCGCATAAACCGGAGACCCTGACGTGAAACGTCCGGCACGCAAAGCCATACCTTCAGAGGGCTTCTGCCACGAAATACTGGCACAAACCACATTCACACGGAGCGGATATCCGCCCATGTGAAGATTCTCGCATTGCACGCCCACACCTTGCGATGCAAGCTTTGCCATATCGGCCTTGGCACGCGTTTCAATCTTGCCTGCCAGATAAAACCAGCCTGCTGTATAGGCAGCGATCAGCACCAGGACGATGACGGCAATCGTAACAGGGCGCTTCCTGGATTTTTTGGTTTCAATACCAGCATGCGCCATTGAAAAAGCCTCTTTCAATCAGATACTTGGTTGAGGTGACAAAGCGAAGGGCATTTCCAACCCGAACAATCATCATCTGTTCTGCTGTTCCCAACAGGTGGCTATATTATGGCAGGATTGAGTCTCGTGAAGTTCGTCCGATTAAAAAACGCGGGATATCTTGAGATTATCGATAAAAACCAGCCATAATTGTCCATATATAGATTTGATATCATGACAATGCGTACGAGCGACATGCGAAAGAATGATTTCTGGGTATTTGGTTACGGTTCGCTGATGTGGCGGCCTGGCTTCGCACATGTCGAAACAATGCGTGCGCGCCTGCATGGCTATCGCCGCAGCCTCTGCATCTATTCACACGTTCATCGCGGAACACCGGATCATCCCGGCCTTGTTTTGGGGCTTGATGCTGGCGGATCATGCCTCGGCATCGCCTTCCGTGTACCCGGCGATATGACAGACGAAGTCATGGTCTATTTGCGCGAACGCGAAATGTCCAATCAGGTCTATCACGAAAAATGGCTCCGCCTTCGGCTAGCGGACGGGCGCGATGTGCAGGCTGTAACCTATGTCGCCGACCGACGGCATATCCAATATGCCGGTTCGCTCAAAGCCGAAGACGCCGCAGCAATCGTTATCTCAGCACAGGGAGATTCCGGTGCCAATCTTGACTATGTTGCCAACACGCTTGAGCATCTGCGCAATATGCGTGTGCGGGATCATGCGCTTGAACATGTCAACGATCTGATATGCACCAAAGTGAATCGGCAAAAGCACGACACAGCCTGATCAACTCTGTCCGTAACGACGAAAATGATCGGCCAGCGCCTCTTTGCCGTTCACGATCATTATTCCCGTTATCACAAATACCGTGCCCACCACGAAACTGGTTTCAATCGGCTCGCCCAAAATGATCGCACCAAAAATCACCCCGAAAATTGGCGTCATGAAAGAGAGTGAACCCAATTGGGATGCCCGATAAATCCGCAAAAGCTGAAACCAGATCAGAAATACCGCAAAAGATACAATGACAGACTGAAACGCGAAGCTGCCCACCAGCATAGTGGTCCAGTTGATCTCCACTTGCCCCATCAGGGATGCGGCAACCGACAAGGTCACGAAGGCGGTTAGAAGCTGGTAGAGCAAGGTCTGCTTCGCTGGCAGTGCCGCAAGACGTGAACCACGGACCACAACGGTCGTTGCTCCCCATGCCACCCCCGCGAGCAGGCAAAGCCCATCGCCAATAACCATGGCCTGGAAATCACCATGGACAGCCTCACCGCGAACAAGGAAAGCTATCGCTATGCCCATAAAGGCAATGCCGATGCCGCCCCATTGTATGGTGGTCAGGCGCTCTGATGGCACCAGAAGATGCAAACCAAGTGCCGCAAAGAGTGGTGCTGTATAAAGCAAAACCACAGCATGAGCGGCTGAGGTTAGTCGCAACCCTTCCCCAAGAAACAGATATTCAAGCGCAAACAGCAAACCGACCAGCAGGCCAGGTTTCCAGATTCCATTGGCAATAGTCAGCGTTTCACGCCGCGCGATCATAATAGCAGCGATTAATGCAGCCCCCACGCCCGACCACAGCGCAATTTGGAACAATGGCGAAATATCCGAAGCCGTCAATTTCAACAGCACCTGCTGCAAGCCGAGGCTGATGCAAACAAGAAGCATCATTCCAAATGCATGCGTGTTGACGGGCTTACGCTCCATTGTCCGAATCCTCGTGATTAATTCGAACAACGGGTGTACGCTTGTCGGGTATAGGGCATATAGCTTAAAACTGACAAACCTTATCGCAGGATTGCCATAATGGCGGGAATAGCTCTCGAACCTACGCATCAACCTCCCTTTACAGAAGCCTTGCCGGAGCCGCTATTCTTTCGAACAGCCTGCATGCCACCGGCTGCGCGCTATCCCATGCATCGCCACGATTGGGGAGAGTTTGTCTATTCCTTCACTGGTGTAATGGAGGTGCGTATCGGCGACAGCCATCTGCTGGCCCCGCCGCAATATGGGATATGGCTTCCTCCGCATATCGAGCATCAAGGCCTCAATCGTCAGGAAGTGTGCTACTGCTCGCTCTATGTGACCGAAGAGCTTTGTACTGATCTTCCAGCCAAGGCCTGCGCGCTCAACCTCAATCCACTGATCCGCACTTTGCTTGAACATCTGCGTATGAAGAAGCCATCGCAACCACAGCAACCGCAAGAAACACGGCTGCTGCATACGCTGCTTGATCAGCTGGCTATTGCTCCATGTGCGGGTTCCTATCTGCCTTCCAGCACGGACCCTGCCCTCCAAAAGATATTGTCGATCCTTGAAGATGATCCAAGTGACAATCGCACCCTTCACGCTCTTGCGAAGATCGCCAATACGTCCGAAAGAACACTGATGCGTCGTTGCAAACAGGAGCTGGGCATGAGCTTCCCTGAATGGAAACAGCGGCTAAGGACGTTGAAAGCCATGCCGCTGCTCGAAAAGGGAGCAAAAGTCGAACATGTGGCGCTTGACCTTGGCTATGCCAGCGCATCAGCTTTCATCGCCATGTTCCGCAAATTGATGGGTATCACCCCCGACGAATATCGCAGACAAATCGGTGCCTGAACGGACATAGCGACAAGCTCTAGCGGCAATTGCAGCAAACTGCCCCTGATTTCTCCTGCAAGCATACAGGAGATATTAAAGTTGCATTGCTTGTACGGCTTGCCCTTGTTCTTGCCCAAAGCAACCGCTACATCTCGGCTCAAGCATCGCTCCGTAGCCTGACTGGATTGGGACAGTACGATGCAAAGTTCAAAGGGTTGGAGCGGTCTTCCTGGGTCAGTTTATGATCTGTGCCGCTCCGATTGCCAAGGAGACCTTTATGATCGCACTGTTCCGCACCATTGATCTGGCGCTCGATATCTATACTTGGATCATTATCGCTAGCGCCGTTTTCTCATGGCTCTATGCGTTCAACGTCGTCAATTCTTCCAATCGCTTTGTCGCATCGATCGGTGAGTTTCTTTACAAAGTAACTGAACCGGTCCTGCGTCCACTCCGCAATATCCTGCCCAATCTCGGCGGCATCGATATTTCGCCTATCGTCGTCCTGCTGATTATCTTCTTCATCCGTCAGTTCATGTGGACGACGCTGCTTCCCGCACTTCTGTAAGAAGCCCATACTTAACCAGACAAACAAAAACGCCCGGACTTTCATCCGGGCGTTTTTGATTAAACATATAAGGCAGATTACTTGCCCTTGGCGCGTTCAATCGCTTCAACGATGAACTTGCGAGCGTAATCTTCATCGCCCCAATCACCGATCTTGACCCACTTGCCTGGTTCCAGATCCTTGTAGTGCTCGAAGAAGTGCGCGATCTGCTTGAGCGTGATTTCCGGAAGATCGGAATAATCATGCACCTTTGCATAACGCTGCGTCAGGTTTGGCGAAGGAACTGCAATGATCTTCTCGTCCTTGCCGGAATTGTCTTCCATCACCAGAACGCCGATTGGGCGAACATTGATCACGCAGCCAGGAACCAGCGGACGGGTGTTGCAGACCAGAACGTCGATTGGGTCGCCATCTTCCGAAAGCGTGTGCGGCACGAAGCCGTAATTGCCCGGATAGGTCATTGGCGTGTAGAGGAAGCGGTCCACAATCAGGGCGCCAGCCTTCTTGTCCATCTCGTACTTGATCGGCTGTCCGCCGACCGGCACTTCGATGATCACGTTGACGTCTTCTGGCGGATTGTTGCCGATGGAGATAGCATCAATATTCATGATGGGTCCTTTCGTGTCGCGCTCTGATAACGGGTTTCATGTTTCCGTGCAAGAAAAACGAAAGTTCAACAAAACGCGGCGAATTGTCATTGTTGCAATGCAACTGAGCGTGATTGGCTATTAAGAGTTAGGAGGAAGTTGTTTCGCCCAATTCCTTCAGCCTTTCGATAGCTGTTGGCGGCATGGGCGGAGCATTGGTGTCGCGACTTGCTGCAACCAGCAGTTCGTCACAAGCCGTCTCCGTCGTTTCTATCAAACGACGGAGGAATTCTTCTTTCTCAAGGCCCGCCGGAATGGGCGGCAGCACACGGCAGCGAATGGTGCCCGGAAAGCGCAGGAACTTTCGGCGTGGCCAGTAAAGCCCCGCATTGTGAGCAATCGGCAATACAGGCAGGTTCAGCGCTTCGTAAAGATGCACAATGCCGTATTTATACTGCGGCGGCGCTCCCGGTGAACGGCGCGTGCCTTCCGGATAGATGAGAATCTGGCGACCTTCTGCAATCGCCTTCTCCGCTCCCTTGGTGATGGAATGAAGCGCTTTGACGCGCGATCCACGATCAACCGGGATCATTTCCATCTTGGCAACATACCAGCCAAAGAGCGGTATTCGCATCAATTCACGCTTGAGGATCAGAACAGGATCGTCAAGCTGCGGCAGGAACGCGTAAGTGTCCCATGCAGACTGATGCTTGGGCGCAACGATATAAGCGCCTTCGGGAATATTCTCGAGGCCTTCGATGACGTAATCCGTACCGGCGATATATTTCTGCAGCCACAGGTTAACCCGCGCCCATGTCTTGGGAACGATCCATGCCTTCTTGCGGGGAAGCAGAAAATAGAACGGCGTATAAAGGATCATCTGCACCAGAGTGCCGATGTAAAAAGCCAAATTGAACAGGATTGAGCGCAGATAGAGAAGCATCGTATCGGCGAAGACCTTAAGTGGACCTGATGCAACCGCATCAGATGACAGAATTTCGGTGCTTTCTCATGAAAGCTGCGGCACCCGATATATCAGGAAGCTGAGCTTTTTCCATAAGGAAATCTCTGCACGCGATCATCAAATCGTGGGATGCACTTATTGGGGCTTAAGCCGTATCACCGAAAATTCTAGCTCCGCCTACGCGAATGGCAGCACCCAGATATTTGACATATTCGATAAACAGCACTCTGAGCGTATCGCTCTCTGCCACCCAGCTATGCGAACGCTTTTCGCCATTGACCACAGGATAAGGCACAAATTCAACGTCCTGCATCCGATAGGACATTTCCAGAATGCTACGCGGGATGTGGTAATTATTGGTGACGACAATCACACGATGATAGTTGTTGGCGCGTATCCAGCGTTCGCTTTCAGTCGCATTACCCACAGTGTTAAGCGCAGATCGGTCAAGATCGACACAGCAATCAAACAGACTTTGCTCTGAATGGGTCGCACGCTGCAGCGATTTTTCCGTGGTTGACGGATGAACGCCGCTAATCAACAAACGTTTTCCCTGCTTGCCCTTTAAAAGATCGAGAGCGGCCTGAATGCGGGACTGTCCACCAGTCAGAACAACAATAGCGTCAGCCGGTTCATCCAGAACAGGCGACTGCATGCTGGTGACTTTTTCACTGAAGGCAACAAAGCCAATCAGGAAAGCGACAATGGCCAGAAAGAGAACGATGGAAATAGGCTGAAGTCGTCGAAATACACGCATTAGGACAGACCATAAGAATTTACCGACTGTAGACGCAAGCGTGGACGTCGCACCAATTGTACGACTGCGGCGCCATACCACAGCACCCGTATCCGCCCCCATCTCTCTATCTGCTGCTGCATCAACGCTTCCCGAATGCCCAACCGATACCGTTTGCTGAACCTTGCGTTCACCTTTCTTGCTATCATAGCCATCATTGCGGCGATAACTCGGAAAGTTGCCGGAAATTCGTGACTTCCGGCCGGTATTGGTAAAAAAAGCGGTCATTCGGCCCGTACTCCCGGACCATCCATCGTCGCAAGCTGTCGAACGACCGTCAGGCGGCTCGTCAACATCGTCAGCACACTCACTAGAATGATGATTGCCGCAGCGCCAATGTAACCATCGCGACCAATGGCAAAATTACCGAACATTGCGGCAGCCTGATCACCGGCAGGCGTCGCCATATGCCGAGATGCCCACCACGAAAAGACGAAGAAAACCAGCATAGCGGCCCCTCCGCCAAACAGCGCACCTTTAAGGGCTGTGCGGAAAAAGTGCCATTCGAACTCGCGCGCAACGAATTTTGATTCTGCACCGATGAAGTGCAGAACTTCAATGATATGGCCATTGCCGGACATGGCCCCGCGCGTTGCGAAGATAACCGTCAGAACAGTCGCGGCAATGACGAGCGACAAGACACCCGTTCCGATCAGCACGGTTGTATTGGCCATTGAAACAAGCCGGTCGACCCATGTGCGGTGATCGTCGAAACTAGCGCTCGGGATAGAGCGGGTAATTTCCGCCCGCATTGTTTCAAAATCCGGCGGCGAATTCTCATCAATCGTCACAACAACCAGACGTGGAACGGGCAATTCATCGATATTGAGGCCTGTACCAAGCCAGGGCTCAAGCAAACGCGCGGTGGCATCCTTGTCGATGATACTGGTATCTTTCACGCCCGCAAAGCCGCGCGCGATCCCGCTCGCGTCCTGAAGCGCCTTTTCCATGTCCAGCCCATCGGCAGGTCGGATCTGAATGGTTGCTTCGCGTGCAATCTGACTTTGCCATTGAGCAGCAGAAGCGCGCACCAGCGTAACGCCACCCAGGGTAAGGCAGGCGAGAAATGTCATGATCGCAATCACGATCACAAGCGCTGTGCCCGTCACACTGCCGTCCGGCACAATCGGGCTTGGCCCCTGACGTTTCCTGCGCTTGCCGATGCGAACCATCAGCATATCTTTGAGGTCTTCAAAGCGGATGCGCAGATCGTCTAGGACCTTCCGAAAAGCTCTCTGCCAGTCTTTGTCAGCTTCAATCATAGATATCGAGCCGCCCATGTTCGAGGATCATGCGACGCGCATTCACCTGATCCATCAGCGATAGATCGTGCGTCGCGATGATGACTGCAGTGCCGGAACGATTAAGCTCGGTAAACAGCCGCAACAGGCGCTTGGCGAGCGGTGGATCGACGTTACCGGTCGGCTCATCCGCCAGCAGCAATTCTGGCTGATCGATCAGCGCACGCGCAATTGCAGCACGTTGCTTTTCACCACCGGAAAGCACGGGCGGCAGCACGTTCATGCGGTCACCGAGGCCGACCCAATGCAGAAGTTCTTCTACTTCATGACGGTATGTCGCCTCTTCCTTGCCGCGTACGCGCAGCGGAAGAGCAACATTTTCATAGGTTGTCATGTGATCGAGCAGACGGAAATCCTGAAATACAATCCCGATGCGCCGACGCAGAAGCGGCACTTCCTTATGATCGAGCCGCGCGACATCCTTGCCAAAAATATTGATCAGTCCGCGCGTTGGTTTCAGCGCCATAAACAACAGGCGCAACAAAGAGGTTTTCCCGGCACCGGACGGTCCGGTCAGAAATTGAAATGAACGTGGCGGAATATGGAAGCTGACATCCTTCAGGATCTCTGGCCCCATTCCATATCGCAGGCCTACATTCTCGAAACGTATCACCGGTGTGCTTCTCTAAATTGCCCGCAGTCCCACATGGAGCGCGGATGAAATCGATATCAAAATGACCTTTAACCTCCATGGTTAATGTGAGGTTAATACAGTCAGAATCAGCTATAAAAATTGCGCGAGCATTGTGTTTTTATAACGCAGAACATTCAGGCAATTATTGGAACAGACGCAATAACGGTCTTGCTGACCTGACATTCGCCGGATCAGTCACAAAAAAACATCAAAAACGGATAAGAAAGAAAAGGCTACTCCCAGCAACCCAGATTGCGGCCCTTAAGATTATGCGCATCGATATCGGTTACGAGGCGCGCATCTTCACGCAGAAGAACCATTGTTGTGCGCTGCTTGAGATCAATTCTCTGCCAACCAGCACATTCTGTCGGCATCGGCGGCTTGCTATCGATACGTACCGTCTCGCTCCATGCAGTCGCGGTACAGCCGGAAAGAAGAGCGATCATGGTCATAGCCGATACAGCGCGCAAGACCGATCCGCCAGTTCGTGCCTCCAATTGAATATTCAAGGCTGGCAACTCCCTATAATGCCCCACGCGATACCCGTTTGCCGAGATAGTTTCCATCATAACCATCTGCATGAACAAGCTTCTTATAGCGCGGGCACAACCACTCCCGCAATATACAAGACAAAAACAAGAATGATTTAAATTAAGGCGGAAAAGCGGCTAATTCATGGGTTTTCCTGGTCTTTTTGAGCTTTTAGAACTATTTAAAAGAACATTCTAATACAAATAGGGATCGATTAAAAATTTACTGATATTCATTCAATAGCATCCAGAAATTATAAAAATATCCTCCAATTAAACATGATTGATGTAAGAAAAAGTCGGCTATATATTTGGTCATCTGATTCGCAATGGCACTTATCACTACACCAACACTGGGGACTTCCATGTTGAACAAACTGTCTGCGGAATTTTTCGGAACATTCTGGCTTGTTTTCGGCGGTTGCGGCAGCGCGATCTTCGCAGCCGCTTATCCTGAATTGGGCATCGGCTTTGCGGGCGTTGCACTCGCCTTCGGTCTGACCGTCCTTACAATGGCCTATGCTGTTGGCGGCATTTCCGGCGGTCATTTCAATCCAGCCGTATCGCTCGGTCTTCTGGTTGCGGGACGCTTCCCGGCTAAAGACCTCATCCCTTACTGGATTGCACAGGTATTGGGCGGCATTGCTGCAGCAGCAATTCTGTACCTCATCGCAACCGGTAAAAGCGGCTTTACAGCAGCTGGTTTCGCATCCAACGGCTATGGTGAACTCTCACCAGGTGGATATAGCCTGACATCGGCACTGCTCGTTGAAATCGTGCTGACGGCCTTCTTCTTGATCGTCATTTTGGGTTCGACATCATCCTCGGCACCAGCTGGCCTTGCACCAATCGCAATTGGTCTGGCACTGACGCTGATCCACCTGATCTCGATCCCGGTAACAAATACCTCGGTCAATCCTGCACGTTCGGCAGCGGCAGCCTTGTTTGCAGAAACCAGCGCGCTCGGCCAGCTCTGGCTGTTCTGGGTCGCTCCGCTGGTGGGCGCCGCAATTGGCGCAATCATCTGGAAAGGCCTTCTTGGCAAGGATTGATCAACAGTCCTGAAAAATATTTAACGGAAGGCCGGTTTCGACCGGCCTTTTTGCTATCCGCCGACTGTCTCCTACTTTGACTTTACAGAGACACGCTCCCGCTTTGTTGCATAACCGTTAGATTCTCCAAGAAATGTGATACTTGCCGACTAAAAATTGCTGTAAGAAGGAACTCCCTTTTACAGATGTCTTGAGCAATGTCCCCCAGCACCGATGCTTCCCATGCGGATCGTTACGCCGCATTCCGCCATGCTTCCTTTAAAAAATATTGGGCCGCGCGTTTTCTGAGCGCTTTTGCCGTTCAGATCGTCAGCGTAGCGGTTGGCTGGCAGATTTATGACCAGACCCGTGACGCATTCAATCTTGGCATGGTTGGCCTTGTCCAGTTTCTCCCGGCACTTGTGCTGGTTCTGTTTACGGGTGCCGCTGCTGACCGTTTTGGCCGACGGCTTGTCATGGGGTTGTCACTGGTATTGGAAGCAGGCGTCACAGCCTTCCTTTTGCTCCTCACCTTGTTTGGCGACTTCGAGCCTATTGTCGTCTTTGGGGCATTGTTGGTCTTCGGCATCGCGCGCGCTTTCCTCGGACCGTCTTCCGCTTCTCTGGTGGTCAACCTCGTTCCGACGGAAGACTTCGCCAATGCCGTTTCGTGGAACTCATCGGCCTGGCAGGTAGCAACCATCGTCGGCCCTGTTGCTGGCGGCCTGCTCTACGGCATCTCGCATATCGCTGCTTATGGCGTAGCAACTGTGTTTCTGGTTGCAGGTTCTGTCCTGATTTTCTCAATTCCAAAGCCAAAGCAGCACACAATGACTGAAGAGCGCTCGCTCTCAACCATGCTTGCAGGCTTCCGCTATATCTGGAAGGAAAAGATCGTTCTGGGTGCAATCTCGCTCGATCTTTTTGCCGTTCTGCTGGGCGGTACGGTTGCGCTTCTGCCCATCTATGCACGCGATATTCTCGATCTTGGTCCATGGGGTCTGGGCCTTCTGCGCTCGGCACCAGGTATCGGCGCTGTTCTCACAGCAATCTGGCTCGCGGGCCATCCAATCCGCGATCATGCAGGCCGCGTAATGTTCGTGTGTGTGGCACTGTTCGGCTTCTTCAACATCATCTTTGGTGTTTCAACGCTGACGTGGCTATCGATTATCGCTCTCGCTCTGGCCGGCGCTGCCGACATGATCAGCGTCTATATTCGCGAAACATTGATGCAGCTCTGGACGCCCGACCATGTTCGTGGCCGTGTGAACGCTGTCAACATGGTCTTCGTCGGCGCTTCAAACGAGCTTGGAGAGTTCCGCGCAGGCCTTATGGCGGCAGCTATCGGTGCTGTGCCTGCGGTGGTCATTGGCGGGATAGGTTCAATTGCGGTTGCAGCAGCCTGGGCTGCCATGTTCCCGCAATTGCGCAAGGCACGCAATTTGCAGGGACGCACTTAAAACTTTTACCGCCGCGTCAGGCTTCTGGCGCGGTGGTATTTCCGGCATGGACACGCGCTTCAATCTGATCGCGGTCTTCAGCCTTGATGCCTATAAGCTCGGCCACACGCCACATCACATCGACCTCAACTTCGCTGGCGATGCCATCGGCATAAACGATGTCCCACATCAAGGCGATGAAATCGAGACGTGCGTGATAATCCAGATGGCGCTTGAGAACAGTGGTGAAATCCGACAGGCTGATTGATTCCTGATCGGCTTCTTCAGCAGCGCGGATAAGCTGTTTTAGCGCATCACCCTTCAGGGCATATTTCTGCGAAAGCATGGTGGAAAGCTTGGCACGTTCTACTTCGCGCGCGTCCCCATCTGCATCCATAATGTGAAACATCAGGGCAGCAGCAGCCAGTCTTGGATCATCGTCGGCAAATTTTTCGCCCCGTTCGCGTAAACCGTTACCCGGCAACTCTTTCAGAAAATCCAGCAAACGCTCGAACATTCACCCTCGCCACAGAAACACTTTCGGCAAATGCCGTTCTTTAGAAGAATTGAAAGTAACGAGATGACCGCACGGCACAAGACGACAAACCGCCTTGGCCGCGTTTCAACAGCTCAAGACGGTTCCTGCGTGGTCTTTAGGCAACAATTATGGGGTCAGAAAAGGTGCAAACCGCTGTTTTGGCTCTTCTGCGAGGCCTTGCGTTCATCAACACCGGGATCGTCAACGATCATATGACCAGGACGTTTCTCGTTGTCACCTTCGACGTCTGCTTCTGCCACATCCAGAACAGCAGGCTTCTCTACCTGTTTGATTTCAGGCTTAACCGGCTCTGGCTTTACCTTGACAGGCTCCGCCTCTGGCACAACAACCTCCGCCTCAACAACATCGTGAAACTTCGGCTTAAGTTCATGTTTCTCGACCGGAACGATTGCCTTGTTTTCTGGAATGCGATCAGGAACGGCTTCAGCCACTTCCGGCTTTTCAACCTCAATCACAGGCGAAAGCTGCTCAACCGGCACTTTCCACTCAAAGCTGTTGAGACGACCTGTGACCGGAGATACCGGCGACCATTGCTCGGACACATAACCATCTGCTGTCCATGCCGGATCGCGCGGAGCTTTGACGGCCTGTGCAAGCCATTGCCTGACCTTGCCCTGATCACCGGTTTCAGCCTCTTCGATATCCGCAAGTAATAGATAAGCGCTTTCACGCGGCGAGCCTCGCAACACCTGCTCAGCATTATCACGCGCCAGACGATAATCACCCGCTTCATAAGCAGCACGCGCTACGGCCAGGCTGCCTTCCGCATTGTTGGACCTGAGCGTGACCAGATGCTTTGCCCGTTTCAGGCGGTCCTGCACAGTATCGCCAGCCCGACCATATACATAGGTCGAAGCAATATCCGGGTGCGGCGAACGCTTCCATGCAGCTTCAAGGATTTTGGAGCCTTTGCGGACTTCACCATCAGCAAACAATGCACGGGCCGCAACAACAGCTGCAGGCACCAGATCAGGCGCGAGCTTGTTGGCTTCAAGCGCAATCGCCTTTGCATGTGCATGATCGACATCGACTGTCGCCATGGCTTTGGCAGTCAGAAGCGCTGCGCGCTCCTTCTTCACCACATCCTTGCTGTGCGCGAGCGCCTGTTTGCGCGCTTCAACGAGCTTCAGGGCGCCATCCCAGTCGCCTTCCGAGCAGAGCTGACCCATGACGGCAGACGACGCCCATTCAAGCTGCGGCGCTTCCTTGGCTGCTTCCACGGCATAATGGCGGGCAGCTTCACGTGCACCAACGCGTTGTGCTTCTATATAAAGACCGCGCAAGCCAAGAAGCTTGGTTTCCGGATCTTCGATCATCGCCTCAAAGCCCTTGCGGGCGTCGTCTGAGCGACCTTCAAGCATTGCTGTCTGCGCTTCAAGAAGCTTGATGAGCGGCTCCTGATCGGAGTTAAGCAGCTTGCCTGCCTGCTTCGTCATACGGCGAGCAGCTTCTGCATCACCAGCGCCAGCCGCAATCAAGCCTGTCGACAGTGACTGATAACCCCGGTCGCGTTTGCGTGCACGGAAATGACGGCGAAGTGTGTAGGGCGACTGGATAATGCTCTTGATCAGCCACCAGATAATCAGGATCGCCGCAACAATTGCCACAACACCAGCAGCAGCCGTAATCAGCGGCACGTTGTAGTGATTACCGCCAAAGGTAACATCAAGCTCGCCCGGACGATCAGCGAGCCACGAGAAGCCAAATCCCAGAGCAACGACGATAGCGAAGTAAAAAATTACACGCAGCATGGACGCCTCCTTAATTTGGCGCCGTAGCGTCTGTTGCAGTCTTAGGCTTGAGGCTTTCGGTCACGAGACGCTGGATGAGCGCATCGGCATCGCGCCGCGCCTTCATCTGTCCTGAAAACTCTTCCGAAACAGCCTTGGCATCGGCTGGTAACTGTTCCCATTCGGAAACCGCGCGTTCAAGATCGCCAGCATGAAGGGCTGCTTCCATGCGCGCCGTGGTCGGGCCAACACCTGTTCCACTGACATTGCCAGCAACAGGACGCACGCTGACAAGCCCCTTGGCACTCGCGACGAGCTGATCCCAAACGCCTGCATCTGCTGGAAGCTTATTTTCCGTGGCAATGATCTTGTTCGCCACAGGCCCAAACCATGCATTGAGATCGGCAATGGTCGGTACGCCCTTGTCGGCAAAGGTCTTCAGCCCTTCAATTGACGTATCCTGTGGTGCAACCGATGCATAAGTGTCGAGTTCAGCCTTGAACGAACCACCGCGATCAATCGCTGTCTTCAACGCATTGGCGGCGATCAGTGCGGATGCATCAGGCTGGCGCGCGCTTTCGCTCACCTTGTCCTGAAGCGAAACCAGCTTCTGTTCAAGGTTCGAAATCGTGCCGCTATTGCCGGAAACTCCGGCTGCGGCCTGATCAGCCTGATTCTTTGCATCACTCAACTGCTGCTCAAGCGATGCTAAACGCTCGGTCAAAGCCGACAAATCCGCAGGAGCAGCATCGCCCTCGCCTGGCTTTGGGAGTGCTGCAATCTGCTGCTGAACTTCGGTCAGCGTGCCAGCGACGGCCTCCGCCTTGATTTCAGCCGCTTCGACATTTTTCTGCAAATCGGCAAACTGCGCCTTGCTCGCATCATCAAGTGGCGCAGGGGCGGGATTGCTGCGCAGGTCGGCAATCTGCTGTTCGATATGTGCAAGCTGTTCTGCAGTCACACGCGATCCCGGTGACGGCACCACATTGCCCCATTGCAAAGCAAGCAGACCTCCCAGCGCGATTACACCACCTGCAACACCCGCCAGAAGAATAGCGCCGGTTGAACCAGATTTCTTTTCAATTACCGGCGGCACAGATGCGGTGGAACGAGGCATTTCCCTTGTTGTTTCGGGCTTAACACCCGCAGTAAAGGGCGGCTTTTCCACTTTTGGCTCAGTTTTTGGAGCTTCTGGTTTTGGAGCGGCTTTCTGAGCGAAATCCCCGGCAGGTTCGGCCTTCGGTGTCGATTGAGGTGCAGCACCTTCATCTACACGTTTTACATCAGACGGATCGAGATTGATCGTCACGGGCGCGCGGGCCGGTTTGGAATGTCGCGGAGTGCCGGATTTCGCCATGGGTCCTCTCGTATTCGCTTATCAGGTGGTTCGAAGCTTACCAGATAAAATCATCAGATGAAGGAAGGTTGCCAGGAAAAGAGTCAAAGTTTGGAAAACAAACGAAAAATGCCACTCTCATCCGGATGATCAGCTACAAGCGCTCTCGCCCACCATTCCTCTGGCAACTCACGACAAACACGCTCGGAAATGCAGAAAAACCGGGTTCCGGCATCAAATTGCGCGCGAAACTTCTGTATCGCCTCAACAAAAGCCTGCGCTGCGACTGCGGAATAGAGCAGCACCGCGACAAAAGGCCCTTGGTCGAGAATGGCTTTGATTTCATTGGCTGAATAGTTGATCGCCTCGACGTCGTAGACGTCATGGACTTCCATGTTAAGCCCGGCCTCTGACACCTTGTCCTCAAATATCGACTGGCGCACGCGACCGGCTAGATAAAGGAGCCTCGCGTTTTCCGGCAGATGTTTGGCAATTGTTGCAGCCAGACGCACTGCATCACCGCCGCCTTCAATCACAGTCTGAAAGCCTGCTTCTTGTGCAGCCCTTGCTGTGCCTTCGCCAACAGCAAAAAGCGGCAATGCCTTCAACGATTCAAGATTTTCGCTGGGTACATGTCGAAATGCATTGGCGCTGGTGACAGCCAAAGCGTCAAATGCTTGATCGCCGATTTGGAATGGAACCGTGACAGTGCGGCTTACAGGCAAGGAAATGGGCGAAAAGCCGAGAGCAACAAGCTTTGCCGCCGTCATTGATGCTGACGGTTCCGGCCTTGTAATCAGGACAGGGCCACCGATTGGTGCATTCCGCTCCTCCGCCAATGCTACTCCCAGCCCTCAAAGAAATCAGCACCCGCCTCTGCCCGCACGCGCTTGGCCGCATCAGCACCAAGTTCGGCTGCATCGAGAGCCGAGCCTTCCGCGGTTACTTCATGCGCATCACGGCCATCCGGCGTCAGGATCATGCCACGGAACGAAACCTTGTCACCTGCAACAATTGCGAGCCCGGCAATCGGTGTGCGGCATGAGCCATCAAGCGTTGCCAGAAATGCGCGTTCACAGGCAAGAGCTACATGCGTTTCGCGATGAGCCAATGGCTTGAGCAGTGCATCGATTTTTTCATCGCCAATGCGGCTTTCAATGCCGATTGCACCCTGTCCCGGCGCTGGCAAAAAGACCGCCGGATCAAGCAGATCAGTGATCACGTCAGCGAGATCAAGACGCTTCAAACCGGCACAGGCGAGGAATGTGCCATCCACTTCGCCTTCTTCGAGTTTACGCAGACGTGTCTGGACATTGCCACGGAACATCACCACCTGAAGGTCTGGACGCAGACGCTTGATCATTGCCTGACGGCGCAACGAGGATGAACCGACGACCGCACCCTGCGGCAGATCGAGAAAACGCTTCGAGGTCCGGCCAACAAATGCATCGCGCGGATCTTCGCGCTCAAGAAACGTAGAAAGATGAAGACCTTCCGGCAGAACAGTCGGCATATCCTTGGTGGAATGCACAGCCAGATCGATGCGGCCATCTTTGAGAGCTGCTTCAATATCTTCGGTAAAAAGCCCCTTGCCGCCGACCTGCGACAGCGGGCGATCCTGAATACGGTCACCGGCAGTGGACATCGGCACGATTTCGATGGCGTCTTCGGTGAAACCATGTGCTTCAATCAGACGGGAGCGCGTTTCATAGGCTTGCGCGAGAGCAAGCTTGCTGCCTCGAGTACCGATCTTCAAGCTGCCAATCTTCAAGGATGCTGTTTGCATATCGCGCCGTCCATGATACCGGGTTTCCGGAAAATATTGCATAAAGTTAAGAGACAGGCAGGGTCTAACCGCAAATGCGCATTCTTGGAATAGAGACCAGTTGCGACGAAACAGCCGCCGCCATCGTTGAACGCGACGATAGCGGCAAAGGGCATATTTTGTCCAATGTGGTGCTCAGCCAGATCGCCGAACACGAACCTTATGGTGGTGTAGTGCCTGAAATCGCCGCACGCGCCCATGTTGAAGCGCTTGACCGGCTGGTGGAACGCGCCCTCAAAGACGCCAATGTGAAGCTCGAAGATGTGGACGCGATTGCTGCGACCGCCGGTCCCGGCCTTATCGGCGGATTGATTGTCGGCCTGATGACCGCCAAGGCGATAGCCATGGCTGCAAACAAGCCGTTTTATGCGGTCAATCATCTGGAAGGCCATGCGCTAACCGCACGACTGACTGACAACCTAGCATTTCCCTATCTGCTGCTGCTGGTATCCGGCGGTCACACGCAGATGGTTCTTGTACGCGGCCTTGGCGATTATGAACGCCTTGGCACGACAATCGACGACGCGCTTGGCGAAGCTTTCGACAAGACTGCAAAGCTGCTCGGTTTGCCATATCCGGGGGGGCCAGCTGTTGAACGCACGGCATTGCAGGGCGATCCGAAGCGTTTCCCGCTGCCACGGCCACTCAAGGGCGAAGCCCGGCTCGACTTCTCATTCTCCGGTCTCAAGACCGCTGTGCGGCAGACCGCAACAGAGCTTGCGCCACTTTCCGATCAGGACGTTGCGGACATTTGCGCATCTTTTCAGGATGCGGTTGCCGACACTTTGTCGGATCGCGTGAAACGGTCGCTTGAGCGTTTTAAAGATGAGTTCCCAAACTGCGCAACGCCGTCGCTGATCGTTGCCGGCGGTGTTGCTGCCAACAAGACATTGCGCGCATCGCTTGAAGCACTGTGTGCAAAGCATGGTTTCAGCTTCATCGCACCACCGCTCAATCTCTGCACCGACAATGCGGCAATGATCGCCTGGGCGGGTGCTGAGCGGGCTGCAACCAAGGGCCCTGATTCGCTCAATCTTGCTCCGCGCTCACGCTGGCCGCTTGATGAGAAATCAGCACCCATGTTCGGCACCGGACGTCGCGGAGCAAAGGCATGAGTGAGCGGACTAAAATTGCCGTGCTTGGCGGCGGCGCATGGGGAACGGCTCTGGCAGCCATGAGCGCCATCGGCCAGCACGAAACATGGCTTTATGCTCGCGATGCTGAAACTGTTGCCCATGTGAACGACCAGCGTCGCAACCCTGCTTACCTTGGCGAAATTGAACTTCCTGAAGGCATTCGTGCCAGCACGGATGCCAAGGCTGTACTCGAAAATGCTGATGCAGTTCTCGTTGTTGTTCCCGCGCAGGCAATGCGCAAAGGTCTTCTGAAACTAAGCGCACTTATTCCGCAGTCTGCGCCCGTCATTCTCTGTGCCAAGGGCATTGAGCGCGAAACAGGAAGGCTGATGTCAGAAGTGGTGGCCGAGGTTCTGCCCCACCATACGATCGGCGCATTGTCCGGCCCAAGCTTCGCAACCGACGTGGCACGCGGCCTGCCAACAGCGGTGACGATTGCCTGCGAAGATGCAGCCATTGCCGATCAGCTTGCAGCAACGCTCTCCGGCCCCGCATTCCGCTGCTATTCGACCACCGATCTCAAAGGGGTTGAAATCGGCGGCGCATTGAAAAACGTGCTGGCTCTTGCAGCAGGTGCTGCCATCGGACGCGGCTATGGTGCCAGCGCACAAGCAGCCCTTGTCACACGCGGCTTTGCCGAACTGCGCCGCGTAGCGCAGGCCATGGGCGCAAAGCCGGAAACCATCATGGGCCTGTCCGGTCTTGGCGATCTGATGCTGACCTGCTCATCATCGCAATCACGTAACTATTCCTATGGGCTGGCAATCGGTCGTGGCGAAGACCTCACCAACCGCCCGCTGGCCGAAGGTGTGGCAACCGCCCCCATCGCAGCTGAACTTTGCAGACACCATGAAGTGCCTGCACCGATTATCACGGCCGTTGCAGCGCTTCTTGCAGGACATATCACGATTGATGAAGCCGTAACGGCGCTTCTTAACCGACCACTTAAGACCGAGGATTAGAGCATGATCCCGAAAAGTGGGAACCGGTTTTCGGATAAGATCATGGGTAAACAAAAAGGTTAGAAAACATGCTTTTTGCTCTTCTGTGCAACGACAAGCCCGATCATCTGCAAGTGCGCCTTGATACGCGCCCAGCTCATCTCGACTACCTTAAGGGTCTTGGTGATGTGCTGAAATTTGCAGGCCCTTTCCTTGGTGAAGATGGCAAGCCAAATGGTAGCCTCGTCGTGCTTGAAGCAGCCGACAAGGCAGAGGCCGAAAAGATCGGTGCCAATGACCCCTACGCACTGGCTGGTCTTTTTGCTGATGTGACTGTGCGCCCATGGAACTGGGCCATCAACAATCCAGCAAACGCATAAGGACTGGTCATGGCTTACTGGCTGTTCAAGTCCGAACCCTTCAAATGGTCATGGGAAATGCAGAAAGCCCGTGGCGAAAAAGGCGAGCAATGGGACGGCGTGCGCAACTATCTGGCACGCAACAACATGCGCGCCATGAAGCTCGGCGACAAAGGCTTTTTCTACCATTCCAACGAAGGTCTGGAAGTGGTGGGCATTGTTGAGATTTGCGCCCTTTCGCATCCTGACAGCACGACAGACGATCCGCGCTGGGATTGCGTCGACATCAAGGCTGTGCGCGATGTGCCAAAGCCGGTTACGCTAAAAGATGTGAAGGCCAATCCGAAGCTTGAAAAGATGGCGCTCGTCACGTCTATGCGTCTTTCGGTACAGCCGGTAACGGAAGATGAATGGATCGAAGTCTGCCGCATGGGCGGGTTAGACGCCAAGGATATTTGATGCTTGATCCGGCACAAAAGGGCACGCGTGATTTCATATTCGCCAATACTGGCCTGCAAACGCCGCCGCATGTGCCGGAAATCAGCCTTCATCTGGCCGATGAAGCCCACGACCTCTGGCATAAAACCGAGGAAGAACTGGCAACCATCGGCCTGCCGCCGCCGTTCTGGGCCTTTGCCTGGGCGGGTGGCCAGGGCGTTGCTCGTTATATTCTCGATCATCCAAAGGCAGTCTCAGGCAAAACTGTACTCGACTTCGCATCAGGTTCGGGTCTTGTCGCCATTGCAGCAATGAAGTCGGGAGCAGCAGGCGTTCTGGCGTCAGACATCGACCCCTTTGCGCTGCCTGCGATCGAAATCAACGCGGCTGCAAACAACGTTGCCATCACCCCGACACTCACCGATCTGATCGATCAGGATCATGGATGGGAAGTCGTGCTTGCGGGCGACGTGTTCTATGAAAAGCCGCTCGCAGATCGTCTGATACCGTGGTTTGCAAAGCTTGCCGCTCGCGGTGCCCGCATCATCGTTGGTGATCCGGGCCGTTCCTATCTGCCCAAAGACCGGCTTGAGCAGCTTGCCGTTTACACAGTTCCCGTCACGCGTGCGCTTGAGGATGCAGAAGTCAAGCGCACGACTGTCTGGACGTTTTTATAACGCTTGTCGTTATTCCAAAACCGGTCCCCAATTTTGGGCGACAAGCTTGTTTAAGCAAACCTTTTCGCACCAGCCACGCACAGCACTACTACGCCAGCGGTCAGCACCATGCCCATGCTCACCGGTTCACCAGCAATGGATGCAGCCAGTATCAGGCCGAAGAATGGCTGCAACAATTGCAGCTGCCCGACAGCCGCTGCACCGCCCTGTGCCAGTCCGCGATACCAGAAGAAAAAGCCGATCAGCATCGAAAACAGCGTGACATAAGCAAGCCCTCCCCAGGCCATGACGCCGATATTGCCCCAGGTTTCAGGCCGCGTCATGAAGCTGAGCGGCAACATGACCGGCAGCGAAAAGACCAGCGCCCAGCAGATCACCTGCCAGCCGCCCAGCCTGCGCGACAGGCTGGCACCTTCAGCATATCCAAGACCGCAGACAATGATAGCGCCCAGCATCAGCACATCGCCAAGCAACGTTGACTGACTGCCCTGTCCATAGGCGTAGGACGCCACAATCAAACCGCCGACAACTGAGAAAAGCCAGAACAGTGGGCGCGGGTTTTCGCCACCACGCAACACGGCAAACAAAGCCGTCGACAGTGGCAGCAGACCGATAAAGACAATCGCATGTGCTGACGTCATATGCTGCAGCGCAATGCCGGTCAGTAATGGAAAGCCAACCACCACGCCGAGCGCCACGACAATCAGTGAAATAACGTCATTGCGACGCGGAAATGGTTCACGGAAGGCGAGCAGCAGCGTAAGGCCCAGCAGCCCCGCAATCGACGCTCGCGCCATAGTCAGGAAGGTCGGGTCGATGTCGATCACCGCCAGACGTGTTGCGGGTAACGACCCGCTAAAAATCAGAACCCCCAGAAATCCGTTAATCCAACCCGCAGTCTTGTTCATTCTCTGTTTTTGGCCTTTTTCCAATTTGCATGTGTTTCGGCATTCCCATCAGCAACGTGAAGCGGATTTGGCATGGAATGCGAGAAACAAAGGGATAGAGCGGCTCGGGTGATTCCAATCTGCCTGAAACCGCTTTAGTACAGTGCCGCGAATTCCGCCAAATAATCAGAGACAGTTCACGGACAATTCTGCTAAACTGTACTGATACAAAGGATGGTACAGATGATATCGACGGGCCTTTTGCGCAGTCTTGAAGCCGTGGAAGCTGCCTATCTTGGCAGTCGCAGCGAGGACAAGGCAGCGCCCGATAAGATGCCGCTCGTCGAAAAGGTCATGACCATCATTCGCGACCGTATCGCCGCCATGAGCCTTGCGCCCGGCGCTCGCCTGCCTTCAATCCGGCGTTTGGCCGAGACGATGAATGTTTCGAAATCAACGGTCGTCGAAGCCTATGACCGTCTGGTGGCAGAGGGGATTATCCAGTCGCGCCGCGGTGCCGGTTTCTACGTTTCAGAGCGGGCACGTCAGCCTTTTACGCTTGCCGCAGTGACACCGCATAAGGACCGGCAGATCGATCCTTTCTGGGTAATGCGCCAGTCGCTCGAAGCTGACAATAAGACCTATAAGCCCGGCTGTGGCTGGCTGCCCGATGAATGGTTGCCGCTTGAGGGTATCCGCCGCGCCATGCGCACAATCGCACGCGATGAAGACAGCAATCTCGTCGCATATGGAGAGCCGCTCGGCTTTCGTCCTCTGCGCAATCATCTGGCGCGCAAACTCACCGAACAGGGCATCAACCTTTCAGGCGGCGATATTCTGCTGACCGATTCAGGCACACATGCTATCGATCTCATCTGCCGCTTTCTGCTGCAGCCCGGCGATACAGTGCTGGTAGACGACCCGTGCTATTTCAACTTTCAGGCCTCGCTTCTTTCGCACCGCGTCAAACTCATCGGCATCCCCTACACGCATACTGGCCCCGATCTCGAAGCCTTCGCCAAGGCCGCTGAAGAACAAGCGCCAAAGCTGTATATTTCCAATGCTGGGCTGCACAATCCGACGGGCGGCATCATGACACCCGCCACAGCACACCGGTTGCTCAAGCTTGCCGAAATCCACGACATAAAGCTTGTAGAAGACAATATCTTTGGCGATTTTCACCCTTCGCCAGCACCGCTTCTTGCCGAGCTCGATGGCTTTGACCGGGTGCTCCATATTGGCAGTTTCTCGAAGACACTCTCGGCCGCAGCGCGTGTCGGCTATATCGCAGGTCGTCGTGACTGGATCGACGGGATTACAGATCTGAAACTTGCGACCTCATTCAGCAGCAACGTTTTGTCCGCCCAGATTGTACACGCCCTGCTCACCGATGGCACCTATCGCCGCCATATCGACAGCCTGCGCGCTAAACTCGCTGACGCCATGACCATGACGGCAAACCGGCTCAAAGCAATCGGGCTGGAACTCTGGACAGAACCGCAGGGCGGCATCTTTCTCTGGGCGCGCTTGCCTGAAGGCATGGATTCAGGCCAGATTGCCCGCTATGCGCTTGAAAAGGGTGTTGTGCTTGCGCCGGGCGATGTTTTCAGCCCATCGCATAGCGCAGCCCGTTATCTGCGTTTCAACGTTGCGCAATCGACAGAACCCTATATTTTTACTGTTCTCAGCGATGCGATGCGCGAAGGATTGGCATAAGCGCATCCCAAAAAGTCTGAAACGATTTTCGCGATGCGTGCGGAACAAATGTTTAGAGCGTGGGTCGGTTTCAATCGGATCGATGCGCTAAATCCATTAACCCGCTCGCATCGAAAACAACTTCAAGCAAAAGCAATGCAGTCAGTCTGCGCATGACGGATATACTCGCCCCCTGTCTTTGAGGAGAGACATCGGGAGGGATAAACGTGAATACACACCCAACCGGGATCGTGGCTAGTCCACGTCCCGAAGACGAAAAACTATCCATTACAGCCAATCTGGCTTATGGATTTCAGCATGTTCTGACCATGTATGGCGGCATTGTAGCCGTCCCACTTATCATCGGTCAGGCGGCAGGCCTCAGCCCGAGCGAAATCGGCCTGCTGATTACCGCCTCGCTTTTTGCAGGCGGCGTAGCAACTGTACTGCAAACAATCGGTATTCCTTTTTTCGGCTGCCAGCTTCCACTGGTGCAGGGCGTATCATTCGCCGGTGTGGCCACGATGGTTGCCATTGTAACATCAGCAGAAACCGGCGAGGCGGGCATTCAGGTCGTACTCGGAGCGGTGATGGCAGCAGCCCTTATAGGCTTTCTCATCACACCGATCTTTTCGCGCGTGACGCGTTTTTTTCCGCCCCTTGTGACCGGTATCGTAATTACCATCATCGGTCTCACTTTGATGCCTGTTGCAGCACGCTGGGCCATGGGTGGTAACAGCAATGCACCTGATTTTGGCAGCATGTCCAATATCGGTTTGGCCGGGCTGACGCTGGCGATCGTTCTGCTGTTGAGCAAGATTGGCAATGCCACCATCTCGCGTCTGTCCATCCTGCTTGCAATGGTGATCGGAACGGGGATCGCATGGCTTCTCGGCATGACGGACTTCTCGCGTGTTGCAGAAGGTCCGGTTATGGCACTGCCCGAAGTCTTCCATTTCGGCTGGCCGATTTTCAGTATTGCAGCAACACTTTCGATGTTCATCGTGATTGTCGTCACGCTGGTGGAAACCTCCGCCGATATTCTGGCGGTTGGTGAAATTCTGGAAACCAAGGTCAATTCCCGCCGTCTGGGCGATGGCTTACGTGCCGATATGGCATCGAGCATTCTCGCACCCGTCGTCGGCTCATTCACACAGAGCGCCTTTGCACAGAATGTGGGCCTTGTAGCGGTGACGGGTGTGAAAAGCCGTTATGTGGTTGCGACTGGCGGGCTTATTCTCATCACGCTCGGCCTGCTGCCGGTGATGGGGCGCGTGATTGCCTGCGTTCCGCCAGCCGTACTTGGCGGCGCTGGCATCGTTTTGTTTGGAACGGTTGCCGCAAGCGGTATCCGCACGCTGTCAAAGGTCGACTATCAGAACAATATCAATCTGATCATCGTGGCGACTTCCATCGGTTTCGGCATGATTCCGATTGCCGCACCAGAATTCTACCATCACTTCCCGGCATGGTTTGAGACCATCTTTCATTCAGGCATCAGCTCTGCTGCTTTGATGGCAATCGTGCTCAACCTCATGTTCAACGAGTTCAAAGCTGGTAACTCAAACCAGATGTCGGTGTTTGCTGAGGGTACGGAACGCATCATTCGCCACCATCAGATCGCAGAACTGCATGATGGCGATTATGTCCAGAACGGCAAACTCTACGATGCGGAGGGCAATGAAGTGAAAATCGTCCCGGCAGGTGCTCATTAAAAGCACCTCCAGCAAAAGTGTGAAGCGGTTTTGCGTAGGCAGTGCGTATCAAAAAAATTAGAGCGCATAGCGCTCTAATTACCGCAATACGCGGATCACGGTCCTATTCGTCAAATGAGGCAGGAGGCGCGCCATATCGGCGCGCTTCAATGCTATACAGCCCTCGGTCGGCGTATAAGCCGGACGGGCAAGATGGAAGAAGATCGCACTGCCGCAACCTCGTTTGCGCGGGCTGATATTCCAGTCCATGACGATACAGGCATCATAAACATCGTCATTGCGCCACATCTTCTCGTGACTTGGCTTAAACGGCAGATTGACCGGACGATTGTAATTGGCGTCTTTTGGCGCATCGCACCAGCCATCTAGCTTGCGCACCCGGCGGAGCGGCAAGGGCGATACCGGCCATTGTCCGCCATCGCCACGACGATAGCCATAGAGCAGCCGCATGGAAGAAAGCGGCGTGGCACCGTCGCCTTCGCGCTTGAAAGCGCTGATTCCCCCCTTGCCAAGCGCACATTCCAATACCAAATTGCCAGCAGCAAGCAGGCCGCGCGTTTTATGGCCGGGCTTTGCCCGTACATCGATAATGCCAATGCCGCGGCTTTTTTGATTTCTGGTCAAGCCCTGCCTCCGTTTTCCGCCTGCTGATAAAGTTTGGGTGATCGCCTGAAAATTTGCTCTCTTTTTTCACGGCTTCAACTTATCGCCATTAAATGTCATAAAACACGAACCACTATTTGAATCAAAGAGTAACGAGGACAGGCATGACAGGTCGTACAATACTGATTGTGGACGATGACGAAGATCTCCGCTCCATCCTCGTCGAACAGCTGGAGCTGTGCGAAGAATTCCAGATTCTTCAGGAAGACAACGCTACCAAGGGCATCCAGACGGCCCGAAATGGCATTGTCGATCTGCTGATTATGGATGTTGGCCTGCCGGACATGGACGGTCGCGAAGCGGTAAAGCTTCTGCGCAAGGGCGGCTTCAAGGCTCCGATCATCATGCTTACCGGTCACGACACCGAATCGGACACGATTCTCGGTCTCGAATCGGGTGCGAATGATTACGTCACCAAGCCGTTCAAGTTCGCGGTTCTGCTTGCCCGCATCCGCGCGCAGTTGCGCCAGCATGAGCAGAGCGAAGACGCGACATTCATCGTTGGTCCTTACACCTTCAAGCCAGGCCAGAAGCTGCTTCTCGATGAGAAGGGCAGCAAGATTCGCCTGACCGAAAAGGAAGCAGCCATCATCAAGTATCTCTATCGCGCCGGCGACAAGGTCATTGGCCGCGATGTGCTGCTTGAGGAAGTCTGGGGCTATAATTCCGGCGTCACGACACACACGCTGGAAACCCATGTCTACCGTCTGCGCCAGAAAATTGAGAAGGATCCGTCCAACGCATCGCTTCTGGTTACAGAAAGCGGGGGATACAAACTTGTCCCATGATGGACAGCGCCTGATGCGGGTGTAATGACAAGCTATGGCGCTCGATGACGATATTCGCATTCTCGGCTCAGTAGGCCTGTTCGAGTCTTTCACACCCGAACAGTTGCGTCTGCTCGCCTTTGGCGCAGAACGCCTTGTTCTGCGTGCCGGTCGTGAACTGTTCCGCGAGGGCCAGAGTGCCGATTGCGGCTATATCGTCGTATCTGGCAACATCACCTTGTTTCATGATGCAGACGAAGGGCGGATTGCGATCCGCCCCGTCGGCCCCGGCGCGATGCTGGGCGAAATGGCGCTGATTGCGCAGACCACCCGCCTGACAGGTGCCCTGGCCGAAGAAGAGACCGAAGTCATCCGCATCAGCCGTGCAATCTTCCGGCGCATTCTGGAAGAATATCCGGAAGCCGCAGCATCGCTGCATGCCCATATCAGCAAAAACCTGCTGCAGCTGATTGCCGACATCGAAAAAGTCGCGCCACAGCTTAATGGCAACGACTAAAACCTATAATTCAATGACCCGCTCGATACCGATGGCATCCAGAAACGCCTGATCGTGGCTGACCAGCAGCAGACCACCTTCATAGTCACTCAGGGCTGTTTCCAAAGCTTCGATTGAATCGATGTCGAGATGGTTGGTCGGCTCATCAAGGATCAGCAATTCAGGCTTCAGCGTTCCGCCAAGAATGCAGGCCAGTGCAGCGCGCAGCAGTTCGCCACCACTCAAGCTCCCTGCAAGACGCGAGGCGCCCTCGCCGCGAAATGAAAAACGCGCAAGTGCTGCATGGGCATCGTTATCGCTCGCCCCTTTATTCAGTCTGCGGAAGTTCTCGTAAAGCGTTGTACAGCGGTCCATCAAGCTCATCTGCTGATCGAACATGGCAACCGGCACAAATCGTCTGATCTCGCCTGAAGCCGGCTGCAAATCGCCAGCAATCAACCGTAGCAGCGAGGTTTTTCCAGCTCCGTTTGCGCCGCGAATGACGATACGCTCTGGCCCGACGATTCTGAGTGAGAAGTCGCGGATGACTGGGTTTTCTGGCACCGGCCCACCAAAAACATCGAACATTTCAAGCACCACACGTCCAGAAGGCGAAAGCGATGCATCAACGTGGAAACGCATTTTCTTGATACGTTCGACTTTTGCTTCTGCTTCCCGCAACTGGCTTTGTGCGCGTTCAGCATTGCGCTCAGCAAGTAGCTCTCCGCGACCACCGGTCTTCTGCGCCTTGTCGGCACGCGCATCGAGCAACAACTTGCTCATACCCGCATCTGCACGGGATTTGCGCCCGCGCGCATCACTTTTTGCTTGCCGTTCGGCAGCTTCCTGCGCCTTGAGCCTAACCTGCTTCACATCGCGCTGAGCCAGTTCGAGATCGCGCGCTGCCCCTTCCCGCTCCAGTTCTTTCCGCTCGTGGTAGAAATCCCAATTGCCGCCATAGAGCGCCAACGCGCCTTGCGAGAGCTCGGCTATCGCATCCATTGACCGCAACAATTCGCGATCATGGCTGACGACAACAGCAGCCCCCTGCCAATTCGCAAGCATATCGGCAACAGCCTGACGGCCATCGCGATCAAGATTATTGGTCGGTTCATCCAGCAAAATAAGATCGGGCTTCTGAAACAGCAGTGCTGCAAGCGCTGCTCGCGTCTGCTGCCCGCCACTCAACTCGGATAGCCGGGTTTGTGGCGAAAGCGAAAGCCCGAACGACAGCAAAGCTTCATCGAAACGCTGAGGCAACAGCCAATCCGCCTGTTCGAAATCAACGTCAGTGCCCGCACCCGCTTCGATCCGCTCAAGCATTTCAAAGGCATCACGCGCGTCGAACAAATCGGCGAGTGTCTGCTGAGCGTCACCACCGACATTCTGCGCAAGCATACCAATCCGGCTGCTGCGCGTGACGGTTCCACTGGATGGTAACAAATCACCGCTCATGATTTTCAAAAGCGTGGATTTGCCAATACCATTACGCCCGACAAGGCCGATGCGACCTTCGGTTACGCTGAAATTGATGCCTGAAAAGAGAGTACGGCCATCAGCCGTGACGCAGGAAATATCCTGAAGAGTGAGAAGAGAAGACATGAAGAGCCCCGGAAACGTTGAAAACACTGGTCATCTGAAACAGTGCTGTACGATCCATTGCTCTTTTCTCCTCTTCTGAACTTCGCTCTATATAGGCTTGAGTGTTCGATTAATCCAGATCGAATGTCGCAATCACTGGTACGTGATCGGATGGGCGATCCCAACCGCGTGCTTCACGCAGGATCTGTAGTCCCTGCATATGCGCTTCCAGATCAGCCGAACCCCAGATGTGATCGAGGCGGCGACCACGATCCGCTGCATCCCAATCCTTGGCGCGATAGCTCCACCATGTATAGATTTTCTGGACAGCCGGAATGACCTGACGCATCAGATCGCTCCACCCACCTTTCACGCGCAAGTCTTCAAGCGTGGTGGTTTCAATCGGCGTGTGGCTGACGATTTTCAACAATTGCTTATGCGACCAGACATCGTTCTCAAGCGGCGCGATGTTGAGATCGCCAACGAGGATGGATGAATTACCATCCTGCCTGTCAGCCACAATAGCCCGCATTTCCTCAAGGAAACCAAGCTTATGGGCGAATTTTGGATTAATTTCCGGGTCTGGCTCATCACCACCGGCAGGCACATAGAAATTATGGATACGGAGCTTTTTGCCACCCGCTGCGACGACTGCACTTAAGTGACGGCAATCCCCCATCTCGCAAAAGCCGATCTTCTCCACATCGCTCAGTGGACGTTTCGAGATGGTCGCAACGCCGTGATAGCCCTTTTGACCACTGATCGCGATATGCTCATAGCCAAGTGCGCGAAAGCCCTTGGAAGGGAACTGATCGTCGGGACATTTGGTTTCCTGAAGACAGAGAACATCCGGCTGATAGTCGCTTAAAAACTGCTCGACCAGCGGCATGCGCAGACGAACAGAATTGATGTTCCAGGTAGCAACAGAAAAGGTCATGGGAATAAGACTCGCGGTCACCAAAAGATGGCCGCGAACCTAACCATTTATCCGACAAATGCAAATGTAGGGCAGCAATAAAACAGAGAATTACTGGCCTTTGCGCTTCATCGCGATGCGCTGATAGTCGATCTTGAACATATCGTCGGTAAAGCGCACACCGGTGCGCAAATTGAAGATCATCACCGTTGTATCAAGGCCTTGCGCATCGGTGATCGTCCACTGCTTCAGTTCATAGGTCTTTGGCTCGAACATCAGCGTAATCTTGGAGCTGCCGAACACTTTTTTGTCACCAATGACCAATGTGGTCATATCCGGGTCCTGTTTGACGCTCTGAAGACGGCCACCGCCAAGGTCAATCTTATCGGAAAGAAGCAGCTTCAGCGGCGTAGTGCCCAGCGCATACATATCCCAGGTATCGAGCTTACGATTGTTGATGACAACCTGATTGCCATCCGAAATCACGCGTACCGGCGAGTTGTTGTAATTGAAACGGATTTTGCCCGGACGTTCGATATAGAAAGTGCCGCCTGTCTGGTCGCCCTTCGGGCCAAACTGAACGAACTCACCGGTCATGGTGCGAACAGAAGAGAAATGATCTGCAATCTGCTGAGCGGCCGCGGCATTTCCCGCGCCCTGCGCCTGAGCCACAACGGGAGTGAACACCGGCGCAACAGAACCAAGAATCAATGCTCCCAATCCGAGGAAGGCCGCGAAACGGCTGGCTTTCGCAAATGCGGAAATGCGGGAGAACATCATCGGCAAACTCTCTCTTTTCATCATTCTCTCAAGGTAGATCGGCAGTTGGGCGCCAGTGTGGCAACTCAAAGTGTGGCAACTCAAGCTCACGAATTCTCGGCTAGAAATCGTCGTCGCCTGTCGGCACCAGTATTTCGCGCTTGCCGGCATGATTGGCAGGTCCAACGATACCTTCGTCTTCCATGCGTTCGATGATCGAAGCAGCACGGTTATAGCCAATGCCCAAACGACGCTGGATATAGGAAGTCGAAGCCTTCTTGTCGCGCAGCACCACAGCCACAGCCTGATCATAAGGATCGTCGGAATTTTCAAGGTTAGACGTTCCAGCCGGACCGCCGCCTTCATCCTCTTCCTCGTCTTCGGTGATCGCGTCGAGATATTCCGGCACGCCCTGAAGCTTCAGGTGCTGAACAATACGCTCTACTTCGTCATCGCCCACGAATGGACCATGCACGCGCTGAATGCGACCGCCACCGGCCATAAACAGCATATCACCCTGACCAAGCAGCTGCTCGGCGCCCTGCTCGCCAAGGATAGTGCGGCTGTCAATCTTGGACGTAACCTGGAAGGAAATGCGGGTCGGGAAGTTGGCCTTGATCGTACCCGTGATAACATCGACAGATGGGCGCTGTGTTGCCATGATGACGTGGATGCCTGCGGCACGCGCCATCTGCGCCAGACGCTGCACCGTGCCTTCAATATCTTTACCAGCCACCATCATCAAATCGGCCATTTCGTCGATGATCACGACGATATATGGCATTGGTTCGAGATCAAGCTGCTCGGTTTCGTAGATCGCTTCACCGGTATTACGATCGAAGCCGGTCTGAACGGTACGGGCGATCTGCTCACCCTTTTTCTGGGCCTGACCGACGCGCTGGTTGAAGCCGTCAATATTGCGGACGCCAACCTTGGACATCTTGCGATAGCGGTCTTCCATCTCACGCACGGTCCATTTGAGCGCGACGACAGCCTTTTTCGGGTCTGTCACAACCGGCGTCAGAAGATGCGGAATACCGTCATAGATGGAGAGTTCCAGCATCTTTGGATCGATCATAATCAGACGGCATTCCTGCGGCGTCATACGATAGACCAGCGACAGGATCATGGTGTTGATCGCCACCGACTTACCCGAGCCGGTTGTACCAGCCACCAACACATGCGGCATCTTCGCAATATCGGCAATCACCGGTTCACCGTTGATTGTCTTACCCAGCGCCAGCGCAAGCTTTGCCTTTGACTGTTCAAAGTCACGGCTTGCCAGCATCTCGCGCAGATAAACCATTTCGCGCTTCTGGTTCGGCAATTCGATACCGATGACATTGCGACCCGGAACAACGGCAACACGGGCTGCTATCGCGCTCATCGAGCGGGCGATATCATCCGCCAGACCAATTACGCGAGATGATTTGATACCCGGAGCCGGTTCAAGTTCGTACAGAGTGACAACCGGACCCGGCTTCACATTGATGATCTCGCCGCGCACACCGAAATCTTCCAGCACGCCTTCAAGCAGACGCGCATTCTGTTCAAGCGCATCCTTGGACAGCGACGCATCGCGCTGTACGAGCTTGGGCTCAGCCAGATAATGCAGCGACGGCATTTCAAATGCGCCGCCTTCCTTGAGGAACGACGCCTGTGCTTCGCGCTGGATGCGTGCGCCACTCTTAGGTGAAGGCGCACGTTCGCCAACGCGTGCCTTGGCGCGCTGTGGCGGTGCATCGTGCCATTCCTGACCTGCCAGCGGCGCACCATCGCCGTCATTATCGAAACCGTCATCCATTTCAAACGGCGGCTCTTGCGACGGAGCAGAACCAAATCCCGGATCATGGCGAGGACCGTTGCGCGTTTCAGCAGTACGACGCACGCTGCGCATATCACCGAACTCGTCTTCACGCGGCTTACGACGCTTGATGCCTGTAAGGCGCCTGAAAGTGGCGGTTGCACTGAGCATTGTATGCGTCATAGCACCGACGAATTGCGAAATGCCGCCCGATGCCGTTTCGTCGTCATTATCGTCGTCTTCGAAGTCGTCTTCCGCAGCACCGCGCGCAGCAGGCGTGTCGGCCAACACTTCGCGGCGACCAATAATGCCACTTGCAAAAAGGCAGAGCCAAAGGGCTGGAAAGGCAAGCACCAGCGCAATGCCGGATGCTATCGCACCTTGTGGGAATGCGCCGATGAAAATACCTGGGATGCGCAGCATCATGTCACCGAAGACACCGCCAAGGCCAATTGGCATTGGCCAGCTTTCCGGCACCGCAAAGCAGCTTGCAATGGCTGCGAACAGCAGCGCTGCGCCAAGCCAGGCAAAACTGCGCTTGGCAATGCGACTGATACCGCCACGCGTCATCAGCAGCAGTGACCAGATGACCAGCGGAAGCAGAACTGGAACGCTTGCAAGGCCAAAGAACTGCATGGCGATGTCGGAGAATACCGCGCCCGGATAGCCAAGCGCATTGGTAACAGGGTTGTCTGTTGCATGGCTGAGGCTTGGGTCTGCAACATTCCATGTCGCCAGAGCCCCCACCGCAGCACCCGTAAGCGCAAGCAATCCCAGACCAAACAGGATATAAAATTGCCTGCGGAAGATATTGGCCAATCTCAGCCTGTCTTCCGAAATCCGCTCGTCACGCAGCGGGTATGAGGGCGAATATCCTTGCCGCATAAAGCCTGTCCCGAACCATGTTTTGGTGCCCTGCGGCTTGTGAAGCCTCGGGCGCAATGAATCGGGGTGATCCTAGCCTTGCGATGGTTAATTCCTCATTAACCATGCGACTTCTTATGTGGAGAAATGAAAAAAGGCGCGGTTTCCCGCGCCTTTCCCCTTGTTGAGACAACCCTGTTCTACTGAACAGACTCGCCGTGCAAAGCGATATCGAGGCCTTCCATTTCGGCCTGCTTGCTTGGACGCAGACCCATGATGGCCTTGATTACGTAGAGAATAATCGCGGTCGCGACTGCTGTGTAGACAATGGTAACGGCTGCACCGAAGAACTGCTTGCCCATGGTTGCACCTTCGCCCGCAGCGTTGATCGCAACATCGGCAAAAAAGCCCGTCAGGATCGCGCCAACAAAGCCGCCAACGCCGTGTACGCCGAACGCATCGAGCGAGTCGTCATAACCAAGTGCGTGCTTGAGCTTAACCGCTGCCACATAGCAGATAAGGCCTGCGACGATACCGATGATCAGCGCGCCCGTCGGATTGACGAAGCCTGCCGCAGGGGTAACAGCAACCAGACCAGCTACCGCGCCCGAAATAATGCCGAGAACGCTTGGCTTACCCGCGATTGCCCACTCAGCAAACATCCAGGCAAGAGCCGCACCAGCGGTCGCAACCTGCGTGTTGAGCATGGCGACAGCGGCGAGCGAATTTGCACCGGCAGCAGAACCTGCGTTGAAGCCGAACCAACCCACCCACAGAAGGGCTGCGCCGATAACCGAGAGAACAAGGTTGTGCGGCGCCATGTTGGTCTGGCCATAACCGTCACGCTTACCGATGATCAGTGCTGCAACAAGACCTGCGACACCGGCATTGATGTGAACGACCGTACCGCCAGCGAAGTCGAGAACGCCGTCAGAGCCGAGGAAGCCGCCGCCCCATACCCAATGCGCAACCGGCACATAGACGATGAAGAGCCACAGAACCATGAAGACCAGCATGGAGGAGAACTTCATGCGCTCTGCAAACGAACCCGCAATCAGCGCAGGCGTGATAACCGCAAAGGTCATCTGGAACACGATGAAGAGGTATTCAGGGATGGTGCCGGTGAGCGAATCCATCGTTACGCCAGCAAGGAATGCCTTATCGAAACCACCGATAAAGGCGTTCATCGAACCGCCATCGGTAAAAGCAAGCGAATAGCCGAAGAACATCCACAATACCGACATCAGGCAGGTAATTGCGAAGCTCTGCATGACGGTGGAAAGCACGTTCTTCTTGCGCACCATGCCACCATAGAACAGCGCAAGCCCCGGAATGGTCATCATCAACACAAGTGCGGTTGAAGTCAGCATCCAGGCGGTATCGCCAGTATCAAGGGTCGGGGTTGGTGCAGCTGCATCCTGTGCAAAAGCTGTTCCAGCCAGAGCGAGCAGTGCAGGCAGAGTGGCGAGAGCCGTTTGCTTGAATCTTCCAGTTATGAGCATCGAGTATCTCCGTCGAATGGCGGCTTCAAACGCGTCTGCGCTGAAAAGACCGGTTCAAAGCTACAGAAACAAAAATCGTGCCAGTTGGGCGCGATGGAACGAAGAGGATCCAATTTTTCTGATATTTGGCATTCATGCGTAAAGTGAAATCAAAGGATAGAAACGGCATTTCCGCCCAAAATCCGGGCTTTTTAACAAACGGAATGTGCAGTCCAGCCCGAGAAAAATCTTGCCGTAAAAATAATAAACGGCTTTTCCCGGAGAGGGAAAAACCGCTTTAAGTGATTCATCGGATTCAGCTTTTGCGATTGAAGCCCATTTTACGCAATCGACATATGCATAAAATTTAATCGCGTACTTTTATGATGATTAAAATATCATCACTTGTCTTTTTCATGCACACGGATAAGCCCTTCCTGCGCAACCGAGGCAATCAGAAGCCCTTCACGCGTATAGAGCGCACCGCGGTTAAACCCGCGCGCACTGGACGCGCTTGGCGTATCCTGGGTGTAAAGGAGCCAGTCATCGAGCCCGCACGGGCGATGGAACCACATCGCATGATCAAGACTTGCCACCTGCAGATCTCGGTCAAAAATCGTGCGCCCATGCGGATGCAGAGATGTATCGAGCAAGGTCATATCCGACAGATAGGCGAGAATGGCCGCCTGAAGTGCGCGATCATCCGGCACGATACCGCGCGCCCGCACCCAGACATGCTGACTTGGAGCCAGTTTCTCGCGCGAGAAATAATGTTTGAGAGATACTGGCTTGATCTCGATGGGGCGCTCCTGCTCCCAGTATTTGCGCACGCCCGCCGGTGCCAGATGCAGATATTCTTCCTTGAGATCATGATCGCCGACAAGCTGCTCGGGCATCGGCAGGCCTTCAGGCATATCGATCTGATGATCAAGCCCCGTTTCATCAATCTGGAACGACGCTGACAGCGTGAAGATCGCCTTGCCGTGCTGCTTTGCCAAAACGCGGCGCGTGTTGAAGCTCGAACCATCACGAATACGATCAACTTCATAGATGATCGGAATGGCCGGATCACCCGGACGTACAAAATAGCCATGCAGCGAATGAACATGCCGATCCGCATCAACCGTGCGCTGGGCCGCAATCAGCGCCTGCCCGATCACCTGCCCGCCAAAAACGCGCTGCCAGCCCACCTGCGGACTATTGCCGCGGAAAAGATCCATTTCGAGCGTTTCAAGATCAAGTGTCGTCAGAAGCTGCTGCATGGCAGCGGTCTGCTTACCTTCAAATGCACTGGTCTTTTTATCATCGGACATGGACAGCCTGTCTCCTGCAATCCTATATAGGAACTATATTCTCGGTGAACTGTTTGTGCCTGCACGACAGAAACTGTCAAGTCGAAGCCTCATATGCTTCACCGAAGGGTGATCTGAATATCCGAAAGGAAGAAGCGATGTCTGCCGCAAGCAAGCAGGGAACCACGGGCAAGAACGATCTGGTAATCGCAGGCGGCGGCTATGTCGGCCTCGTTACCGCCGTTGCGGTCAAATCGGCAGCTCCGCATCTTTCGGTTACCGTCATCGACGGCGCACCGGCAGGCGCATGGAAGAACGACCCGCGTGCATCCTCCATTGCAGCAGCTGCTTCGCGTATGCTCGACAAGCTCGGCTGTTGGCAGGAAATCGTTACCGACGCTCAGCCCATCACAGAAATGGTCGTTACCGATTCCCGCACCTCCGATCCGGTACGACCTGTCTTCCTAACATTCTCTGGCGACGTGAATCCGGGCGAGCCTTTTGCCCATATGGTTGAAAACCGTGTGCTCAACACCGCCCTTCACAGACAAGCAGATGCACTCGGCATCACCTTCATCGAAGGCATGAGCGTCGAGAATTTTGAAACCAATCCTGAATCGGTTGCCGTGAAGCTGGCCAATGGTGAAACACTCATCACCCGCCTGCTGATTGCCGCAGACGGCGCAAAATCACGCCTGCGCGACATCGCTGGCATCAAGACGGTCAACTGGGATTACGACCAGTCGGGCATCGTCTGCAACGTCGCCCATGAGCGCCCACATGGTGGTCGTGCCGATGAGCATTTCCTGCCCGCAGGTCCATTTGCCATCCTTCCACTGAAGGGCAATCGCAGCTCGCTCGTCTGGACGGAACGCACAGCCGATGCCGAGCGCCTGATCCGCGAAGACGATTTCATCTTTGAGACCGAACTTGAGCAGCGTTTCGGTCATCGCCTTGGCGCGCTGACGGTCGAGGGTCCGCGCCGCGCCTTTCCGCTTGGCCTCACACTGGCCCGCGAATTCGTAAAGCCACGCTTTGCACTTGTGGGTGATGCAGCCCACCGCATCCACCCGATTGCCGGTCAGGGCCTCAATCTCGGTTTCCGTGATGCGGCAGCCATTGCCGAAGTTATCGTCGAAACTGATCGCCTTGGCCTCGACATCGGCTCTTTCGCAGCACTGGAACGCTATCAGGCATGGCGCCGGTTCGACACGGTGCAGATGGGTGTCACAACCGACGTACTGACAAAACTGTTCTCCAACGACAATCCGGCAGTCCGCACCATTCGCGACATTGGACTGGGTCTTGTTGACCGCGTTCCAAGCCTCAAGTCCTTCTTCATCAAGCAGGCAGCGGGTCTTTCGGGGGATACACCACGTCTTTTACAGGGCGAAGCGATTTAAGCTTCACACGCGCACTGGAAAAAGCTTCCACGTCTGCTAAAAAAGCAAGACTGAGCATAGGCGTGGGGGCCTCGGGGCATGCATACCAATGAGCGATTGATCGACAGGCTCCTGCAGTTGCAGGCAGGTTTTTGGTCAACTGAAGACGTTCACAAACTATCCAAAATTGCAGGCGCCCTAGCCATTATCGCTGCTATGGCAGCTGCCATCATCTACTCAGTCGTAAAACCCGACCATAACTGGGACATGATCCCTTATATCGCAACAGCGCTCGAAAACCGCTATCCCGATGCGACCCAACTGCATACGGAAACATGGCGGCAAATCGCAGAAGTAACATCAGAAGGCGAGTTGCAAGCGCTGAAATATGGTGGAGACTATCGAAGCGCCCAGTGGGCAAGCCCCGATAATTTCAAATCGCAGCTCGTCATGTACCGCGTCAAAGCGGGCTATATTCAGCTTCTGCGCTGGCTGGAACCCTATACAGGGCTGGTCCGTGGCGGCCACCTCATCAGCATCTCAGCAGCGTTCGCTACCGGACTGCTGATACTTTGGCTGCTCGGCAGCTATAATGCGCTTCAGGCCGGGCTCCTGGTTGGACCCGCGCTTTTACTGGCCGGTTATGGCCCAATAACATCAGCGGTCTTTCCGGACATCGCCATGGCAGCGCTTTCCTTCGCCGCCATTTTCGCCATTCTGCGCGAGCGCGATTGGCTGGGTGCCTTGCTGCTCGTGCTATCTTTCACAATCCGTCCAGACAACATCATCATGATCTTTGCTCTGCTGATCACAGCAGTTCTGTTCGGCTGGCGTAAACTTCCACTGCTGATCGCCTTTGCGGCCTGCATCGCGGCAGGCCTGATGATGGAAAAAGCCGCCGGACATCCCGGCTGGTGGGCGCATCTTTATTTCACCTGCATCGAGATGCAGAGTTCCATGACTGGATTTAAACCAGATTTTTCGATCGTTCTGCTCGTCAAAGCCTATATTCGTGGGATCATTCTGGCGCTTTATCTCGAAAGCTGGCCTTCCATGCTGTTGCTGGCACTGGTCGCTTGGGCAGCGATGGCGAAAGCCGGCATTAAAGCCGATATTCCTCGATTGAATGGTATCGTCTTTGCCATGGTCATCGGAATTCTCGGCAAGTTTGTTTACTTTCCGATGCCCTATGATCGCTTTTTCTTCAACATGATCATCGTCATCATTCTGATGCTGTCACTGGCATGGGCAGTCGATACAAACCGTAAGTTTGCCCAAAACTGACACTGGAAGCCATGGGAAGCCGCCCTATCTGGTTGGAAGAAACCAATCGAGAGGAGCTTCCCCATGGACAGAAAAGCAACCGCAGTCTGGAAAGGTACACTCAAAGACGGCAAAGGCACGCTCAATACCCAGAGCGGTGCGCTTAAAGACCTGCCCTATGATTTCAAGGCGCGCTTTGAAGATGAAAGTGGACGCGCAGGTACCAACCCTGAAGAGCTTCTCGGCGCCGCCCACGCAGGTTGCTTCGCCATGCAGCTGTCAGCCCTGCTTACCGAACACGGCACGCCACCAGAAAAACTCGACGCGACAGCAGCCGTCACAGTTGGCCCCGCATCAGGTGGCGGCTTTGCTATCTCCCGCAGTGCATTGACGCTCAATGCAAGCATTCCCGGCATATCTGAGGAAGATTTTGCAAGCCTTGCCAAGAAAGCAAAAGAATCCTGCCCGCTTTCGAAAGCACTGGGTGCAATCGAAGTAACACTGGACGCCAAGCTGGTTTGATCAACAAAAGCGGGCCTAGCCCGCTTTTTTATTCCGGAAGATGGCAGACGGCTTCGATATTATGGCCGTCAGGATCGGTTACAAACGCTGCATAATAATCGGGATGATAATGTTCCCGCAAACCGGGCTTGCCGTTGTCACTCCCCCCTGCAGCGAGTGCCGCTTCATAAAAGCGATCTACCTCAGAGCGGGTTCCTGCCGAGAAAGCGACATGAAGAACGCCTTCCAGCTTTGAACCTTTCTGCTTGCCGATCCAGAATTCCGGCTTTCCGTTGCGGCCATAGCCGACCCAATCTCCGAATTCCATCGCTCGCGTGATACCCAGCGGCGCTAAAGCCGCATCATAGAAAGCACGGGATTTTGGCATACTGGAAATGTTGAAACCGATATGATCAAGCATGAAAGACCTTTAAAGCCGAAACACTGCATTGATTAGATCAGATATCGGCGAAACAGCAAAGATCAAGGATCGGTTGCGCTACATATAAAAGAAAAGGGAGGCATGAGCCTCCCTTTCCGTCGATTATAAAAACACGTTTTACACGCGGCGCTCGACCATCATCTTCTTGATTTCGGCAATCGCCTTGGCAGGGTTGAGACCCTTCGGGCAGGTTTGCGCGCAGTTCATGATCGTATGGCAGCGATACAGGCGGAACGGATCTTCGAGATTATCGAGACGTTCGCCCTTGGCTTCGTCGCGGCTGTCGATCAACCAGCGATAGGCCTGAAGCAGAACAGCTGGTCCAAGGTAGCGGTCGCCATTCCACCAGTAGCTTGGGCACGAGGTCGAACAGCAGGCGCAGAGAATGCACTCGTAAAGACCATCGAGTTTCTGACGATCTTCGTGGCTCTGCAGCCATTCCTTCTGCGGCTCTGGCGAAACCGTCTTGAGCCAAGGCTCAATCGAACGGTGCTGAGCATAGAAGTTGCTGAGATCAGGCACCAGATCCTTCACCACCGGCATATGCGGCAGCGGGTAGACCTTGATGGAACCCTTGATCTCGTCCATGCCCTTGGTGCAGGCGAGCGTGTTGGCGCCATCGATGTTCATTGCGCAGGAGCCGCAAATGCCCTCACGGCACGAACGGCGCAGCGTCAACGTCGGATCGATCTTGTTCTTGATGTAGAGAAGACCGTCGAGCACCATCGGGCCGCAATCATCGCGATCGATATAATAGGTATCGATGCTTGGATTTGCGTCGTCATCCGGTGACCAGCGATAAATACGGAACTCCGTTACATTCTTGGCACCATCTGGACGCGGCCAGGTTTTGCCTTCCTGCATACGGGAGTTCTTGGGAAGTGCGAGTTCAACCATTGCTCATTCCCTCGATCAGTAAACGCGCTTCTTAGGCGCGATCTTGGCCAGGCTGATGCCGCCTTCTTCCTCGGTCGTCAGCGGATCGAGATGAACAGGGCGGTAATCAAGCTTCACGTCGCCATTTGGCGACAGCCAGGAAAGGGTGTGTTTACGCCATTCGGCGTCGTTACGGTCCGGGAAATCCTCATGCGCATGTGCGCCGCGGCTTTCGTGACGGGCTTCAGCCGAAACGACTGTCACCATCGCGTTAGCCATCAGGTTTTCCAGTTCCAGCGTCTCAACCAGATCAGAATTCCAGATCATCGAACGGTCGGAGACCTTGATGTCCGGCAGTTCTTTCCAGATCTCCGCCATACGTGCGACGCCCTGTTTGAGCGACTCGTCCGTACGGAACACGGCAGCGTCTTCCTGCATGGTGCGCTGCATCTTTTCGCGCAGTTCTGCGGTTGGTGTCGAACCGTTGGCATAACGAAGACGATGGAAGCGATCCATGATCGTTTCGACCGCTGCTTCGTTGATGTCTGGAATCTTTGCAGCGCGGTCGATAACTTCGCCAGCGCGGATTGCAGCTGCACGGCCAAACACCACCAGATCGATCAGCGAGTTGGAGCCGAGACGGTTTGCACCGTGTACGGAAGCGCAACCTGCTTCACCCACAGCCATCAGGCCCGGCTGAACGCGGTCAGGATCTTCTTGCGTCGGGTTAAGCACTTCGCCCCAATAGTTGGTTGGAATGCCGCCCATATTGTAGTGAACGGTTGGCAGAACCGGGATCGGTTCCTTGGTCACATCGACGCCTGCGAAAATCTTGGCCGACTCGGAAATGCCCGGCAGACGTTCATGCAGAACAGCCGGATCAAGATGGTCGAGATGCAGGTAGATGTGGTCTTTGTTCTTGCCAACGCCGCGACCAGCGCGGATTTCCATGGTCATGCAGCGCGAGACAACGTCACGCGAAGCAAGATCCTTGGCGGAAGGCGCGTAACGCTCCATGAAGCGTTCGCCTTCGGAATTGACCAGATAGCCACCTTCACCGCGTGCGCCTTCAGTAATCAGGCAGCCCGCACCATAAATGCCAGTTGGATGGAACTGAACGAATTCCATGTCCTGAAGCGGAAGGCCAGCGCGTGCTGCCATGCCACCGCCGTCGCCGGTGCAGGTATGGGCCGAGGTTGCCGAGAAATAGGAACGGCCATAACCGCCCGTCGCCAAAACCACCATCTTGGCGGCAAAGCGATGGATTGTACCGTCATCGAGGTTCCAGGCGACAACGCCGGTGCAAACGCCATCAGTCATGATGAGATCAAGCGCGAAATATTCGATGAAGAACTGCGCATTGTTTCTCAGCGACTGGCCGTAAAGCGTGTGCAGGATCGCGTGGCCGGTACGGTCAGCAGCAGCACAGGTGCGCTGAACCGGAGGGCCGTCGCCGAAATTCTGCATGTGGCCACCGAACGGGCGCTGATAGATCTTGCCTTCTTCGGTACGCGAGAAAGGCACACCGTAATGCTCCAGTTCATAAACCGCAGCAGGCGCTTCACGCGCCAGATATTCCATCGCGTCGGTATCGCCCAGCCAGTCCGATCCCTTGACGGTATCGTACATATGCCACTGCCAGCTATCCGGGCCCATGTTCTTGAGCGAAGCGGCGATGCCGCCCTGTGCTGCAACCGTATGCGAACGGGTTGGGAAAACCTTGGTGATGCAAGCGGTTTTGAAACCCTGCTCAGCCATGCCGAGCGTTGCACGCAGACCTGCGCCACCGGCACCAACGACAACAACGTCGAACTTGTGATCTACAAACTTGTAGTTCTTTTCGCCCGCAGCACTGGCCGCGTTTTTTTCTGCACTAGCCATCGGGCTATCAACCTCCGAAGCTCAGCTTGAGGATCGCATAGACGCAAGCCACGCCAACAACAACCGTGAAGAAGGTGTTGAGCATGACCAGCAGGACCTTCAGGCCTTCGCCGTGAATGTAATCTTCAATAATAACCTGCATGCCAAGACGCATGTGGTAAACGCCGGTCAGCACGAACAGCGCCATCACCAGAGCGGTGAACGGATGCGCCAGAACGGATTTCACTTCCGCATAGCTTGCGCCATGGAGCGAAATAACCAGACCGATGAAAAACAGAACCAGCGGGACGAGTGCCACAGCACTCATACGCTGAAACCAGAAATGGGCGGTGCCTTCTTTGGCCGAGCCCAGACCGCGAACCTTGCCGAGAGGTGTACGCATATCGTTCATGTCAGAACTCCTTTCAGCGCACTGCGAAAGCAACAACCCAGACAAGGACCGTTGCAGGCAGCGAGAAGGCCAGCGTCAGCCAGGCAATTTTGCTGGCCGTGTGCTTTTCAAGTCCGGCACCCATGTCCCAGATGAAATGGCGTACGCCGCCGGCCAGATGGTGCAGAAGCGCCCAGGTATAGCCGAACAGAACCAGATAGCCGATCCATGAACTATAGACCCAGCTCACCATGTTGAACGCATCTTCGCCGATTGCGGCGGCAATCAGCCATGCGGCGAGAAGAAGGGTTCCGAAATAAAGTGCGCCGCCGGTGATACGATGGATGATGGACATCGTCATCGTGATCTTTGGTCGATAGATCGACAAATGCGGCGACAAAGGACGCTGACGCGTAGCGGTCGGTTGTGTCATGGCTCTCGTGGGCTTCCCTGACGTTTCTACCCATTTCATCTTGCCCAGCTCTTGCTGGCACAATGAAATGAATGGCCGGTTCATTTGGAGCACCGTGCTTCCGAATGGACGCACAAAGGACGCTCCAACTTCTTGAATCTACGCATCGTGCTTTCCAAAAATCAGAAACGATTTTTAGGCCGATGCTGTAAAACCGAGTTCGATGTCGCTCACAACGCAGGAAACGGAATTTTCGATCCTGCGTCGGCACGACCCAGAAAATGTGGCTGGATCGTGCTACACGACCCTATGTGGCGCTTTCTACTGCGCTTTTACCACCACGTCAAAGAAGCTTTTTCACGAAAAGACTAACAATTGGTCGCACCTCGACGACACTTTCGCGTGATTTCGGATTTTAAACGATTGAAGTCCGAAATGTCGAAAAACATGTGTAATTTCATCCACTTTTGCGGATAAGCCTAGTTTCCGAAGCGAATCACGTAACTGGACCAGTCGGCAGCAGCTGCAATCTGTTCGTAGAGCTTGCGACCATCCTCCGGTACACGGGGCGCATTAAGGACAAGCTTGGACCAGCTGCGTTCTTCTGCCTTGTCAGCAAGCAGATCAATCAACGCCTTTGCGATGCCTTTGCCGCGATGATCGTGGTGTACATAAATATGGTCAACCTGACCGGCGCGCAGACCTGAGACCGGCTCCGGAAGATCGTAGAAGATCACGAAGCCGACCAGATTGCCATCAACCCGCGCACCCAGAATCTCGGTAGCGCGATCCTGCAGGAGATGCTCGGCATAGAATTCATCCGGACGACGCGGCGCGCCACGCTTCAATGCCTGCGCGTAGCTTGCGAGCAGTGCCGAGAACTCATGGGCATCTCGCAGGTGAAGAAGCGCAATATCGACGGCATGATCTGTGGTCATGAGCAATCTTTCCCTCAAACATATTTCCAGAAATCGGAAACATCTCAATTGTAGACGAGAGCTGGGTGTAGACAAGAGCCCGCCCAAAGGTAAAGCGCATCGCTTGCGAAATCAGATCAGCTTGCGACCATTGCCGGTTCCCCGGAACTCCACGACATTGTCGTCCAGCATCATCGGCAAAGCCGTGCGAACGCAATTTCGACCATTCTTCTTGGCCTCGTAAAGCGCTCCGTCTGCCCGCTTGTAGACATCGGAAAAGAAGTCGTCGAACTCCATTTCCGTGACCCCGAAGCTGACCGCAAATGCCACATCCCCTGAAGCGCCGGGCAGCGTGATATCGGCACAGGCCAATCGCGCCCGCTCTGCAAAGCGCCATGCCGACTGGATCGTGTGTCCGGGAAGCAGCACGGCAAACTCCTCACCACCCATTCGCGCAGCAATACCGCCCTTGGACGCCGCCGACCTGCGAAGTTCATCAGCAAAAGCTGCAATCACGCGATCACCGAAAGCATGACCGTGCGTGTCGTTGATCAATTTGAAATAATCAATATCGCAGACGATCAGCGAAAGAGCCTGCCGCATCCGCTTGGATTTTTCGATTGCAGCCTCGGCTCTGAATTCAAAACCACGGCGATTGAGGAGGCCGGAAAGCTGATCCGTTTCCGAGCGAAGCGTCACATCGGAAATCAGCTCACCCATCAGGCAGAGCAGCAAGAGAAGTCCAGCCGCTACCGAAAGACCGGCACCAATCGACTGAACCAGCAACGCATAATCTGTTCTGACATAGTCGTCAGGATCAACACCCACACCGCCAACCAGCGAAGCCAGTACGGGCTTGATAAGAAAATGAATGGCACTGATCGTAAACAAACCTGCCATCAGCCCATCAAGCGTACCCCACGACCGACCGAATGGACGGCTTTTAGCGCGAGCGCTCAATCGTCCTCGCATGATGACCCAGACAGCCAGCATCAATGTGAGGAAGTAAGGCGACTGATAAAGAATGCGACCCAGCATTTCGCTGCGCGCAATGTCGTAAATGCCATAGACCAGCGACAGCGAACCGACGAGCAGCAACCCCAATGGAAACCATGGAACGGGTGACGAATACATCCGCGCAAGGCCGATTACCAGACAGGCAAGCGTCATGAAATAGGTGGCAAAACCCAGCATGTAACCAAGCTTGGCATTTGGTATCGAGGGGATTAGCAGTTCTGTCAAAAAGTAGAGCATCGCGAAAACGAAGCCCAATGCGAAAATCGGCGCCGCTGTGTTATCGCGTGCAAAAGCCGCGATACCCAGAAAGGTAAACGCAAACAGACCGGAAACGGTCATATTGATCAGCAGTATAAATTCTGCTCCGTCCATCCGCGCTTTCCGGCCCCTGCCTGCGAAGCCAATGCGGCCCGCATTCCCCAATTCTAAGCCCCGCAAATTCCGCCGTTTTCAGCGAAACAGGAGAATGATTTTCACCTTATAGCCCTTATACATCCAAAGCATGAAAAAGCAGCTAATTTAGTAAACAAACCAGTCTGCGATGAGCCTCTCGCACATATGAAAAAAACCGCCGGATCACTCCGGCGGCTTTTTAAAACTTGCTCACGAAAGAGCTTAGTTCCAGTCGCGAATATCGACGAAGTGACCGGCGATGGCTGCAGCCGCTGCCATGGCAGGCGATACCAGATGCGTGCGGCCCTTGAAGCCCTGACGGCCTTCAAAATTGCGGTTCGAGGTCGAAGCGCAACGTTCACCCGGCTTCAGGCGGTCGTCGTTCATGGCAAGGCACATCGAGCAGCCCGGCTCGCGCCAGTCAAAACCTGCTTCGATGAAAATCTTGTCGAGGCCTTCAGCTTCCGCCTGTTCCTTCACAAGGCCGGAACCCGGAACGATCATCGCGTTAACGCCATTAGCAACCTTCTTGCCAGCGGCCATACGGGCAGCGTCACGAAGATCTTCGATACGACCGTTGGTGCATGAGCCGATGAACACGCGATCAATCTTGATGTCGGTCATCTTGGTGCCTGGCTTCAGGCCCATATAATCGAGCGCACGCCACTTGGATGCACGCTTGGTTTCGTCCTTGATCTCGTCCGGGTTAGGAACGATGTCGGTGACGAAGACGACGTCTTCAGGCGACGAGCCCCAGGATACAACCGGCGAAATCTTGGCAGCGTCCAGCTCAACGATCTTGTCGAAATGCGCGCCTTCATCAGAATGCAGCGTCTTCCAGTAGCCGATAGCCTGTTCCAGCGCTTCGCCCTTCGGTGCGCGCGGCTTACCCTGCACATAAGCGAAGGTTGTTTCGTCCGGTGCGATCAGACCAGCGCGTGCGCCGCCTTCAATCGACATATTGCAGACGGTCATGCGACCTTCCATCGACAGCGAGCGAATGGCGCTGCCTGCATATTCGATTACATAGCCGGTACCACCTGCGGTGCCGATTTCGCCGATGATGGCGAGCGTGATGTCCTTGGCAGTGACGCCCGAGGCTAGTTCACCTTCAACACGCACCAGCATGTTCTTGGCTTTCTTCTGGATCAGCGTCTGAGTCGCAAGTACATGCTCGACTTCCGACGTACCGATACCATGTGCCAGCGAGCCAAAAGCACCGTGAGTCGACGTGTGGCTGTCGCCGCAAACAATCGTCATGCCCGGCAGCGTGAAGCCCTGTTCCGGACCAACAATGTGCACAACGCCCTGACGGCGGTCACGCTCGGAGTAATATTCAACGTTGAAGTCAGCAGCGTTTTTGGCCAGAGCCTCAACCTGAATGCGGCTTTCTTCGTTCTTGATGCCGTTCACGCGGTCTTTCGACGTTGGAACGTTGTGATCGACAACAGCCAGCGTCTTTTCAGGATGACGCACCTGACGACCTGCCATACGCAGACCTTCAAAAGCCTGCGGGCTTGTCACTTCGTGCACAAGATGGCGATCAATATAAAGGAGGCAGGTACCATCGTCCTGCTGATCCACTACATGGTCGTCCCAGATCTTGTCATAAAGTGTACGCGGCGCGCTCATTGCGAGGTTCCTTTGAACGGTTCTTAATTAGGCTGTCATATGCACCCGCCGCTGCATTTCGTCAAGAAACACAAACCGCAACAGGGTGTCGCAGTAACAATCTTGCGCAATGTTGGCGAAATTATGCAATATGTTACGCAGCCTTTTGGCTTTTGCAAATAAAAAAGGCGGTCTAAAGACCGCCTTTTTCAGATTCTTGCAGAGAGGTGCTTATTCAGCAGCAGTCTTTGCAGCTTCTGCCTTAGCAGCAGCGGCCTTATCGGCTTCGCGTTCTGCCTTGGTGCGGTTGTCTTTCTTCTCAGCAATACGTGCAGCCTTACCGGTGAGGCCACGAAGGTAGTAAAGCTTCGCGCGACGGACCTTACCGCGGCGAACAACTTCAACGCCTTCTACGATTGGCGAGTAAACTGGGAATACGCGCTCTACGCCTTCGCCGTAAGAAATCTTGCGAACGGTGAAGTTTTCGTTGATGCCAGCGCCGGAGCGGGCGATGCAGACGCCTTCATAGGCCTGCACGCGGGTACGCGTACCTTCGGTAACGCGAACCTGAACGCGAACGGTGTCACCTGGCTGGAAATCTGGAAGCTTGCGCTTTTCTTCGATCTTTGCTGCCTGTTCGGCTTCAATCTGACGAATGATGTCGGTCATCATCTGACTCCTTTACGAATTCTTCTCAAACAGTCAGAGCGCTCTGCACTTGCCACCAAGCACTTAAGGCCTTGTGGGTATGCCCGAAAAATCAGGCAGGAGCGGTACACCGTCTATTGGTTTAAAGATGTCGGGCTTTCCCGAACTGGCGCGGCAATACACCATTGCTGCAAATGAATCAATATCAGCGCTGCGAAATCGCTATTTCCCGCCAATGCGCCCAAGATGCGTATCCTGAAAACCGGTTCCATACTTCAAGCCAAAGCCAAGCGCGCGATCAACGCCGATATGAACCGCCCAGATGAGCGCAACCGCAAAGCAAAGCGGCCAGCTCATGGCCCAGCCGAGCACCGCCACAAGCACAACACCAATCCAGCTATGCGCGATGTTATAGACAACAGCGCCGGTACGCGGACCTTTGAGATAGGCAAAGAACGACAGGTCAGGCGCAAGGATGAGAATCGCAAAAAGCCACCAGCTTGCACCGCTCACCCAATATGCACCCAGCGCCAGCAGCGCGAGGGAAAGACTTTCGAGCCGCTGGATCAGGTTCATTTGCGTTTGCCCTCACGATACGCTTCCCAAAGATCAGGGCGCCGTTGCTTTGTGATGCGTTCCGCCTCAGCATGACGCCATTTATCAATCGCACCATGATTGCCGGAGGTGAGAATTTCAGGGATCGAACGGTCTTCCCATACCTGCGGGCGGGTATAATGCGGATGTTCCAGAAGCCCGGTTTCGAAGCTTTCTGTTTCGCCGGATTCCCGATTACCCATCACGCCCGGCAGAAGCCGCACAATCGCATCCAGCAGAACGATAGCCGCAGTCTCGCCACCCGATAAGATATAATCGCCGATGGAAATCTCTTCGAGCGCGCGTCCTTCGATCACCCGCTCATCGACGCCTTCAAAACGGCCACACAGAATAATCGCACCCGGACCGTCAGCAAGCTCGCGCACACGCTTTTGGGTGAGCGGCGCGCCGCGTGGGCTCATCAGTAGCATCGGACGATCATCAGCCACCGAATCGAGCGCCCGTGCCACCACATCCGGCTTCATCACCATGCCTGCGCCGCCGCCCGATGGCGTGTCATCCACCATGCGATGCTTGCCTTCGGCAAAGTCACGAATCTGCACTGTATCGAGCGACCATGTGTTTTCTGCGAGTGCCTTGCCCGCAAGCGAGACGCCCAAAGGACCAGGAAACATCTCGGGATAAAGCGTCAGCACCGAGGCATGAAAACCCGGCATAACCTTATCCGTATCCGACTGTTCACTCATGGCTTTTTTGGTCGCTTCTGTTCATTCTTCTTATCGTTCTGTGGCTTGCCGCTCTCATTTAACGGATTGTCGTCATCATCCGCGATAAGTCCGGCCGCATAAGGCTCAACCCGAATTGTGCCGGCCTCGAAATCGATCTCAGGAACTGCAGCTTCGGTGAACGGGATCAGCATCGGACGCTTGCCCTTGAGACTCAGCTCGATCAGGTCGCCACCGCCGAAATCGAAAACAGCACTCACAACCCCGTAAGATTTGCCGTCAGCATCAAGCGCTTCAAGGCCAATCAGATCGGTTTGAAAGAATTCGTCTTCATCAAGCTCGTCATCAGGCAGCTGCGAACGGTCGATGAAAAGCTCGGTACCATTCAGCGCTTCGGCAGCGTTGCGATCATTGATGCCCTTGAAGCGTACAACAATCACATTCTTCGCAGAGCGGGCTTCCAGCACTTCGTAAGCCTTACCCTGCGCATCATAGAGCTGGCCGTAATCAGCAACTGCTAGCGGATCGTCGGTAAATGTCTTGACCCTGACTTCGCCACGTATGCCATGGGCGGCTCCGATAACGGCAAGCTGGATTGGGTTTTCTGGACGCGGCATGAATAATTCCGTGATTAGATACAATTTCTAATCGCTTACCCAATTTCCTGTAAAAACGCCAAGAAAAACGAAAAGCGGCTTCTTTACTGCCCGGCAACCTATCACTGTCAGACTGTAACAACCGCAACTCAAACAGCGAATCCCGACCATGACGAGCAAAGCCGAATTCCTTATCCCTGCCCGCGCCGATCTTGCGGCAGCGCGCGAGGAATGGCTGAAATCGCTCAAAGACATGCGCCGTCTGTCGGAAAACACTGTTGAAGCCTATGAGCGCGATACCCGCCAGTTTCTGCAATTTTTGACCGGTCATCTCGGCGAACCGCCTTCGATCAAGGACATCGGCAACCTGCGCGTCGCTGATTTGCGTTCGTATCTGGCCAACCGCCGGAATGACGGTGCCGGTGCTCGCACACTCGGACGCGGACTTGCTGGCATTCGCTCACTGCTGCGGCATCTGGAAAAGCTTGGACTGGTCAATGCCGCAGGCGCGAGTGCCATGCGTGCGCCGCGCCAGCCAAAATCGCTGCCAAAGCCGTTAACGGCAGAAGATGCCCGTCGCGTCGTCGCTGCCGATGGCCAGATGGCGGAGGAGCCATGGATCGCAGCGCGCAATGCTGCCGTTCTCACACTGCTTTATGGTTGCGGCCTTCGCATTTCAGAAGCACTCGGCCTTGCAGGCGATGCGTTAAACGACGCATCTGTGCTTTCGATCACAATCACCGGTAAGGGCGGCAAATCCCGTATGGTCCCGCTGCTGCCAGCTGTGCATCGCGCTGTCGCCCAGTATCGCGCGTTGTGCCCATTTGATCTCTCTGCCGACAAACCTTTGTTCAGAGGCGCCAAGGGCGGAGAACTTCACGCTGCCATCATCCAGCGCGAAATGCAGAAATTACGCGCCGGTCTCGGCCTTCCCGACACTGCCACCCCGCACGCACTTCGCCATTCCTTTGCCACGCATCTGCTTGGCCGCGGCGGTGATCTGCGCACAATTCAGGAACTGCTTGGCCACGCGAGCCTCTCGACCACGCAGGTCTATACCGGCGTCGATACGGCTCGGCTTCTTGATGTTTACGACAAAGCGCATCCTCGCGCTTAATCAGGGGTGTCATCCAACCCTAACCATCCTATATTCACTTCATGAAAAAGCTGTTCTTCCTTTTTGCCTGTGCCCTCATCGTCAGTTCAGCCAATGCGCGTGCGCAAAGCACTGACGCCGCCTGCTCCCCGCATGGGGTCAATCTGATTGATGGTCTGGACAAAAAGGAACCTAAGCTCTGGTCCGAGCTTCAGGCCGAAGCGGAAGAAATGCCTAATCATAAGGGTATCTTCTGGAAAATCGAGAAAGACGGCCTCGAACCGTCCTATCTGTTCGGAACCATCCACCTGAGTGATCCGCGCGTAATGGCCCTGCCCGGCGCTGTGACCAAAGCCTATGACGACGCCGACAAGATCGTGGTCGAAGCAACCGACATTGTCGATCAGAAAGCCTTTCTGCGGGTTAAAGTTGAACAGCCTGATCTGATCCAGTTCACTGATGGCTCAACGTTGCAATCGCATCTGCCACAGGATCGGCTGGAGGAGATTGACAAGAAGTTGGAAGCGCGCGGCATCATTCTGGGTGCCGTCGGCAAGATGAAGCCGTGGATCATCACCAGCCTGTTGGCCCTGCCCAAATGCGAACGGCAAAGAAAGCTAGAAGGGGCAGACTTCCTCGACGGCTATCTGATTACGGAAGCGCAGGATCAAGGCCGAACCGTCATCGGTCTTGAAAGTGCAGTTGAACAGCTTGAGGCGATGAACCGGCTTCCGCTTGATTTCCATATTCGCAACCTGATTTCCGCCGCCCAATATGGCGACAGCATCGAAGACGCCATGGAAACCACGATTGCGCTCTATCTTCAGGGTGAAATCGGCATGATCATGCCCGCATTGCGGAAAATCGTGCCCGACAGTCTGTCCAAGGAAGACTACGACCTTTTCCAGAAAGTCTTGCTCACAGACCGCAACCACATCATGGCGCAACGCGTGGCCCCCGTCCTTGCCACTGGTGACGCCTTTATCGCCGTCGGCGCCCTGCATCTGCCCGGCAAGGAAGGACTGGTAGAACTGCTGCGTGCGCAGGGCTATAGGCTCACAGCAATGTAAGCGCATGCCCAGAAGTGGAACCATCCCGGCCTGCTCGCGTTAGACTTTCCAATGGTTGCAACCAACTGGAGGAGAGCAAATGGTTGACCCACTCGATCCACGCAACGATCCACTAAACAATCCGCGTCACGCTGATCCAATGGCCGACCCGGTTGCCAGACCGCCACAACCCAGAGGCAGCAGCGGTATTTTGCTTGCGGTCATCCTGATCGCTGCAATTCTGATCCTCGGCTATTTCTTCTATCGAGGCGGCGGCTCCACAGATACGGCTGCACCGCCACCACCGCCAGCAGCACAGGGCGAAACAACAACGCCACCCGCAGCACCGCCTGCAACACCACCGGCACAGAACTAACCCTATGAAAAAGGCCCGCTTTCGCGGGCCTTTCTGCATCCGGATAAACCCGGAAATTACGTGTGACCACGATTACATGTGAATTGGCTTGGCAAAGGTTGCCAAGGCAGATTCGCGAACCGCTTCCGACATGGTTGGATGCGCGTGGCAGGTGCGTGCGAGATCTTCGGACGAACCACCAAACTCCATCAGCACGGCCAGTTCATGGATCATTTCACCGGCATTGTAGCCGAGGATATGAGCGCCCAGAACGCGATCCGTTGCCTTGTCGGCGAGGATCTTCACAAAGCCGTCCGTGTGCTGCATGGCGCGTGCGCGACCGTTTGCAGTGAACGGGAACTTGCCGATCTTGTATTCAACGCCAGCGGCTTTCAGCTCTTCTTCGGTCTTGCCGACGGAGGCTACTTCCGGCTGCGTGTAAACAACGCTTGGAATGACGTCGAAGTTTACGTGTCCTGCCTGACCAGCGATGATTTCAGCAACGGCAATGCCTTCATCTTCGGCCTTGTGTGCGAGCATCGGGCCCTGAACCACGTCACCGATGGCATAGATGCCTTCGACATTGGTGCGCCAGTGACCATCGATTGCAACGCGACCGCGGTCATCGACATTCACGCCAGCTTCCTGCAGACCAAGACCATCCGTGTATGGACGACGACCCGTCGAAATCAAAACCGCATCGGCATCAATGGTTTCAGCATCGCCACCCTTGACCGGCTCAAAAGTCACTTTCGCGCCCTTTCCAGCCTTTTCAACACCAGTAACCTTTGCGCTCAGCTTGAAGGCAATGCCCTGCTTTTCGAGAAGACGCTGGAACTGCTTGGATACTTCGCCGTCCATCGCACCCAGAACCTTGTCGAGATATTCAACAACGGTCACTTTTGCGCCAAGACGTGCCCAGACGGAACCAAGCTCCAGACCAATCACACCACCGCCAACAACAACCAGATGACCCGGCACCTTGTCGAAAGCAATCGCACCGGTTGACGACACGATGACCTTCTCGTCGATGTCGACCTTGACGCCCGGAATGCCGGCAACATCAGAACCAGTTGCGATGATGATGTTCTTACCTTCGATTTCCTGAACGCTACCGTCTTCGGCAGTCACGGAAACCTTGCCCTTGGCGACGATCTTGCCGGTGCCGATGTAAGGCGTGATCTTGTTCTTCTTGAACAGGAACTCAACGCCAGACGTGTTCGACTTAACGGTCGCGTCCTTGTGAGCCAGCATCTTTTCGAGATTGAGCTTTGGCTTGCTGATTTCAACGCCCAGCGTATCGAACGAGTGACCGGCTTCGGCAAACACTTCAGACGCATGAAGCAGCGCCTTGGAAGGAATGCAGCCAACATTGAGACAGGTGCCGCCAAAGGTCTTGCGCTTTTCGACTACGGCCACCGAAAGGCCAAGCTGTGCGGCCTTGATTGCGGCTACATAACCGCCGGGGCCGGTACCAATGACAACCACATCATAAGACATTGAACTATCCTTCTTCAGTCTGATCCAGAATGACCAGCAATGGCCATTAAACTTTTATAAGATCGGCGATCCGATCATTCTTCTTCAGGCGAGCACGACTTGAAACGGAAGCTTTCAAATTGAAGCGCCTTTTCTGGTTTCGCTGCGCCAAAATCATATCCGTCAAGCGCTGTTGCCAGATCGGGAAACAGAATTGCCTGCGCGGCCGGCTCATCGGCCTTTGGCAGCACATCCGCTTCCGCGCCTTCCTTCAGCGCATAGACAACGCTCTGCCAGAGGCTGCAATCATCGAGGTCTTCCGGTTCGGTGCCCCCATTCTTGCAGTTATAGGTAATGAGCGCATAGGGGCGTGCAACCCCTTCTTCCGGCCAAATGACGAGACCTGAGAGTTTGAACTCCGGCTTGTCATCAGCGGTAATCGTGAATTCATTGGCCGGTGCCGGTGTCATCTTGAGCGCATTGGACTGCACGGCATGGAAAGTCAGCGTGTATGCATCGCCCTGATCGCGATAGACTGCACGGTTCTGCGTACAGGCGGCCTGAACGGCGCTTGAGAAAACCGTCACGGCAAGAGCTGATGCCGCCACCACTTTGAAGAGCTTCTTAACGTCATGCATCTGTCGGTTCTCCTCGTATTCCCGGCAGTGATTACTGCGCTTTCGCTCTGTTACTGTGCTTTTGCAATGGCAAGTTTCAGACCAAGTGCAATGAAAACCACACCACTTGTTCTGTCGATCCATTTGGAGGCGCGCGAGAAAACCGCGCGCATCTTTGGCGTCGTCATAAAAAGGCTGACACCGATAAACCATGAAATCAATGCCGTGGCCATTACCACGCCATAGCCAAGCTTCACTTCAGTCGGAGTATGAAGGCTCACAACCGTCGAGAAAATCGAAAGGAAGAAGAATACGGCCTTGGGGTTGAGCGCATTGGCGGCAAAGCCCAGACTGAAAGCCTTTAGCGCGCTCTGCTTGCGCTGCTGGTCCTGTGCGCTCATATCGATATCGATCTTCGTCGTACCAGCACGCAGTGCCTTGATGCCGATATAGACCAGATAGGCCACACCGCACCATTTCACGATATTGAAGAGATAGATCGACTGGGAAATGATCAGCCCGAGACCAAGCACCGTATAGGTGACATGCATCATGAAGGCTGCACCAATACCAAAGCTGGTAATGATTGCCTCGCGACGCCCCTGCATCAACGACTGGCGGATAACCATGGCGAGATCAGCGCCCGGCGAAACGATGGCAAAGACGAAGATCGCCATCAGGGATGCAAGTTCAAACAGATAGGGATGCATCACTTTTCCTCGCCCCGCATCTCAGGGATGCAGGCAACCGTCAAAAAACCAGATTGAAAAACATGAGTGCAAGCCCGGCCAGCGAACCGATCCAGACGAGCGAGCGGATATAAGGAATACCCGCCAGATAAAGCGGCACATAGATGATGCGGCAGGCAAACCAGACCCAAGCACCATAAAGTCCGAAACCTGCTGCATCGCCCTTGAACACAAGTGCAAGCGCAAGTGCTATAAATGCAGGGTAGGTCTCGCGGAAATTGGCGGAAGCACGTTCCGCGCGACCAGCCAGATGGCCGGAGGGCTTACGCCCTTCATCACGCGGACCCGCATTCCATTGGGAGCCGAGTTCTTTCGTCGCCGTCCAGCCCTGCAGGAGGATGTGAACCACCAGCAGAACCACACTCCAGCCGATCAGCGGGAGAAAAGGCGACGCGGAAAAGATACCCGGCTCCATAGCTCTATTCCTTACAGGTCAAGAACCAGACGCTCTGGATCTTCCAGGCTTTCCTTGACGCGAACGAGGAAGGTCACTGCTTCCTTGCCGTCAACAATGCGGTGATCGTAGCTGAGAGCCAGATACATCATCGGACGGATGACGATCTGACCGCCGACGACAACCGGACGATCCTGGATCTTGTGCATGCCGAGAATACCCGACTGCGGCGAGTTGAGGATCGGCGAAGACATCAGCGAACCGTACACACCACCATTGGTGATGGTGAAGGTGCCGCCCTGCATGTCAGCCATCGAGAGCGAACCGTCGCGTGCAGCTTTTGCAAGACGACCCAGTTCCTTTTCAACGCCAGCGATCGAACGCTGATCGGCATCGCGGATGACAGGAACAACAAGGCCCTTGTCGGTGCCGACAGCCATGCCGACGTGAGCAAAGTTCTTGTAGATGATGTCAGTGCCGTCGATCTCGGCGTTAACAGCCGGGATTTCCTTCAGCGCATGGGTCACGGCCTTCGTGAAGAAGCCCATGAAGCCGAGCTTGACGCCATGCTTCTTCTCGAAGATGTCCTTGTAACGCGAACGCAGTTCCATCACCGCAGACATGTCGACTTCGTTGTAAGTCGTCAGCATCGCAGCGGTATTCTGAGCGTCCTTGAGGCGCTTGGCAATGGTCTGGCGCAGACGGGTCATCTTCACGCGTTCTTCGCGTGGTGCATCGTCAGCCGACGAAGCAGGACGTGCAGCGGCAGCAGGAGCCTGAGCGGCTGGAGCAGCCGAAACACCCTTAGCAATTGCGTCGAGAACGTCACCCTTGAGAACCTGACCGCGCTTGCCCGAACCTTCAACCTGATCAGCGGAAAGGCCGTTTTCAGAAAGAAGCTTGGAGGCAGCAGGCGCAGGCTGCATTGCCGGACCCGACGATGTCGACGCAACAGGAGCTGCCGCAGCCGGAGCAGCAGCTGCTGCTGGCTTGGCTTCTTCCTTCCTGGGAGCAGGTGCAGCACCTGCGCCAGAAATCTGACCGAGCAGTGCGTTCACTTCAACCGTGTCGCCTTCCTGTGCCACGATTTCGGCCAGTACGCCCGCAGCCGCAGCTGGAACTTCCACTGTTACCTTGTCGGTTTCCAGTTCCACCAGAGGTTCATCGACAGCGATAGCATCGCCGACCTTCTTGAACCACTTTCCGATGGTTGCCTCAGTAACGGACTCCCCAAGCGTGGGAACGCGAATTTCGGTAGCCATGGTTTCTTCTTCCGTTGATCTTCGATCTTTAGATTTGATTTCAATTCAAGCCGGAAGCAGCTTTTCCAAACCGCTCCCCGCCGAAAATTAAATTAGTTTCCCAGCGCATCCTCGAGGAAAGCCTCGAGCTGTGCAAGGTGCTTCGACATCAGGCCGGTTGCAGGCGATGCCGCAGCCGGACGACCGGTGTAGCGAACGCGCTGATGCTTGGCGTCGATATGAGCGAGAACCCATTCGAGATACGGATCGATGAACGACCACGCACCCATGTTCTTCGGCTCTTCCTGACACCAGACGATTTCCGCATGACGGAAGCGCGAGAGCTCGTTGATGAGCGCCTTGGCAGGGAACGGATAAAGCTGTTCCACGCGCAGCAGGTAGACATCGTCGATGCCACGCTTTTCGCGCTCTTCGTAAAGATCGTAATAGACCTTACCCGAGCACAGAACGACGCGGCGGATCTTGGCATCCTTCTGAAGCTTGATACCATCGCCCTTGTTGTACTGTGCGTCATCCCAAAGCAGACGGTGGAACGATGAATCGCCCGACAGTTCGTTGAGGCTCGAAACAGCACGCTTATGGCGCAGCAGCGACTTCGGCGTCATCATGATGAGCGGCTTACGGAAGTCACGCTTCATCTGACGGCGCAGAATGTGGAAGTAGTTAGCCGGCGTCGTAACGTTTGCGACCTGCATGTTGTCTTCCGCACACATCTGCAACCAGCGTTCCAGACGAGCCGAGGAATGTTCAGGACCCTGACCTTCAAAGCCATGCGGCAGAAGGCAGACAAGACCCGACATACGCAGCCACTTGCGTTCACCCGACGAGATGAACTGATCGAAGACGACCTGAGCACCGTTGGCGAAGTCACCGAACTGGGCTTCCCAGAGAACCAGAGCGCGTGGATCGGACAGCGAATAACCGTACTCGTATCCAAGTACCGCTTCTTCCGAAAGCATCGAGTTGATGGCTTCGTAGATCGCCTGACCCTTCTGAATGTTGTTCAGAGGGATATAACGGTTCTGGGTTTCCTGATCATAGAGAACCGTGTGACGCTGCGAGAAGGTGCCGCGCTCCACGTCCTGACCGGACAGACGGATCGGGCTGCCTTCGGAAACCAGCGAACCGAATGCCAGCGATTCAGCCGTTGCCCAATCGAGGCCTTCACCGGTTTCAATCATCTTGGCGCGGTTGTCGAGGAAGCGCTGAATGGTGCGATGAACATTGAAGTCCTTTGGCACTTCAACGAGCTTCTTGCCGATTTCTTTCAGCGTCTTGATCGGAACACCGGTTTTGCCACGGCGCTGTTCGTCGGCATTGTCTGCCGTGCGCAGGCCAGCCCAGGCACCGTCCAGCCAGTCAGCCTTGTTCGGCTTGTAGCTCTGACCGGCTTCAAATTCCTGTTCAAGCTTTTCGCGCCATTCAGCCTTCATCTTGTCGATGTCAGCCTGAGCGAGAAGACCTTCAGCAATCAGCTTGTCGCTGTAAAGCTGAACAGTTGTCTTGTGCGCGCGGATTTCCTTATACATCAATGGCTGGGTGAATGAAGGCTCATCACCTTCATTGTGGCCGAAGCGGCGGTAGCAGAACATGTCGATGACCACCGGCTTATGGAAGGTCATGCGGAATTCCATCGCAACCTTGGCTGCGAAGACAACAGCTTCCGGATCGTCACCATTGACGTGGAAAACAGGCGCTTCAACCATCTTTGCCACATCCGATGGATAAGGCGAAGAACGCGAGAAGGCCGGATTGGTGGTGAAGCCGATCTGGTTGTTGATGATGAAGTGCAGAGTACCACCAACGCGGTGGCCTTTCAGACCCGAAAGACCGAGACACTCGGCAACAACACCCTGACCTGCGAAAGCGGCATCGCCGTGCAGAAGCAGCGGCAGAACCTTGGCGCGTTCCGTCAGCGGAACCATGTCATCGCGGGTACGGCCAACAAGCAGATCCTGCTTGGCGCGTGCCTTGCCCATGACAACCGGGTTGACGATTTCAAGGTGTGACGGGTTTGCAGTCAGCGAAAGGTGAACCTTGTTGCCGTCGAACTCGCGGTCCGACGATGCACCAAGATGGTACTTCACGTCGCCCGAACCTTCCACATCGTCAGGCGCATAGGAACCGCCCTTGAACTCGTGGAAGATTGCGCGATGCGGCTTGCCCATAACCTGGGAAAGCACGTTCAGACGACCACGGTGCGCCATGCCAAGCACGACTTCCTTGAGGCCCATCTGACCGCCACGCTTGACGATCTGCTCCAGCGCCGGGATCAGCGATTCACCGCCATCAAGACCGAAACGCTTGGTGCCCTTATACTTCACGTCGATGAACTGTTCGAAACCTTCAGCTTCGATCAGCTTCGACAGAATGGCCTTCTTGCCTTCAGCAGTGAAAGCATAGCCTTTGTCTGGACCTTCGATGCGTTCCTGAATCCAGGCCTTTTCGACTGGATCAGAGATGTGCATGAATTCTACGCCGATGTTGCCGCAATAGGTGCGCTTGAGAATTTCAAGCATCTGCGGAACAGTCGCATATTCAAGACCGAGAACGTTATCGATGAAGATCTTGCGATCGTAATCGGCAGGCGTGAAGCCATAGGTTGCCGGATCAAGTTCGCTAAAATCGTTTGGCTTTTCAGCAAGACCAAGCGGATCGAGATTGGCATGAAGATGGCCACGCATACGGAATGCGCGGATCATCATGATGGCGCGAACGCTGTCGCGTGCAGCCTGTGCAATCTCTTCCGAAGTCAGTGCGGCAGCAGAAGCGGACTTGGCATCACCTTTTGCAGACTTGCCCTTGAGCTTGTCGGTCACATGCTTTTCGACTTCGGCCCAATTGCCGTCGAGTGCCGAGATCAACTCGCCATTGGCCTGAATTGGCCAGTTCTTGCGAGTCCAGCTTGCGCCCTGTGCGTTCTTACGCACATCGTCGGCATTGTCTTTCAGCTGTGCGAAGAAATCGCGCCATTCCTGATCAACCGAAGTGGGATCATCCTCGTACTTGGCATACAGCTCCTCGATATAGTCGGCATTGCCGCCATAGAGGAAAGAGGTAAGGGCGAAAACGTCGTTGGCTTGTTCTTGCCTTGCCATAACCTAATCCGGAGCCTCCGCTCCGTCTCCTTGTAGTAGCTCATCATGCGCGGGCCGGAAGCTTTTGACCTTCATCCCTCACGCCGCCGGGGAGGAACCACAACAGACCCCGGCATAACTCGATCGCAAATTCAATTCTTGCGGAAGAATGATGGCCAAAGCCTGACATTCCCTTAAACCGGCCGCCCCGGTATTTTTGCGCGCATCTTGTCCGAAAACCGCTTCACACTTTTCGGGATACGCTTGCCCCGGCAGCAGCTTTCGCCACTGCCGGTTCATTTCAATCAGCTACGTAGTCTCAGCCCTTGAGGACTTCAACCAGCGTCTTGCCGAGCTGTGCTGGCGAAGGAGACACGCGAATGCCAGCCGATTCCATGGCTGCAATCTTGTCTTCTGCGCCGCCCTTGCCGCCCGAAATCACGGCGCCGGCATGGCCCATGGTGCGTCCGGCAGGAGCCGTACGGCCAGCAATAAAGCCAACCATTGGCTTCTTGCGACCGCGCTTGGCTTCGTCCTTCAGGAACTGAGCCGCATCTTCTTCAGCCGAACCGCCGATTTCACCGATCATGACGATCGACTTGGTTTCGTCGTCGGCCAGGAACATTTCCAGCACGTCGATGAACTCGGTGCCCTTGACCGGATCGCCGCCGATACCGACAGCAGTGGTCTGGCCGAGGCCTTCGTTCGAAGTCTGGAACACTGCTTCATAGGTAAGTGTGCCAGAGCGGGAAACAACACCCACCGAACCCTTCTTGAAGATATTGCCCGGCATGATGCCGATCTTGCATTCTTCAGGGGTCAGGATGCCTGGGCAGTTTGGTCCGAGCAGGCGCGACTTCGAGCGTTCCAGACGCTCCTTGACGCGAACCATGTCCATGACTGGAATGCCTTCGGTGATGCAGACGATGAAGCCGACTTCAGCTTCGATCGCTTCGATGATTGCATCTGCTGCACCTGCTGGCGGAACGTAGATCACCGATGCGTCTGCACCTGTGCGTTCCTTGGCTTCTGCAACAGTTGCGAAGATCGGAAGCTTTTCGCCCCTCGAGCCTTCCCAGGTTTCGCCACCCTTTTTCGGGTGAATACCGCCGACCATCTGCGTGCCGTAATAAGCAAGCGCCTGTTCGGTGTGGAAAGTACCGGTCTTGCCGGTCAGGCCCTGTACGAGAACCTTGGTGTCCTTGTTAACGAGAATGGACATGCCTTAGTTTCCCTTCACTGCAGCGACGATTTTCTGTGCCGCATCGTCGAGATCGTCAGCCGAAATAACATTCAGGCCGCTCTCGTTGATGATCTTCTTGCCAAGCTCGACATTGGTGCCTTCAAGACGGACAACCAGAGGAACCTTGAGGCCGACTTCCTTGACCGCAGCGATAACGCCTTCAGCGATAACGTCGCACTTCATGATGCCGCCAAAGATGTTGACCAGAATACCCTGAACAGCCGGATCAGCGGTGATGATCTTGAACGCGGACGTGACTTTCTCCTTGGTAGCACCGCCACCAACGTCGAGGAAGTTAGCTGGCTCAGCGCCGTAGAGCTTGATGATGTCCATGGTTGCCATAGCAAGGCCTGCGCCGTTGACCATGCAGCCGATGTTGCCATCAAGAGCGACGTAAGCGAGATCGTGCTTGGAAGCTTCGATTTCCTTTTCGTCTTCTTCCGACAGATCGCGCAGTTCCTGAATGTCAGGATGACGGAACAGTGCATTGCCGTCGAACGATACCTTGGCATCGAGAACGCGCACGCGGCCATCGGTCATGACGATCAGCGGGTTGATTTCCAGAAGGCTCATGTCCTTTTCGGAGAATGCCTTGTAGAGGATCGGGAACAGCTTGAGGCCGTCTTCACGCGCTGCATCCTTAAGCTCTAACGCATCGGCGAGCTTGTTGGCGTCTTCATCGGTCACGCCCTTGGCAGGATCGATTGCAACGGTGATGATCTTTTCTGGCGTTTCTTCAGCAACAGCTTCAATGTCCATGCCGCCTTCGGTCGAAACGACGAAAGCAGGACGGCCAACGGTGCGGTCGATGAGGATCGAGAGATAAAGCTCGCGCTCGATGTCTGCGCCATCTTCGATGTATAGACGGTTGACCTGCTTGCCAGCTTCACCGGTCTGCTTGGTCACGAGCGTGTTGCCGAGCATTTCCTTTGCATGGGAAACAACTTCTTCGATCGACTTTGCAAGGCGAACGCCGCCCTTTGCATCAGGACCGAGTTCCTTGAACTTGCCCTTGCCGCGTCCACCAGCATGGATCTGGCTCTTGACGACATAAAGCGGTCCTGGAAGCGTCTTTGCCCATTCTTCCGCCTGTTCGACGGAATAAACAGCCACACCATTGGCGATTGGGGCGCCGAAAGTGTGAAGCAGGCGCTTGGCCTGATATTCGTGAATATTCATCTGGTTGTCCTCTGCGGATTAACAGCCGGAAAAGGCCGGGCTGCTCTCAAGAGCGATCCGGCCTTGTCTGGAACTTATTTCAGTGACGGAGCGATACCGACGCAAGCTTCGCAAAGACCGGCAACAGATGCGACCGACTTTTCGAACTCGGCCTTTTCGTCCTTATCGAGATCGATCTCGATAATACGTTCAACGCCGTTGGCACCGATCACAGTTGGAACGCCGACATACATGTCCTTGACGCCATACTGACCGGAAAGCTGTGCTGCGACTGGCAGAACGCGCTTCTTGTCCTTGAGGTAGGATTCAGCCATCTGGATTGCAGAAGCAGCCGGTGCATAGAAAGCAGAACCGGTCTTGAGCAGGCCGACGATTTCTGCGCCGCCATCACGGGTGCGCTGAATGATCTTGTCGAGCTTTTCCTGGCTGGTCCAGCCCATCTTGACGAGGTCTGGAAGCGGGATACCGGCAACGGTCGAGTAACGAGCAAGCGGAACCATGCTGTCGCCGTGGCCACCAAGCACGAATGCAGTGACATCTTCGACCGACACGTTGAATTCTTCCGACAGGAAGTAGCGGAAACGGGCGCTGTCCAGAACGCCAGCCATGCCGACAACCTTGTGTGCTGGCAGACCGGAGAACTTCTGCAAAGCCCAGACCATCGCATCAAGCGGGTTGGTGATGCAGATGACGAAAGCTTCAGGCGCATATTTCTTGATGCCTGCGCCGACCTGTTCCATGACCTTCAGGTTGATACCCAGAAGATCGTCGCGGCTCATGCCTGGCTTACGCGGCACGCCTGCGGTTACGATGACAACGTCTGCGCCTTCGATTGCGGCATAGTCGTTTGCACCGGTGAACTTCGCATCAAAACCGTCAACCGGTGAAGATTCTGCAATATCCAGTCCCTTACCCTGCGGAGTACCTTCCGCAATGTCGAAAAGGACGACGTCGCCGAGTTCCTTCAGACCAGCAAGATGAGCGAGCGTGCCGCCGATCATGCCGGAGCCGATGAGGGCAATCTTGTTGCGTGCCATGATTGTTTCTTTCCTCAAGTTTGATCCAGAAACGCATGAAGCTATCCGGTTTCCTCCCGGAAAACGCGTCTGCGCTGCGAGGGTTCGATAGGACTCTTTGCAAAAAAACTCAACTCATTATTTTGCGACCAATGTTTTCAATCGGTTAGATTTATATGTTCTTACGTAAACGTAAGATATTTTGGCAAAATGGAGGCAACTGAGTCTTATCGTCCGGCTGTTACGCATTGCTCAGAACACGCCAGCCGGGCCGTCATTCATTTTTAAAGGCCATTCACGTCTATAGGAGGAAACACGATCAGCAAACAACCGCATTCAACCCAAGCTCTTGCCGAAGCAACATAGCCCTCGAATGCTATAAGTCGAGTCTGTGGCAGTTCGATGATGGAGCGCATCCCAAAAGCAGAGGAATGCGAACCGTCTCAGCCTGCTGATTTTTCTGCAAATGCTTCCAGATATTCCGCGCTCTGCATTTCAAACAGGCGGGAAGCCGTGCGATCAAACTCGAAGGCTTCTACGCCTTTGCTTGCTTGATAAAGCTTTTCAGGCTGTGCTTCGGCAGAGATGAAAAGCCGCGCGTGATGATCGTAAAGCACGTCGATCAGCAGAATGAAGCGCTTGGCCTCATTGCGACGCGAATAATCAAGCACCGGCACATCATCAACAAACAGCGTCTGATAGCGTGTGACGATGGCGATATAATCGTTGGCTGCAAGCGGCTGGGCGCACAGTTCATCGAAGGTGAAGCGTGCGGCCCCCGGCACTGCATGACGCACGGGAATATCGCGTCCCTTGATATGCACCACGTCTGGCTTTTCTTGCCGACCATCCTTATGCGCGGTCCAGGCGGCATCCATGCGCTTGGCCGTCTCGGAACCAAGCGGCGTCAGATAAACCGGCTGACGGTCGAGCTTTTCCAGTCGGTAATCGGTGCGTGAATCGAGATTGATCACATCAACATGCTGCTTAAGGATATCGACAAAGGGTAGAAACAGCTGACGGTTCAGCCCGTCGCGATAAAGATTGTCAGGCGCCACGTTGGATGTCGCGATCAGCACCACGCCGCGCGCAAACAATGCATTGAACAGGCGCGACAGGATCATCGCGTCGGCAATGTCGGTCACAGTAAATTCGTCGAAGCAAAGCACCCACGCCTGTTCGGCCAAAGCTTCAGCCACCGGCGGGATCGGATCTTCCTGCTTGGTTTCGCCTCGCTTCAATGCCTGACGATGCGCATTGATGCGCTCATGCGCATCAGCCATAAAATCATTGAAATGCGCACGGCGTTTGCGTTCGACCGGCAAAAGCTGGAAGAACATATCCATCAGCATGGTCTTGCCGCGACCAACTTCGCCATGAACATAAAGTCCTTTGACGGTGGCAACTTCCTTGCGCTTGCCAAACAACCAGCCAAGCGCACTCGATTTGCGCGAAAGACGTTTGGTGCAAACTTCCTCGATCAGCCGGTCATAGCGTGCAGTCAGTTCAAGCTGTGCGGGATCGGATTCGACCTCGCCTGCCTTGACCAGCGCGTCATAATGCTCGCGAACCGAGGGGAACGCCTTCAAATTACCATCGAAAGACATGATTGCCTGTCCCACCGCTCAATTACGAAAAAGGCGGAGCGTCTCACGACTGCCCCGCCTGTCTTTAACTCAATAGGCTTATCAACGCGACAGCGAAACTGCCTGACCGCTCGTGGTCTGACCGTCGAATCGGCCCTGACCGGAAGAATAAAGCGTAGCGACCGTGCCGCCATTCGCATCATAGAGCGAAAGCTGCTTGCCGCTGACCGACCAGGAAGCGAGGCTTCCGAGTTCACCCGGGCAACGCAGCGGACCAGCGCGATAGCCCTGACCATACTTGGTCTGTGGCGTTGCGATCTTACAATTCTGACCGGCAAGCGATGCATTCCATACGCCTGCGACAGTGCCCGGCGTCAGATCAGGTGCCGATTCGGGCGGCAGGCTTGCAACCTGCGTTCCGGCCGCTGGCTGCGACATGTCGGTCGTCGGCGCCGTCGGAAACGAGTTAGGAGCGTTCAGATTACCAGACTGTACGGAACTGACGGGAGCAGAACGCAGCGGTGCTGGTGGCGGTGGCGATGCATTGTTGTCAAAACCTCCGACTCGGGAGCTTTGGCAACCGGCCAAAATGACGCCCGCCGCAGCAATGCTGAGCAAACTTGCTTTTGAAATTCCCATCTGGTTCTCCAATTTCGCCAAAAGTCCTGGCATGTTCGTGGGGCTGACTATTCGGGGGAGTGCCCCTCGCACCGTCGAGTTTGAAAGCTCGACCTAAAAACAATATTGCACCGATAAAATGGCGATATGGTTAAAAAATCAACAGCAAGCTACCGTGAATTTATGCAAAAGCATCCATAGAAGGCTTGAAATAGCTTAGAAATTTTCAAAATGGCGCAGGAAGGACACAGTTTTTAGGTAAACACCGATCCACAAATTCAGCAATCAGACCGGGCTTGAGCCAATAACGCGCCGGTACTGGCAATTTGTGGGCTTTTCCGCCATATAGAGCGCATCCCGAAAAGTGTGAAACGGTTTTCGGACAAGATGCGCGTTAAAACAAATGCTCGGAACGCCGATCTGATCCAGTCAGAACGAAACACGATCCAGAGCCTTTCCGATATAGACAGGACCCGGAACCAGCAATGAGTAAGGCCATCTTCGCCAAGATGAACGGACTGGGCAACAAAATCATTGTTGCCGATATGCGCGGACGCAGCGATCGTATCGCTCCGACTGCTGCCATCCGTCTGGCCGGAGAAGAGGCAACTTCCTTTGACCAGATCATGGCGATCCATGATCCAAAAACGCCCGGCACCGATCATTATATTGAGATCATCAATTGTGACGGCACACAGGCGCAAGCCTGTGGCAACGGCACACGCTGCGTGGTGCAGTGGCTTTCCAATGAAAGCGGAAAACAGGATTACACTTTCCAGACACTGGCTGGCATCCTGACCGCCAATGAGCACGAAGACGGGCTGATTACGGTCGATATGGGCAAGCCGCATTTCGACTGGAAGGAAATCCCCCTCGCCCATGAAGTGGACGACACCCGCGCCATTGATCTGTCTGCTGGCCCTGCAGATGCGCCTGTTCTGCAAGCGCCGTCGATTGCATCCATGGGCAATCCGCACGCGATCTTCTGGGTCGAAAACGATGTCTGGTCCTATGCGCTCGATCAATATGGGCCCGGGCTGGAACATGATCCGATTTTCCCGGAACGCGCCAATATTTCCATCGCTCAGGTCACATCGCGCGACAGCATGAACCTGCGCACATGGGAACGTGGTGCGGGCCTTACCCTCGCATGTGGTTCTGCCGCCTGCGCTGCCGCCGTCTCAGGCGCACGTACTGGCCGTACCGAACGCAATGTCACCGTCAATGTCCCAGGCGGCCCGCTCAAGATTGAATGGCGCGAAGACGATCACGTCATGATGACCGGTCCCGCTGAATGGGAATTTGATGGCACATTCGATCCCGCAACCGGCGAATGGGAGTACGCCCCTAATCAGAGCAGAGGTGCTGCCTGATGGCCGTTGAAGTCGTAACTTTCGGATGCCGCCTCAACACCTATGAATCCGAGGTGATGAAGCGCGAGGCAGACAGCGCCGGCCTTGGCGAACTCAAAGATGGCGCGATCATCTTCAACACCTGCGCCGTTACGGCAGAAGCCGTGCGTCAGGCACGTCAGGCCATCCGCAAGGCACGCCGCGACAACCCGGAAGCCCGCATTATCGTCACCGGTTGTGCTGCGCAGACGGAATCGGCCAAATTCGAGGCCATGGATGAAGTCGACCTCATTCTGGGTAATGAGGAAAAGCTCAAGGCCAACTCCTATCGTATGTTGCCCGACTTCGGCGTGAACCAGTTCGAAAAGGTGCGCGTCAACGACATTATGGAAGTGCGCGAAACCGCGAGCCATATGGTCGATGCGATTGAAGGCCGCGCGCGCGCATTTGTGCAGGTGCAGAATGGCTGCGATCATCGCTGCACCTTCTGCATTATCCCTTATGGTCGCGGCAATTCACGCTCGGTGCCGATGGGCGGCGTGGTCGATCAGATCAAGCGCCTCGTCGATAATGGCTATCGCGAAGTGGTTCTGACCGGCGTGGACATGACCTCTTACGGTCCCGATCTGCCGGGAAGCCTGCGTCTCGGCAAGCTGGTGAAGACCGTTCTCAGTCAGGTGCCGGATTTGCAGCGCCTGCGCCTGTCATCCATTGATTCCATCGAGGCCGACGAAGACCTGATGGAAGCAATCGCCAACGAAAAGCGCCTGATGCCCCATCTGCATCTGTCGCTACAGGCAGGCGACGACATGATTTTGAAGCGCATGAAGCGTCGCCATCTGCGTGATGATTCCATCCGATTCTGCGCAGATGTACGCGCACTTCGCCCTGACATCGTGTTCGGTGCCGACATTATTGCAGGTTTCCCGACCGAGACTGAAGAGATGTTTGCAAACTCGATGAAGATCGTCGAGGAATGCGGGCTGACGCATCTGCACGTCTTCCCATACAGCGCACGCGAAGGCACACCGGCTGCACGTATGCCGCAAGTCAGGCGCGAAATCGTCAAGGAACGCGCAGCGCGTTTACGTGCCGTTGGCGACCGGGCTTATGAAAAACACCTCGCTTCTCTCAATGGCACTGTGCAGCGCCTGTTGATCGAGAAGGAAGGCATTGCCCGCACGGAAGGCTTTACGCTGGCCGCTGTTGATCAGGGTAATGCTGGCGAAATTATCGAACGAATTGTGACGGGGCATGACGGTGAAAAACTCCTCACCCGTCAGACAGAGCCGCAAGCGGCTTAAAGCTTAAGGGCATCAGATTTCATGGCAATGGGTTTCATCAAGAAAATGTTCTCCTTCGGCAAGAAGGAGGTTGAAGAAAAGCCGGTCGAACAGCCCGCTCCTGATGCCGTGGAAGCGGCTTTAGAAACACAGCTTCCTGAAACCGTCGAAGCGCCTAGCGAAACCGAAAACACTGTCGTTGAAGTGGTTATTTCCGAACCGGAAGTACCAGTGATCGCCAGTGAGCCTGAGCCTGAGCAGATTGAAGAGCCTGCCGCTGAACCGGTTGAGGAAGAAAAGGCAGAACCGGAGCATCCGGTTGCCGAGATCGAAATCCCGATTGAACAGCCACCGGTGATGGAACCGATCGTGGTTGAAGCACCTGTGCCAGAGCCCATTGTTGCGCCCGTCGTCGAGCCAGAGCCAGAGCCTGTTGCTGAACCCGAACAGGTTGAAATCGCGAAAGTTCCTGAAGTTTCAGAGGCACCCGTTGTTGAGGAAATAGTCGAGCCCGCAACTCAGCCAGAGGCAGCGAAGCCCAAAAAGGTCAAGGTCGCAAAGGCCGTTGAAGAACATCAGGAAGAAGCGCCGGTCGAGGCAGCGCCTGAGCCAAAGCTCTCCTGGTTCGAGCGCCTGCGTCGCGGCCTGCTGCGTTCATCGAATTCATTGAGCGATTCCATCAGCGGTATCTTCACCAAGCGCAAGCTCGATGAGGACACGTTGCAGGATCTTGAAGACGTGCTCATTCAGGCCGATCTCGGCCTTGAAACGGCCATGCGTGTGACCGATGCGCTGTCGTCCGGTCGTTATGGCAAGGACGTGACTGGCGAAGAAGTGCGCAACATCATGGGCGCGGAAATCGAAAAGGTGCTTGGGCCTGTCGCAAAGCCTTTGGAGCTTGATCTCTCGCACAAGCCGCATGTCATTCTGGTTGTCGGCGTCAATGGCACCGGCAAGACCACGACCATCGGCAAGCTTGCCGCAAAACTGACCGCTGGCGGCCTCAAGGTCATGCTTGCGGCAGGCGATACTTTCCGCGCTGCCGCCATCGAACAGCTCCATATCTGGGGCGAGCGCACCGGTTCCCCGGTTGTTTCGAGCAAGCTCGGGGCCGATGCAGCGGGCCTTGCCTATGATGCATGGAAGCAGGCCAAAGATGCGGGCAGCGATGTTCTTATCATCGACACTGCAGGCCGTTTGCAGAACAAGGCCGAACTGATGGACGAACTCGCCAAGATCGTTCGTGTTCTTGGCAAACACGATCCGGAAGCCCCACACACGGTTCTCCAGACCTTGGATGCAACCACCGGCCAGAATGCACTCAATCAGGTCGAGATTTTCAAGAATATCGCTGGCGTCAACGGCCTTGTCATGACCAAGCTTGACGGCACGGCACGCGGCGGCATTCTGGTGGCCATTTCGGCCAAGCACAAGCTTCCGATCTATTTCATCGGCGTCGGCGAAGGCGTCGACGATCTTGAACCATTTGCGGCCAAGGATTTTGCCCGCGCCATCGCAGGAGTTGCCTGATGGAGCATCCCGTTTTCGAACGCGATCCGTCGCAAAAGACCGAAGCAGAACGCAAGGAAGTCCCGCCGCTACTCAAGCTTGCGCTGGAACTCGGACCGCTGCTGGTGTTCTTTTTTGCCAATGCGCGTGGTGAAAGCCTGATCGAGCGCTTTCCGGTACTTGGCCAGATTGGCGAACCGATCTTTCTGGCAACCGCACTCTTCATGGTTGCAACCGTCATTGCGCTTGCCATTTCATGGTCGATGACACGCACCCTGCCGATGATGCCGCTCATTTCCGGCATCGTGGTTCTGGTGTTTGGTGCGCTGACGCTCTGGCTGCACAACGATACCTTCATCAAGATGAAGCCGACCATCGTAAACACGCTGTTTGGCGCGATCTTGCTCGGCGGGCTTTTATTCGGCAAATCCCTGCTTGGTTATGTGTTTGATTCGGCTTTCAAGCTGGATGCAGAGGGTTGGCGCAAGCTGACCTTCCGCTGGGGTTTGTTCTTCATCTTCCTGGCAATTGCCAATGAAGTGGTGTGGCGCAATTTTTCGACCGATGCCTGGGTTTCCTTCAAGGTCTGGGGCATCATGCCGATCACCATTGTCTTCACGCTTTCACAAATGCCGCTTATCCAGAAGCACACTTTGCCTGAGGCGAAAGCCGAATGAATAAGAACGTGATGAAAGCCGAATGAATAAGAGTTCGGTGCAGGCCGAATAACAAACGCATGAAAATGGAGGACGCCATGCCCCAGATCGACAAAAGACTCGATATCGAACAGTTCATCTGCCGCAGCGATAATTATGGCGTTCTCATCCATGATCCTGAAAGTGAGCTGACCGCGGCAATCGACGCGCCGGATGCGCACGCAATCGAAGCGGCGCTCAAGCGCCGTGGCTGGACGCTCGACTTCATTTTCACGACGCATCATCACCTTGATCACGTCGAAGGCAACGAGGCGCTGAAAGCCAAATTCGGCGTCAGCATCATCGGACCAAAGGCTGAGCAAAGCAAAATCCCGACACTTGACCGTACCGTTCAGGACGGCGACGAGTTCACCTTCGGACTTTTCAAGGTCAAAGTGATTTCCACGCCCGGTCACACGGCTGGCGAGATTTCCTTTTATCTGCCAGAAGCAAAAGTGGTGTTTACAGGCGACACGCTTTTTGCACTGGGCTGCGGTCGACTGTTTGAAGGAACACCGGATATCATGTTCCAGTCGCTGCAAAAGCTTGTGGCGCTGCCGGGCGATACTGCCGTTTATTGCGGCCACGAATATACGCAGAGCAATGCACGCTTTGCCTTGACCATCGATCCCGACAATTCGGCATTGAAGGAACGTGCAGCCGAGATTGCGCGGCTCCGTGCAGCTGATAAGATGACCCTGCCCTCCAGCATAGCGCTTGAAATGGCAACCAATCCATTTCTTCGCTGGCACGATGGCCGCATTCGCACGCGGCTTGGAATGCAGGGCGCAACTGATGAAGCGGTTTTCGCGGAAATCCGTAAGCGCAAGGATTTATTCTAGGACATTACCATGATGACGATTTCTCGCTTCAAACAGTTTCATGCAGCAGCTCTGCTCGGCCTTTCTCTTGCGATCCTTCCGCAGTCAGCGAACATGGCCTTTGCCGAAGACATTCTGGCAATTGCAACGCCACCGCAGACACCAGCTGACATCAACAATTTCAAGCTGACCGAAGACCTCCTGACGCGTATGGAAAAAATCCATACGCAGCTTGAGGATATGCAGCTTTCACCGACTGCCGAAGAAGGTCAGGATGCGCAGCCGTCGATGGATTCTATGGTCAAGAGCATCGAATCGCGCCCGCAAGTGGTTGAGGTGATGAAGGCGGAAAATATCGAGCCACGCGATTATCTTCTCGCCTATTTCGCCATGATGAGCGCGCTTGCAGCAGCCGATGCCGAAGAAGAAGATCAGCTTGTCGATGAAGTGAAGCAGATCAATCCCGAGCACGTCGCCTTTGGCAAACAATATGGCGACCGCATTCGCGAACTGATCGGGGAATAGAGTATCAAAAAAAACCGGCGAAGTTTCCTTCGCCGGTTTTTTCTTTCAAGATGATTGCCTTAGCAGCCGTAGTGCGTTGATTGTCACCAGAACGGTCGCGCCGGTATCGGCCAGAATTGCTGGCCAGAGGCCAGTGATCCCCAGCACCGTGGTCACAAGGAATACCGCTTTAAGACCAAGTGCGATTGTAATATTCTGATGAATATTACTCATAGTCCGCTTCGACAGATCGACCATCGCAGCCACATCACCGACGCGACCATGCAACACCGCTGCATCCGCCGTTTCCAGCGCCACATCCGTACCGCCACCCATGGCGATGCCAACATCGGCCGCAGCAAGCGCTGGCGCGTCATTGATACCGTCGCCAACCTTGGCAACAACCTGACCCGCATTGCGAAACTCGCCAACGATCCGCTGCTTGTCTTCCGGCAGGAGTTCGGCACGCACTTCGATGCCCAGATCCTTGCCGATAGCTTCTGCCGTGCGACGATTATCGCCGGTCAGCATAACGGTCCGAATACCGGCATCCTTCAGCGTCTTAAGCCCAGCGATCGCATCCGCGCGCGGCTCGTCACGCATGGCTATGGCACCTGCAATTTTGCCGTCTGCAACCAGAACAGAAACCGTCTTACCCTCATCATTACAGGCAGCAATCCGCGCCGCTAGATCGTCCGGAATGACAGAGATTTCATTGGCAGCCTTGCGCGAACCCAAGAACAGCTCAATCCCATCAGCTTTACCTGACACACCCTTGCCGCCATGTGCCTTACCTGCCGAAACGGCTGAGAGTTTCAGGCCACGCGTATCTGATGCACCGACAATCGCTAAGGCTAACGGATGGCTTGAACCTGCATCAAGAGATGCAGCCAGACGCAAGACTTCTTCTTCTGAAAGTGCGCCGGGCAGAACATCCGTTACCTGCGGCTTGCCTTCTGTCAGCGTACCGGTTTTGTCGAAACAGGCGGTCGTAATCTTGCCTATGGTTTCAAGAACTGCGCCCCCCTTCAGCAACAGCCCGCGCCTCGCACCGGCCGAAAGCGATGCCGCGATGGCAGCAGGTGTCGAAATAACCAGCGCACAGGGGCAACCGATCAGCAGAATGGCCAGACCTTTATAAATCCACTCACCCCATTCAGCACCCGCGACCAGCGGCGGCAGAATGGCAACCAGAGCCGCCACGACAACAACGCCCGGCGTATAGTAAGTCGAGAAGCGATTGATGAAACGCTCTGTGGGTGCTTTGGCTTCCTGTGCTTCCTCAACCAGCCGCACAACACGCGCAATCGTGTTGTCCTGCGCTGCGGCTGTCACTTTCACCCGCAACAGCCCGTCGCCATTGATGGTGCCTGCAAAGACGCTGTCGCCGACTGCCTTGCCGACAGGCGTGCTTTCACCCGTGACGGGTGCTTCATCGATTGCACTTTCACCCGAAATGATCTCGCCATCCGCAGGCATACGATCACCGGGACGCACCGCAATCACGTCGCCCACGCTCAGCTCTTCCGCTGGTACTTCTTTTGTGGAGCCATTGCTTTCCAAAAAGGCGGTCTTCGGCACCAATGCCGTCAGCGACTGAATGCTTGCGCGCGCCTTGCCTGCGGCCACACCTTCCAGCAATTCACCAACCAGAAACAGGAAGACGACAGCCGCAGCTTCTTCGGTCGCACCGATGATGACAGCGCCAATGGCCGCAATAGTCATCAGCATTTCAATCGAAAACGGCGTGCCATTGATGGCTGCGGAATAAGCACGCTTTGCAATCGGTATGAGGCCGATCAGCATTGCAGCCGTAAAGGCCCATAATTCAATCGGCGGATAAAGATGGCCAACAATATAGGCAACCACCAGACCACCGCCACAGGCGAGCATCATCTGGCCCTTGCCGCTCTGCCACCAGCGCTTCGGTTTTGCAGGCACCTTTGGCTGGATTTTGAGCGCCCCTGTCGATTGCGCGCTGGCTTTGTAGCCAAGTGCCGTAACCTTCGCGGCAATCTCGTCAACACTGGCCGAGCCGTCATGATTGACGGTCATGGTGCCATTTGTCACGGAAACAGACACATCCTGCACCCCGCCGACACGACGAACAGCCGTGTCGATCTTGGCGGCACAGGACGCACAATCCATACCCTCCACGCTGAAGCGTAAACTATCAGCGCCCGCTGTAATCTGCTTTGCTTCGGGTTCGTCATGAGCGTGATCATGATGAGCGTGGTCGTGCTTGTGGTCATGATCATGGCCGCTACAGCCTGCATGGTCATGGTTATGGTCATGGTCGTGATCGTGATCGTGATCGTGATGCTCATGCTTGGCAGGCGCTTTTTCGTCAGCCAATGGTTCGATGCCATAGCCAAGACTACGGACCTTTTTGGCAACACTTTCCAGATCACTGCTGCCATCATGGCGCACCGTCATCATGCCCGTCGTCACCGACACGGAAACATCCTCCACGCCCGAAACGCGGCGCACAGCCGTATCGATTTTCGTCGCGCAGGATGCGCAATCCATGCCTTCAACGCGAAAGCGGTTTTGTTTCAAAATCTCGTTCATGACCTGCCCCTATCGAGACCACTCTTGAATTGTCTGAAACAAGGTCTACATCCTCTAGTGACTAGAGGAGCAAGAGAAAAAATGATTACCAATGTTCCGATTGGCGAAGCATCGAAAGCCAGCGGTGTGAAAGTGCCAACTATCCGTTATTACGAGCAAATCGGGCTTCTCCCGGTGCCTCCGCGCACGGAAGGCAATCGCCGCCTTTATGACAATGCCGATATTCAGCGGCTGTTATTCATCCGCCATGCGCGCGATCTGGGCTTTGAAGTGGATGCGATCCGCACGCTTTTAGACCTTCAGGACAATCCAGACCAGTCGTGCGCTGCAGCTGATTCTATTGCACGCGCGCGCCTGATCGATGTCGAGCATCGCATCACCAAACTATTGTCTTTGAAAACTGAACTTTTGCGGATGCTGGATTGCACGGCACATGGCCGTATTGACCAGTGCCGCGTTATCGAAATCCTGGGCAATCACGAGGAATGCGTACATCCGAAGCACTGAACTTCAGACGCAACCATCAATAAGCGGCCATCGCCTTACTGTATCTTCTCGAATCGCGTCGCCTCGATTTTCAGCGTCCCGAGCTGCGTGCCTATGCGGGCAACAACCGGCGCATAGATGCCGGAATTGCCTAATGAAGCGAAAGAGATCGTCATCTTGCTGCGCGTGCTCAGATAGTCGATGGCCTTCTTGCCCTTTTGGTAGCCCGAGATCGGTACGAACTTGGCCGAACAGATCACCGATTCGCCCGTAAAGCCTTCCGTCGTGAAAGATTCTGTACCGTTGAACGCCAACCGGATGTCGGCACGGGTCTGACCATCGAAAACTTGAAGCGTGCGATTGCACACGGCTTTTGGATCTTTGGTTGGAATCATCAGCGCACTGAGCGGGTCACTCACATTGACCAGATCATTGGGGGCTGTTTCCACCCATGGATCGCGCTTTTTAACCGGCGGCAGATTTTCCGATTCCGTCACATTGCCACTCGAAAAACGTATCTTGGTACTCTTGTTCTTTCGCCCATGCTTGTAAGCAAGATCGAAAGCGGATGGAATAACTTTACCCTGAACCGAGTTGCCGCCAACATAGACGGTGCCGTCCGTATCATCGAAAACGCGCGCGATGCCTGATGTCTTGAAGCGGCCATTCACACCGTAACTTGAACCTTTGACGGTGGTTTCAATCGCAGAACGCGCGATCGAAAGGCCGAACATCGAGATTTCATACTCTGTTCGGTAGAGAGCGTCTGCCTGAGCGCTGCTTATTGCAGCCACACTCGCAATCGCCAATCCGGTTAGCAATGCAACACCCCGCCGCGCTGCCCCATTCTGCATCCACTCGCTTTTCACCGGCTTGAAGAAATGCGATTGCTCGATCATGCCAGATTTTCCTTTCACGATATTCGCCCCGTGAAGCACCGTGCACCCGCACGAACAGTGCCCCAGCAATCCAAATCCACGCATCGCGTCAGCAAAACCGATTCTGTTTTTCCGACCCATGCTGTAGTTTGTCTTTGCGCTTTTGACTATAAATGGCTCCAAATCTGCGTAGAATTCTCTTTCAGCATTAACTGTCGAACAGCAAAAATCGGCGAAGTTATGATCGGGAGGGTCTTCCGATACCGCAAAAGGCCGTAAATGCGCGCCTTTGGGCCATCATGGCGGAATCTATCTTGACTGTAATCGCTACTCTCACTATAGAAACGCGACTTTCCCAATAGGCCGCCTGTCCGAGATCGCGCGCCAGCAGCAGAAATACTGCTATGATTGCGTTGAATTCGGACATTCGAGTCGGGGCCTGAGAAACAAAAATTTGAAGGTGAGACCAAAATGTCCCGCGCTTGTGAATTGACCGGCACCTCGGTCCAGTACGGCAACAATGTAAGCCACGCGAACAACCGTACGCGTCGTCGCTTTCTGCCGAACCTCTGCAACGTTACGCTGATGTCCGAAGTTCTCGGCCAGAGCTATCGTCTGCGCATCTCCGCTTCTGCTCTGCGTTCGGTTGAGCATCGCGGTGGTCTTGATGCATTCCTCGTCAAGTCTGACGACAAGGAACTTTCGCAGCGCGCTCGCCTGCTGAAGCGTCAGATCGCTAAGAAGCAGGCTGAAGCTGCTGCATAAGCAATCAGCTTTTTAAAGTTTGACAAAAAAGGCTGACTCGCGTCAGCCTTTTTTGCTGGTTCCATCACCCAGGATAAAAAAATGCCTATTACAGGTCCTTCTTTTGCCCGGCTATTGCCGGCGGTGATAGCGATGTGTGCAGCTGTGGCTGCATCGAACATCCTTGTCCAATATCCTTTCCAGCATTTTGGCCTTGGTGAACTGCTCACCTATGGTGCTTTCACCTATCCGGTGGCATTCCTCGTCAATGATCTGACGAATCGCCGCTTCGGTCCATCAGCCGCACGCAAGGTCGTCTATGCCGGTTTTGTGCTGGGCGTCCTCATGTCGATCTGGCTTGCAACCCCGCGTATTGCCATTGCATCCGGCTCGGCATTCCTGATCGCACAGCTCATGGATATTACAGTCTTCAACAGCCTGCGTCAGAAGACCTGGTGGAAGGCACCCTTCGCAGCTGCAATGTTCGGCTCGGTCGTTGATACGATCCTGTTCTTCTCCATCGCCTTTGCTGCAAGCTTTGCGTGGATCGACGCGATGACCGGCATGCCCGATTCGTCGCTGGCAGAACCCGCCTCGTTCCTTGGCCTTGGCGTACCCCTCTGGGCTTCACTGGCTTTCGGTGACTTCTTCGTAAAGGTCGTGATGGGAACGCTGATGCTGGTACCTTATGGTGCCATTCTGGCGATTTTCGCACCGGCACTCTATGCGCCAGACCGCGTCAACGCTGCGAAAAACACTAATCTTTAGAAGTCACGATCCGTTGATCTGAAAAGAAATTGGTTTTTCTCAGCGAGTAAAGCCTATAAGAACCGCGCTTCGATAAAAAGACGGATGATCTTCCGTCTTTCTTTATCGGGGCCATTTTCTATATTGTTCACAAGAAGCATGATCCGCGAAGATTTATTTCCTTAGCGGTCTTAATGCTTCTTCGTTGAGATATTTATATTTAGATAAGGATGAATTAGATGTCCTTTAATAAGGAAAAACTTCCGCTCGTCATTATTACCGGCGCAAGTTCTGGCATTGGCTTGGCTACTGCGAAGATGTTTGCCGATCGCGGCCATCCGTTGCTGCTTCTTGCGCGTCGACTGGACGTCATGGAAAAGCTCAACCTGCCCAACACGCTCTGCAAGTCGGTCGACGTAACCGACCGAAAGGCGCTTGTAACGGCAGTTCAGGAAGCCGAAGCCAAGTTCGGCCCTGCGGATGTCATCGTCAACAATGCCGGTATCATGTTGCTGGGCGATGCAACGAAGCAGAACCCGGATGAATGGGACCGGATGCTTGAGGTCAATGTCAAAGGCCTTCTCAATGGCATCCATGCCGTCTCGGCAGGCATGGTGGCACGCAAACATGGCACCATCATTAACATCAGCTCCGTGGCAGGTCGCAAGACATTCGCTAATCATGTGGCCTATACGGCCACGAAATTCGCCGTACACGGGCTTTCTGAGAATCTGCGTGAGGAACTCTCGCCGCATGACGTTCGCGTTGTGACGATAGCTCCAGGTGCCGTCGAGACCGAACTTCTCAGCCACACCAACGACGCAGGCATCAAGGCAGGCTATGAAGCGTGGAAGAAGGATATGGGTGCGCCTGTGCTTTCAGCGGACGACGTTGCCCGCGCCATTGTCTATGCTTATGACCAGCCACAGGGCGTCTGCATTCGCGAAATCGTGCTCGCGGCAACCCGCCAGCAGGCTTAAAAGAGGCCCGAAAGCGCTTTCCCAAAAGTGGAATCCGGTTTTAAGATAAAATGCGCGCTCAAAATGCCCCTCTATCTTATGCCAAAACTCCATGAGTATGGTTCATGGAGTTTTGGTTAAGCCCGAGCGGCCATTGGACTTTTTCAAGGCGTGATGCGCCAGTGTCTCGGCGCCTTGGTATTATCGTCCGCCTGCGCGACGGCGTCCGCGGCCTTTGCCTTCTGCGCCCCGTTCTTCGAACAGGGATGCAAGCTGCTCGGTCATTGCACCGGCCAGCTCTTCCGCGTCCACGATGGTCACGGCACGCTGATAATAGCGGGTGACGTCATGACCGATACCAATAGCGATCAGCTCAACCGGCGAACGGGTTTCGATCTCTTCGATGACCGCGCGTAAGTGGCGCTCAAGATAATTGCCCGGATTGACCGAAAGCGTTGAATCATCCACCGGCGCACCGTCGGAAATCATCATCAGGATCTTGCGCTGTTCAGGACGAGCCAACAGGCGCTGATGCGCCCAGATCAGCGCTTCACCGTCGATATTTTCCTTGAGCAGGCCTTCGCGCATCATCAGGCCGAGATTGCGTCGTGCGCGGCGCCATGGCGCGTCTGCCCTCTTATAGATGATATGGCGCAAATCGTTGAGGCGGCCCGGATTGGACGGCTTGCCACGACCCAGCCATGCTTCGCGCGACTGACCACCCTTCCAAGCCTTTGTGGTGAAGCCGAGGATTTCGACCTTCACGCCGCAACGCTCCAGCGTGCGGGCAAGAATATCGGCGCAGGTCGCTGCAACCGTGATCGGACGACCACGCATCGAACCGGAATTATCGATAACCAGCGTTACGACCGTATCACGGAAATCCGTATCGCGTTCCATCTTGTAGGAAAGCGGCTGTGTTGGGTCGATAACGATACGCACAAGACGTGCACTATCGAGATAGCCCTCTTCCAGATCAAAATCCCAGGAACGGCTCTGCTGCGCCATCAGACGGCGCTGCAGACGGTTTGCGAGACGTCCAACAACGCCCTGCAGATTGGCCAGCTGCTTGTCGAGGAAGCCGCGCAGACGATCAAGCTCAGCCTCATCGCACAGATCGGTGGCTTCTACTTCCTCATCGAATTCGCGCGTGAAAACATTGTAATCGACATGCTCTGCGAAATTGGCAAAAGGCTGGTTCTGACGGCGCGTGTCGCCCGGCGTTTCCGCATCGACATCTTCGCTGTCGTCCATATCGTCGGAAGCCGCATCGGCGGCATCCATTTCGCCCTGTTCGCCTTCTTCGCTGGAACTGTCCGATTCTTCGCTTTCAGCCGAATCAGAGCCTTCCTGGCTTTCTTCGCCGCCTTCCTCATTTTCGTCTGAGTCGGGCGTCTGTTCGTTATCTTCGTCCTGCTCGTCGCTTTGCTCTTCCTGAGAAAGCTCCTCGGCCATATCCATGGAAGCGAGCATATCGCGCACGGTGCGTGCAAAAGCCTGCTGATCTTCCAGATTTTCGCCAAGACGGGCAAGCTCTGCACCGGCCTTTTGTTCGATCCACTCGCGCCAGAGATCTAGCACAGGGCCAGCTTCGACAGGAGCTTTGCGACCTGTCAGTTTTTCGCGCAACAGAAGCGAGATCGCTTCTTCAAGCGGCGCATCTTCCTTGTCGGTCACATCGGAGAAATTGGCGCGGGCATATTTATCTGCGAGCATAGTCGCAAGATTATCGGCAACACCGGCCATTGCGCGGGCACCAATGGATTCCACACGCGCTTGCTCGACCGCATCATAGATTGCGCGCGCCTGTTTGCCTTCCGGCGCTAGGCTTGCGTGAATACGGGCATTATGGCGCGCCTGTCGCAGCGCCATGGAATCACCCAGACCGCGCGTAACGGCAACATCATGCGCCGTCGGACGTTTTGGCAGATCAGGCAGGCGGGCACGATTGGCGGTCAGCGCCGGACGATCATTGCTGAAAGCCACTTCCAGCTCATTCTCGCCGGAAATAGCGCGCATGGTCGCGGTCATTGCCCGCTTGAACGGTTCGGAATCAACCGGCCCGTTTTTACGCTCGCGCGAATTATCGCCTATTGCTGACTTCTGGCCCGACATCTGCCTATCCTGACTTTATACAAAGCACCGCCGCCCGTTATGGGCGGCAGGTTTCATCCAGCCTTATGCCAATACGATATTGGCAGCAGATTCTGGAAGTTCCTCACCGAAAGCACGCTGATAGAACTCAGCCACCGTCTGGCGCTCAAGCTCATCGCACTTGTTGAGGAAGGTCAGGCGGAATGCAAAGCCGACATCATTGAAGATCGCGGCATTTTCAGACCATGTAATGACGGTACGCGGGCTCATCACGGTCGAAAGATCGCCGTTGATGAAAGCCTGACGGGTCATGTCGGCAACGCGAACCATCTTGTTCACGATCTCACGGCCTTCCGCATTCTGGTAATGCTTGGCCTTGGCGAGAACGATGTTCACTTCGTTGTCGTGTGGCAGATAGTTGAGCGTGGTGACGATCGACCAGCGGTCCATTTGGGCCTGGTTGATCTGCTGCGTGCCGTGATAAAGGCCGGTCGTGTCGCCCAAACCAACGGTGTTGGCGGTCGCAAACAGACGGAAAGCCGGGTGCGGGTGGATAACGCGGCTCTGGTCGAGCAAGGTCAGACGGCCCGAAGTTTCCAGAACGCGCTGGATCACGAACATGACGTCCGGGCGACCCGCATCATACTCGTCGAAAACCAGCGCAACATTGTGCTGATAGGCCCAAGGCAGAATGCCGTCCTTGAATTCAGTAACCTGCATACCGTCTTTTACGACGATTGCATCCTTACCGACGAGATCGATACGGCTGACATGGCTGTCGAGGTTGACGCGAACGCAAGGCCAGTTGAGGCGTGCAGCGACCTGTTCGATATGGGTCGACTTACCGGTGCCGTGATAGCCTGAAACCATCACGCGGCGGTTAAATGCAAAACCTGCGAGGATCGCGAGCGTCGTCTGACGGTCGAAAAGATAATCCGGATCGCGTTCCGGCACATAGGAATCGCCTGCCGCATAGGCCGGCACCCGCATGTCGGAATCAATTCCGAACACTTCGCGCACCGAAACCGTTGTATCCGGCAAATTGGCTATATCCCGCTCAACCTTGTTCATCATGCCTCCAGAGCGGCAGGACTGTCCGGCCGCGACATTCAAATTCGATCAGGGAGCCTTTCGGTGAACCGGATGACGCCCTTCTGTTCAGTTGCGGGCATCCGTAATCGCATCTGCGCGCAAGCGCAGTAGATGAATGTCCGTCAGGGCATTGAACATGCCCTGATACTCGGCCTCATAAAGCCCACAGAGGCTTTAGCAAAAACCTGCTGTCTTGAGCAATTGATAAGCCTGAATGACCTCGCGAAATCTTTCTTCAGACCCGCGGTCACCACCATTTGCATCGGGATGGTGTTGCTTCACAAGTTCTTTATAGCGCGACTTAATCATATCGCTAGTCGAATTTGCATCAAGACCGAGCGTCGCAAGCGCCTTTACTTCCAAAGTGCGCGGTTTACGCTGCACAGCTTTGGCAGTACCGGGATTGCTTTTCGCATCTTTGACGAAATTGAACGGATCGCGCAGACGATTGTGATAGGCAGCCGAACCCGAACGACGGGTCGCCATATCCGGCGACGTGCGTGCGGAAGCGGTGGAGTTGGATGCCGTCGACCAAGTCGGGCGATTGCCAGTGATCGCATCCTTCTGGAATTTCGAGATTTCGCCGTCGGACAAACCGGAGAAATAATTGAAATTCTTATTATATTCCCGGACATGATCCACGCAGAAATGAAGGTATTCACCCTCGCGCATGCGCCCGACCGGCGCACGATGCGTGCCCGGCTTATCGCAACCGTCCCACTGGCAGCAGGGACCGCTGGACTTCTTTTCCGCTTCCTTCTTGGGACGGATGCGGATGCTGTCGAAAAGTTTTGAGTGCGTTGTCATCGAATCGGATTATGCGAATTAAGAGTGACTAAACAAGAATTGACATTTCATCCTGAATGGTTTTGGCCATGAATTCAGGGCGAAATTTTGATGCAGATTGCAATTCCTGTGCGGATTTGCCCCACGGGTTGCCGCCGAGGCGACGTCTATATGAGGCACAACGTCTATATGGGGAGAACTGGCCAAAATGTCCATTCACAATAGCAAACAATCTTCAATGGAAGCCAAGCTTAGTGCAGCTTTCTCTCCGGAACGGCTTGAAATCATAAATGAAAGCCACCTCCATGCAGGCCATCATCACGAAGATCGTGGCCATCATGAGGTCTATGATGGTACCGGCGAAACACATTTTCGCGTGCGCATCGTATCTGCCAAGTTTGAGGGTATGAGTCGCATCGCGCGCCATCGCGCCATCAACGATCTTTTAAAAGAAGAGCTGGAAACCGGCGTTCACGCACTCGCACTGGAACCTACCGCGCCCGGTGAAACGACGCGCCGCTGATGTTTTATGCTGACGCCTTAAGCCATTTGCGCAGACGACCACGCGCATTGGCATAGGGCGAGGACGTGTTGAACTGGATCATGCGGCCCAGCGTATATTTTTCATACCAGAGGACGCCGTAAAGCTCAGTGTCCGTGCGCGCCTTGATTAAGGTCAGCAGCGCATTCTTTGCCGTTTCAAATCGCGATAAAAGCGCTTCAAAGGATAGCGTTTCGTAATCCCGGTAAAACTTGGCCGCTAAAGCACCAAGTTCATTCCATTTAAAATCTGTTTCCGGAAAATCGACTGCAAGCCCCTGATCACGCCGCTCGCACCATTTGAGCACCAGCTCGTTCCATCCGGTCAGATAGGCGACGAGATCATGCACGCTCATCAGCGTGCCCTTTGCATGACCTTCCATGGTTCTGGATTTGGCCTGCTCCGGCTTAACGCGTGAAAGATCGAGCACGAGCCGCGCATAATTTGTTTCAATTGCCTCAAGCAGTTCGTGTTTGCTGGATGGCACAGCCATCAGGATGAAACCTTCGCAACGACGACACCAGAAAGCGGTTTGCCATCGGCATCCAGCGGCACGATGCGCAGACGTGTGAGGCGGTTCTTTTCTTTTTTCAGCACCGAGAAGCGCTTTCCGTGGAAGGTAAATGCCTGCTTCACTTCCGGTATGGTCTGCGTTTCATGAATCACCAGGCCGGCAACGGTGGTCGCTTCCTCATCCGGAAGCTTCCAGCCGAGCGCGCGGTTGAGATCACGGATCGGCAAAGAGCCATCGACCAGAATGGAACCATCCGGCTGCAACCGCAGACCCTGCATGTCGATATCGTGTTCATCGGAAATGTCGCCGACAATCTCTTCGAGAATATCTTCCAGCGTTACCAATCCCTGCACATCACCGTATTCGTCAACAACGACGGCAATATGCGCCTTGCGGCGAAGAAACGCGTCAAGCTGGTCCTGAAGTGTGGTTGTGTCAGGCACAAACCACGGTTTGCGCGCCACTTTCATGATGTCGATGCGGGAAAAATCATTATCGACATCGTAAAGCGCGCGCAGCAGGTCCTTGGTATGGATGATGCCGACTATATTATCGATCTCATCCCGCCAGACCGGCATACGCGTGTGTGGGCTTGCAAGAATATCACCGACGATCTGATCGGCAGGCGCATCAGCATTGATCGTGCCCATGGATGTGCGATGCACCATGACATCGCTGACTTCCAGTTCTTTAAGATCCAGCAGACCGCCAAGCTGATCACGATCTTCCTTGATCAGCGATTTATCGCGGTGCAGCACTTCGACCGCACCGCGCAATTCTTCCTGTGCGGAAAGCATCGAACGGCCGGATGCGAGATTAACACCGAACAATCGGAGAATTTTGCGCACGATCCAGTTCACCAGCCCCGAAACCGGGCCGAGAAAAGTTACAACCGCTGAAACAGGGCGTGCAACATTCAACGAGAATCGGTCAGGGCTGGAAATGGCCCAGGATTTGGGCAGCACTTCAGCAAAAATGACCAGAATGATTGTCATCGCCAGCGTCGAATAAGCCACCCCTGCATCACCAAACAGGTGCAAGAAGATATTGGCAGCAATCGACGAGGCAAGAATATTGGCGAGGTTGTTGCCAATCAGAAGCACACCGATCAGCCGGTCGCGCCTTCCAATGAGATATTGAACCACTGTTGCGCGTTCATCGCCATTATGCGCGTAAGTGAGCATTCGGGCGCGGGATGCGGCGGTCAGTGCCGTCTCCGCGCCGGAAAAAAAGCCCGACAGAATGATGCAGAGCAGGATGATGCCACACATGATCCATAGCTCGAAAATCATTCTCGTATTCCTTTCAGGGTCAGACGGAGAGGCGTTCCTTCAGAAATTCCAATACTGCTGCAGGCGGTACGTCCTTGGCAATGAAGGATTGACCGATGCCGTGCGTCAGAATGAATGTCAGCGCGCCACGCGCCACTTTCTTGTCCTGTGCAATATAATCCATCAGCTTTTCAGCATCCGGCAGGCCACCCGGCACTTCATGCAACGATGTCGGCAGCCCGACAGCTTTCAGATGCGCTTCAACACGTTCGGCAGCCTCGACGCCACAAAGGTTCATCTTGACCGAAAAGCGATGCGCTAAGGCCATGCCAATGGCAACGCCTTCGCCATGCACCAGACGGCTTGAATCATAGCCGGTCGCGGTTTCAAGCGCATGACCGAATGTGTGTCCGAGATTGAGCAAAGCACGGTCGCCATTCTCACGCTCGTCGCGCGCCACAACCGCGGCCTTCGAACGGCAGGATTCGGCAATTGCTTGTGTGCGTGCAGCACCACCTGCAAAGACTTCACCCCAGTTCTTTTCAAGCCAGGCGAAGAAATCCGGACGGTCAATCAGGCCGTATTTGGCCACTTCTGCATAGCCTGCCCGGAATTCACGCTCACTCAGTGTATCAAGCACTTCCGTATCGGCCAGCACAAGCTGTGGCTGATAAAACACGCCGACAAGGTTCTTGCCAAACTGCGTGTTGATGCCGGTCTTGCCGCCAACGGACGAATCCACCTGTGCAAGCAACGAGGTTGGCATCTGAACGAAATTCATGCCGCGACGTACGATACCGGCAACAAAGCCGGACAGATCACCCACAACACCGCCGCCAAAAGCCACAACCGCATCGCCACGTTCAAGACGAGCAGCCAGCACAGCATTGGTCACAGTTTCCAGTGTCGAGAAGGACTTTGACTTCTCACCGGGCGCCACAATAACCGGCGTGGATTCGATACCTGCACGGGCAAAACTTGCCCTCAGAGCTTCGAGATGAGCCTTGGCAACATTTTCGTCGGTGACGATTGCCACACGAATCCCCGGCAGACGCTTAGCGACTTCTTCGCCAGCGCGCGCGATCAGGCCTTTTCCGATCAGAATTTCATAGGATCGGTCCCCCAGCGAAACCGGAACTGTCACACTGTCGGCGCTCAAAGGGGTATTCATGCAGATAGTCTCCTAATGCATGTTGCGGAAAATTTAGAAGCGGTTTTCCGATAACGACATGCGTAAAAACAACAAAATAGAGCGAGCGTGGCGTTTAAATTTAAGCGCGACACGCTCTATTATCAGGCTTCGCCCTTGGTGAGATGCGCGGTGAGAACGTCGATCAGTTCACGGGCAATCACTTCCTTCTTGTCGTCCCGCGTCATCACATGCAGATCAGCGAGCGCATAAACCGGATAGCGCACGTCCATCAACCGCTGCATCACGCCGCGCGGATCGTCATTCTTGAGAAGTGGGCGGTTCTGACGGCGCGAAACACGATCCATCAGCACATCAAGCTCGGCATTCAGCCAGATGGACACGCCATTGGCAGCAATCGCCTCACGGGTTTCGGCATTCATATAGGCACCGCCACCGGTGGCAAGCACCATCGGACCATCTTCAAGCAGCCGCAGGATAACCCGGCGCTCCAGATCCCGAAACTCGGCTTCGCCATAGGCATCGAAAAGTTCAGGCACGGTCATACGGGCTGCAGATTCAATCTCATTATCCGCATCTTTAAACGGCAGTCCGAGCATGGTCGCGACCTTGCGGCCGACGGTCGATTTTCCTGCCCCCATCAGCCCAACAAGAACAACGACTTTCGCACCAAGAAGCTGACGGACGGCATCCGCTTGCTCGTTAAGATTTGTCTGTTTTGTTGTGCTGCTCATTGACCTCATCCATTTCCTCCGGTTCCACATGAAAAACCGTGCGGCGTCAATCGCTTTCATCGGCTAAAGTGAACCGGACATGGGTTTTTATGCGCCGGAACTGCCCGTCCTTGCTTTCGTCTCAATAGCACAGCATAAACGCTTCATGCCCACGCTGACGCGCATCATTGCCTTGCTCGCTGTTATTGCCGCCATAGTCTATGGCGCAATGTTCTCACTTGCCAACTTTGTGAAACCGACGACCCACGAAATTACGGTCGAGATTCCCTCATCAAAACTGAAGCAGACCGTCGTGGCACCGCCACCGCCTGCCGTATCGGACAATGAACCGGTAACAAGCGAAACGGGACAGGAGTAATATGCGCGCTTCACTGGCCATCGAAAACTTTCTTGAAATGATGAGCGCTGAACGTGGAGCTGCTGGCAACACGCTTGAATCCTATCGCCGCGATCTTGAAGCTGCGGCCGATGTGATGCAGACGCGTGGCGTCAATCTGGCAGAAGCGAAGACCGAAGATGTCCGCCATGTTCTCGATGGCATGTCGAACGAAGGCTTTGCCGCCACCTCGCAGGCACGGCGTCTTTCGGCACTCAGGCAATTCTTCCGTTTTCTCTATTCGGAAGGCTTCCGGCAGGACGATCCGACCGGCGTTATCGATGCCCCTAAAAAGCAGAAGCCGCTGCCAAAAATCATGAGCGTCGAAAATGTCGGCCGTCTTCTTGATCGCGCCGATCTTGAGGCAAAGGAAGCGCCGGAACCGGCTGAGCGTATCAAGGCGCTGCGTCTGCACGCACTACTTGAAACACTTTATGCAACGGGCCTGCGTGTCTCGGAGCTGGTCACGCTGCCAGTCAGTGTGGCACGCACCGATCATCGTTTTCTGATCGTTCGCGGCAAAGGCTCGAAAGAACGCATGGTCCCACTGTCGCAAAAAGCGCGTGAAGCACTGCAGAATTTTCTCTCTCTGCGCGATTCATTGCCCGGCTATGACGACAATCCCTGGCTGTTTCCGGCTTTCTCCGAAAGCGGTCATCTGGCGCGACAGGTCTTTGCGCGCGAATTAAAAGGGCTTGCAGCACGAACCGGCCTGTCCAGCGCCTCGATCTCTCCGCATGTGCTGCGCCACGCTTTTGCCAGCCATCTTTTGCAAAACGGTGCTGATCTGAGAACCGTGCAGCAATTGCTCGGCCATTCGGATATTTCTACCACCCAAATCTATACGCATGTTCTGGAAGAAAGACTGCATAAGCTGGTAAGTGAACATCACCCGCTTGCCGATTAAGCGCTCTGCAGGTAAGAGAATTTCAGAAAAATTTGCAAGATGCGCATGAAGTAAATATGTAAGGCGTCGTAAAACAGCCGTTTTCTAGCGTGTTTTATGGCCAACATCTCTGGAAACGCACAATAGTCAGGCCCGATGTATAACTATCTCGATTTTGAAAAACCCGTCGCCGACCTCGAAGGCCAGATCCTTGAGCTGAAGAAACTCGCTCAGGAACAGGGCAGTGTCGAGATGAGCGACGAGATCAGCCGTCTCGAGAAACGCTCGGCCGATGCGCTTAAAGATATCTACCGCAAACTGACCCCATGGCAGAAGGCGCAGATCGCCCGCCATCCGGATCGTCCGCATTGCCTGGAATATATCGACAAGCTGTTCACGGAATTCACGCCACTGGCAGGCGACCGTCAGTTTGCCAATGACGAAGCCATTCAAGGCGGCTTTGCCCGCTTCAATGGTCAGGCCGTTGCCATTCTGGGCCAGGAAAAAGGCTCGGATACCAAGACGCGCCTCAAGCACAATTTCGGCTCGGCCCGTCCGGAAGGCTACCGCAAGGCTGTGCGCATCATGGAAATGGCTGACCGTTTCCAGCTGCCGCTGATCACCTTCGTCGACACTGCCGGTGCCTATCCAGGCGTGAGCGCTGAAGAACGCGGTCAGGCGGAAGCCATTGCGCGCTCCACTGCTGAATGCCTCAAGCTGCGCGTGCCTGTCATCTCGATCATCATCGGTGAAGGCGGTTCGGGCGGCGCGATCGCGATTGCTGTCGCAAACCGCGTCTATATGCTCGAACATTCGATCTATTCGGTGATTTCACCTGAAGGTGCAGCTTCGATCCTCTGGCACGATTCCACGCGTGCAAAGGATGCAGCTTCCAACATGCGCATCACTGCGCAGGATCTGTTCGATCTCAAGGTTATCGACGGCATCATCCCGGAACCGCTCGGCGGCGCACATCGCGGCAAGGATGCCGTTATTGCGGCTGCGGGCGACATCATCACCGCCTCGCTGCGCTCGATGAAGGATGTCGATGGCGAAACGCTCAAGCAGGAGCGTCGTCAGAAGTTCCTCGACATCGGTCGTAACCTTTAATTTACCAACAATTTCAAAAATTGGCTCCGGCGCGCCCTTGGTGCGCCGGATTTGCATCGTGCTATTATTTCCGCCATATTGCGGACATTCTGTTTTTTAGGTATTTGAGCAACGGTTTATCAACGATACCGAAAGGTTTAGTTGTTAATATCCGGGCACCGAAAAGTCAGATTTGCTTAAATGCGTCGGTGACGCAGCTTCGATCAGATTCTGATGAAAGTTGAATACTGGTTGTTCTACCTATTTGTTTTTACGCATTATCCTATGCAAAACCGCTTCGCACTTTTGCTGGAAATGCTCTAACAGGCTCGATGCGATATGAAGATCAGAACCGCACTTCTTGGAACACTCTTGGCATCGGCTCTGCTTGCCGGTTGTCAGGGCTCGTCCGTTTCCGATCTCAGCTTACGCGCTGAAAAACCTCTTTCCGAGAAAATCGTCGCCAAGATGAAATCGAAGGGCATGACGCGCACTTCGCCGGTGATGGTTCGTATTTTCAAGGAAGAAGGCGTCCTCGAAGTCTGGAAGCAGAAGAACAACGGCAAATACGACCAGATTGCCTCTTATGAGATCTGCAAATGGTCAGGCAAGCTTGGTCCGAAATTCGTAGAGGGTGATCGTCAGGCGCCAGAGGGCTTCTATAATGTTCGCCCGGCACAAATGAACCCGAATTCGCAATATCACCTTGCCTTCAACATTGGCTTCCCGAATGCCTATGACCGCGCGCACAACCGCACCGGACAGAATCTGATGGTGCATGGCGCTTGCTCGTCATCGGGTTGTTATTCGATGACCGACGAAAGCGTCAGCGAGATTTATGCCTTTGGCCGCGATGCCTTCAAGGGCGGTCAGCGCGACTTCCAGATTCAGGCTTTCCCGTTCCGCATGACCGCAGCCAACATGGCACGTTACAAGAGCGACCAGAACTACGCATTCTGGAAGATGCTCAAGCAGGGCTATGACGCTTTTGAAACAACCAAGGTTCCGCCAAAGGTTGATGTCTGCGAAAAGCGTTATGTCTTCAACGTGCCAACGCCGGATGGTCAGCCGCTTTCAGCGACCGATGCCTGCCCACCTTCGGTCGGCTCGGAATCCATGGCTTACACGTCTTCTTATGAAAAGACGTTCCAGTCCGCATTCAGCGCGGCACAGAAGAAGCCTTCGCCGTCCATTCAGGGCATCGCAGAAGCCAAGCTGGTCTCCGAATGGAGTGCTGCGCGTGCACGCGGCGAGAAGGTAACGCGCGAACCGCCGTCGCTTTCGCCAGCATCGGCTGAAACGCCAAATGCACCGGATATCCAGCCTGCGGCAACGCCGATCTCGGCACAGCCTGCGACAGCCATTGCTGCAACGCCAGCAGTTGCTACTCCGGCTCAGACTGCTGCTCAGACTGCGGCAGTCCCTGTTCCGCAGGAAAATCCGGCAGCGGTTTCACCGATGACCACCGCAAGCACGGTCCCAGATGCTGTTGCAGCACCTGCACCGGAAAAGAAGAAGGCCTGGTGGAAGCTGGGTGGTAACTAATACCAGATGGATAAAGACGCTCCCGTCTATGATCTGAGAGGGCTTAAGTGCCCTCTTCCCGTTTTAAAGACGCGCAATCGCCTGCAGGATTTGCCGAGCGGCGCGCTTCTCTGGGTCGAAGCAACCGATCCTTTATCCGGTATCGACCTTCCGCATTTCTGCACGCAGGAAGGCCACGCTCTGCTCAAGCAGGAGCGCGACGAAAACCTTCACCGTTTTCTTATTCAGAAGAAATAAGGTCTGGAGCATAAGTCCCATCGAAGTGAAACGAGGGTCGATAAGATTATGCTTCAAATAAAAAGGCTTAGAGCGCCGGTCTGATACAATCAGATCGAAACGCGCTCTAAAGCATATCGCAGAAAAGTGCGAAGCGGTTTTCGGAACAAGATGCGCATAAAAAACAAAGAGATAGAGAAAGCGCAGCGGATATACTAACCGCGACGCGCTCTAACGTGTTGAATAGCCCGGAATAGCCAGCGGATTGTCCATCATCGCAGCACGGTCTGGACGATCAATGCCTGCCTTGCCGAGAAACGCGTCGAAAAGCTCGCGCACATAGGTTTCCGGCAGATCCTTCACGATCATCACCAGCAGCGTTTCATGCTCATCCTTCGGCCATTTCGGCAGGCGTGCTGGCGGATGAAAGATTTTCTGCACACCATGAATGACCAGCGGGCGATCCGGGTCTTCGGCGATCTGAACAATGCCCTTCACGCGCAAGAGCTTTTCGCCATGGGTCGAGCGCAGCAGATCGAGAAACATCTCGAATGTCGAGAACGGGATCGGTTCCTTGTGACACAGAGAGAAGGAACGAATGGCATCATCGTGATGATGATGGTGGTGGTGGTGATGGCCGTGGTCATGATCGTGATCGTGATCACAATCCGGTCCGCAGACATGGCCATGCCCGGAATGCGTATCGTGATGATGGTGCGAATGATCGTGGTCATCATGATGGTGATGATGATCATCCTCATAAGCTTCCGCACGAAGCCAGCGCTGAACATCGGCCGTCTTTGTTTCCGGATTATAAAGCCCACATTCAAACAACGCCGCATAGCCGGTGCGGCCATCGGATGCTTCAAGAATATCGGCACCCGGATTAAGCTGTTCGAGCCGTGCCTTGAGGTCTGCAAGTCCGGCTTGCGCCTCCGGCAGATCAGCTTTGGTAATGATGATGCGATCAGCCATCGCTGCCTGACGAACAGCTTCCTCATGATTGTTGAGGGTTGCCATACCGTTGACGGCGTCAACCGTTGTCAGCACGCCATCAAGGCGCAGAACCTGCATGAGAACAGGATGACCCATGATTGAGTGCAGCACAGGTGCCGGATCGGCAAGGCCTGTCGTCTCGATGATAATCCGCTTCAATGCCTTGATGCGCCCGGTCTGGAGGCGGTCGATCAGGTCAGCCAGCGTATCGACCAATTCACCACGCACGGTGCAGCACAGGCAGCCGTCGGCAAGCTCGATCACACCTTCACTGGCCTTTTCCACCAGCAGGTGATCGATGCTCACTTCACCAAATTCATTGATGATGACTGCCGTATCGGTCAGCTCTGGATCTTTCAGCAGCCGGTTAAGCAGTGTCGTCTTGCCCGAGCCGAGAAAGCCGGTCAGTACAGAAACAGGAATTGGTTGTGGCATGATCTCAGACTTAGTTGATTGTGGCTGCATTCACACCGGCAGCTGCGCGCTGCGGGCGTGGCATCGGCACAGGAACCTGCGAAATATCAAGCTGACCGACTTTCGTCACCTTTGCAGGTGGAGCCGAAACAAGGCCGACTTCAACGGGAACCGGCTCGCGGGTCATCGCATGAATATAGGGCGAGTTGAGCTGCAAACGGCCCTCGACATCGCGACCGTCCCAGCGGTCGGCCATGGCCTGCTGGCTGCAGATGGCCTTGCGCATATCAACAGCCTGATAGGCGGCACTGTTTGCTGGCGGCACCATGCTGCCAAGCGTTGGCACTCCGGCACCATTGTTGCGGAAAGCATCGGTCATCAGCTGTGCTGCCTGAACCGCACGCGTTTCCTGACGATCAGCACCCAGAACGACAGCCAGAATGGTGCGACCCTGACGGGTCGCGGAGCTGGCCAGATTGAAGCCGGAAGCACAAACGAAGCCGGTCTTCATGCCATCAGCACCATCGAAACGGCCAAGCAGAATATTGTAGTTGGCCTGTGGCTTCTTGCCGTCGCCCGTATCGATGGCTTCGGTTCCAAAGTAATGGGCATATTGCGGGAACTCACGACGCAGCTGCACGCCCAGAACGGCCAAATCATGCGCGGTCGAATAATTGTTCGGATCATGCAGGCCATTTGGGTTTGCAAAATGCGAACCGCTCATACCGATGCGCTGCGCTTCTGCATTCATGCGCTGCACGAAAGCCGATTCCGAACCACCAACGGATTCTGCAACAGCAACCGCCACGTCATTGGCGGACTTTACCAGCATGATCTTGAGCGCAGTGTCGAGCGTCATCACGGAGCCCGGACGATAGCCCATCTTGCTCGGCGGCTCTTTCGAGGCATTGACGGTCATTTTCACTGGCGATTCAAGCGTCATCTGACCCGACTGAAGCGCGCGGAACGTGACATAAGCGGTCATCATCTTGGTCAGCGAAGCCGGATACCAGCGCTGGAAAGGATCCTGCGCGGAATAAACCTTACCGGTGGCAACATCGACAGCAATCGATGGATTAGCCAGAGCAGCAGACAAGGTCAGGGCCGAAAGAGCCGCTGCTGTGCAAAGGATTTTCAACGACTTCGAGATCATTCGTAGTTCCAATCAGCAAGAGCCGCAATGTCTGCGGGCGATCGATTCCGCTTCCTGTTGTATCAACCTGCTAAAGTGACAACGGCGTGCGAATACGTCATTCAAAAAGGAAGATTTACACTGCTTCTATCTAAGCCATATGGCAATCAAAAGGCAAATAGGGATTGCCCGCTTTCACTGAAACGTCATATCCTCACTACTTCTGCTTATTGAGAATCTCAGGATATTTCCGAAATGCCAGTGCTTAATCGTGTCGTCGAAACTGCAAGCGAGATCGCCGCATGGCGTCGCCATCTGCATCAGAACCCTGAACTGCTCTATGACGTTCACGAAACGGCACGCTTTGTCGAAGAAAAGCTGAAATCTTTCGGCTGCGATCTGGTCGAAACCGGCGTCGGACGCAGCGGCGTCGTCGCGGTCATCAAGGGTCGTCACGGTGATGGTCCGGCCATTGGCCTGCGCGCCGATATGGATGCGCTGCCAATCACTGAAACCAGCGGCGTTGAATGGGCATCGAAAAATTCGGGCAAGGCACATTCCTGCGGACATGATGGCCACACGGCGATGCTGCTGGGTGCCGCACAGTATCTCGCTGAGACCCGCAACTTCCGTGGTTCTGCCGTTCTGCTGTTTCAGCCAGCTGAAGAAGGCGGCGCTGGCGCGCTGGCCATGGTTCAGGACGGTGTCATGGATCGCTTCGGCATTTCGGAAGTCTATGGCGTTCACAATCTGCCAAGCCTTCCTGTCGGCCAGTTTGCCATGTGCAAAGGCCCGATCATGGCTGCCACCGATGAATTCGACCTTTCGATCAAGGGGCGCGGCGGCCATGCAGCGCAACCGCACCGCACGATTGATCCTATCCTTGCCGGTTCACAGCTGCATCTCGCCATTCAGGGCATTGTTTCGCGCAATATCGATCCGCTCGATTCCCTCGTGATCTCGGTCACGAAGTTTCACGCAGGCGAGGCTTATAACGTCATTCCTGAAACGGCCAAGCTTTCAGGCACAGTGCGCACCTTGAGCAAGGAAACCCGCGCCTATGCCGAAAAGCGTATTCGTGAAGCAGCAGCAGGCATTGCATCGGTCAGCGGTGCAGAAATTACCGTTCGCTACAAGAACAACTATCCTGTGACCTACAACCACGATGACCAGACTGATTTTGCAGCCCGCGTTGCAAAAAATGTGGCTGGCGAAGGCAAGGTGAAAACCGATGTGGCTCCGATGATGGCTGCAGAAGATTTCTCCTACATGCTGGAATCGCGCCCGGGCGCCTATATCTTCCTGGGCAATGGCGACACGCCCGGCCTGCATCATCCGGCCTATGACTTCAACGATGAAGCAATTCCTTATGGCGTGAGCTATTTCGTGTCGGTGATCGAAACAGCACTTGCTGCCTGATCCAGAGTTCAAAAGAAATGCGCCTGCCCCGCTTTTTGCGGGGTTGGCGAAAGCCATGAAAAACAGTATGTGTCGAAAAATGCTCGAACCATTGGAATCAATGGCAAATACGAGCGTTTCTGATGACTGGTCCCGTAGCTCAGTAGGATAGAGCGCAAGATTCCTAATCTTGAGGCCACTGGTTCGAATCCAGTCGGGATCACCATTCATCTTCCGGGCAGGCAAATCCCTTCGCGCTCAAATTATCTTGAAGTCCTGTGATTTTCCGTAACCTGTGCTATACCCGCTCACGGTCTTGCGGTGGGCTTCTTAGTCCCTCTAACTGGTTGGCATATTTTTTTGCCGTGCGCTCGTCTTGCGACAAGGCGCAGAACTGTTCCTGGAACCAAAAGCCTGACCGTGAACACATCCCCCAGGATCGTCCGAGACGATCGACCGTAATGCTGGCTGCTTTGACGGGCAGACCCGCGCCTTCGCAAAGCTGAAACTACCATGAGTGTTATGCCGGAAGCCCAGACTTCGACCAGTGAACCAACCGCGTCACTGGAAGCGAAAAGCAATTTCCGGATTATTGCCCTGATCGTTGCAAGCGCGATGCTGATGGAACAGCTCGACGCTACCATCCTTGCGACTGCACTGCCGACAATGGCCCGGGATTTTGATGTCGCCGCCCCTTCGATGAGCGTGGCGCTCACCTCCTATCTGCTCAGCCTTGCGATTTTCATTCCTGCAAGCGGCAAAATCGCCGATCGCTTCGGCACCCGAACCGTGTTCCGCTTTGCCATCGGCATTTTCATACTCGGCTCGATCCTTTGCGCGCAGGCACCAAATCTGCCCTTTCTGGTCTTTGCCCGTCTGTTGCAAGGTGCCGGCGGAGCCATGATGCTGCCAGTCGGGCGTCTGGTTCTGATCCGCTCGGTCGAGCGCAAGGATCTCATCTCGGCAATGTCATGGATGCTGGTCCCTGCCCTGATGGGCCCAATCCTCGGCCCTCCCATCGGTGGTCTGTTCGTGACCTGGCTCGATTGGCGCTGGATTTTCTACATCAATGTGCCGATTGGCATTCTGGGCATGATTTTCGTCTCGCTCTATATTGGCGAATATAAAAGCGACACCAGAGAGCCGTTTGATTTCGTCGGCTTGATCCTGTCCGGCATAGCACTTGGCGCGCTGCTTTTCGGCCTTGAAAGTGCAAGCACGACCAGCGGTCTGGCAGCCAAGTTCTTTGTGGTCGGCATCGTGTTTGCAATTGCAACCGTCATCCACTCGCGCCGCCATCCCGCCCCGCTTCTCGATTTTTCGCTGATGCGGATTGAGAGCTTCGGCACCTCGATGATTGCCGGATCGATCACCCGCATCACGCAAGGGGCGCATCCCTTCTTGTTGCCCTTGATGCTGCAGGTCGCCTTTGGCATTTCAGCGGTTTCTGCTGGTAATATGGTACTGGCCACAGCGCTCGGTTCCATGGCCATGAAAGCCTTTGCGCCCAAGATCATCCGCCGGTTCGGTTTCCGCTCGTCACTGGTGGTGAACGGCATATTCTCATCATGCAGCTATGCGATTTGTGGCTTCTTCGGCCCTGAATGGCCACATTGGCTGATTTTTGCCGTGCTGTTCATGTCCGGCTTTTCAATGTCGTTCCAGTTCACCGCCTATAATACGGTGGCCTATGATAAGGTTGATGAAAAGCGGATGAGTTCGGCCAATAGCTTTTACTCAACCTTCCAGCAGCTCATGCTGTCCTTTGGTGTGTGTATCGGCGCGCTGGCCCTTCATTCATCCATGGCCTGGCACGACCGAGACGTGCCACTGACCTCGGATTTCTCGATCGCCTTCTTTATCGTCACCGGCATATCGCTGACAGCAACTTTCTGGAACCTGCGCTTTGCAAAACACGCAGGCGAACAGATGCGCGGAAGATGAGGAATGGGGGCTTACCCCCCATAAGGCCAGTTGGCCTGCGAGAATACACCACCATCGACCCAGAGCGTCTGCCCTGTCACAAAACGCGCAGCGTCGGACGCCAGAAACAGCACCGGCCCTGATATATCCTCGGCAGAACCAACGCGACGCAGCGGCGTGATCCGGCTCCAGGTGTCTGCATAGTCGGGCTGTTCCTGCATTGTGCGTTCGTTGAGAATGGCGCCCGGCGCAACACAATTGACCCTGATACCATTCGGCCCAAGCTCAACAGCAGAGACTTTGGTAAACTGCTCGATACCGCCTTTTGATGCCGTATAGGAAACGAGGCTGGGAAAAGCGAGCTTGTTGCAGCCCGAGCCTATATTGATGATCGCACCGCCTTTGCCGACCTCGACCATGCGCCGGGCTGCAGCCTGTGTGTTGAGAAAGCAGCCCTTCATATTGGTGCGAATGACATCGTCCCAATCGTCTTCCGAAAGCTCCAGCAACGGCCCCCAGGTCTGAATACCGGCATTATTGACGAGCACGTCAGGCGCATCGCCATACCAGCTGCAGACTTCATCGAAAAATGCGTCAACGTCACTTCCAACGCCGACATCACAAGCGACACCCAGCGCCTGACCGCCTGAAAGCTCAATCTCTTCCATGAGTGTCTCTGCAGTGTCTTCATCGCCAAGATAGCTGAAAGCCACAGTGTAACCTGCTTCGGCAAATGCTGAGACCAGATGCCTGCCAATGCCGGTGCTGCCACCGGTGACGACCGCAAATCCACTCATAAAATTCCCTCCCGAAATCTTGTGAGTGAGACTTTAGTTGAGTTTTTCCAATGGTAAAGCCGGAAAGACTGAAATAAAATTCTGGCGAAAGAGGAGATCCGAATGAACCCCAATATTGAAGTTGCCAATGGTGCCTGCCACTGCGGAACCGTTCGCTTTCGCGTCAAACTATCAGATGGCCTTAACACTGCGCGCCGCTGCACCTGCTCCTATTGCAGAATGCGTGGAGCTGTCGCCGTTTCCGCAGATCTGAATGGCGTTGAAGTTCTGGAAGGAGAAGATGCGCTGACGCTCTACACATTCAATACGGGCGCGGCCAAGCATTATTTCTGCTCGAAATGCGGGATCTACACCTTCCACCAGCGCCGATCCAACCCTCAACAATTCGGTGTCAATGCCGCATGTCTCGAAGGCGTCTCACCTTTCGACTTCAAGGTCATTCCGGTCAATGACGGCGTGAACCACCCGTCCGACAATCCGAACTACAAAGGCTCCGGCATCGCGGGTTATCTGCGTTTTGAGGTGAACGAAGACTAACCCCGCGCGCGCCGTTTGTGTTCGTTTTTCTCCCATGAAAACACAACAGGCGGCAGCGGGTCGAGACCGCGAATAATATCCGCACCCTTTTCGCCGACCATGATGGTCGGCGCATTGGTGTTGCACGAGGGAACGCGCGGCATGATCGAGCTGTCGCAAACCCGCAGACCTTCAAGACCACGCACTTTAAGTTCCAGATCGACAACGGCCATCGCATCCGTCCCCATCCTGCAGGTTCCGACCGGATGATGATCGGTCTTGGCATTGGCGCAGGCATAATCGAACAGATCATCGTCACTGACGACCTTTGGCCCCGGCAGACGTTCGGCCATCACATAAGGTTTCAATGCATCCTGGCTCAGGATTTCGCGCGCGATCTTCAGACCTTCAAGCGACATCTTGCGATCATGCGGATCACTCCAGTAATTCGGGTCGATCAGGGGGGCTGCAGCCGGATCATTGGAAGCCAGCCGCACGGTTCCACGCGAACGCGGATGCAGATAAGCAGAATTAAGCGTCACGCCTGCATTCTTGAGCTTCTCGACGCCAGCTTCAATGCCCGAACCAAGCCCCAGATGAAACTGAATATCCGGTGAGCGGGCATCCGGATCAGCATACCAGAAGCCGCCGGTTTCAAAGAGGCTGGACGCCACCGGGCCAGAGCGCAGAAAGATATATTGCAGGCCCGCGCCCAGCGTCCGATGCAACTTTGCCACGCCATCATAGGTGTGATCGCCCGTACATTCGGCAATGACAAACAGATCGAGGTGATCCTGCATGTTCTCACCCACACCCGGCAGATCGTGCCTCACATTAACGCCAGCCTTTTTAAGATGGTCAGCAGGGCCGATACCCGATTGCAGCAGAAGCTTCGGTGAGCCGATAGCGCCGGACGAGACAATCACCTCGCGGTTTGCGCGCAAAACCTCGCCGCTCATCAGTGTTACGCCGGTGACTAGGGTCTTTTCGAGATCGATACTGCGCACCGGCGCATTCATCCGCACGGTAAGGTTCTTGCGATCCCTGATCGTCGCGAGATAGGCAAGGGATGCTGACGAGCGGCGGCGATTGCGCTGGGTGAGCTGATAAAAGCCGACACCTGCCTGCTCACGACCATTGAAATCCGGGTTATACGGAATGCCGAGTTCTTGACCCGCGCGGATATAGGCGTCGCAAATCGGCAATGGTGCAGACGGCATCGAAACGCCAAGCGGCCCGCCATAGGAGTGAAAATCATCGTTGAAACGCTGATTGTCTTCAGCCCGTTTGAAATAGGGCAGCACATGGCGATAGTCCCAGCCGGTACAGCCGTCCTCATTAGCCCATAGATCATAATCGGCTGCATTGCCGCGTGTATAAATCTGCGCATTGATGCTGGAGCCGCCGCCGATGACTTTTGCCTGCGTATAGCGCAACACACGGTTTTTGAGGTGCTTCTGCGGAACGGTTTCCCACCCCCAGCTCGCCACACCCTTGGTCATCTTTGCAAAACCGGCAGGCATGTGAAACAGCGGATTCCAGTCGCTTCCGCCTGCTTCCAGCAGCAGCACTTTGATCGCTGCATCTTCGCTCAGACGATTGGCGAGAACGCAACCGGCAGGACCGCCGCCAACAATGATATAGTCATACTTCATGCGTTTCTCCTCCCGAGAAACTAAAGCTTCGCAATCGACAGGCCACCATCGGCATTGATCGCCGAGCCCGTCGCAAAAATGAAATCGCCGCCTGCAAGCCCGGCCACAATAGCGCCGACATCGCCTGCCTCGCCCCAGCGTTTCATCGGCACCAGACCACCTTCGATCAGTCCGTCATAACGCTCGGCAACACGCGCTGTCATATCAGTGCGTATGATACCGGGACGCACCTCGAACACGCCGATCCGTGCTTCGGCCAGCCGAAGCGCAAGCCCCTGCACGAAGGCCGTCAGACCCGCTTTGCTGATGCAGTAATCAAGCCTTTCGGGCGAAGTCATTACCGACGAAACCGAACTGATCGTCACGATACTGCGCGGAAAACGCACATCCGTCACCGCCAGCATGGATTTCACCACCGCTTGCGTAAAAAACACCGTACCGCGCAGGTTCACATCAATAATCGTGTCAAAATTCTCAGGTTTCAGCCCGAGAAAATCGCCGCGCTCGACCGAGCCCATACCTGCATTGTTGACCAGACAATCGATGCCCCCAAGCTCATTCACAACGGCTGCAACCGTCGCTTCGTGCGTTTCGATAGATGCCAGATCGCTTTCAAAGAAAGCCACCCTTCCCCCAAGCCCGCGCAATTCATGGATGACCGCCTCATCACGTTCACGGTCGGTAATCGCCAGATCAAACCCTTTGGCGGCCAAAGCACGCGCTATGCCAAGCCCGATACCACGCCGCCCGCCAGTCACCAGTGCCACAGGTCTTTGACGGCTCATACCAGTACCTCCGCTTGAATGTGATCAGCAACGCGCAGAGCCTGCGCGGCAATGGTCAGCGCGGGATTAACCGCCGCCGATGTCGGCAGAAACGACGCATCGACCACATAGAGATTGGGGTGATCATAAGCACGGCAATAAGGATCAAGCGGCGCTGTTGCTGGATTATTGCCGATACGTACCGTGCCGCATTGATGCGATGGTGTTCGCCTGTCGAACGCCCGCGACAGCACGATTGGAAACCCTGCTGCACGCAGCGCCGATTTGAGCTTATCAACCAGCATCAGATGCGCCTTCCAGTTGGAACGCACCCAATGCAGAATGATGCGATCACCATCCACGCTCACGCGACTTTCCGGCGATGGCAGATCTTCGCTCATCGCGTAGAAATCAATCGTATGTCCGGCAATGCGGTTTAAAAGCCATTCCGGCACCTGGCGCATATTGGATTTCAGGATCGCGCCCGAAACCCGCCCCAGCAATTGCACATTGCCAAGCGGTGGCCCGCCAGCCCCATCGCTGAGATAGTAGTCGTTAAAGCCAAAGGTCTTCTGGTAGACGCTGTCATTGCGATAGCGCGGATCAAACCCAATCACCGCACTGGCATTGTGGTTCATGAAATTGCGACCGACCTGATCGGAACGGTTCGCCAGTCCCGAACGCAGCAAAAGCGCTGCCGACTGAACCGCACCCGCTGAAAGAATGACGAGCTTTGGACGCAGGACCAGCGCTTCGCCATTCTTCACATAATGAACAGCTGTAATGGTTTTACCATCAGGCCCGGTTTCCAGCTTCGTTACCCGCGCGGAGGTTTCAAGCCGGACATTTGGATGTTTGAGCGCAAGTGCTAACGGACAAGTCTCCGCATCCATCTTGCCGTCATTGCTGTTGGGATGCGCGTCCCACGGCGTTTTTGCCTTCGCCAGCCAGCGCTCAATATCAACACCTAATGGCAAGGAAGCCGGATGCAACCCTGCCTTCTTCAGTCGTGCACGCAGATCGGCAATCGGGCTTTCATCACGGATAGCTGGATAGGAATAGGGCTTAGAATGATAGGGTTCGGTCGGGTCATCGCCCAATTCACCGCGCACCTGAAAAAGCTCTTCCGCCTTGCAATACCAGGGTTCAAGTTCATCATAGGCGAAGGGCCACGCCGGAGACACGCCTTCAAGATGCGCAAGCTCCTCAAAATCCTCGCGCCGATAGCGCACCAACACTGCGCCATAGAATTTGGAATTGCCGCCGACATTGTAATAATTTCCGGGATTGAACGGCGTGCCATCCGTCTCATACCAGAATTCTTTCGGGCGAAAGAAACCACGCTGGAAAATGGCGCGTGGATCGCGGTTTTCCGGTCTGTCCGGCAGATGCTCCCCTGCCTCAAGAATAAGAATGTCGGCACCTGATGCGCTCAGACCGGCGGCCATCGTCGCGCCGCCGATACCCGATCCGATAATGACGATATCCGGCTGTCCTCCCAAAGCCGTCACTCCCTACTTAGCCTGCGGCATCCACCAGCCGGTGCGCGCACCGATATGCATGTTGAGCGTTTTGGTTTCGGTATAATCCTCCACCGCATGACGGCCCAACTCGCGACCCAGACCCGACTGGCGATAACCGCCAAAAGGCAGTTCTGGTGTGCCATCCATGAAAGTGTTCATCCAGACTGTACCGGCGCGCACCTTGCGCCCGATGCTCATGCAGGTATCGAAATCGCGGCTCCAAACGCCAGCCGAAAGCCCGTAATCAACCGCGTTGGCAATGGAGATCGCCTCATCCACCGTATCGAAGGAAAGCACCGACAGGACAGGACCGAACACTTCTTCACGCGCCACGGCCATGTCGGCTTTCACGCCTGCAATGATGGTCGGCCCCATATATTGGCCGAGGCCGAGATCCAGCACATCGCCGCCATGGGCAATCGCAGCGCCCGCCTTCTTGGCCTGATCGACATAAGCGCCAACCTTGCTCAGATGCTGCGGCGTGATGATCGCGCCCACCTGCGTGCTGACATCGAGCGGATCACCGACGATGACCTTTTTCGACAGATCAGCGACGCGCCCGACAATCTCATCGACAATCGAGCGATGCACGATCAGCCGCGAACCGGCATTGCAGCATTCGCCCGCATTGAACCATGCGCCAAACACCGCAGCGTCGATGAAGGCATCCATATCCGCATCCGGGAACAGGATTTGCGGGTTCTTGCCGCCAAGTTCCAGCGACACTTTCTTCAGCGTCTGCGCCGCATTGGCCATGGTCAGCTTGCCGACACCAGTGGAACCGGTGAATGACACCATGTCCACATCCGGATGCGTGCTCATATGCTGGCCGACATCAGCACCCGTTCCGGTGACGATGTTGACCACCCCGTCCGGCACGCCTGCCTCGGCCAGAATTTCACCCAGCACCAGTGTCGAACCAGAGGTTAGTTCCGAAGGCTTTACAACCGCCGTGCAACCCGCCGCCAAGGCGAAAGGCAGCTTCTGACCGACGATCAGGAACGGAAAGTTCCACGGCGTGATGATGGAGACAACACCAATCGCCTCACGCAGCACAACGCCCAAAGTGCCATCGCCCAGCGTATTATAACTCTCGCCATGCAGATCACGCGCAAGCGCTGCCGCATAACGCCAGATATCGACGGAACCGGCAATCTCGCCGCGTACCTGACTGATCGGCTTTCCAGCTTCTATCGCATCGAGATAGGCAAGCTCTTCCGCCCGCGCTTCGATCAGATCAGCGGCTTTCAGCAGCACCAGCGAGCGCTGCGATGCCGTTTTGGACGACCAGCGCCCGTCATCGAAAGCCTTGCGCGCTGCCGCAACGGCGCGTTCCACATCCGCCTTGTTGCCAGTGGGATAACGGCTCACCGTCACGCCATGGCCGGGAGCAACGCGCTCGATGCTGCCGCCGCTCTGGCTTTGCACCCATTTGCCATCGATCAGCATGGAGAATTCGCGGACAGCCAGTCCTGCCAGCGGCTGCGGTTTTACGATCGTGCTCATCACCATTCTCCCTTAAAATTCGCTTCGCGCTTTTCGCTGAACGAGCGCACGCCTTCCTTCAGATCGCCGGTCTTGGCGACAAGGATGGAACCCAATGCCTCGACGGCGGTTCCATTGTCCTCGCCATTGGCGACGGAAAGCATCAGTTTGGAAATTTCCAGTGCAGCGGGTCCGCGCTTGGCCACCCGCGCCGCATAGTCTTGTGCTGCCTGCAAAGCTGCGCCCGTCTCCACAACGGCATCGACAAGCCCATGTGACAGCGCTTCTTCAGCCGTGAACATTTCGCCGCCCAGCACCATGCGGCGCACGATCTGCGCACCGAAACGGCGCACAAGGCGCTGCGTACCCGACCAGCCGGGGATCATGCCAAGCGAGGTTTCCGGCAAGCCGATCTTCGCCTGTCGTTCGACAATGCGGATATCGGCAGCGCCTGCCAGTTCCAGACCGCCGCCCAAAGCATGGCCGTTCATCGCTGCGATCAGTGGCACACGCAAAGTCGCAAGCCGCTCGAACACACGATGACCGTAGCGCACCCAGGCATGGCCGAATTCCGCCGGTTCCATGCCGCCCCAGGCCTTGATGTCACCGCCGGCAGAAAAGGCTTTGCCCTCACCGGTCAGGATTGCAACCCGCACGCTGCTATCCGCCTCCACCCGATCACAGGCTGCAGACAATTCCTGCAAAAGCTCAATATCGAATGCATTGAGCTTTTCGGGACGCTTGATCGTCATGACCGCGATGTGGTTCTCGGTCGCAATTTCTATCCGATCAGCCATTTCACGCCTCCAGCTTTCGCGCAGGCTTTTGCGGCAGCGAGAGCCCAATCGGCTCTTCGCGGAACAGCGCTTCATCCATAATTTTGAGCTGATCGGAAACGATCAGCGGAAACTCAGCCTGATCGAGAATATGCGCCTGCAAATCCACACCCGGCGCAATCTCGGTGAGTACAATGCCTTCCGCCGTCAGCTTCATCACAGCGCGTTCCGTGACATAGGTGATGTCCTGTCCCTGCGCGACACTGCGCGGACCGGAGAAGGTGACATGCTCGACTTCATTGACGAGTTTTTTGAGCTTACCTTCCTTCTCGATCACCAGCTTGCCATCGGCGACGGAAAGCTTGGCCCCTGCATTGAACATGCCGGAGAAAACGATCATCCTGGCCCTTGCCGTAATGTCCACAAAGCCGCCTGCCCCTGCCGTGACATGCGGACGGAATGACAGCTTCGACACATTGACCGAGCCGTCGCGTCCGATCTCCAGGAAGGACAAGAGCGACGCATCGAAGCCTGCGCCCTGAAAATAGGTGAACTGATAGGGCGATGGCATATAAGCGTCGGCATTCGCCGCGCAGCCAAAGGCAAAATCCAGCAATGGCACGCCGCCAACAGCGCCCTGCTCGATCACCCATGTCACGGCGCCGTGCAGGCCTTCCTCCAGCAGAATACGCGGCACATTGGCGGAAATGCCAAAGCCGAGATTGACCGCGCTGCCCGCCTGCAATTCCTGTGAGACACGGCGCGCTATCGCCTTCTGGATATTAAATTCGGCCAGACGAAACGTATCGATCGGGCGGAAGATCTCGCCCGAAATCGCCGGATCATACAGCGTTTGCGTCGTCTGTTTCTGGTCGGGATCGACCACGATATAATCAACCAGAACGCCCGGCACTCGCACATCATGCGGCTTCAGCGTGCCTTCCTTAGCGATGCGCTTTACCTGCGCAATGACGATGCCGCCATTGTTGCGCGCAGCCAGCGCCTGATCCAGCCCACCAAGATAAGCGCCTTCATGCTCATAGGTGAGGTTGCCACGCTCATCCGCCGTCGTGGCGCGAATGATCGCCACTTGCGGGATGATGGAAGGAAAATAGAGCCAGTCTTCGCCTTCGAAGCTGACATGTTTCACAACCGGTTCCTGCGCGGCCTTGTCATTCATCGCCGTGCCCTGACGCTTTGGATCGACAAACGTATCAAGACCCACCTTGGTCAGCACGCCGGGGCGCTTGGCCGCAGCTTCGCGGTGCATATCGAACAAAATGCCCGACGGAATATTATAGGCCGGAATCTCATTATTGGTGATCATCTGCCAGATCAGCGGCGGCTCGGCACTGGACGGGCCCGACGGATAGGAACCGCCGATGATCTTCCTCAGCAATCCCGTCTTGGCAATGTAATCCACGCCCTTTATGCCGCTCATATCGCCCGCCGCAATCGGATGCAGCGTGGTGATATTTTTCGGATGGCCGGTTTCATCAAAGCGCTCGCCGATGGCTTTCAGCGTCAGATCGGGACAGCCAAGACCGCTTGATGATGAGACGGAAACGACAGCGTTATCGGGAATAAGTGATGCTGCTTCCGCAAATGAAATATGTTTGCTCATAATTTTCAAAGTCCTGAATGAACAGCAGTTGCCTTACCGGTCTTTGCAGCCTCAAGCACGGCAAGCCCGGTCGCAAGCGACCAGATGCCATCCTCCAGAGTTGCGGAAGGCTGACCTTTACCTGCGATGGCATTATGGAAAGCCTGCAAGGCAGTTTCGTAGAGATTCTTCTGGTCGAGCGGCATTTCGTGCTCGCCATCCTTGTCACGCAGAATGACGGTTCCCACCGGCTTTTGCGTCATGACATTGCGTGCAATGAGCGAGCCTTGGCTGCCATGCACTTCAAAGCCGGTTTCCGCATATTTGGTGGTGAATGCATCGTGGAATTGGGCAATCGCGCCGGAGGAGAAGCGCAGCACACCCATCACACCGTCTTCCAGCCCTGCGCCGCTTAAGCCACCCTGCTGGCTGAATGCCACAGCTTCGACCGGGTCTTCACCCAGCACAAAGCGCAATGTATCGGCATCATGCACGGTAATATCGAGGATCACACCGCCGCCAGCATCGGGGCGCTCAATGCGCCAGCCTTGCAAATGCGGCGGCAGATAAACCGCATGAAAAACCCGCGCGCCCAGCACCTTGCCGATCTTGCCTTGAGCGATAGCATCACGCATGGCGCGGTGGCTTGCAGCATTGCGCAAATGATGATTTGTGCCCGCCACAACGCCCGCTTCACGCACGGCTTTCAGCATTTCGTGGGCATCGCCAATCGTCAACGCCAGCGGCTTTTCGCACAGAATATGCTTGCCTGCTTTGGCGGCAGCAATCGCCTGATCGCGATGCAGTTCATTGGTAGTGGAGATATAGACAGCGTCGATTTCCGGATCAGACAACAGCGCATCAAGGCTTGTCACCGAGCGGGCAATCCCGTTCTCGCGGGCATAGGTTTCGCCACGCTCAGCATTGGTGCTGTAAACGGACGCAACTTCGCCACCGGTCGCGCGAATGGCGCCGATAACCCATTCTTTTGCAATGGTGCTTGCGCCTATAAGGCCCCACTTTGCCATGCGAATTTCTCCTCCTTTTTAGATTGCGTACCGCAACTTGCACGCACTGCAAGACGCACCGCCAAACGCTGCGCCTCCGCCTCCACCCGTTCCGAATTGATCTGTTTCAGCAAAAGCTGCGCCGCACGTTCTCCCAAACCTTGCGGATCAACAGCCACAGTTGTCAGTGCCGGAACAGCGGTCTTTGCTTCGATCACATCGTCAAAACCAACCACCCCGAAATCCCGGCCCGGCTCCAGATTTGCAGCGCGCAAACCATCGCAGACCCCAAAAGCCACAGCATCATTGAAGCACACCGCTGCCGTCGGCTTCATGCCGTGCCGCAACATGCGCTCAACTGCTTCAACACCGCCAGCACGCGAAGGCGCTGAGGTGAACACCAGCGCATCATCAAACACGATGCCCGCCTGCTCAAGCCCCGCACGATAGCCCGCAACTCTTTCAGCAAAAACAGCGGTATCCGCATAGCCGCCCATGAAAGCGATTACGCGATGCCCCAGCGACACCAAATGCTCAACTGCCTTTGCCACGCCACCGCGATTGTCCGAAACAATCGACGACACACCCGACCCCGGCACATCGCGCACCATCTGCACAACCGGCAGGCCGCTTTTTGCCAATGGTTTCAGATCACTAGCCTCGGTGCCACGCGCCGGCGAAACGATCAGCCCGGCAATGCCATGCTCACGCATCGAAGCAATCACCTCACGCTGACGATCAATGCTTTCCGCTGTATTGGCGAGAAACTGCACATAACCTGCCGATTGCATGACGCGATCAACACCAACGGCAAGCTCGGCAAAGAAGCTGTTGGTCAGATCATTGACCACAAGCCCGATAATCTTCGATTTCGACTGCCGGAGATTGGCGGCCGAGCGATTATAGACATAGCCGAGTTTCTCGATCGCTTCCTGAACCTTAGCCCGGGTCTCGGCATGAACCAGAGGACTATCGCGTAGAACAAGCGATACAGTCGACTTCGACACGCCTGCTTCGCGTGCGATATCGATGACCGTGATGCTGCTCTTGCTCATATCCGTCTCCTGTTCCCTTAGATAATTGGAACGATCCAAATTTGTCAACTTTTTTAATAACCACGGAATTGCCATATTCTTGACATCGGTTTTCCTTAATTTTTGAAGCATTTCGCGACGCTAAATGCAAAATCAGAGCCTGAAATCGCATTTTTTACGCACCATATTGAAATTTGGAACGATCTAAATTATTCATGTCGTCGTGGAGTTGGAGGACTGACATGAGCGCATCATCAGAAAACGTGCTGACCCTGCCATTCGTTGATGGCAGTGTAAAACCATATCACCTGATCGGCACCCCGACACCGCGCCCCGCCTCTCCTCCAAAATTCAACCGCATTGCCTATGCCGCAGCGCATGTTGTTTCAGACCCGCTGAGAGACAGCAATCCGTGGAACGCGCCGGCAATTGACTGGGATGCGACAATGGCTTTCCGCCACCACCTCTGGAGCCTCGGCTTTCAGATCGCGGAAGCGATGGATACCTCGCAACGCGGCATGGGTCTCAATTGGGCCGGAGCGCAGGAGCTGATCCGCCGCTCGCTGGCAGAAAGCAAGACCGTAGCAGGTGCTGATCTGGCCTCTGGCGCTGGCACTGACCATCTCGACCCGTCGGAGGCAAAAAGCCTTGATGACGTGATTAAGGCCTATGAAACCCAGGCTGAATTTATCGAGAAGAACGGCGGTCGTTTCATTCTGATGGCCAGCCGCGCACTCGCTCGCATCGCCCGCTCGCCAGAGGATTATGCCAAGGTTTATGGCCATATTCTCACTCATGCCCGCGACAAGGTCGTGCTGCACTGGCTGGGCGACATGTTCGACCCACAACTCAAAGGTTACTGGGGTTCAGACAAGTTTGAAGACGCGCTTGATACGGTCATCGGCATTATAGAGGCCAATCGCGACAAGGTTGAAGGCATCAAGATTTCGCTGCTCGAAGAGCGCTACGAAATCGCGCTTCGCAATCGCCTGCCGGACGGCGTTCTCTGTTTTACGGGCGATGATTTCAACTATGCACCACTCATCGAAGGCGACGGCAACAAACACAGCCATGCGCTGCTTGGCATTTTCGATGCAGTGGCACCACAGGCTTCAAGCGCGCTTGCCGCCCTCGCAGACGGTGACAATGCCCGCTTCCGCGCGATCATCGAGCCAACCGTGCCACTATCGCGCAAAATCTTTGAAGCACCGACGCAGTATTACAAAGCAGGCGTTGTGTTTCTCGCCTGGCTCAATGGACACCAAAGCCATTTCACCATGCCCGCCGGAATGCAATCGGCACGCAGTATCCTGCATTATGCCGATATTTTCCGCCTCGCGGATCAGGCAAATGTTCTCGATCATCCGGAAATTGCCCTTACCCGCATGAAAACTCTTCTGGCGGTTTACGGCTTAAACTGACCGCCGAAAAAGAAAAATGGCAGCTCTTAACCCCAAGCAAGCTGCACCCCTTTCGGGCGCGGAGTAATATTACACGCCTCTGCTTTATCACTCATCAATCGAGTAGCTCAACATCACCAAATTATCATAGCTGTAAAATTTAAATACACATTTAAGTAGAATCAATATATATTGCATACCTATTAAATATACTAAATTTATAAGACTCTAATAGAGAGTTATTACTTTAATGACAAAATATAAGATATTTATAAAGTCTATAATACTTAGTTTTTTCACTTCTCAAGCATGGGCTGATGTACCCACTTTCGAGGTTCATGGTTCATTTGGCGGTGAACGTGCTGATGCGGCTGGCATATCAGCGGATGGCAAAACAATTGGCATACACCGATCATCTGCGGGCGGTGATTACGATAAATCCTTTATCGTGACGCCGGCCGGTATAACCGATATCGGCTCGTTAAGCGGTTCAGAACGAACAGCACTTTTGGCAGTTTCATCCAATGGTCTTGCCGCAATAGGCAGCGCATTTGTCAATCAAGCTGAATCACATGCCTTCTGGTGGTCCCGCGAAACCGGAATAAGAGATATCGGAACACTGGGCGGAACGAATTCATATTCCAGAGGAATTTCGGCCAACGGAACTGTTGTTACCGGAGACAGCTACCTCGCAGGCGACACCATAACCAATGCATTTCGCTGGACACTTCAGGATGGTATTACCAGCATCGGTACACTTGGCGGGTCATCGTCATTTACCCATGCGATTTCGGCTGATGGCAGTACGATCGTGGGTTACAGTTTGACGGCATCGTCCGATGTCCACGCCTTCCGATGGACCGAGGCCAGTGGCATTGTAAGTCTTCAAACTTTGGGTGGAAACACGTCGACAGCGCGTGCCGTTTCCGCTGATGGGAGTGTCGTTGTAGGCACCAGCGACACCGCCGATAGCTCCCAGCATGCATTCCGCTGGACTGCCGAGACCGGCATGGTCGATATCAATATTCACGGAAATGCGCTGTATAGTATTGCCGATCTGGTTTCAAACGATGGCAAGGTTGTGGTGGGAACAGCCTCATTCAACAATGGGTTCAACCAGGCTTTTCGCTGGACCCAGGAAGCAGGCATGATCAGTCTGGGCTCGCTAGGCGGCGGCCTGTCTCACGCTCTCAGCCTCAGCGACGATGGCACAGCGATCGTAGGCTATAGCTATACCGATACGATGGCGCTCCGTGCATTTCGCTGGACAGCCAGTGACGGCATAATTGATTTGGGAACAATTGGCGGCAACAACGCGATTGCCTGGGATGTATCAGGGGATGGCAGCGTGATCGCCGGAACAGCTGAAACAGCTGAAGGAGCGCTTCACGCCACGCTGTGGAAATTTCCAAAGCCCGATCCGGGAACGATACCAACTGAGCCTGAAGGCAACCCAGGTACCACGCCGACAAATCCGGGCTCCGGTCCAACGGAAAACCCTTCTGCTGAAAAACCTGTCACGTCTCCAACAACCATCGACCTTGATCATACGGTTGCGACGGTCTTCACACAGGCAAGTAACAGCTTTTCGGCGATGGAGGCTCAGCGCCTTACATTGAACAAGCTGCAAAACTTTTGCGACATTGAAAGAGCCGGCCAGACCTGCTATTCGCTTTTTACCGATATCAGCGGCTTTGGCGGTCAGAAGGATTTGCTGACAGGTTTCACGCTTGGTCACGGCTTCACCGACAATTTTTCAGCAGGTGTCACCCTCGCCCATTCTTTCTGGCGTGATCTGCCGGACGGTTTTGATACCGGAAGCGATAATTTCGGCACTGGCATCTTTGCGCAGTGGAAAGACAAGACCGCTATAGGGGATTGGTATATGCGGGCGAGCCTGGCAACCAATCGCTATGATACCGACATCACGCGGCCAAAGCTCGCCTATACAGAAGCTGGAACCGGCGAAAGCAGGTTACAAGGCTGGAGCACTGCGCTGGAACTGGGGCGGACAGACAATCTCAATTTCCATAATGCCCGTCTCGGCTATTATGGCGGTCTGCGCTACAGCAATCTGTCCATGGATGGCTATACGGAAAGCAATGCGCTGTTTCCGTTCACTTATGGTGACATGAAATATGAGCTGACCACGGCTTATGCGGGTACAAATTTCACTATGCCGCTGACCGACAGAATCCGATGGTCGATCAATCTCGAAATCGAGCAGGATGTTGCGCACAAGGATCCCGAATTTGACGCCAGAGCTGATTATATCGGCGTATTGACGCTCGATTCCGACTTCTCACATACCAGAGGTTCCGCCTGGACAAGTGTGAGTTATGCCGTCAGCGATGCGGTTGAACTTTCATTGACACCCTATGTGACCCGCACGGCATCGCGGGACAATGCGTTTGGTGCCATGGTCCGGCTTTCCGGGAAATTCTGACCAAAAGAAAAGCCCCGCAGCAAGTGAATGCTGCGGGGCTGTTTTTGAAGTAAAATGATCTCAGCGCCAGCCAAGTCCCGGTGCAACATGCTTGAGGATCGACTCGATCACATGCGCGTTGTACTCAACACCGAGCTGGTTTGGCACGGTCAGAAGCAGCGTATCAGCTTCAGCAACCGCCTCATCCTTGGCAAGTTCCTTGATCAGCTGGTCTGGTTCAGCTGCATAGGACCGGCCAAAGACTGCACGCAGATTTTCCTCGATATAGCCAATCTGATCCTGCTCTTTGCCACCATTGCCGAAATAGGCGCGGTCACGATCATTCACCAGCGCAAAAATGCTGCGGCTGACTGAAACGCGCGGCGTGCGCGTATGTCCGGCTTCTTTCCAGGCTTCGCGATAAGCGCGAATCTGCTTGGCCTGCTGAATATGCAAAGGCTCGCCGCTTTCGTCCTTCTTCAAGGTCGAGCTTTGCAGGTTCATACCAAGCTTTGCGGCCCAGATTGCGGTTGCGTCAGAAGCAGCCCCCCACCAAATACGATCTCTGAGACCTTCCGAGTGCGGTTCGATCTTCAGAAGCCCCGGAGGGTTTGGAAACATTGGCCGCGGATTTGGCTGTGCAAAGCCTTCGCCTTTCAGCGCCTCAAAGAACACCTCACCATGCTTGCGGCCCATATCGGCATCAGTCATGCCTTCTTCCGGCTCATAGCCGAAATAACGCCAACCATCGATCACCTGTTCGGGCGAACCACGGCTGATCCCGAGCTGCAGGCGGCCTTTGGAGATCAGATCCGCAGCGCCTGCATCTTCGACCATGTAAAGCGGGTTTTCATAGCGCATATCGATGACGGCAGTACCGATCTCGATCTTGCTGGTCCTGGCACCTACGGCTGCAAGCAGCGGAAATGGCGAAGCAAGCTGGCGGGCAAAATGATGCACACGGAAATATGCGCCATCCGCACCCAACTCTTCAGCAGCGACAGCAAGGTCTATCGACTGCAAAAGCGCATCGCTTGCAGAACGCGTGCCGGACTGTGGCGAAGGCGACCAATGGCCGAATGAGAGAAAGCCGATATTTTTCATGACTATGTTCCTCTGAGCATGATCCGGCCAGCGTGAAACAGGACGCGGCAGAACAATGCTTCAAACTTTGTGCAGGGGCACTTTTCATCTGTTTTGTCAGAATATGGCGGTGGGCGATAGCCATTGAAAGGGCACTGAACACTGTGTTCATGAAACAGAATATAGCGGGCTGGAAAGCGCCTGCGATGACGACACGTTGACAGCCCAAACGGACCCGATTAAGCCTCAATCTCAGGCGGATAGATCTTCAATCCCATTCTGGAAAAAATGGTATTGGATATAAGGTGTATGCCGACAAAATGCCCAAATGGGCAACGCACCAAAACAGGGGAGATTTTCATGCGTTCTATGCTTCTGGCCTTGCTGGCCGCAACAGCACTTGTAACGACGGCTCAGGCCAAGGATGTAACGGTTGCCGTTACTGCTATCGTTGAACATCCGGCACTTGATGCTGCGCGCGACGGCGTGAAAGACGCGCTGGCTGCTGCTGGCTTCAAGGAAGGCGAAAACTTGAAGTTCGTCTACCAGTCCGCTCAGGGCAATCCAGCAACCGCTGCGCAGATCGCACGCCAGTTCGTTGGCGAAGCTCCAGACGTGATCGTTCCGATTTCGACACCATCGGCACAGGCCGTTGTTTCCGCAACGCGTGATATTCCGATTGTCTTCACCGCTGTTTCCGATCCAGTTGGCGCACAGCTCGTCAAGGACATGGCAAAGCCGGGCGGCAATGTAACCGGCCTCTCCGACATGTCGCCAGTTGCTGAGCACATCAAGCTCATCAAGGAAGTGATGCCGAACATCAAGAAGCTTGGCTATCTCTACAATTCCGGCGAAACCAACTCCGTGTCGCTTCTGGCAGCACTGAAGGAAGCCGCTTCTGCTGAAGGCATCGAGATCGTTGAATCGGCTGCAACCAAATCGGCAGAAGTTCAGGGCGCAGCCCGTGCGCTCGTTGGCCGCGCAGATGCGATGTATGTGCCGACCGACAACACCATCGTTTCAGCGCTTGAAAGCGCCGTCGGTGTTGCCGAAGAAAGCAAGCTGCCGCTCTTCACCGCGGATACGGATTCCGTCAAGCGTGGTGCGCTTGCCGCTCTCGGCTTCAACTATTACGACGTTGGCAAGCAAACCGGCGCTGTCGTTGTGAAAATCCTCAACGGCGAAAAGCCAGGCGATATCGCTGTCGACATCGCCAAGGGCACCGACCTCGTCATCAATCTTGCTGCTGCAAAGAAGATGGGCGTCGAGTTCCCGCAGGCTGTTATCGACCGCGCAACCAGCAAAGTCGAATAATTGCGATTTATATCCTAAAGAAAAGGGCGGGACGATTTCCCGCCCTTTTCTTTTAAAACTGTCGAGTTTTCAAAATGCCTGCCATTCATATCCTTCCTGCTGATGACAACACCAATGGCTGGAGCAGGATATTGCCTGCCCGTGCACCACAAGCTGCACTTAAAGGCGATATTAAAGCTGACTGGATTGTGCTGGGCGCTGGCTATGCAGGCTTAGCCGCCGCCCGGAGGCTGGCCGAAAACCGGCCCAACGACAAGATTGCACTGATCGATGCGCAAGAAGTCGGAAAAGGCACATCCGGACGCGCTGCAGGCTTTGCCATTGATCTGCCGCACAATGTCAGCTCATCAATGGAGGAACTGGCCAAGTCGCACAGCTACCGTGCGCTGGCGCGTGCAGCCATAGACCATCTGAAACAGCAGATTGACCAGCATGGCATCGACTGCGATTGGCGGCAGGATGGAAAATTTCACGCAGCCGTTTCCGATCAGGGGATGCGTGAAGTTCTTGAACCAACCGTCAAAGAGCTGGAGCGCCTTAAAGAACCCTTCGACTGGCTTGAAGGTGATGCTCTTACCAAACGGCTCGGTACCAGCCATTTCAAAGCAGCGATCTTCACCTATGGCACATCACTGCTGAACCCTGCTGCTCTGGTGCGTGGCCTTGCCGACAACCTTCCTGAAAATGTCACGCTTTATGAGAACTCTGCCGTAACCAAGATCGATTATGGCGACCGTATCCTCATAAGCACGGCAAAGGGTCAGGTTCAGGCACCCGCCATGATCCTGACGGTCAACGGCTTTGGTGAGCAGTTCGGCTTTTTCAGGCGCAAGCTTCTGAATTTCGCAGCCCATGCGAGCCTCAGCCGCAAGCTTGACGATCAGGAATACAAAGCCATCGGCGAAGTCGCTCCTTGGGGGCTGACACCTGCCAATTCCTTTGCTGGCATCACCATGCGCCTCACCTCTGATCGGCGCATACTGGTTCGGCAGAACGTGCATTTCTGCCCGTCGCTGCGCCAGTCGGATGCGCGGCGCCAAACAATCAAGCGTGAGCACAAACGGCTGTTCGACGAGCGTTTCCCGATGCTTTCAAACGTCGATATGGAACACACATGGACCGGCTTCATCTGCCTGTCACGCAATGGCGCTCCTGGTTTTGGGCAGATCGCCAAGAATGTTTACACCTCGCTTTGCCAGAACGGCGTCGGCATCACCAAAGGCACGATTGGCGGCATTCTTGCAGCCGACATGGCCTGCGATATCGACAATCCACTGATCGACGACATGCTGAAGCTCGGCAGCCCGACCGAACTGCCACCACGACCATTCCTCGACATTGGCGTCCGCGCACGATTTGCCTGGGAGCTATGGCGGGCACGCGGCGAAGTATGAGCGAAACCGAGTGAGCTGAATGTTGTAACGGGCGCACAGACTGGTGCTTTTTGGCGCATTTGCAGCGATAATGCTTGCTTATTGGAGCTTTTGGGTTGTATCGGGAAAAAGACAGAGCCAGAACAATCGCAAGCAATAAAATTGCGCATGAAAAACCGGGGAATGGTTCCAAAGGCAAATGTGTTTGGAACAAACTCAAATCAAAACCGGTCGTGATTGAAACAGGTCTTTCGGACATGAAAAGGCAAATGCCTGAATGTGCGAAAGCCAGTGAATCTATGTGCCTTGAATGGTGCGTTTTCATTTTCAATGACGGCAAAGAACAAGGAATCTCAATGTGAGTCAGATCGCCTTCTGGGGTGCGGTCGAATTGGGCCTCGTCTTCTCTTTTGTCGCCATCGGCGTCTATCTGGCTTTCCGCGTGCTCGATTTCCCCGATCTGACCGTGGATGGCTCGTTTCCGCTTGGTGCGGCCGTAACAGGCGTTCTGATCCTTGCTGGCTGGAATCCATGGCTTTCCGCCGGTTTTGCGATGATTGCAGGCTCGATTGCCGGTCTGGTGACGGCGACGCTCAACGTGCGCTTCAAGATCCTCAACCTGCTGGCTTCCATTCTGACGATGATTGCACTGTTCTCGGTCAATCTGCGCGTCATGGGTCGTCCGAATATCGCACTGATTAATCAGGATACGATGCTGTCTCCGTTCTTCGGTCACGGCATTCCTGAATATTATGTGCGTCCGGCCTTCCTGTTTGTGCTGGTTGCCATCACGGTATTCCTGGTCTGGCGCTTCCTCGAAAGCGACATGGGCCTTGCTATGCGTGCAACTGGTGCCAATCCGAAAATGGCCCGCGCACAGGGCGTACGCACTGATCGCCAGATTTACCTCGGAATGGCACTCTCCAATGCGCTCGTAGCGCTTGGCGGCTCGCTTTTCGCCCAGACAAACGGCTTTGCAGACGTGACCTCCGGCGTGGGTACAATCGTTGTTGGTCTTGCCGCTGTGATCATCGGCGAAACATTGCTGCGCTCGCGTCTCATCCTCGTCATTCTCATTGGCTGTGTTGCCGGTTCGATCATCTACCGCATCGCTATCCAGCTCGCGCTTTCCAATGGCAGCATTGTCGGGCTTCAGGCTTCTGACCTCAACATTGCGACGGCACTTCTTGTTACCTTCGCCCTGATATTGCCGCGCCTGCGTCGTGGAGGAGCATCATCATGATCGAAGTATCCAATCTTGAAGTTATCTTCGGTCGTGGAACACCGCTGGAAAAGCAGGTGCTCAACAAGATCAATCTGACAATGGAGCAAGGCTCGTTCGTCACCGTGATCGGTTCCAACGGCGCTGGCAAATCGACAATGCTTGGCGTGCTTGCAGGCGATGTCATCCCCACCGCTGGCAAGGTTGTGATCAGCGGACAGGATGTGACACGCAAGTCCACTGCCGAGCGTGCTGGTCTTGTGGCGCGCGTGTTTCAGGACCCGCTTGCAGGCAGCTGCGGCACGCTGACGATTGAAGAAAACCTGGCACTGGCTGCATCGCGTGGAACACGCCGTGGCCTGACCCATGCGCTCAATTCCAAACGCCGTGAATGGTTTCGCGAACGCGTGGCAAGCCTCAATCTCGGCCTCGAAAACCGCATGCAGGATCGCATGGAGCTTCTCTCCGGCGGTCAGCGTCAGGCGCTCTCGCTAATCATGGCAACATTGGCGGGTTCAGAAGTGCTGCTGCTTGATGAGCATACGGCAGCACTTGATCCCGGCATGGCTGAATTCGTCATGGAACTGACCCGCACGCTGATTGCTGAAAACAAGCTGACAGCACTGATGGTCACGCATTCCATGCGTCAGGCGCTCGATTATGGCGACCGCACCATCATGCTGCATGGCGGCAAGATTCTGCTCGACGTAACCGGTGACAAACGCAAGACGCTCGGCGTTGAAGACCTCATCGAAATGTTCCGCAAAGTGCGCGGACAGACACTCGATGACGATGCTTTGCTGATCGAATAATATTACAAACAGCTTTGTTTCACAGCCGCCGTTCAGTTTGACCGGCGGCTGTTTCGTTTGAAAACGAATTGCGCTACTTAATCCTAATGGCGCAAAAGAAAGCACACGAAGTCGATCAGTTTATTGGAAAGCCGAGCAGCTCGTTTCCGGTTGTGCTGCTCTACGGCCCTGATAAGGGGCTGGTGAGCGAACGTGCGCGTCGATACGCGCAGGCGACCAAGCTTCCGCTCGACGATCCCTTTGCCGTCATCCGCATGGAAGCCGATGAAATCGATGCCGATCCTTCAAAGCTCGCAGACGAAGCGCGGACAATTTCGATGTTCGGCGGCGAGCGCCTCATCTGGATCAAGAATGCAGCCGGGCAAAAGAAGCTCGCGGATGCCGTGAAACTTCTGGTGAGCGAGCCACCGCGTGAAACCTATATTCTGGTTGAAGCAGGTGATCTCAAGAAAGGCGCAGGCCTTCGCAGTGCTGTAGAGAACGGTTCTGCTGGTATGGCGTTGCCCTGCTATTCAGATGATGCGCGCGGCATAGACGGTGTGATTGACGACGTTCTAGCCGAATGGAAAATGCAGATCACCATGGACGGGCGCCAGCTGTTGCGGGCAAGTCTTGGCGGCGATCGTCTTGCCACGCGTGGCGAGCTGGAAAAGCTTTGCCTTTATGCGCGCGGCAAGGAACGCATTGACATAGATGATGTGCGGGAAGCCGTTGGCGATGTGGCCGGGCTTTCGACCGACGAAGTGGTGGATGCTGTCCTAAACGGCGATCTGTCACGTTTTGAGATGACATTTGACCGCGTCGTAAGATCAGGCACAGCACCCTTTTTGGTGCTCAACACAGCGGCTCGTCAGTTCCAACAGATACAGACCCTGCGCCATATCGCAGACACTGAGCGCAAAAGTGCTTCAGTTGTTGTTGCATCGGCACGGCCTCCGATCTTCTTCAACCGCAAAAAGCTGATTGAAAACGCCGTCGGCCGCTGGAATGCCGACAGTCTTTCCCGTGTGATGGAACGTCTGCAACGCGCGGTCCTTGAAAGCCGTCAGAATGCGTCATTGGCTGTGCCGATCATCCGCCAGTGCCTGCTGGCGATTTCGGTAGAAGCCGTGAAACTCTCGCGCCGATAGAATTCTAACCAAGCTTATAGCATTTCCAGCAAAAGTGCGAAGCGGTTTTGCGTCG